>NZ_CAJQUB010000012.1:0-571717 GCF_907163215.1 Candidatus Accumulibacter sp. ACC005 | reverse complement strand
TGCGGCCGGCTGGCTTTCGGCAAACGGAAGGTACGGTTTGATATCGAGAACGGGAGTCCCGTCGAGCAGGTCAACGCCGCCGAAAGTGAGCAGCACGCCGGCGCGCGTATCGATCGCCAGCAACTCGACCAGCGACAGGCCCAGGGGGTTGGGGCGAAATGGGCTACGGCTGGCGAAAACACCGACCCGCGCGTTGCCGCCAAGGCGCGGTGGGCGGACCGTCGGGCTCCACTGATCTGCGCTACGGTGGAAAACGAAACTGAGCCAGACGTGCGAGAACTCGTCCAGGCCACGCACCGCCTCTTCTCGATCATACGGTCGCAGCAGGCGCAACTGGCCGTGGGCATGCGGCGCCAGTTGCCCCTGCCGGGGGATGCCGAAGCGATCGCGAAACGGCGTCGCCAGAAATCCGATCGGCGAAAAGCTGACCTCAGACACCGATGTGCTCCGCGTCGGCCGCAGCACAGAACAGCAATCGTCGATGACCGGCAGCCGTTGGGCTGGCGCTGGCCACCGGCAACTAGCCCTCGACCAGCGCCAGCGCGTGCCGGGCCATGGCCTGCACGACGCTGTCGGCTTCGCCCACCGCAGCGCCCAACTCAAACTGCGCCTGCGGATGGCAACGCCGCAACTCGTCGAGCAACAGGGGCACGTCGCGTTTCAGATGTCCGCCACGGGCAATGAACATCGGCAGCACGACGATCCGTTCGAAGCCCTCGCCGAGGAGCAACTCGGCGCATTCGCGCAACTCGGGCGTCATGAACTCCAGGAAGGCGAGTTCGACGCGCCGATCCGGAGCCTGTTCGCGCACAAACGCGCAGACGCGGCGCATTGGCTCGGCCCAATCGGGATCACGAGCGCCATGGGCAAAAAGGATCAGGGCTGTCTTGGGCATGGCGAGCTTTTCTCAAGGATGGCGAGCGTCTTTCACGCTCGGTGGATACCGGCGAGGACGGCAATTTCCCGCGCGTGATCGACGACATGATCGGCACCCCACTTCTCTATCGGATCGCCATCACCGAGATAGCCGTAGCGCACCGCCACGGTGACCATGCCGGCAGCGCGACCGGCCTGGATATCACGCAGATCGTCACCAACGTAGAGGCAACGCGCCGGATGCCTGGCAAGCAGGGAACACGCCAGCCGCATCGGGTGCGCTGCCGGCTTGGCACGTCGCGCCGAATCACCGCTGACGACACAGGCTGCGCGCTTGGCGAAGCCAAGCCGGGCCAGCAGCGGCAGGGTGAAGCGCTGCGCTTTGTTGGTGACGATACCCCACAGCGAACGGCGCCCCTCAAGGACGTCGAGGAGTTGCTCAATTCCGGGAAACAGCCGTGTTTCGACACAGATGTCCTGACTGTAGTAGCGCAGGAAGCGATCGTAGAATTGCGCGTAGCCGGCATCGCTCGGCTGCATGTCGAGTCCACCCTTGAGCATGCCCCGTACGCCCTGCGACGTCAAAGGGCGGAGCTGCTCTGGCGACACCCGCGGCAGTCCCAGATCGGCGCGCAATCGGTTGAGGGCGGCAGCCAGATCGGGGGCGGTATCGGCAAAGGTGCCGTCGAGGTCGAAGAGTACTGTGTCAAACATTCTTTATGCTATGCAGAAGGTAATTCACGTCCGTGTCGTGACCGAGAGCGTAGTGCTGCGTGAAGGGGTTGTAAGTCATCCCGCGCAGCTCATCGGGATCGAGGCCGACGTTTCGCAGCCAACGCGAAAGCTCTGATGGTTTTATGAATCGCGCATAGTCGTGAGTGCCTTTCGGCAACATCTGCAGCACATATTCGGCGCCAATCACCGCAAACAGGTAGGCTTTCGGATTGCGGTTGATGGTCGAGAAGAAAACGTGCCCGCCGGGTTTGGCCAGGGCCGCGCAGGCGGCAACGGTACTGGCCGGATCGGGAACATGCTCGAGCATTTCCATACACGTCACCACGTCATACCGGCTGCCCTGCTCGGCGGCAAGTTCTTCGGCGGAAACCTGCCGATAGTCGACCTGGCGACCGCTTTCGAGTAAATGCAATCGGGCCACACTCAGCGCCTTTTCGGAGAGGTCGATGCCGGTCACCGTCGCCCCTCTCTCACACATGGCTTCCGAAAGCAGGCCTCCGCCGCAACCGACGTCAAGCACGCTCTTGCCAGCCAGTTGGCAGTGACGGTCGATCCACTCAAGGCGCAAGGGGTTGATGTCGTGCAAGGGCTTGAAGTCGCTGCCCGGGTCCCACCAGCGATGGGCAAGCTGGCTGAATTTCTCGAGTTCCTTCTGGTCGGCGTTGATCATCATGAAGCGGTTTCCATGGCGAGAGGCGGGAAGCAGGCGAGAGTGGGCCACCGTACCGGCGTGCACCGGTGAGTATGCCAGGCGGCAGGCACCAACGAAAAAGCCCTGCCGAAGCAGGGCTTCTCCCGTAAAACTACCGGATTACTTGGTGCCGATGAGTTCGATATCGACACGACGGTCAGGCTGCAGGCACTCGATGACTTTCGCGCTCTTGCCACCCGGGCACTGACCAGGCTTGGTCACCGGCTGCTTCTCGCCCTTGCCTTCGGTGTAGACGCGGTTGGCCTCGACACCCTTGCTCACCAGATAGGCCTTGACCGACGCGGCACGCCGCTCGGACAGTTTCTGGTTATAGGCATCGGAGCCAATACGGTCCGTGTGACCGACGGCGATGATCACTTCCAGCTTGATCTGCTTGGACATGGCGACGACTTCGTCGAGCTTCGCCTTGCCGGCCGGACGCAGCGTGGCCTTGTTGAAATCAAACAGCGCGTCGGCAGCGACGGTCACCTTGTCACCGGACGGCTTGGCCGTCGCAGCAGCAGCCTTGGCCATCGGCGGCTCGCAGACTTCCTTCGGCAGCAGATCCTTGTCGCACTTGCAACCAGCCGGGTCCTTGGCCGCGCCCGCAGGAGTCCAGAAACCGGTCCGCCAGCAGAGGCCGGCGCCGCTCATCGCGACTTCGCCGCGGGAGTCAATCACATACACGCGATCCAGGGGAATCGAAGTTTGTGCCTGAGCCAGCGAGGCGCCGAAGCCGAGAGCGGCGGCGAACGCAGCCACGATGGTGCTTGTTCTTGCAATTCTTTTCATCTAGGTTTCCCTCGTTAATTGAAGGCTGCGGAGCGGGTCCGCATGGCCTGTTATGCCTCGTTGTTCACTGAACTCGTCACGGACGGATTTTATTCTGCCACAAGAGCGCCAGCTTTATCAATCCGGTTTCGTTGCTTTCAATCAGTTGGCCGTTTTCGACAAGCATGCGACCAGCGACCCACACCGCAGAAACATGCTCTCGGGCTACAGCGTAGGTGAGGTGTGAAACCGGCTCATAGCAGGGGGCAAGGGCAAACTCGTCGAGCGCGACGGCGCACAGATCGGCCGCCTTGCCGGGAGTGATCGAGCCGATCCGTGCCTCGAGACCCAGGGCTCGGGCGCCACCGAGGGTCGCCATGTGCAGTACCTGATGGGCCTTGATCGCGTCGGCACGGCCACTCTGCGCCTTGGCAAGCAATGCGGCCAGCCGCATCTCCTGTAGCAGGTCGAGCCGGTTGTTGCTGGCCGCACCGTCAGTACCCAGACCAATATTGATTCCCTTTGCCGCCAGCTCGGCAAGCGGGGCAATGCCGCTGGCAAGTTTGAGGTTGGAGCTGGGGCAATGCGCGATGGAACAGCCCTGCTGGGCGAGCAGTTCGATTTCGTGCGCGTCGAGGTGCACCGCGTGTACGGCAATCAGTGCCGGGCTCAACATTCCCAGGCGACGGAGGCGCTCGATCGGGCGTATCCCGAAACGCTGCACGCTCTCTTCGATTTCCTGGATGGTTTCATGCAGATGTACGTGTATCGGCAATTCGACCTGCTCGGCAAGCGTCAGCACCCGGGAAAAGCCCCCGTCGCCTACTGTGTACGGCGCATGTGGCGCCAGGCAGAAGGACAGCAGCGGCTCTTCGAGCCGCTGGTCGCGGGCGGCGAGCCCCTTGGCCAGATAGTCGTCGGCGTCGGTCGCGTAGCTACTCGGAAAGTCGACGGTGATCAGACCGATTGCGGCGCGCATGCCCGACGCCAGCGCCGCGTCCGCCGCGGCGCCGGGGAAGAAGTACATGTCATTGAAACAGGTGATGCCACCGCGCAACATTTCGGCGCAGGCGAGCAAGGTTCCGTCATAGACGAACTGCTCCGAGACGTGCTGCGCCTCGGCTGGCCAGACGTGCCGCTGCAACCATTCCATGAGCGGCAGGTCGTCGGCAAGACCGCGCAGAAGGGTCATCGCCGCGTGGGTATGCAAATTGACCAGCCCCGGAATGAGGACGTGCTGCTCCAGCCGCTTGTGGCTCCTTGCCGAAAAGCAGCTCGCCGCCTCGCTCTGGGGAACGACGGCCACGATGCGGCCATCGTTGATCACTACAGCGTGACTTTCAAGAACCACACCAGCGGGGTCGACCGGAACTATCCAGCGCGCCTCGATGAGCAGATCGACAACTTCCATGGGCATGATCCCTGCGTAATCAGGAATGTGCTGGCTGAAAAAAAACCCCGCCGGAGCGGGGTTTTCTTACGCCTTCTCTGAATTACTTGGTGCCGATGAGTTCGATATCGACACGACGGTCAGGCTGCAAGCACTCTATGACTTTCGCGCTCTTGCCACCCGGGCACTGACCAGGCTGGGTCACCGGCTGCTTCTCGCCCTTGCCTTCGGTGTAGACGCGGTTGGCTTCGACACCCTTGCTCACCAGATAGGCCTTGACCGACGCGGCACGCCGCTCGGACAGTTTCTGGTTATAGGCATCGGAGCCAATACGGTCCGTGTGACCGACGGCGATGATCACTTCCAGCTTGATCTGCTTGGACATGGCGACGACTTCGTCGAGCTTCGCCTTGCCGGCCGGACGCAGCGTGGCCTTGTTGAAATCAAACAGCGCGTCGGCAGCGACGGTCACCTTGTCACCGGACGGCTTGGCCGTCGCAGCAGCAGCCTTGGCCATCGGCGGCTCGCAGACTTCCTTCGGCAGCAGGTCCTTGTCACACTTGCAACCAGCCGGGTCCTTGGCCGCAGCTGCAGGCGTCCAGAAGCCGGTCCGCCAGCAGAGGCCGGCGCCGCTCATCGCGACTTCACCGCGTGAGTCGATCACATAAACGCGATCAGCCGCGGTTTGCGCTTGTGCGGCGCCAACTGCAGCAAAAAGGCCGATTGAGGCCAGCAGGGTAGTAATGATTTTCGATTTCAAGATATTCCTCCTCGATTAATCTCTGTTAGGTCCGAATGCGTGTCACGCGATGCGATTTTTGCGCAGTCGGCGGATTTAAGCATACAAACTTCGGCGGCTTCAAGCATTGGTTTGGCATTGTGTTGCATTTATACAACGATTGCCCGTTCGCGGCACTCCGCTGCGTGCGTCGAGACGCTGCCACGCCCGCCCCCGCACCCCGTGCTGACAAGCTGCCCACCGCCGCCTGAGGGAATTCGCCAAGCGCGTGTCGGCCCCGTGCGGACCGGGATGGTCAACAATCGGGAATATGCGAGAATCAAGCGAGCATGAGGCGCCCTGAGGTCCACTTCCTCGGAGGCGGGATCTGGCCAACCAGTCCGGGTACCGGAAAGGAGACGACAATGCACTCAGGCAGCCTGGAATCAGTCGCTTCCGTGGTGCGCGAGGCGAAGGAAATCGTTGTTTTCTCAGGGGCAGGTCTGTCCGCCGACAGTGGCATTCCAACCTTTCGCGACGGCGCAACCGGACTGTGGAACAAGGTCGATCCTGATGAGGTCGCCAGCATTGAGGGCTTCCTACGCAATCCGGAACGCGTATGGAACTGGCTGCTGCAATTGAAAAGGCTGGTCGACGAACGACAGCCGAACGCCGGCCACCAAGCCCTCGCCCGGCTGCAGGAAATCTGTCGGGCAAAACAACTGACGGTCATTACGCAGAACATCGACGGCTACCATAGCCGCGCCGGGAACGCGCCAGTGCTCGAAGTTCACGGCACCATACACCGCCTCCGCTGCCAGCAGCGTTGCGGCTTCTCGGCCGACTGGGAGCAAAGCGCCGCCGAACCTTTTCGCTGCCCCCGCTGCGGTGCGCCGGTGCGCCCGGATCTGGTGTTGTTCGGAGAAATGCTCGACGAGGAGGTCTTTGCGGCTGCCGAAACGTGCAGCATGACCGCCGATCTGTTCTTTTGTGTTGGCACCTCGTTCACCGTCCAACCGGCCGCGCTGCTGCCGGTGTGGGCCAAACGGGCCGGGGCGACGGTGGTGGAGGTCAACCCGCACCCGACATCGCTTTCAGCCCTCGCGGATTACTCGATCCGCAGCGGCGCTTCGGAGTTCTTCACTGCTCTGAGTGCGAAACTCGCAGCACGGCAGGCGTGAAGCGCCCGATTACGCCAAAACACCTGCGCTGCGGGGACGATGTCGGCGACGCCGACTGATCGGCTATAATTTCGCCCTTTTGCTGCCTTGCCCTGACCGGGTCGCGCAGCTCACTTCACTTCACTTCAGCCATCGAGTCGCGAGTCGTATTCATTGTTCTTACCGCTTCCCCGCGCGCCGCTGCCCAAAGTCGGCGAAAGGCTTCAGCTTCCCTCCTTTGCAGGCTCAGCCGACGCGCTGCTGATCGCCCAGGCGGCAACCGCCGCGAGCGCCGGGCAGCGCATGCTCGCCGTGCTCACGGCCGATGCCACCGACGCGCAGCGCCTGCTCGCGGAAATTGCCTGGTTTGCTCCAGATCTGTGCATCCGCCTGTTGCCGGACTGGGAAACGCTGCCTTACGACAGTTTTTCGCCGCATCACGACCTGGTTTCCGAGCGTCTGGCGACACTCTACGCGGTCATGCGTGGCGATTGCGACGTGCTGCTGGTTCCTGCGGCAACGGCGGCTTATCGCCTGGCGCCGCCGGCGTATCTGGCCGCCTATACCTTTTTTCTGAAGCAGGGCGAGCCACTCGACGCCGTTCCGTTCCGAGCGCAGCTGACCCTGGCCGGCTACGCGCACGTCACCCAGGTCGTGGCGCCGGGTGAATACTCGATCCGCGGCGGCATCGTCGACCTCTTCCCGATGGGCTCGCAACTGCCTTACCGGCTGGATCTCTTCGACGACGAGATCGAAAGCATCAAGACCTTCGACGTCGATAGTCAGCGCACCCTCTACCCGGTCCCGGAAGTTCGCCTGCTACCCGCACGCGAGTTCCCTCTCGACGAGAAGGGCCGCGCGCGCTTCCGCCAACGTTTCCGGGAGATTTTCGAAGGCGACCCCGGCAAGTCGCGGATTTACAAGGATGTCTCGAACGGCGTCGCGGCGGCCGGCATCGAATACTGGCTGCCGCTGTTCTTTGAAGAGACGGCAAGCCTTTTCGACTACCTGCCCAAAGAGACCGTTCTCGTCCTCCACAACGACGTAGCGGCGGCGATCCGTGCCTTCTGGCGCGAGGCACAATCGCGCTACGACATGCTCTCCGGCGACCGCAGCCACCCCCTGCTGCAGCCGGCTGAACTGTTCCTCGCCGAGGAGCCGTTTTTCGTCGCCGCGAAATCGTACGCCCGCGTGAACCTCGCCGCCGGCAACGACGGCCCCGCACAAAACCTGCCGCCGCTGGCCGTTGACCGCCGCGCCCAGGACCCGCTGCACGTCCTGAAGGGCTTCATCGACGACTTCCCGGGCCGCGTCCTGCTGCTCGCCGAAACCGCCGGACGCCGCGAAACGCTGAGCGAACTGTTCGCCGACTACGGGCTGGCGCCGACCGCGGGTGGCGACTTTGCCACGTTCCTGGCCGCCGACAGCAAGCTCGCTCTGGCGGTCGCGCCGCTGCACGACGGTTTCCAGCTCGCGCAACTGGCGATCATCACCGAAGCCGAGCTTTACGCCGACAGTCCCTCGCGCCGCTCCCGGCACGCGGCGCAGCGCAAGGCAACGGTCGACAACTGGTTGCGCGACCTCACCGAGCTGAAGGTCGGTTCGCCGGTTGTCCATGAGCAGCATGGCATCGCCCGCTACCGGGGTCTGATTCACCTCGACCTCGGTGAAGGCGAGATGGAATTTCTCGAACTGCACTACGCCGGCGACGCCAAACTCTACGTCCCGGTGTCACAACTGCACGTCATCTCGCGTTACTCGGGTGCCGATCCCGACGCCGCGCCGCTGCACACACTCGGCTCGCAACAATGGGAAAAAGCGAAACGGCGCGCGGCGCTGCAGGCCCGCGATACGGCTGCCGAGCTGCTCGCACTCTACGCTCTGCGCGCCGCACGCCAGGGGCACCCTTGCGAGTTCAAGGCGCACGACCACGACGCCTTCGCCGACGGCTTCGGTTTTGAAGAGACTGCCGATCAGGCGACGGCGATCGAGGCGGTGATCGAAGACATGAAATCCGGCCGGCCGATGGATCGCCTGGTCTGCGGCGACGTCGGTTTCGGCAAGACAGAGGTCGCCTTGCGCGCCGTCTTCTGCGCAGTCGCTGGCGGTCGGCAGGCGGCCATCCTTTGCCCGACGACCCTGCTCTGCGAACAGCATTTCCAGACTTTCAACGACCGCTTCGCCGACTGGCCGGTAAGAATTGCCGAGTTGTCCCGCTTCAAGACCAACGCCGAGGTAGCGCAGGCGCTGCGCGAACTGGCCGACGGCAAGCTCGACATCGTCATCGGGACGCATCGCCTGTTGCAAAAAGACGTCAAGTTCAGCCGTCTCGGACTGGTGGTCATCGACGAGGAGCACCGCTTCGGCGTCCGCCAGAAAGAAGCGCTGAAAGCGCTGCGCGCCGAAGTCGACGTACTGACACTCACCGCGACACCGATCCCGCGCACGCTGTCAATGTCGCTCGAAGGCCTGCGCGACTTCTCGGTCATCGCCACGGCGCCACAGAAGCGCCTGGCGATCAAGACCTTCGTCACCCGCTTCTCCGACGGCATCATCCGCGAAGCGCTGCTGCGCGAATTCAAACGCGGCGGACAAGTGTATTTCCTGCACAACGAAGTCAACACCATCGAGAACATGCGCAGCAAGCTCGAAAAACTGTTGCCCGAAGCACGCATCGTCGTCGGCCACGGCCAGATGAAAGAGCGTGAGCTGGAGCGGGTAATGCGCGACTTCACGCAACAACGCGTCAACGTCCTGCTGTGCACGACGATCATCGAAACCGGCATCGACAACCCGCATGCCAACACCATCGTCATCAATCGTGCCGACAAGTTCGGCCTGGCGCAGTTGCATCAGCTGCGCGGTCGCGTCGGCCGCTCGCACCACCAGGCCTACGCCTATCTGCTGACCCACGACGACGCGGCACTCAACAAGCAGGCCAGGCAGCGCCTGGAAGCGATCCAGATGATGGATGAACTGGGTGCCGGCTTCTACCTCGCCATGCACGACCTCGAAATTCGCGGTGCCGGCGAGGTCCTCGGCGACAGCCAGTCCGGGGAGATGCAGGAAGTCGGCTTCAACATGTTCACCGAGATGCTCAACCGCGCTGTCGCGGCGCTCAAACAGGGCAAGGAACCGGACCTGCTACAGCCGCTGGCGATCGCCACCGAGATCAACCTGCATACCCCGGCGCTGCTGCCCAACGACTACGCGCCCGACGTCCACCAGCGGCTGGCGCTCTACAAGCGTCTGGCCAACTGCACCACCGGCGACGACATCGCCGACCTGCAGGAAGAGCTGGTCGATCGTTTCGGCGCGCTGCCGCCACAGGCCCGCGCGCTTCTCGACAGCCACCGGCTGCGCCTGCTGTGCAAGCCTCTCGGGGTGAGCAAGCTCGACGCCACGGCCGAACAGATCATCGTGCAATTCGACGCCGAACCGCCAATCGACCCGCTGCGCATCATCAATCTGATTCAGAGAGACCGCAACTACCGTCTGTCCGGACCCGACAAACTGCTCCTCAAACGCCAGTGCGCAACGCTTTCCGACCGCGTCGCCGCGGTCAAGGACCTGATTCATCAACTAAGCTGTCTGCCAAAACCATGACCCATTTCGCCATCGAAAACATCAACGTCAGCGCCTTCGACGCCATGCCTTCCCCCGAAGAAATCCACGCCCGCCTGCCGCTTTCGCCAGCCGCCGCAAGCCTGGTGATGAACGGCCGCGAGGTCCTGCGCAATATTCTCGACCGCCGGGACCGCCGCTTGTTTGTCGTCGTCGGACCGTGCTCGATCCATGACCCGATCGCCGGTCTCGATTACGCGCGCCGCCTGAAGACGCTCGCCGACGAAGTCAGCGAAACGCTGTACCTGGTCATGCGCGTCTACTTCGAAAAGCCGCGCACCACCACCGGCTGGAAAGGCTACATCAATGACCCGGACATGGACGATTCTTTCCGCGTCGATCAGGGCATGCAACTGGCGCGCGAGTTCCTGCTCGAGCTCGCCGAAATCGGCCTGCCGGCCGGAACCGAGGCTCTCGACCCGATCTCGCCGCAGTACCTGGGCGATCTGATCGCCTGGACGGCCATCGGCGCGCGCACGACCGAGTCGCAGACGCACCGTGAAATTTCGTCGGGGCTATCGACCCCGGTCGGTTTCAAGAACGGCACCAACGGCGACGTCGCCATCGCCATCAACGCCATCCTTTCCGCCTCGCGGCCGCACAGTTTCCTGGGCATCAACGGCCAGGGGCGCACGTCGATCGTTCGCACACGGGGCAATCGTTACGGCCACCTGGTACTGCGTGGCGGCGACGGCCGACCGAACTACGACACGGTCAGCGTGCAGATGGCCGAGCAGGCGCTGGGCAAGGCCGGTTTGCCGCGCAATATCGTGATCGACTGCTCGCACGCCAACAGCTACAAGAAGCCCGAGCTGCAGCCGCTGGTGATGGCCGACGTGGTCAACCAGGTACGCCTGGGCAACCAGTCGCTGGTCGGCATGATGGTCGAATCGAACCTCGTCGCCGGCAACCAGGCGATCCCCGAAGACCTGTCACAGCTGAAGTACGGCTGCTCGGTCACCGACGCCTGCGTCGACTGGGAGAGCACCGAAAAGATGATTCGCGACGCGGCCCGATTGCTGCACGAGGTGCTGCCGACGCGCACCGGCTGAATGCGCCAACTCCGCCGACAACAAGCGGGCGCCCTCCCTTACACGGGCGCGCTACCAGGTTCCTCTTTCGCGGCAGCGACCTGGCGCTCGAAGTCCTGGGTCGCTTGCTTGACGGAAACGTAGAAGTCCGCGCCGCCGATTTCCTCGGATAGACCAACCTTGGCGAGTTCCTCCCGGAACGGCCTCGGCGCGTCGGCGATCTTGACGTCAATACCCCTGGCGACCAGTTCGCGATGCAGCTCCGCAAAGCGCTGCCCTGCCGTGACATCCATGTCGTGGATCGCCTGGGCGTCGATGACCAGCCATTTGACCGGCGGCTGCGCCTCGTCGACCAGCGTCCGCAGGCGGTTCACGACGTGCCTGGCGTTGGCGAAGATCAGCGGCGCATAGAGCCGGTAGACGAGCAGGCCCGGAACGCTCTCCGCTTCCTCGTCCTCAAGACAGTCGTGGAACTTGCCGTCGCTGCGCAGGCGGCGCAGCACCGCGTCATCGGGACGCGAAACCTCGACCAGCACGGCGACCAGCGACAGCAGCAGACCGAGAATGATCCCGGGCACGACACCGGCCAGCAGGATCGCAGCCGTGACGCCCAGGGCAATGCCGGCCTCGACCCGGTCGATCTTGTACAAGCCCTTCAGGGACGCCACTTCCAGCATGCCGATGGCGGTGACGATGAGGATCGCACCGAGGGCGACTTTCGGCAGCAGGGCGATGAGACCGGTGAGGAAGAACAGGAACAAGAGCAGGCCGAGGGCCAGAATCACCTGCGCGAGCTGTGTCCTGCCACCGGCGGAATCGACGATCGAGGTACGCGACTGACTGGCCGAAACGGGAAAGCCCTGCCAAAGCCCGGCCAGTATGTTCGCCGAGCCCAGAGCGACCAACTCGCGGTTCGGACGCACCTCGTAGCCGTTCTTCTCGGCAAAGGTCTGCGCCAGAAGAATGCCGTCTGAAAACGCCAGGAAGGCAATCGCCACGGCAGCCGGCGCGAGTGCCGCGAGATCTGCCCAGCGGATCGAGGGAATCGTCAGATGCGGAAATCCCGACGGCACCTCACCGACCAGAGCGATGCCGTAGCTGCCCAAGTCAAGAGCGAAAGTGGCTGTGATCGCCACCGCGCAGACCGCCAGCGCACCAGGTACGCGTGGCAGCCAGCGCGCCAGCGCAACCAGCAGAGCAACCAGCAGCACGCCGAAAAAGAAAGTCGCCAGATGCGTCTCGGGCAACTTCTGGAATACCGTATTAACAATGTGGAAGAATTCTTCGCCCTCGGTCTTGATGCCGAACATCTTCCCGAGCTGCGTGGCAATCAGAACCAGCGAAGCACCGTTCAGGTAACCGATCAGCACCGGCCGGGACAGCAGATCGGCAATGACGCCGAGCTTCAGTCGCGCGGCGAGGAGCAGCACGACACCCGACAGGAGACTGAGCACCGCCGCGAGAACGACGATGCGCGCCGGATCCCCGCCCGACAACGGCAGGATTGCCGAACCAGCGAGCAGACCGATCGCCGCATCTGGCCCGGCGATAACGTGCCGCGAACTTGAAAACAGGGCGTAGCCGATGGCCGCTGCCAGCGCCGCGTACAAGCCGGTGATCGCCGGCAGGTGTACCAGCTCGGCATAGGCGATCACCGACGGAATCGAGACGATGCACGCCGAAAGGCCGGCGATCGAGTCCTTGCCGAGCCATGCAAGTCGATAGTCCCGCAGCGTCGCGAGCAAGGGCAATCCAGATCCCAGTAACGCAGATAGAGCGCCAGCTTTCATGTATGAGGCTCCCGAAGGAAGAGGTGTAACGACAATATACCGTGATTCGTCCGCGATCCGGCAAGTGTCAGTCGCGCGCAGAGCGGCGCGGAACGTCGTGCGAGAAGAAGGCCGCCGACCATCCGGCGATCAGGCGGGGCAAGCACGCCGCAGTTTGAAATGACGATGGGGGCCGAAGCCCCCACCGATAGCCATTCTGTTTATTGGACGGCTATGTCCTCAGCAGGCCTTAAGCGGCCATTGCGAAACGCTCATCATTGGCGTTTGTGGTTTTGCGCGGATTACGTCCGTCGCCTCTCGGGCCGCCTGCTCGCCATCTGTCACCCTGTCGAAACCGGTGCACCCCCGCAGTGGTGGAGGTGGCGGGAATCGAACCCGCGTCCAGAACGCTTCCGGTTTGCCGGAATTACGACCATGGAAAGCATTATGGGTGCAGCGCAGCTGGAATACAAGGTCCCATGACCGGTGGCAGACGAGCGCCAAGCTGCAGCCGAGCGCAGAACTGTACACTGCAAAGAAGCCAGCGTGCCGGCGTTCGATCCAACCCGCTAGACCTGCATGTTCATGACGTCCTGATACGCAGAGACGAGCTTGTTGCGCACCTGAATCATCTCCTGGAAGGAAAGGCTGGCCGTTTGCAGCGCGATCATGACTTCGTGCAGGTTCTCGGTGCTGTTGCCGGCGGCAAAATTTGCCGCCATGGCCTCCGCCTGCTGCTGCGTCTGACTGACCTGGGCGATCGAATTCTGCAACACCTGCGCGAAGTCGGCCCCCGTTGCCAGGCTCTGCGCCTCGGCAACACGACCGCCAGCGGTTGCTGACGTCGCCTTCAAGACGCTCAACACTTGCTCGATACCCTTGCTGTCCATTCTCTTCTCCGTTCACTGCCTAACCTATTAAAGCAAAAATCCCGCCAGCTCAACGGCCAGGCTGAGCAGACCTTCAAGCCTTCAGAAAACCGTCGAGACGATACTGTCGCAACTTGTGGCGCAAGGTCCGCTCCGACATCCCCAGGCGCTGCCCGGCAAGGGTTCGGGAGCCGCCGACCGACGCCAGTGTCGCCAGTATATGCTCTCGCTCCACTTCGCTCATCTTGTTGGCTTTCCGGGGCTGCGCCGGGGACGCGACGGTGGTCATTGCCGGCGCAGCCGGTTCTGGTCGCCGCGCGGCGCTCGGCGCCAGCGGTGCCGCTGCCGCCAGATGCAGGGCCTCGAGTTCGACGATGTCGCCGGGGGCCAGAATGACCGCCCGCTGCATGACGTTCTCCAGCTCACGGACATTGCCCGGCCAGGGATGCTGACGCAGCGCCGCATCCGCAGCGGCAGACAGGCGGAGAGCGGGGCGACCGGCGCGAGCGCCGTGATCGGCAAGAAAATGACGCGCCAGCGGAGCAATATCCTCGCCTCGTTGCCGCAGCGCCGGAATGAGCAGGGGAAAGACGTTCAGGCGGTAGAACAGGTCCTCACGAAAGTGACCCCTGGCCACGGCGTCGGCCATGTCGCGATTGGAAGTGGCGATGACGCGGATATCGAGGACCACCGGCTGCTTGCCGCCGACGCGCTCCACTTCGCGCTCCTGCAAGACCCGCAACAGCTTGGCTTGCAGTCCGAGCGGCATTTCGGTGATCTCGTCGAGCAGCAGACTGCCGTTCTGCGCCTGCTCGAATTTGCCGGCCTGTGCGCGCTGCGCGCCGCTGAAGGCGCCCTTTTCGTAACCAAACAGGGTGGCCTCGAGCAGACTGTCCGGAATGGCCGCGCAATTGATGGCCACGAACGGGCCCTTGCTGCGCGCCGAGTGCTGGTGAATGAAGCGCGCCACGACCTCCTTGCCAACGCCGCTTTCGCCGGTCAGCAGGACCGTGCTGTCACTCTGTGCGACCCGCCGGGCAAGTGCAAAAAGGTTGACACTCAGCGGATCGATGGCGATCGCCCGCGCGTCATCGTGGACTTCCGGCAGACGATAGCGCTGCACGTGTTCGAGCAGAGCCTTCGGCTCGAACGGCTTGAGCAGAAAGTCGCAGGCACCCGCGCGCATGGCTTCGACGGCGCGGTCGACGTCGGCGAAAGCGGTCATCAGCACCACCGGCAGGTAGGGATGGCGAATGCGGATCTCCTTGAGCAAGGTGATGCCATCGATGGGCAGCATTCGCACATCGCTGACCACCAGCGCGACGGTGCGTTCGGCGAGGAGCTGCAGGGCCTCGTTCCCGCCGCCGGCGGAGACGACCGCCTGGCCAGCCAGTTCGAGGGTATCGCACACCGCCTCGCGCAGGGCGGCGTCGTCTTCGACCACCAGTATCGGCAGACCGGGCCGCATGGGCTGTGGCCCTCAGACCGCCCGCTCGGCCGCCAGAGCGACCGGCAGCATGATCACGAATTCCGAGCCTTCGCCCGGCACCGAGTGCACTGTCATCGCCCCACCGTGCGCGCGTACGACGCCCAGCGCAATGGCCAGACCAAGTCCGGTTCCCTGCCCGCTGGTGGTAAAGAAAGGCTCGAATACGCGCGCCTGGATTTCGGGGGCAATGCCGGCACCCGTATCGCGCACGGCAATGCGTAGCTGGGCGTCGACCAGATCGGCGCCAATGGTGACGACTGGACGTCTGCCACCTTCCCCGACGGTCGTACAGGCCTGCAGAGCGTTCTCGAGCAGATTCACCAGGGCGCCGACCAGCGCCTTGCGGCTGCCGGTGACAATGATGCCGGCAGCGTCGCCTAGCACCCGGAAAGCAATCCCCCCCTCCAGGAACAGGGGCTCAACGGTCTGCGCAGCTTCGGCGAGCAGCTGGCTGGCCGGCGTCGAATCGCGACCGATGCTTTCGCCACGGGCAAAGAGCAGCACTTCCTGGATCAGGCGCTCGAGGCGCTTCAGCTGGGCAGTCGTCTTGTCCGCGAAACGAAGCCGCGCAGAGTCGGCAAGCCCCGGCTGCGCCAGGTTGGCGCTGTAGAGCAAGGCCGTCGCCAGCGGCGTACGCAACTGATGGGCCAGCGAAGCGGCCATCTCGCCCATGGCCACGAGGCGCTGGTTACGTTCCAGTTCCGCCTTGAGAGCGTGCGCTGCGGTGACGTCGTGGATGAGCAGAATTCGCCCGCCGGCAGAATCAAGGGGGCTCTCGACGATCGCCAGACGGCGCGCGCCAAGCTGCCACTCGTCGGGCGCCTCGGCGGCAACCAGACTGGCCTGAGCCAGCGTCGGCCAGGCTTCGCCGATCATCGCCTGGGCAAACATTTCGGTGGCCGCCGGATTGGCTTCGCTGACCCGAGCCGCGCTGTCGAGCACCACGACGCCAGCCGGCAAGGCCTTGAGCAACAGCGACAGGCGTTCGGAAAGCGCTTCCTTCTCTTCGTATTGCCGACGCAGCTCGCCATTGGCAAGCGCCAGTTCAGCGGCCAGGGATTCGACACGGCCCTGCAATCCCTGGTACGACTGGGTCAGCGCCAGCGAAACCTGGTTGAAGGCGTCGAATGCCCGTTGCAGTTCCTGCGCCTTGAGTTCAGGGCCCGGCGTTTGTACGACTTGCTTCATCCGATGGAAAGTCCCGTGCATTTAACAGCTACAATAGCAGAGTAATTGTCATCATTTTTCGCTTTTCGCCTGCGCCAACGCAGGCTTTCACCGTATCGGGCGCATGGCTGCAGCCGGAACCGAAACCACCGAGATAGCAGGCGCGGGCAAACCGCTGGATCGCGCTCGCGAGGCGCTGGCGCGCTTGAGCGACAAGCAGAAAGTGGTGCTGATAGTCTCGATTGCCGCGATTTTTGCGCTGCTCGTCGTCGCCGGCACCTGGCTCAGGCAAAGCGAGTTCAAGGTACTTTTCTCCAATATCTCCGAGCGCGACGGCGGCGCAATCATCGCTGCGCTCGAGCAGATGAACATCCCCTACCAGTTCAGCAACTCGGGCAGTGCGATCCTGGTCCCCGAGAGCAGGGTGCACGATGTCCGCCTGCGCCTAGCGTCGCAGGGACTGCCACGCGGTGGCGCCGTCGGCTTCGAGTTGATGGAAGCGCAGAAGTTCGGCGTCAGCCAGTTTGCCGAACAGGTCAATTATCAACGTGGCCTGGAAGGAGAGCTAGCGCGGACCATCCAGTCGATCGCCGCCGTGCAGGCGGCACGCGTACACCTGGCGATCCCGAAGCCAAGCGTCTTCATGCGCGAGGAGCAAAGGCCATCGGCGTCGGTCATGCTCAATCTCTATCCGGGACGCACGCTCGATCCGACCCAGGTCGCCGGCATCCAGAATCTGGTCGCCGCCAGCGTCCCGCAATTGACGCCGGCCAGCGTCACCCTGCTCGACCAGAGCGGCGCCTTGCTGTCGAGAAAGAAGAACGCTCTCCTGGAAGCCGGTCTCGACCCAACGCAGGCGAGCTACATTCATCAGGTCGAGGCGAGCATCATCAAGCGCGTCGAGGACATCCTGGCACCGATTGTCGGCCCCGACAATGCACGCGTCCAGATAGCCGCCGACATCGACTTCTCGCAAAGCGAGCAGACTGCCGAAACGCATCGCCCCAACACCACCCCGCCCGATATCAGTATTCGCAGCCAGCAGACCGCTGAAACCGCGAGCACCAACCCGAGCGCGCAAGGAGTTCCCGGTGCCCTCAGCAATCAGCCGCCGGTACCGCCGACGGCCCCGTTGACCCAACCCGCCGTGGCAGGCGCCGGCCCCGCCGCCCCGGGCCAGCCTCCGGTCCCCGGACAGATCAACGCCGCCGGGGTGCAGGCGGTCATCGCAGGCGTCGGACAGCCACTGAGCACGAGCAAGAACGCGACGATCAACTACGAGGTGGACAAGACCATCCGCCACACCAAGAACGCCGTCGGAACAATCAGGCGCCTCTCCGGCGCGGTGGTGGTCAATCAGCGGCAGGAAATCGACAAGGACGGCAAGAGTGTCAGCAAGCCGCTGTCCGACGCCGAGATCAAACAGATCAGCGACCTCGTCAAGGAAGCGATGGGCTTCAACAAGGATCGTGGCGACACCATTTCAGTGGCCAATGCGCCATTCACCACCCTCGAGAAAGAGGACGGCCTGCCGCTGTGGCGAGACCAGGAAATGCTTTCGCTGGTCAAGGACCTGCTCAAGTACGGAGCGCTTGCCGGCATCCTCGCCTATCTCCTGCTCGGCGTCGTTCGGCCTCTATTGAAGACCATCCTGCAACCGGGAGCGGCCAGCGAAGGCAGCGTCGGCGGCACCATCGACCTCCTTGCTGGCGACGAAGGCGAAGGCGAGGGCGAGGAGCAGGCGCCGACAGCCGCCAAGCTGCTCGAGCAGCAACTTGCCAAGGCGCGTGAGCTGGCGCAGCAAGATCCACGGGCGGTGGCCAACATCATCAGGGCATGGACCGGCACCAATGCCAGCTGACGACGGCATCGAGAAAAGCGCCATTCTGCTGATCGCGCTTGGCGAAGACTATGCGGTCGAGGTGCTCAAGCACCTGGGGCCCAAGGAAGTGCAGAAGCTGGGGCACGCCATGGCCGCACTGAAATCGGTACCGCGCGCGCGCGTCGGCGAAGTGCTCGCCGAGTTCCAGACCACTGCCGAGGAGTCTGCCGCAGTCAACTACGATACGGATGCCTACGTTCGCTCGGTCCTCACCAAGGCCCTCGGTGACGACAAGGCGTCCAACCTGATTTCCCGTATCCTCCAGCCGGGCGATACCAACGGTATCGAAGGCCTGAAGTGGATGGATGCGCCAACCGTCGCCGACCTGATCAAGAACGAGCATCCGCAGATCATCGCCACGATTCTCGTCCACCTCGCCCATGACCATGCGAGCGACATTCTCAACCAGTTCCCCGAGCGCCTGCGCAACGACGTGGTCTTGCGCATCGCGACACTCGAAGGTATCCAGCCCGAAGCCCTGAAGGAGTTGAACGACGTCATGCTGCGCCTTCTTTCCGGTTCCGCGAGCGTCAAACAGTCGGCGATGGGCGGCGTGCGCGCGGTTGCCGAAATCCTCAACTTCATGGGTACCGCCAACGAGTCTTCGGTGGTTGACTCGATCCGCGAGTACGACCCCGATCTGGCACAGAAGATCCTCGACGAGATGTTCGTCTTCGAGAACCTCATGGATCTGGACGATCGGGCGATCCAGCTCCTGCTGCGCGAAATCCAGTCGGAATCGCTGATCCTGGCAATGAAGGGAGCCACCGAATCGCTGCGCGAAAAGATCTTCAAGAACATGTCGCAACGCGCCGCCGAAATGCTTCGCGAAGACCTCGACTCGCGCGGGCCGGTGCGGCTTTCCGAAGTCGAAAGCGAGCAAAAGGAGATTCTCAAAATTGTCCGCCGCCTGGCAGACGAAGGGCAGATCGTGCTTGGCGGCGCCGGCGGCGAGGAAATGCTCTGAGTAAGCCAGGCGCATGAGCAACTGGATCCCCAAGGAGAAACTGACCGCCTACCAGCGCTGGGAGGTTGCCGCTTTCGACGAGCAGCAAGAGGCCGGCGCAGCCCCGCCTCCCGACCGCCCGCCTGCTGAGCAACCACCTGCCGAGCAACCGCCTGCCGACGCCACGCCGGCCGAAGAAGCGGCTGCCGAAGTCGCGGATAGCCGCGGCGACGAAGTGCCGGCAGAGCCGCCGCTGGTCCTGCCGACCGCCGAAGACATCGAGCGCATGCATCAGGAAGCGCACGAGGAAGGCTATGCCGCCGGCTATCAGGAGGGCATCGCTGCGGCAAAATCCTCGGCGGACGCCCTGGCAACCCTGATGGACAACCTGCAGCAGGCCATGAGCGGTATTGATCAGGGTGTCGCCGATCAATTGCTGACCCTGGCAATGGAGGTCGCCAACCAGGTCTTGCGGCAAAGTCTGCGCGTACAGCCGGAGTTGCTGCTGGCAGTGGTCAGGGAGGCCGTGGGCACCCTGCACCCGCTTCACGGACAGCCCCTGCTGTTCGTTCACCCCGACGACGCTGCGCTGGTACGCGAGCATCTGGGCGATCAACTGCCGCACATCAACTGGCGAATCGTCGAGGATGGCGCGCTGACGCCTGGTGGCTGCCGCGTCGAACTCGGGGCCAGCGAAGTCGACGCGACGCTGGAAACGCGCTGGCGGCGTGTCGTCGAAGGCATCGGCATCAGCCAGGACTGGCTCGATGGCAAGGAGCCCGAGGCAAAGGCCAAGCCAAGATGAGCGAGCACGCGGACAATCGGCACCTCGCTGACTGGCGGCGCTTTCTCGATGGCTGCGGACAAGCGGCCCATCAGGTCAATTCGCTGCTTCCCAGTGGCCACCTGACACGCATCAACGGCCTGGTAATGGAGGCATCGGGGTTGCGCCTGCCGCTCGGCAGCTCTTGCCGCATCATGCCGCTGGGCGGCTCGCCAATCGAAGCCGAGGTCGTCGGTTTCAACGGTGAGCGGCTCTTCCTGATGCCCTCGGAAGACGTCTATGGCCTGCCCCCGGGAGCCCGGGTCGTCGCTCTCGAAGCGCCGCAGCAGCCACCGCGCATCGGTCAGCCACCGCCGGCACGGCGGCGCTCGATTGACCGTGCAAAGCTGGTCCCGGTCGGCGAATCACTCCTCGGTCGTGTCCTCGATGGCGCCGGCCGCCCACTCGACAAGTTGGGCCCGCTGGAGGCCAGCTCGCTGCGGCCGCTGCAAAGCCGACCGGTCAACCCGATGTCCAGAGCGCCGATCGAGCGCCCGCTCGATGTCGGGGTACGCGCCATCAACGCCCTGCTCTGCGTCGGCCGTGGCCAGCGCATGGGCCTGTTCGCCGGCTCGGGGGTCGGCAAGAGCGTCCTGCTTGGCATGATGGCTCGCTATACCGAAGCTGACGTCATTGTCGTTGGACTGATCGGCGAGCGTGGTCGGGAAGTCAAGGAGTTCATCGAGCAGATTCTGGGTGAGGAAGGCCTGCGCCGGTCGGTAGTCGTCGCCGCACCGGCCGACGTCAGCCCGCTGATGCGCCTGCAAGGCGCTGCCTACGCAACCAGCATCGCCGAGTACTTCCGTGACCGGGGCCAGCATGTCCTGCTGATCATGGACTCACTGACGCGCTACGCCATGGCCCAACGCGAGATTGCGCTGGCCATCGGCGAGCCGCCGGTCACCCGCGGTTACCCACCGTCGGTTTTCGCTCGCCTGCCACAGCTCGTCGAGCGTGCCGGCAACGGTGCCGACGGCAGCGGTTCGATCACCGGTTTCTACACCGTGCTCGCCGAAGGCGACGACCAGCAGGATCCGATCGCCGATTCGGCGCGCGCGATTCTTGACGGTCACATCGTGCTCTCGAGGACGCTGGCCGACGCCGGCCACTACCCGGCAATCGATATCGAACAGTCGATCTCACGCGCGATGGTCAACCTGGTCAGCCCCGCGCACCTCGATCACATCCGCCGTTTCAAGAGCCTCTTTTCACGCTACCAGCGCTCCCGCGACCTGATCAGCGTCGGCGCCTACGCTGCCGGCTCCGACCTGCAACTCGACCAGGCCATCGCCATCTATCCAGCATTCGAAGTACTGCTGCAACAGAATCTCGCCGAGCGCGCCGACTTCGACACCAGCATCGCAAATCTGCAGTCCTTGTTCGCCGTCAACCCCTGATTGAGGGTAGTCAGCCATACTTCCGACTCCGACCCTTCGCTGAATTAGCCAGCCGCGTTCCCCGAGTCCAACGTGCCGAAACCATTCTCCCTGCAAGCCGTTCTCGACCTGATGCAGAATCGCAGCGACGAAGCGACGCAACGTCTGGCGCGCCTGATTGCCACGGAACGCGATGCGCAGGGCAAGCTCGACCTGCTCGAACAGTATCGCGATGACTACAGCGAGCGCTTTCGCAGAGCCGTGCAGGAGGGACTGCGGCAGCCCGAATGGCGCAACTATCAGGAATTCCTGTGCCGGCTCGACCAAGCCATCAGCGAGCAGTTGCAGGCGGTCCGCCGGCAACAAGCGCACACGGCCGCGGGGCAGGCGGCATGGCAGCAGCAGCGGACCCGACTGCAAGCCTTTGACGCCCTCTTTGAACGCCATCGCGCCAGCGAAGCAAAGCTGGAAGGGCGCCAGGAGCAGAAGGAACAGGACGAGTTTGCCGCGCGCCGGAAGTACGACCGACAGGACGACCATTAAGCGCGGCTGCTGGAACATGGAACGATACTTGCTTGAATATCGGCAGCACTCGCCGAAAGGGATCGTTCATGAGCATTGCAATCGTTTCAAGCTTCGTCCAGGCAACCGCCCTGGAAGCGTCCGCCGAAGGTGGCGCCAGCGGCCCGACCGCTGTTGATGACGCTGGCGGCGGACTCGACTTTGCAAGCATTCTGCTGGCTCTGCCCGTCAGTGCCGTGCCGCGCCCCCTGGAGAGCGGAAACGCTGCCGCGGCTGGCGACATGGCGTCACTCGCGGCAGCCGATCCCGCTTCGGCAGGCCTGCAGTTCCTCGCCATGCTCGGCCTGAATCAGCCAAACGCGCTGCCTCCGGCCAGCCATCCTGCGCGCGGCTCGGACAGTGGCGAGATCGCCCCGCTGAGCGTCTCCTTGCAGACTCGCAGCGCAGCGCTGCTCGCCTCGGCGGCGACAAGCTCGGCAAGTGATGCCGCGCAATGGCCCTACCCCGGCAGCGACGAGCGCGGGGCGTCAGCGTCTACCACCTTGAGCAGCGACGGCAAAGCGGCAAAATTTGCCGTCGGCGACTTGCTCGCGCAGGCTCTTGCGCAAGGCGAGGCGAAGCGGGCGGAGCAAGCGCTGTCGCCGGCCAGCAACCTGGCCACTCTCGGGCCCGCGAGCCAGGCGCATAACGGCAGCGCAGGCATCGTCCAGGACACGTCCATGGGCCTGCAGACAGCGCTCCGCGACCCCTCGTGGGCCACCGATTTCGGTCAGAAACTGTTGTGGTTCGCAGGTAACGACAAGCAGCTTGCGCAACTGACGCTCAATCCGCCGCAATTGGGAACGGTGGAAATCACCCTGAAGATCGACAAGGACAGCGCCAACGCACACTTTGTCTCGGCCAACGCCGAGGTTCGCGGGGCCATTGAGACGGCCCTGCCGCGCCTGCGCGAAATGTTCGCCAGTGCCGGAATCGACCTCGGGCAGGTCAGTGTTGGCGGCGAATCCTTCCGCCAACAGAGCGACGGCCAACGCCAGCCCGCGGGGTCGCCCCGCCCGATGGCTGATACCGCTATACTTGGCAACGATTCGCGCGGCGACCTGGTGGGTCAAAGCATCGTCACGCACCGTGGCAGCGCACTGGTCGACATTTTCGCCTAGCGAGGCTGGCGCCAGACCTGCGTGAAGCACGTCGACACGGGAGCTGAAAACCACCACCGGGCGAACCAACCAGGGAGAGAGTTGCTGAATGGCCAAGGATGCAAAAGCCGAAGCGGACGGCGCAGTCGCCGCGCCAGTGAAAAGCAGGAAAAAGCTGCTCATCGTCATCATCGCCGTGCTGGTCCTGGTGATCGGGATCGGCGGCGCAGGCGCCTACTTTCTCTTGAAGCCAGCCAGCGAATATGACGAGGAGTACGCCGACGCCCCCCGTGAACGGGCCAAGCCGGCCAAGAGGAAGAAGGCAGACCACAACGCGCCGCCGGTCTATGTCGCCCTCGACGCATTCACGGTCAATCTCGTACCCGAGAACGGCGACCAGTATCTGCAATTGATTCTTTCGGTCGAGGTTGAGGATCAGCAGGTCGACGAACAACTCAAGCAGTACATGCCCAAACTGCGTAACGACCTGACACTGCTGCTATCCAGCAAGAAGGCCTCGGACTTGATTACCACCGACGGCAAGAAAAGCCTTGCCAACGAAATCAAGGAGCGGATAAACAGCGTCCTCGACCCCGCCGGCAGGGGGAAAAACAATGACTGGCCGGTCAAGGAAGTGCTATTCACGTCATTCATCATCCAGTGAGCCGCGATGAGCGCCGATTTCCTCTCGCAGGATGAAGTCGACGCCCTGCTCAAGGGCGTCAGCGGCGAAGCCGACGAACCGGAAGAAGCGGAAGATCTTGGCGCTGGTCCACGCCCCTACAATCTCGGGACGCAGGAACGAATCGTTCGCGGGCGCATGCCGACGCTCGAACTGGTCAATGAACGCTTCGCCCGTTACCTGCGCATCGGCCTCTTCAATTACATGCATCGCAGCGCCGAAATATCGGTGGGCTCGATACGGGTGCAGAAATACAGCGAGTTCACGCGCAATCTCGTGGTGCCGACCAACCTCAACCTGGTTGCCGCCAAGTCGCTGCGCGGCACGGCACTGTTCGTCTTCGACCCCAGCCTGGTCTTCCTGGTCGTCGACAACATGTTCGGCGGCGATGGCCGTTTCCATACGCGGGTCGAGGGAAGGGATTTCACAGCCACCGAACAACGGATCATCAAGGGCCTGTTGACGGTCGTATTTACCGAGTATTCGCGCTCCTGGAAACCGGTTTACGACATGACTTTCGAATACATCCGCTCGGAGATGAATTCACAGTTCGCCAATATTGCCACCCCGTCCGAGATCGTCATCTCGACGAGCTTTTCGCTGGAATTCGGCGGTTCGAGTGCAGACATGCATATCTGTTTTCCCTACTCGATGATTGAACCGATTCGCGATCTGCTGTACAGCACCCTGCAAAGCGATCAACTGTCGACCGACCGACGCTGGATCATCATGTTGCGCAAGCAATTGAAGAATGCCGAGGTGGAAATCACGGCCAAGCTGGCCACGACGAGCGTCGCTCTGCGCCAGATTCTGGAGATGAAAGTCGGCGACGTCATTCCTATCGACATTCCCGACAAGATCATCGCCCTGGTCGACGACGTCCCGGTGATGGAATGCCGCTACGGGCAACAGGATGGCCAATACGCGCTCAAGGTCGAACGCTTCATGGCCAGCGATCACCAGGAAGCCCCTGCCGGAGGAAGTAATGGATAAGGACGCAAAGGACGAATTCGACCTGCCAGATGACGCGGACGCCGGCGCTGCCGACGACAGCACGGCTGACGACGACTGGGCAGCGGCAATGGCCGAGCAGGCGCAGGCTGACCCAACGCCCAACGCCAGCGCCAGCGCCAGCGCCAGCGAGAAGGCTGCCAACATCTTCCCGAGTTTCGACGAACCCGGGAACAAGGCCTCGCTGATGAACGAGCTGGACATGATTCTGGACATCCCGGTGCAGATCGCCGTCGAACTCGGGCGCACCAAGATCACGATCAAGAACCTCCTGCAGCTGGCGCATGGCTCAGTCGTCGAACTCGACGCCATGGCCGGCGAACCGATGAGCGTTTATGTCAACGGCACGCTTATCGCGCAGGGCGAGGTGGTCGTGGTCAACGACAAATTCGGGATTCGGCTGACGGATATCGTCACGCCCTCCGAACGGGCTCGCCAGATCGGACGCTGAGCGTCCTTGCGCCCTCCTCAAGCCATAGCCCTCTCGGACGGGCGTTTGCGCTTCGCCACGCTTGCTTTAAGATAGCGCCCAGCATCCAAAGCTGGCCGACCCTCTTGCTTCGACACCTCAAGCCCCTCGCCGAACACCCGACGCACAATGCGTGCTGGCTTCTCTGCGCGCTGTCTTCGAGCGGCGCACTCGCCCAGACGGCGCTCCCGGACCCACCCGGTCTTTCGCTGGCGACGATGCTGCAAACGGTTTTCGGGCTGGCGGCGGTCATCGCCGTTCTCTTTCTCGCCGCGTACTTCCTGCGTCGACTCAACGGCGGTCGTGGTTTCGGCAGCAACGGGCCGCTGCGCGTCGTTGGCGGGCTGATGATCGGCACCCGGGAGCGCATCGTTCTCGTCGAGATTGGCGATACCTGGCTCGTTGTCGGCCTGGTGCCTGGCCAGATCCGCACCTTGCACACGCTACCGAAGGGCGAGCTGCCAGCGGCCGGCGACGGCGATAAGCCATTTTCGCAATGGCTGAAGCAGGTCGCCGAGCGCAAGCATGAAGGCCGCTAGACTCAGCCGCTGCGGCACCCTGCTCGCCCTGCTGGCTTTACTCACGCCACTGGCGGCCTGGGCTCAAGCCGGAGGCCTGCCGGCGCTGACCAGCACGCCGGGTGCCGGTGGCAGCCAGACCTACACGCTGTCGATCCAGACGCTGCTGACGCTCACCGCGCTGACCTTCATTCCGGCGGCTCTGCTGATGATGACCAGCTTCACCCGGATCATCATCGTCCTGTCGCTGCTCAGGCACGCCCTCGGCACGCAGACCTCGCCGCCCAATCAGGTGCTCCTTGGACTGGCACTTTTCCTGACCTTCTTCATCATGTCGCCAGTGCTCGACAGCGTCTACAGCGAAGCCTATCAGCCGCTGTCGGAAAACAGAATCACCTACCAGCAGGCGATCGAACGCGGCGCCGTGCCGCTGCGCAAGTTCATGCTCAAGCAGACGCGCGAATCGGACATCGCGCTCTTCGCGCGCATGGCAAACGCGCCCCGCTTCCAGTCTTCCGACGACATTCCGATGCGTTTGCTGGTCCCGGCCTTCGTCACCAGCGAACTGAAAACAGCGTTCCAGATCGGCTTCATCATCTTCATCCCCTTCCTCATCGTCGACATGGTCGTCGCCAGCGTGCTGATGTCGATGGGCATGATGATGATGTCACCGGTAATGATCGCCCTGCCCTTCAAGCTGATGCTCTTCGTGCTCGTCGATGGCTGGCATCTGATCCTTGGCTCGCTGGTCGCCAGTTTCGCCACATGACGCCCGAACTGGTCATGGACATCGGGCGCCAGGCGGTCGAGATGACCTTGCTGCTGGCGGCGCCCCTTCTCCTGGCGGCGCTGCTGATCGGCCTGATCGTCAGTATCTTTCAGGCGGCGACGCAGATCAACGAGCAGACGCTGTCGTTCATTCCCAAGCTCGTCGGCGTATTCCTGATCCTTCTCCTGGCCGGCCCGTGGATGCTGGG
Source organism: Candidatus Accumulibacter sp. ACC005 (assembly GCF_907163215.1). NCBI lineage: Bacteria > Pseudomonadati > Pseudomonadota > Betaproteobacteria > Candidatus Accumulibacter > Candidatus Accumulibacter sp. ACC005. Next base: position 545,082 of record NZ_CAJQUB010000012.1, on the reverse strand, counting down.
ACTGATGGTCGACTACGTGCGCCGACTGTTCGAGAGCATTCCTCTACTGGTCGGCTGAAGCGGCAATGATCAGCCTGACGTCGGCCGAGATCAATGCCTGGATCGTTGCCTTTTTCTTTCCGCTGGCGCGCATCCTCGCCGTCCTGGTCAGCGCACCGCCGTTCAACAACCCGGCCTTGAACGTACGCATCCGGCTGATCCTCGGCCTGGCGGTCACCCTCGCCATCTCGCCCGCGCTGCCACCGATGCCGGCGATCGATCCGGCGTCGGCTGCGGGTCTGCTGATCCTCGCGCAACAAATGCTCATCGGTTTTGCCATGGGTTTCGCCGTGCGCCTCGTGCTCGGCGCGGTCGACCTGGCTGGCAGCATGATCAGCCTGCAGATGGGTCTCGGCTTCGCCAGTTCCTACGACCCGCTGACCGCCGGTCAGACGGGGGTCGTTTCGGAGTTCCTCGGGCTGCTGGCACTGCTGGTTTTCATGGCCATCAACGGTCACCTGATGGTCATCGCCACTTTGACGCACAGCTTCACCGCCATTCCCGTCGGCGCGGCACTGCCCGATGCCGGCAGCTGGTGGCAGCTGGCGCGTTCCGGGGCCATGATCTTCTCCTCGGGACTCCTCCTCGCGCTGCCCATTCTTGTCGCCCTGCTGATCACCAACCTGGCCCTGGCCATCCTCAGCCGCGCCGCGCCGCAACTCAACCTGATCGTGATCGGCTTCCCGCTGACCATCACCCTCGGTTTCGCCGGATTGATGTTCGGTTTGTCGTATTTGAGCCAACCCCTGCAGCAGCTTTTCGAATATGGCCTGCAGTCGATGCTCGGCAATTTCTCGCCCGCCGGCGGCTAGGGCTGCTTGTCGACAGGGGGGCTATGGACCAGCTGGAAAGTGCCTTCCGCGTAGCGATGCGTAAAAGGCGTGCTCGATTCGACCCCCTCGGAGTAATCCAGGATACGGTAGTCCAGGAAACCGCGTTTACGCTGCAACTGCAACGCTCGCCGTTTGAGAATCAACCCCGACTCGCCGTCGCCGCCGGTGCGGAAACTCTTGGCGCGCATCGATAGCAGGTAGGTATCGCTGCCCACCATCCGCTCCTCGATGGTCCAGTTCGGAGCCAGCGGATCGTAGACCACATAGGCAATGATCGCGGCGGCAGCCGCCATCCCCAGATTCGCCACCGGCCCGGTGTACTCGGACGCGGCATAGCCGACGGCGCCGACCAGGGCCACCGCCTTGCCCGGCTCGACGCTGACCGTCGGATCGGGCGACTGCGCGAAGCGGCTGTCCGGCGGGCTGTTCTCGGCGCGCGCCGGCGGCTGCCGGTCGACCGTGCCGCAAGCGGTCAACAGGGCCACCAGAACAAGCGCGACAGGGATCAGACGGCGCGTAATCATCGCTCAGAGATAGCTGAACAGACTCAGTCCGCTGATGGTCACGAAAGACCTTTGCGCGGCCTCGAGGCTCATCTGCTGGCGGGTAAAGTCGGAGAGCGCCTTGGCGTAGTCCAGATCCTGAAGGTCCGACAAGCTTTGCTCATACAGAATATCGACCGCGGTCGAGCTGCTGCTGAGGCCATCCAGCGCCTGCAGGCGGGCGCCCACCGACGCCTGGAGACGACCCACATTGGCCTGCGCCTGGTCGAGATTGATCAGATGTCCGGCCAGCTTGCCGGTGAATTCGGTGCGCGCTTCACTCGAACCCAGCGGTGAGCGCAGCAGGCCGATCAGCTCCTGCATCGTCGCGAAGACGCTCTTGTTGGCGCTCGGGGTAACGCTGAAGCTGTCGCCGTCGGCCGGCAGGCCGTTGATCACCACCTGCGCACCGAAGTCGGTCACCGGCGCGACACTGGCCGACAGCGGAATGGCCTGTCCAGCGGTGAATGGCAACAGATCGCTGACCGGCCTGGCCGGTAGGGCAGGGTCCGGCGAAACCGCCGTCGACACGTCGAACAACTGGTAGTGGCTGACCCCGGCAACGGCCGAGAACCTGATTTCCAGCACCTGATTGCTGCTTCCCTGCCAGAAATCCGAATTCAAGGCGCGTTGCCACTTCTGCGGGTCGAGCACCGAACCACCGTCGATCACCCCGGCACCCTGGTTGGCCAGCGTGCCGCCGCCACCTCCGCCCGCGGCGGTCACGAAGCTGCCGTTGCCTTCGCGGATATTCATGAACAGATCGCTGCCGGCGACGCTGCTCGCCATCTGCTGCGTCGGGCCGACCTGCATCAGACGTTCGCCGTTGTCACCGAAGTAGCTGACCGAAGCCGGTGCCGCCGACGATGTCGCCGCGCTGAGCACGAATGGCGTCGTCGCCCCCTGGTGGCCGGCAAAGAGATAATCGCCCTCGGCGTTCTGGCTGTTGGCTATTCCCAGCAGCTCCTCGAAGCGCGCCTCGAGTTCGCTGGCCACGGCCCTCCGATCACTGTCGCTGAGCACCGTGTTGCCGGCCTGAATGACACGATCGCGGACGCTCTGCAGGAGATCGGTGACCGCAGCCAGCCGACTGTCGACCAGTCCCAGGCGATCGGCGGCGGCACCCTGGTTGCGCGCGTGTTGCGCGGCGACCTCCCGGGTCTGCGTCACGGTCAGCGCACGCGCCGCACCGATCGGGTCGTCTGCCGGGGTGAGGATTCGTCGGCCGCTGGAGATCTGCTCCTGCAGCTTGAGCATCTGGGTCTGATTGCGCTCCATGCCGCGCACGCCTGCATCATAAAGCTGATTGGTACTGATCCGCATCTGCGTCTCCCTAACGTCCCAGTTCGAGAATCGTATCGAACAAGGCGGCGCCAATCTGAAAGGCCCTCGCCGAAGCCTGGTAGGCCTGCTGATAACGAATGAGATTCGCCGCTTCCTCGTCGAGATTGACCGCCGAGAGCGAGTCGCGACTCGCCTGTGCCTGCGCCAACAGGTTCTGTTGCGCGTCCGAGCTGACCTGCAACTGGCGTGTCCGGTTACCGGTTTCGCTGACCAGGCGCGCGTAGGCGTCCTGATAGGACGCCGTCTGCCCGGACATCGTCCGCTGCGTCTGCAACTGAGCCAGCGTCAGCGCGTTGCGCCCATCGGCCGTGGCCCCGGTGTTGACCTCAATCGAAAACCGATCGCCGTTGTTCGGCAGACCGGTCATCACGAAACTGAACCCCGCCGGCGGACTGGCGGCGACCGAACCGACCACGGTGACGGTCGCGCCGCTGGTGTAAGCGATGCCCGGGTTGAGCGCGGTGATGGTCACCGCTGTAGCGCCATCGATCGAGACGCGCGTATTGACCGGGAAACCCAGCAGTTCGCCGGCATTGTATTGCAGGCTGATCGGCAGTGCGGCAAAGGCGCCCTGATAACCGGGTCCGGCCTCACCCGAGGTGACCGTGGCAGTGCCCGTATTGGCCGTCCCGGCCGACGCGCGCAGTGGTCCCGCCGCGGCGATCAGGCGCGCATCGGCGACCAGCGCCGGATTCACCGTGATGCCGCGGGCGGCGCCGCGTGTCGGCTGAATCAGGTAGCTTGAACCCGCCGGCAACGTGCCCGTTGAGGCGAGGACGAAACCCTGCGGATCGCTGCTCAGCTCGGCATTCACCGCTGCCAGGTCGGCGCCGGACCACTGCCTGCTGTCCGCAAGGCGAGTCAGCGTAAGAGCGCCGCCGGCGTCGGCTCGCAGGCGGTAGTCGCTGTTCCCCAGGTCGGTGTAGAAATTGCCGTTGAACGGCGTTGTGGGGTCAAAGCTGGCACTGACCAGGGGGCTGCCCGACGGATTCCTGGTGTTGCTGACCACCGCCGGCTGCGCCAGCGAAAAGAACTGCGGCGTAAAACTGGTCGGCGGCGTCGAGGCGAGCAGCGACTGACCAAAAAAGTCCTGCCCGAGAGCATGTTGCGCATTGAAGGTCAGCGCCAACGAAGCTGCGTTGCTGCCCAGATCGTTGCTCGCCCGGTCGAGAGACTCGCGACGGAAAGCCAGCAGGCCGCTGAGACTGCCACCGCTGACCAGCGACTCGGGCATCTCCTGGATCCCGGTCGCCGTACGCAGGCCGACCACCAGTCGTGAGGGATCGTCAGCCGCCGAGGTCGTCGTCATGCCGATCAGCTGCGTGCCGACAACGAGTTGCTGGCCGCTGCCGACGAAAACGTTGTAGCTGCCATCGGCATTGGTCGTCGTTCGCGTACGGATCAGCTGATTCAGTTCGAGCACCATCCGGTCGCGCGTATCGAGCAAGTCGTTCGGCGGTTGGCCGGTCGACGCTTCGGCGACCGAGATGCGACCGTTCAGCAAGGCGATCTGTTCGCCGTAGGAATTGACACTGGCGACGGCAGCGGTGATCTCGCTGTTGATACCGTCGTACATCTGCGCCAGTTGATCGCTCAGCGACTGATAGCGGGCGCTCAGGGACTGCGCCGCCGAGACCATTGCCTGGCGGCTGGGCAGGTCCGAAGGATTGCCGGCGAGCTGCTGGACGCTGCCAAAGAAGGCCTGCAGCACCGGCGACAGTCCGGTGCCCGGATCGGCGAGCAGGTTGTCGATCTGGCTGATTTGCGCGTGGTAGGTCGCGAGTTCGCCGGCGCTGCTCTGCGAACGATCGACCTGATCGCTCAGGAAACGGCTGTACATGCGCTCGACGGTGGCCACGTGCGCACCCTGGCCAATAAAGCCGGCGCCGGTCAGCAAGGCGGGATTGCTCCCCTGAATGGTCCGCTGCCGCGAGAAGCCCGGCGTGTTGGCGTTGGCGATATTGTGTTCGGTGGTCAGCAGACCGTACTGCGCCACGTTCAGGCCGGTAACCGCGGTACTGATGATTCCTGAGCCCATGAGGCGAACTCCTGTTGGATTATTCCGTTAACGGCAGCGCAGCGCGAATGTTTAGCCGGCGCCCGCGCACCCTGTCGAGCCCCTAGCCGGCCAGCGCCTGGCGCAGAGTGCTGCCGCCAATGATCCGCGCCAGCTTGTCAGCGTACATCGGGTCGGTCGCGTAGCCAGCCTGCTGCAATGAACGGGCGAACTGCACGCCATCCTGCTGTCCGACCACGCCCGCGTAACGTGGCTTGCTGGCGAGCAGCCTGGCGTAGTCGCGAAACGCCTCGGCGTACGAAGCATAGGCGCGGAACGTCGCGCGCTCGGACTGCGCCACGCCATTGACGAACTCCGTCGTATCGACCTCGACGGTCGCTCCCGACCAGTTGCGCCCGGCCTTGATGCCGAAGACATTGAAACTCGGCGAACCGTCGGCATTGCGGATCTCGTGCCTTCCCCAGCCACTTTCCAGCGCCGAGTGGGCGACCAGGAAACGTGCCGGCACACCGGTGGCCGCCGCTGCTTCCTGAGCGTGCGGCCAGACGCGCTCGACGAAATCGCGCGGCGCCGATGGCGATCCGGCGGCCAGCGTCGCCGCGCTGCTGCCCGCCTTGACCCCGGGAAGCAGGCCAGCGCGCTGGCGAGCGCCAAGCAGATAGCTTGCCTCACTTGCCGGCGACAGGGAAGCCAGCGACTGCTGCAAGGCGTCGAGGGCTCCACTGCCGGCGTCGGCCTTGGCCGACTGCCCCGATTGCTGCTCGATCAAACCGGCGAGCCCCATGGGCATCTGGCTGGCCAGGTTCAACGCCATCTGCTGATCGCCAATGGCGGTAAAGAAACGGCTTTGCTGGCTATCGAGCAGGCCACTGCTGGCCGTCGCATCGCGCATGCTTTTCAGCAGCAACTGCAGGAGCATGCCCTCGAACTGCTGCGCCACCTGCTTCAGGCCTCCTTGCGGGTCCTGATTGAGCTTGGCGCGCAGATCGGCGGCGGCGGCCGGATCGACAACCAGGCGGGTGTTGGCAAGGTCGATTGATTTCATGGGCGAAAAATGGCGGTTGGTGGGCGTCTCGAACGCCGACTCAGATGATCTCGAGCTCGGCGCGCAAGGCGCCGGCCGCTTTCATGGACTGCAGGATGGAGAGCAGATCCTGTGGCCCGGCCCCGAGCGCATTGATCGCCTTGACGACCTCGGCGAGATTGACCCCGGCCTTCACCTGCATCAACGATCCGCCCCCCTGCTTGATGTCGATTTCGCTCTGCGTCGTGGTGACCGTCTGTCCGGCAGCCAGCGCGTTCGGCTGACTCACCTTCTGTTCGGTGTTGATGACCACCGAAAGGCTGCCGTGCGCGACCGCGCAGGACTCGATGGTCACCGTCTGGTTCATCACCACCGAGCCCGTACGCGGGTTGATGATCACCTTGGCAATACCTTTGCTCGGACGCACTTCCAGGCTCTCCAGTCGCCCCAGGAAGGCCACCCGGCTGTTCGCATCTTCGGGGGCGATCACCTGCACCCGCCTGCCGTCGAGCGCCTGTGCGGTCCCCGGACCGATCTCCCGGTTGATCACGTCGACCACGCGCTGGGTGGTACTGAAGTCGGTCGTGCGCATCTCGTAATGAACGAAGGGGCCCTGCCCGAGCGCGGTCGGAACCTCGCGCTCGACGGTTGCGCCACCGACCACACGCCCGGCAAGCAGGTGATTGACCGCCACCTTGCTGCCACCCGCCGACGCGCCGGCGCCGCCGACCAGCAGGTTGCCTTGGGCCTGCGCGTAGATCTGACCGTCGGCGCCCTTCAGCGGAGTCATCACCAGCGTCCCGCCGCGCAGGCTCTTGGCGTTACCCATCGACGACACGGTGATGTCGATGGCCTGCCCGATGCGGGCAAATGGCGGCAGATTGGCGGTCACCATCACCGCCGCAACGTTCTTCAGCTGCAAGGATTGCGTCGTCGGCAAAGTGGTGCCGAGCTGGGCGAGCATGTTGATGATGCTCTGGGTGGTGAAGGGCGTCTGCGTGGTCTGGTCGCCGCTGCCGTCCAGGCCAACCACCAGCCCGTAGCCAACCAACTGGTTGTTGCGCACCCCCTGCACCGAGGCAAGGTCCTTGATCCGTTCTGCGGCCACCGGAAGACTCAGCAGGGCAAGGACGAGAAAACCGGCAAGAGCGGCAAAAACCGCCGGACGACGCTGGATTTTGCCGGTTTTCCTGGCGATGATCGGGGCCACTTTCTCTTCTCCTAGAATGGCAGGACGGTAAGGAAGAATCGTGCCAGCCAACCCATCACCTGCGCTTCGCTGATCGTCCCGCTCTCCTTGTACTCGATTCGCGCATCGGCGATCTGCGACGAGGGGATGGTATTGGCGGCGTTGACGAAATACGGATTGACGATACCGGAAAGCCGGATGTATTCCTGTCCCTGACCAATGGCCACCTGCTTCTCGCCCGAAACCAGCAGATTGCCGTTCGGCAGGACTTCGATGACGGTCACCGTAATCGTCCCGGTAAACACGTTGTTGGCCGCCGCATCGCCCTTGCCGGCAGCGACATTGCTGCTGTTCGCGCTCAGCTCCATGCCCTGAAACGACTTGCCGGGCAGGCCGACGATCGGGCCGGCGGCGGCGCTGATACTGCCGGTCTTGCTGACGTTGGTGTTGGACTTGGTCGCCGCCGTGGTGTTCTCGGTGATCGTCACCGTGATCGTGTCGCCGACGTAACGCGCGCGGCGATCTTCGAACAGTGTTCGTGACGACCCGGCCTGATAGATGCTGCCGGTCGCCGCCAGATTGGCCGCCAGCGCATCGGTACGGTGCTGCGGACGCGCCGTCATCGGCTGATGGATATTGGTCGGCGGCACGGTGGTGCAGGCGGCCATCAGCAGCGCCACGGGGATCAGCAGCAGCGTCTTCTTGTCCACCCGGCCCATGCTCATCGCCCGCCTCCTACAACTGCGTCAGACGCGCCAGCATCTGATCCGAGGTCGACACCACTTTCGAGTTCAGTTCGTAGGCCCGCTGGGTCTGGATCATCAGTACCAGTTCCTGCGCGACATTGACGTTGGACGCCTCGACGTAGTTCTGCACCACCACCCCCGAGCCGTTGTTTCCCGGGGTATTGGGCGTTGGCGTCCCGCTCGACGCGGTCTCCAGGTAGAGGTTGTCGCCAACGCTCTGCAGCCCGCCATTGTTGATGAAAGTGGCCACCTGTATGGTGCCGATCTGCACCGTCGCCGGAGTCCCCGGCTGGGTGATGCTGACCACACCATCGGTGCCGATGGTCAGGGTCAGGGCGTTCTCGGGGATGGTGATCGCCGGCTGCAGCGGATAGCCGCTGGTGGTGACGATCTGCCCCTGATTGTCCTTCTGAAAGGAACCGTCGCGCGTATAGGCCGTTGTCCCGTCGGGCAGCAGGACCTGGAAGAAGCCCGCCCCGTCGATGGCCATGTCCAGACTGTTTCCGGTTTGCTGCAGAGCGCCCTGGGTGAAGATTCGCCCCGTCGAGACGGGCGTCACGCCGAGACCGATCTGCAGACCATCCGGGATCTGCGTCGTCTGCGACGACTGCGCCCCCGGCTGACGCAACGTCTGGTAGAGCAGGTCGGCAAAAATTCCGCGCGCCTGCTTGAAACCATTGGTGCTGACGTTGGCCAGGTTGTTGGCGATGACGTCAATCTGCACCTGTTGGGCATTGAGGCCGGTACTGGCGGTCCACAGCGAACGGATCATGCTTGTCCTATCAGCGGTTCATGGAGAGAAGCTGGCTGGCCGTCCGCGCATTGGCGTCGGCCGTCTGCAACATCTTGATCTGCATCTCGAACTGGCGAGCGAGACTGATCATCCTGACCATCGCGTCAACCGAGTTGACGTTGCTTCCCTCGAGTGCCTCCGGCGCCAGCTTGACGTTTTCGTCGGCCAGAGCATCGATGCCGTTGCGCGTCCGGAAGAGTCCGTCGTCGCCGCGCACCAGATCGCTTTCCGGCGGATTGACCAGCTTGATCCGGCCGACCACGTTGACCCCGTTGATGGCCCCGGCACCCACACGCGGAATGCTCGACACCGTCCCGTCGGTGGCGATGGCGATGTTGTTGTCGGGCGGCAGCGAGATCGCTCCGCCTTCGCCCGCGACATTGAAGCCGCTGGTCGTTTGCAGCACGCCGTTGGCGTCGGTCCTGAGATTGCCGGCACGGGTGTAGGCCTCACGACCGTCGGCAGCCTGCACGGCGATCCAGCCATTACCGTCTACCGCGACATCGAGCGGCCGACCGGTGACCGTGATCGGCCCCTGCTCGAAGGCGTCGGCCACCGAGGCGTCGGCGGCAAAGGCCCTGGTCGGGGCCCCTTCGCCGAGCACCGGCACGGCGCGAAAGCGATGCTCCATTGCCCGATAGCCGATGGTCGTTGCATTGGCCAGGTTCTGGGCGACGCCCGCCTGCTGCAGGAAGACCTGCTTGGCCCCGCTCATCGCAGTGTAGATCAGGCGATCCATGGCGCTTTCGCAATCCGTCGCTCAGCGTCGGCCATCAGCGCAGATTGACCAGCGTCTGCATGATCTGATCCTGGGTCTTGATGGTTTGCGCATTCGCCTGGTAGTTGCGCTGCGCAGTGATCATCTCGACCAGGGCCTTGGTCAGATCGACGTTCGAATCCTCGACTGCCGCCGCCTGGATGACCGCGCGACTGCCCGACCCCGGCGTTCCGATCAGCTCCGGCCCGGAAATCGAGGTCAGGCTCCACTGGTTGTTGCCCAGGCTCAGGAGCCCGTTGGGATTGGCAAAGCTGGCCAGCACCACCTGCCCCATGCTGCGCGTCTGGCCATTGCTGTAGCGCCCCTGGACGATGCCATCGGCGTTGACCCCCACGCCGACCAGGCTGCCCGACGTGAAGCCTCCCTGCGTCAGGCGGTCGACGTTCGAGCCGTTGCCGTACTGGGTGGTGCCGGTGAAATCCATATCCCCCGGTGACCACGGCGATACGGCACCGGTGGTCAGCGCCCACGACGGCAGCGTATGCACCGCCGACGCCGGCTCGAGGGCACCGGAAGTACTGAAGATCAGGTTTCCGCCCGGGACGACTTGCGGGTCCGCGCCGTCGAGCGTGGCGTGCACGGTCCACTGCCCCGGATCCCCCGCTGCCGCCGGCGTATTGAGCACGTAGAAGGTGGTCAGGTTGTGCACCACGCCGAGGGTGTCGAAAACGGTCAGCGGGGTCGAGAAATTGTAGGTTTCGGGGTCGGTGAAATCGAACGGCGTGACCGCCGGAACCGAGTCGCGGGAGTCGAGATTGAGCACCGCGCGCAGCTCGCCGGCGAGCGGGTCGCTGGTCGCCCGCGGGGCGATCTGGCCCGCTGAAATCTGCAGCTCGACGGGGTTGGAAGGCGTGATCGCACCGCTGGCGGCGACCGGATAACCGGTCAGGCGAAGGCGCAGATCGTTGATCATATAGCCTTCATTGTCGATGTGAAACTGGCCATTACGGGTATAGCTGATCGCCCCTTCCTGGCTCATGCGGAAGAAACCGCCGCCGTTGAGCGCGAGGTCGAGTGGATTGTTGGTGGTCGTCAGATTGCCCTGGGTAAACTGCTGCTGAACCGCCCCGACGCCGACGCCGATACCGATCTTGGCGCCGGTGCCAAAGCCGAGGGAAGCGGCGTACACGTCCGCAAAGTTCGTGCCGCCGCTCTTGAAGCCCACGGTGCTGGCGTTGGCGATGTTGTTGCCGATCACGTCGAGCGACGACGACGCCGCGTTCAGACCGCTCAAACCTTGTTGAAAACTCATTCCTGCCCCCTACACCTAGAGAATTTGCTGAACCTTGTCGAAAGCGACCCGCCCCAGCGCACCCAGGTCGAGCTGATAACCACCCTGCCCTCTAACCAAAGCATTTACCGTGCCAATCTGTAGAGCCTCGGCGGCCACCGTTTCATTGCCGCGCACGGCGTTCACCGCGAAGCGGTAACGGCCGGCTGGCGCCTGCGTACCCTGCGCCGTCATGCCGTCCCAGACGAAGGCGAAGCTGCCGGCGTCGCGGGCGCCGAGGCGCTCGCTCTGGATGACGTTGTCGCCGGCGCCAAGAATCGTCAGCGTCACGTCGTCGGCCGGCCCGGCGAGATTGACCCCGCCGCGCGCCTGACCGTCGACCAGCGCCAGCCCGGACCCCCCGACCAGAACGCTCTTGCCGATCAGCGCGGCGGCCTGCACGGCCTGCCCGTCGTTGTAGGTACCGAGCAGGGTCTCGAGGGTCGCGTTCAGCCTTTCGATGCCGGTCACCGTGTTGATCTGCGAAATCTGGGTGGTTACCGCCGCGTTGTCGAGCGGGTTGAGCGGGTCCTGGTTCTTCAACTGCGTCACCAGCAGCTTGAGAAAACGATTCTGGACGTCCTCGCTCGTCGACACGAGTCCGCTGCTGCCGGTCCTGGCCTGGGTGTTGAGCGAAGCCAGGATGTCACTGCTAGAAGTGCTCGATTGCACGGTGGCCATTTCTTTTCTCTCCGGAGCCGCGTCGCGACTACTGGCCAAGCGCCAGCGTCTTGAGCAGCAGTTGTTTGGCGGTGTTCATGACCTCGACGTTGGTCTGATAGGAACGCGAGGCGGAAATCATGTTGGTCATCTCGTCAACGACGCTGACGTTGGGCATGGTCACGTAGCCGCGCTCGTCGGCGGCGGGATTGCGCGGGTCATAGAGCAGGCGGCCGGGAGTGCTGTCCTCGACCACCTGCGTGACCCGTACGCCCTGTGCCGCCGCACTGCCCATCGGCGTCGCCGCGAACACCACCTGCTTGGCGCGATAGGGCTTGCCGTCGGACCCGACCACGCTGTCGGCGTTGGCCAGATTGCTGGCGACCACGTTGAGGCGCATCGCCTGTGCGGTCAGCGCGCTACCGGCCACCTTGAAGGTATTGAAAATGCTCATTCCTATTGTCCCTGGATCGCCGAGCGCAGGGTATTGATGCGACCGGAAAGAAAAGTCAGGCCCGCCTCGTAGAAAAACGCATTCTCGGCAAACTGCGCGCGCTCGACGTCCATGTCGACGGTATTGCCGTCGGCACTGGCCTGCGTCGGCTGGCGATAGAGCAGGCGCAAGGGATCGGCGGCTTCTCTGCCCTGCGCATGGCGCGGCGAAGTGGTCGCCAGGGGCAGGCTGGCCTGACCACGGCCGCTGACCGCCTGCTGCAGGGTGGTCGCGAAATCGAAGTCCCGCGCCAGATAGTGCGGCGTATCGGCGTTGGCGATATTGCCGGCGAGCACCTGCTGCCGTTCGCTGCGCAGGGTCAATGCCTGCAGCTGGAACGAGAGCGCCCCCTGGATCTTGCTGACCATCACCGTGTCACTCCCTTCGCTGTTCTCACGAACAGTCGACAAGCAATAGCCGTGCCAATTGCCTCGCGACCAGCGGACGGCAGGATCGCCTTCGCGCCGGCGCAGCGGCCAAGCGGCATTTGCCGGATCGTCGGCAAATTTTGCCGCCCGCACCGGCAGGCACGCGCAGCCGGCCCGCTTCGCGAGCCGCCCGGAATCAGGCAGAATGGCGGCATGCCTAACTCTGACCGCGTCAAGCATTCCGCCAGCCTGGCGAAACTGCTGCTCGTTGTTGTCGCTGCGGCAAGCAGCGGCGTCGCCGCGCAGACCTCACTGGGCGCGGCTGTGGACAACTACCTGCGCGTCCAGACGCAGGGCCTGCCGGGAAAGGTGACCTACAGCGTCGGTCGTCTCGACCAGCACGCGCAGGAGGCGTCGTGCAGTGCTTACGAGCCCTTCCTGCCGCAAGGCAGTCGACTCTGGGGAAGGACCACTGTCGGCGTACGCTGCCTGGCCCCCGAGGTATGGACGATCTACGTGCCGGTGCAGATCAGCATCGCCGGAAGCTACCTGGTCACCGCGCGGCAGCTCAATCGCGGCCAGGTGATCAGCGCCGGGGACGTTTTCGCGCAGAGCGGCGACCTCGGCTCGCTGCCGGCCAGCGTCGTCACCGACCTGGCACAGGCGATCGGAAAAAACGGTCAAGAACGGCGTCGCGGCTGGCCAGCCCCTGCGCAACGACCTGCTCACCGCCCCCTGGGCGGTGCAGCAGGGACAAAGCGTCAAGTTGCAGTCGACCGGCGCCGGCTTCTCCGTGAGCAACGAGGGAAAGGCCCTCAACAACGCCAGCGACGGCCAGATCGCCCAGGTGCGCACCGCCTCCGGGCAGGTGGTCAGCGGTGTTGCCCGTCCCGGCGGCGTCGTTGAAGTGACCTATTGAGCTATCTGCAGGATGTTGCTGAAAATAATGTTAAAGTTTTGTCGTTCTGCGCCGATAGATGAATTGAGAACAACCGCTCAAGGGGCAACACCGTGAAGATCGACAGCACCAGCACGACGGCCAGCACCACGGTCAGCAATGACACCCGTAATCGCGGCAGCGTCAGCAAAGCGACCAGCAGCGCGGCAGCCGAAGTCCATCTCAGTGAATTGGCGACGCATCTGCATTCGTCCGGGGACGCCCCGGCCTTCGATGCCACGCGTGTTGCCGAAATCAAGCAGGCCATCGCCGAGGGCCGGTTCACGATCAACGCCGAAGCCGTTGCCGACCGCCTGATCGAGTCGGCCAGCGAACTGATCAGTTCGCAACGGCAAGGCTGACCAGCGCCAGGCCAATGGCTGAAAGCCCCGTGCCAGCCGAGCTTGCACAGACCGTAGACAGCGAGATCGCCGCAGCGCAATGCTTTCTCGCCTTCCTCGAGCGCGAGCAGCAGATGCTGGTCAAGGGTGAAGTGGACGACCTGCTCGATCTGGTGCGCCAGAAGAACAAGGTCGCTGCCGAACTGGCAACGCTCGCCGCGAGACGCAGTCGTCTGCTTGCCGCCAGCGGCGTAGCCAGCGATGGCGCCGGCATTGCTGCCTGGTTTGCCGCGCACCCCGAGGAAACAGGTACCCGTGACGCCTGGTCGTCGTTGCTCGCCGTCGCCACGCAGGCACGCGAACTGAATCGGGTGAACGGCGAACTGATCCAGGAACGCCTGCAGAGCAATGCGCAGGCACTCGAAGCGCTCCTCGGAAGCAACGCCGCGGCCGGCAATCTGTATGGTCCGGACGGACAAAGCGCGCCGCCCAGCACCCGGCGCATCAGCGACAGTGCCTGAAAGCCGCGAACCTGCCTAGCGCGCAGGCAGCGGCGGCACCCGCGCGCTTGCTGCTGCCGCTGGCGCCGGATCGGCGGCGGCCTCGCCGGCCTCGCCCTGCCCCTGTAGATTGACCTCGGTACCTTTTTCGGGAATCGCCGAGTCGATCAGAATCGATACCCGACGATTGCGTGCCCGCCCGTCCGCCAGTGCATTCGGCTCGACCGGACGCGTATCGGCGTAGCCAATCGCCGTCAGGCGTGGCGGCGCAATTCCGGCGGCCGCGAACAAACGTAGAACGGTGGTCGCGCGCACTGCCGAAAGCTCCCAGTTCGAAGGGAACTGCGCGTTGCTGATCGGCACATCGTCGGTGTGTCCCTCGATGGTAATCGGGAAATCGGTTCCGACCAGCACCGCGGCCACGGCCTCCATGGCTCGGGCCAAAGGCGGCTGAATCAGGGCCTGGCCTGGCGAGAACAGGATGCTGTCGTTGATTTCTATGGTCACTCCGCGACTCGTTTCAAGGACCCGCACCTTCCCCTGTTCGACCAGTGGCGCCATCACCTCGAGGATGTCCTTGGCAATACTGCGCATGCTCTCGCGCTGCTTCTGGCGGACCGCCTCCTGCGTCTTGCTGGCCAGATTGGGCTTGCTCACCGGCGCCGGTGTCGGCAGGATCGCCGCCAGCTGGCCGACGCTGTTGACCGGCACATTGCGAAAGGCGCTGACCATCGAATCGCTGAGGATTCGGTACTTGCCCTCGTTCACCGACGAGAGTGCGTACATCACGACGAAGAAAGCAAAGAGAAGGGTAATGAAATCGGCGTACGAAACGAGCCAGCGCTCGTGGTTCTCGTGCTCTTCGACGTGCTTTCGACGGGCCATCGATCAGAAGATGTAGCCGCGCAGGCGGCTTTCGATGATGCGGGGATTGTCGCCATTGGCGATGCAGACGAGGCCGTCGACGATCATTTCGCGCTGGGTGAGCAGGCGATTGATGTGCGCCTTCAACTTGTTGGCCATCGGCAGATAGACCAGATTGGCCAGGCCAACGCCATAGATCGTCGCCACGAAGGCGACGGCGATGCCGGCGCCCAGCTTCGACGGGTCGGAGAGATTCTCCATCACGTGAATCAAGCCCATCACCGCGCCGAGGATGCCGATGGTCGGCGAATAGCCTCCCGCCGCCTCCCAGATTCTTGCCGAGAGCTTCATTTCCTGTTCGAAGGTGCTGATCTCCACTTCCATGACCTCGCGCAGGCGCTCCGGCTCGGCGCCATCGACGAGCAGCTGCAGTCCCTTGCGCGTAAACTCGTCCGGCAGTTCGTTGACCACCGCATCGAGGGCCAGCAGACCTTCGCGCCGGGAGATCTGGCTCCAGCTCGAAATCTGCTCGATCAATTTCTGCGGATCCGAAACGGGCGGCCGAAAGACCCATTTCGCCATGCGTATGCCGCGCATGAATGTCGCGTACGGACTCTGCAGCATGACCGCGCCCAGCGTACCGCCAACGACGATCAGCAGCGCCGTCGGCTGCGACAGGGAACCCACGTGACCCCCCTCGAGAATCTGCCCACCGACGATCGCCAGCACGCCGATCAGCAAGCCGAGTACGCTGGTCCTATCCATTCTTTCTGGCTCTCTTCCGCTTCGTGGCTGCAGCTCCCGCCAGGCGAGTGCGCAGCCTCATCACCGCCTGGCTGTGCAGCTGGCAGACGCGTGATTCGCTGACCCCCATCACTTCCCCGATTTCGCGCAGATTGAGATCCTGTTCGTAGTAGAGAGCCATCATCAGCTTTTCACGCTCGGGCAGGTCGGCAATGGCTTGCACCAGGGCCTGACGGACACCTTCCTCCTCGAAAAGCTGCGCCGGATCGCTGCTCTCTTCAACCCGATGTCGCTCCAGAAAGTCCTCGCCATCCTCGCTGACGAGGTCTTCGAGATAGACCAGCTGGTGTCCGCGAGCGTCCTGCAACATCGTCTGATAATCGGCCAGCGTCATTCCCAGCGAGTCGGCAAGCTCCTTTTCGCTTGGCGCACGTCCCGTCTCCTGTTCCAGCTGCGTGATGGCCGCCTCGATGAGACGACAGCTGCGGCGCAGGCTGCGCGGCAACCAGTCGTTCTCGCGCAGGCTGTCGAGCATCGCGCCACGTACCCGCTGCGCCGCATAGGCTTCGAACTGCGCTCCCACGCCGGCCTCGAAACGGCCAATCGCGTCGAGCAGACCGAGCATGCCGTTCTGCACCAGGTCGTCGAGCAGAACGCTGGCCGGCAGGCGCGCGACCAGATGGCAAGCGATGCGCTTGACCATTGGCGCGAAGCGCTGGACCAGCTGCTCCTTGTTGATCTGACCAGCAGCGTTATACATGCATTCCGGGAGGGCGCTATCAGGCGTAGATAGCTGTGGGGTCTAGACGTTGGCTCAAGTGTAGCAGTTGTTGCACGAAATGTTCGAGGCCGCGGACATCGACGTCGCCGTTCGGCCAGTTGAGCAGAGCACTGGCCAGGCTTTGATAGGCCCGCGCCGAGGGGGCATCCGGAAACAGCCCGGCGACCGGCTGGCAAAGCCTCGAAGCCTGCCGCAGAGACTCGTCGAGCGGTACG
Source organism: Candidatus Accumulibacter sp. ACC005 (assembly GCF_907163215.1). Classification (NCBI taxonomy): domain Bacteria; kingdom Pseudomonadati; phylum Pseudomonadota; class Betaproteobacteria; genus Candidatus Accumulibacter; species Candidatus Accumulibacter sp. ACC005. The sequence continues at coordinate 528,604 of NZ_CAJQUB010000012.1, read as the reverse complement.
TGACCGGCATAGTCGAGGCGGGCAAGCTGGCGGCTGTGGGCGACCTCGGCGATGTTGTCGTACACCGCCTGCGCGTCGCTCGCTGCCCGCGCCTTGCTCACCAGGATGCGAAAGTTCTTGCGCGAGTAACCCAGGCTGACTTTCTTGATCAGCGCATAGGCGTCGGTGATCGCAGCGCCATTCGGCGAGACGACGATCACCGTATCGTGCGCCGCAAGGCCAAGTGGCGAGAAACCGAGCGGATGGTCAAGCGAGGCATCGACGAGAACGACGTCGGCAGGCCGGCCGATGTGGCCAAGGCTGTCGACCAGGATGCGCTGTTCGGCAGCGCTCAGGCTGGCGAGCCGTTTGACCACCTTGGCGGCGGGCAGAACGCGCACTCCTGGCGCCACCGAAAGGATTACCTCGGCGAGCGACTTTTCCCGATGCACGACCTGCTGCAGATCGTGCCGCACCGGGACGCCGTAGTAAGCTGCAACGCTGTCGTCCGTATTCTCATCGACGACCAGGACTTCCTTGCCCTGGCGCGCCAGGCAAGCCGCCAGATTGGCCACCGCAATGCTCTTGCCAACGCCGACGCCACCCGCGGCAAAGGTGACGATGCGCAGCCGCGGGCGGCTGAAGAGGCGCCGCAGCCCGGCCGCCTGGTCGCCGCGAAGATTAACCACGCTGCGTTCCTCCGGCAGAGACGATGCTGGCTGCATTGGCCGCGTTGGCCGCCGCACTGGCCATCATCAGCCCGGGCTCGAGGCCGGCCAGACGGTGTGGCGAGGTCTCCGGCAGGTCCCGGAACGCACGGTGCACCAGATAAGGGCGATTGGGCAGGTGCAGGTCTTCCGGCACTCGCTGCCCGTTCGAGACGTAGTACAGGCGCAGGCGATGACGGATGATGACATCGAGCGACGACGCCAGACTCGCCGCTTCGTCGACCTTCGTGAGGATGCAACCGGCGAGATTCTGCAGGCCGTTGTACGCCCTGATCACGTCATCGAGCGTATCCCCACGGCTGGTCGCCGAGAGCAGCAACAGCGACTTGACGTCGTTGTCACCGAACATCGCCACCTGCTCGCTGACCAGGCGATCGCGCTGGCTCATGCCCATGGTATCGATGAGCACCATGTGCGTGTGCTGCAGATCCTGCAGCGTCGCGCGCAGGTCAGCGGCGTCCCTGGCGAGATGAACCGACACGCCGAGAATCCGCCCATAGATGCGCAGCTGTTCGTGCGCGCCGATCCGATAGCCGTCGGTGGTCACCAGCGCCAGCTTCCTGGCGCCATGACGGAGGACGCAACGGGCGGCGAGTTTGGCGGTCGTGGTCGTCTTGCCGACACCGGTCGGCCCGACCAGCGCATAGATGCCGCCACGGTCGACGATGTCGCTCTCACTGTCGGTGGTCAACAGGCCACGATCGGCTCCCCCCTTTACCCACCCCAGCGCCTGCCCGGCGTCGAGGTCGCGCGGCAGATCGACAAGCAGGTCGCGGGCGAACTGCGGCGAAAAGCCGGCGTCGAGCAGCTGGCGGAGGACTTCGGTCTTCACCGGCTCGGCGCGCGCCGACTCGCCCCAGGCCAGACCGGCCAGGTGCTGCTCGACGATTTTCCGCAACGAGCGAATCTCGTCCATGACCGCCGCCGGAACGACTTCGGCCGCCGTCGGCGGTGTATTCTGCGGCGCCGGTCGCGGCAGATCGAGCTGCGGCTTGGCGCGCACCGTCAATGGCGGCGACGGACGCAGCGGCGGCTGGCCGGCGCGCGCCCTCTCCACCGCCCTCTCCGGCGCTCGCCGGGCGGGCGCTGCCGGCATCGGTGCGGCGGGCGCCGGGCGCCCAACAGCCGCTTCGGACGACGGACCCGGGGCAGCGTCCCGGCGCCGTGGCGCTGGCTCGCGCTCTGCCGTCGGAACGATCATCTCCATGTCACGGGCGGCAACCGCCATGATCTCGACGCCTCCGGGAATTCCACGATTGGAGAGAATGATCGCGTCCGGCCCGAGGGTCTCCTTGACCTTGCGCAAAGCGTCACGCGCGGTCGCGGCGATGAATTTCCTGACGTTCATACCCTGCCTCCAATAATCGAGGTGACTCTGATGATTCTGTTTTCAGGCACTTCGCCGTGCGCCAGCACCTTCAGCTGCGGGATGCTCCGCCGGAGAAAGCGGGACAGGAGCGTACGAAGATTTCCCGGGACCAGCAGAACGGTCGGCAATCCCACCTCTTCCTGCCGCTGCGCCGCAGCGACCGCCTCGCGCAGCAGCGTATCGGCCAGACCCGGTTCGATACTGGCGCCGTCGCCGCCACCGGCAACCGCCTGGAGAAGAATCCGCTCGAGCTGGGGATCGAGCGACATGACCTGCATTTCAGCGCCGCCCGGGAACAGCTCCTGGGCAATCGAACGACCCAGGGCGATACGCACCTGCGCGGTGAGCACCTCGGCGTCCTGCGAGCGTGGCGCGACTTCGGCCAGGGTTTCGATGATCGTGCGCATGTCGCGCAGAGACACGCCCTCTTCGAGCAGGTTGCGCAAGACCTTCTGGAAGACACCGATGGTCAGCAGCTTGGGCACCACGTCCTCGACCAGCTTGGGCATTTCCTTGGCCAGGTGATCGAGCAGCGCCTGCGTTTCCTGGCGCCCGAGAAGCTCGGCGGCGTGCGACAGAATCAGCTGATTGAGATGCGTCGCGGTGACCGTGCTGGCATCGACGACGGTGTATCCGTAGGCCTGCGCCTGCTCCCGCAAGGCAGGCTCGATCCACACCGCCGGCAGGCCGTAGGCGGGATCCTTGGTCGCCGTTCCCGGCACCTGGCCAGCGACGCGACCGGGATTGATGGCCAGAAGATTCCCGGGAAACGCTTCTCCAGCGCCAATCTCGACGCCCTTGAGCAGGATCTTGTAGGCATTCGGTTTCAGTTCCAGGTTGTCGCGTATGTGCACCGGGGAAACGAGGAAGCCCACTTCCTGAGCGAATTTCTTGCGAATGCCACGGATACGACGCAGCAATTCGCCGTCCTGTGACTTGTCGACCAGCGGAATCAGGCGATAGCCGACCTCCAGGCCAAGAATGTCGAGCGCCGTGACATCGGCCCAACTCGCCTCCTGAGCTTCCCTTGCGGGTAGCGGTGCAGCAGCGACCGGCAGTGGTGCGACGGCACGCTCGCCCCTCTCCAGGCGCCAGCCGATGGCTGCCAGAATGACGGCCAGCAGCAGAAAAACGAAGTTCGGCATACCCGGGATCAGGCCCAGCAAACCGATGATTCCGGCGGTCAGGAAAATCAGCCTGGGATTCGTGAACAGCTGCGCGATGAACTGCTGCGAAACGTCCTGGCCGTCACCGACGCGGGTCACCACCATGCCCGCGGCAATGGAGATGATCAGCGCCGGGATCTGCGCCACCAGACCGTCGCCGATGGTCAGCAAGGTATAGGTCTTGGCCGCCGCCGCGATGTCCATGTCGTGCTGCAGGACGCCGACGAAGAGCCCGCCGACGACGTTGATCAACATGATCAGGATGCCGGCCACGGCGTCGCCGCGAACGAACTTCGAGGCACCGTCCATGGACCCGAAGAAGTCCGCTTCTTCGGCGATCGTTGCGCGTCGCTTGCGCGCCTCGTCCTCGCCGATCAGTCCGGCATTGAGGTCGGCATCGATGGCCATCTGCTTGCCGGGCATGGCGTCCAGCGTGAAGCGTGCCGCCACTTCGGCGACGCGACCGGCGCCCTTGGTGATGACCACGAAGTTGATGATCACCAGAATCGTGAACACCACCAGGCCGACGGCGTAGTTGCCGCCGACCAGGAAATGCCCGAAGGCTTCGATGACCTGTCCGGCGGCCCCTGGCCCGGTATGCCCTTCGAGCAGCACGACGCGTGTCGAGGCGACGTTGAGTGACAGACGCAGGAGGGTGGTGACCAGCAGCACGGTCGGGAAGACGGAGAAGTCCAGCGGTTTCATCACGCTCATGGCAACGAGCATGACGATCACCGAAATGGCGATATTGAAGGTGAAAAAGAGATCCAGCGCAAAAGGCGGCAGTGGCAAGACCATCATCGCCAGAATCGCCAGGATCAGCAGCGGACCCGCCAGCTGCCGTTGCGCGAAACGGGCAAAGAGATCCTGCACCGCGATGACCCCGGCGTTAGCCATGCAGGGCCTCCGGGACGAGTTCGGCCGGGACGACGATTTCCTGCGGCGGCAGCGGGTAGACGCCACCCTCCGCGCGCCAGCTGCTCAGCTGATAGACGTAGGCCAGCACCTCGGCGACGGCCGCATAAAGGGCGGCGGGAATCTCCTCGTCGAGTTCGGCGTGACGATAAAGCGCCCGCGCCAGGGGCGCAGCCTCGACCATCGGCACCGCGTTCTCGACGCCTATCGCGCGGATTTTGAGCGCCACCTCGCCCATTCCCTTGGCCAGCAGTTTCGGCGCCCGCATGCCGGCCTTGTAGGCCAGCGCCACCGCGAAGTGACTCGGGTTGGTGACGATCACGTCGGCGGCAGGCACAGCCGACATCATTCGCTTGCGGGCGGCCTCGCGCTGCAGCTGGCGAATTCGGCTCTTGACTTCAGGGTTGCCTTCCAGTTCCTTGCCTTCCTTCTTGACCTCCTGACGAGTCATCTTGAGCTTGTCGTGGTACTGCCAGATCTGGAAGGGAACGTCGACGGCGACGATCAACAGCATGGCCGAAACGATGGCCAGAAAACTGAAGCTGAGCAGGTGTCCGGCGCTGGCCAGGGAGACCTCGATCGATTGCGCGAACATGGCCAGCAGCTGGCCACTCTCGCTCCACAGGACGAGCACGGCAACGCCGCCGACCAGCGACGACTTGACCACCGCCTTGACCAGCTCGACCAGGCCGTTCCATGACAGCACGCGGCCCAGGCCCTTGAGCAGATTGAGGCGGCTGAGGTCGGGTTGCAGCGCCTTCGGCGAGAAGTTCCAGCTGCCGAGAAAAAACGGCGACAGCAGCGCGGCGACGATCAGCGCCGCGAACATCGGCGCGAAGGACAACAAGGCGTCGAGCGAGATATCCGCCAGGCGAACCAGCATCAGCGTCGGCTCGGTGGCCAGACCGTGGTCGAGCACCAGACCGCGGCGGAAAAAACCGGCAACACGCTCGACCATCCACGGCCCCATCAGCCAGAAGCCCGCCGCGCCGACCATCAGGACGAGGAAGGTGCCGATCTCGCGCGAGCGCGGAACCTGCCCCTCCTCACGCGCCTGCTCAAGGCGCCGTGCCGATGCCGCTTCGGTTTTTTCGAGGTCGCTTTCCTCTGCCATATCGAGTTCCCAGTGTACTCGTGGCTATTATAGGAAAAAACATTAATAAATAAAGAGGTATGAGGTTTTATTTAGACCGATTCTCGGATAGTAGCGCGCCTGCAACAATTGTTGCGGACGCGCAAAAAAAACTGGGGGGCCGTAGCCCCCCGAAAAAATGCCTGCTGGTACAGCTTTTTATGCGAGAAATTCGAGCGCCCTGGTCGGTGCGCCACGCGCATCGCGGTCGTTATGGGCCGACAGATCGCTGAGTAGCTCCTTCATGTCCAGGATCAACACGATCTGCCCGTTCGACAGTGTCGTCACGCCGGCCACTCCGCGCGGACGGAAATCGTCGAGCGCCTTGATCACCGCATCGTCACGGCCGGCAAAATTGTCGACCGCCAGAATGAAGCTGCGCTCTGCCGTCTGCATCAGCACCCCGTACTCCGGGCGCGCAAGCTGCGGCCAGCCGAGCAGGCGTGACAGCGCGATCACCGGCAGGATCTCGCCGCGGACGACAAGCGTTTCCTTGCCGCCCACTTCCTGCATTCTCTCGTGGTCGATGGGGAGAATCTCCCTGACCATGGATAGCGGCAGGGCGAACGGTTGATCACCGAGCAGGACCAGGAGCACCGGCAGAATGGCCAGGGTCAGGGGCAGCGAGATGCTGAACACCGACCCCTTGCCAAGCTCGGAGCGAATCTCGATCGAGCCGTTGAGTTTCTGGATGTTGGTCTTGACCACGTCCATTCCGACGCCCCGGCCCGATACCGCCGAAGCCTGCGCCATGGTCGAAAAGCCGGGCAGAAAGATCAGGTTCAGGCTCTGCCGATCGTCCAGCGTATTGGCTTCTTCTTCGCCGATGATGTTCTTTTCGATCGCCTTGGCGCGGATTTTCTCCGGGCTCATGCCGCGTCCGTCGTCGGCAATGATCAGCACGATGTGATCGCCCTCCTGGCGCGCTTCGAGGCGAACGACGCTCTTCACCGGCTTGCCGGCGGCCTGCCGCTGCTCGGCCGTCTCGACGCCGTGATCGACGGCGTTGCGAATCAGGTGGACCAGCGGATCGGCCAGGTCCTCGATCATCGTCTTGTCGACTTCGGTCTCTTCACCGACCAGTTCCAGCTCGACATCCTTGCCCAGCTGCCGTGCCAGGTCACGGGCAATGCGCGGGTATTTCTGGAACAGGCGGCCAATCGGCTGCATGCGCGTCTTCATCACCGAGTTCTGCAAATCGGAGACCAGCAGATCGAGCTGACTGACCGCCTGGTCGAGCGCCTGCAGCGTATCGGCATCGGTTCTGCCGGCGATGATGTCGGCGCGCAGGCTGGTCAGCCGGTTCTTGGTCAGGCCGATTTCTCCCGACAGGTTGAGTACCTGGTCGAGGCGCGCGGTATCGACACGAATGGTGGTCTCGCGAACGGCGGCCCTTTCGTCGGCCCGCCGGCCGGCCGGGGCAGCACTGGCGATCGCGCCTGGCCTGTCTGCCGCGCGGCGGCCTTGCGGCGGAAAGTGTGGCTGCAGCCTGGCGGCGTCCACGGCGTTCGCTGGCGGCGGCACCGACGGTACCGACCGCACTGGCGCCGCGGCGGCGGCTGGCGGCGGCGTGGCAAGCGACGCGCCAGGCGGCGTCACGGCAAGGGGCAGATCCTGCGGGCCGACCAAAACCTCGTAGAGCAGCTGCCAGTCGGGGCCCGCCGGCGCTTCCCGGGCGGGAACGGGCGCCGCAGGCGCAACCGGCGCGGCGACCTTCCCTGCCAGTGCGGCGCGCAGACTGCCGCTGACTGCCGCCGGCACCGGGTCGGGTTGCCTTCCCTGGGCGATCTCGCCAAACATGTTGCGAACCCCCTGTGTCGCGGCCATGATCGTATCCAGCAGCTCAGGGGTCAGCGTCTGCTCGCCGTTTCTCAACTTGTCGAAAAGGTTCTCGGTCAAGTGGCATAGCTTTACCAGCTCGCCGGCGTTGAGAAAACCGGCGCCGCCCTTGATGGTGTGAAAGCCGCGGAATATGTCGTTCAGCAAACGGCTGTCGCCGGGAGTCCTTTCAAGATCGACGAGCTTGTTGTCCACATCCGACAGCAGGTCACCGGCTTCCTGCAGGAAGTCCTGCAACAGATCTTCCATCCCGGCGAAATCACTCATCTCGTGTCTCCTAGAAGCCCAGGCTGCCGAGCAGATCGTCGACCTGTTGCTGCGTGGCCACCACGTCACTTCGCCCTTCGGCGTTGATCACCGGTCCGTTGAGCATACTCATCACCGATTCGGTGCGTCGCTCGCCAGGCATGGCTTCGATCAACACGCCCACCAGTTGCGCTTCCAGCTCCTGCGCCACGGCAATGGTCTTCTTGATCACCTGTCCGGTCAGATCCTGGAAGTCCTGCGCCATCATGATTTCCAGCAACTGCGCCCTGGTCGCTTCGGTTTTCTGCGGCAAACCCTGCTTCAGGAAGGCACGCGTTTCTTCGGCCAGCTGCTTGAACGCATCGACACTCATCTGGTTGGCATACAGCGCGTCCCACTTCGCGGCCAGGGCTGCCGAACTCGCCTCGAGTTGCTCCTGCAGAGGATTGGCGATATCGGTCGCGTTCAATACCCGACAGGCCGCCTTTTCGGTAAGCGTGGCGACGTAGTTGAGACGCTCCCTGGTGTCGGGGATGGCGGCGGCGGCGCTACCGAGGAGTTCGTGATAGCCGAGTTCGCCGAGCGTATCGTGCAGCTGCCTGGCCATCTGGCCAACGCGGCGAAAGACCTTGTCGTTACCGCCGCTCGCCTGGTCGTCGTCCGCCGTCGGCTCGCCGGCCGCCGGAGCTTGCGCAGCGACGACCGCGTCGAACAAGGCCTGCAAGTCGTCGCTATCGTCTTCCTCGCCTTCGACCTCGCGCAGTTGCTGCAGCAGCGACCCTTTGGCAGCCGCTGCGTCAGTCGGGACGGCTCCCGAAGCGATGCTGTCGAACAGCGCTTCGAGTTCTCTCGAGTCCCCCGAACCATTGGAGTCGGTCATCTCAGCCACCCATCTTGTCAAAAATCTTCTGCAACTTCTCGGCCAGTGTTGCGGCGGTGAAGGGCTTGACGATGTAGCCGCTGGCCCCCGCTTGTGCCGCGGCGATGATGTTTTCCTTCTTCGCTTCGGCGGTGATCATCATCACCGGCAAGTGCTTCAGCGTCGGTGAGCTGCGAATCGCCTGCAGCAGTTGCAGGCCGTCCATGTTCGGCATGTTCCAGTCGGTCACGACAAACTCGACGCCACCGCTTTGCAGCTTCTGCAGTGCGATCGCGCCATCCTCGGCCTCGTCGACGTTGGAGAAGCCCAGTTCCTTGAGAAGATTTCTGACGATTCGCCGCATCGTCGAAAAATCGTCCACCACCAGAATTCTCATTTTTGGGTCAGCCATTCTCTACTCCTGATTCTTCTTCTAACGTTCGAGCAAGGGGCGCAGGGTGTCGGCAAGGATTTCAGCGTCGAACTTGGCCACGTAGGCGTCGACGCCCACCGCCTTGCCCATTGCATGATTGGCCTGCGACGACAGCGACGAGTGCATCACGACCGGGATGCCCGCGAAGCGTTCATCGCCCTTGATGTTCTTGGTCAGCACGTAACCGTCCATCTCGGGCATTTCGGCATCGACCAGGATCAGGCGAATCTCGTCGCGCACGGCGGTGCCGATCTGGCTGGCGTGCGCGGCAATGGCCTGCAAACGGCTCCACGCTTCGGCACCGTTGGTGGCGTGCTTGTGCTTGACGCCCAGCCGGTCGAGGACCTCGACGATCTTGCGCCGGGCGACAATCGAATCGTCGGCGAAGAATATTCCCACATCGTCGCCGACATTGGCGCGCCGGATATCGACGATCAGCGCCTCGCCAAAGGCGTTGGCGAGGATCTGCTCGACGTCGAGAATCGACACCAGCTTGCCATCGTCGAGTTCGGTGATCGCCGTGATCAATCCCTGGTTGGTCGACAGGACGCTTTCCGGTGCCTTCACTTTCTCCCAGTCGACGCGGATGATGCGATCGACCTCGTGCACCAGGAAGCCAAGGGTGCGCTTCGAATACTCGGCGACCATCATCGTCCTGCCGTGCTCCGGCGATTGCTCCCTGGGTTCGAGGAAGGAAATCAGGGATAGCACCGGAATGACATTGCCACGCAGGGAAATCAGCCCCTCGACGCCGCGTGGCATGTTCGGGGTCCGGGTGATGTGCGGGGTTCGCCCGACTTCGCGGACCTTGAAGACGTTGATGCCGAAGGTCTCGCGCGTCCCCAGGGAGAAGAGGAGGATCTCCATCTTGTTGGAACCGGCGACCAGCGTCCTCGCGTCCACCCCCTCGAGGTGGCCCTTTCTTTCTGCCAAATCCATCATCTATGATCGCTCCAGAGGTCGCCTGACGAGGTCCACTACGCGGTCAACTGCAGCGCCGGGAGGTCGCCCAGCAACCTGCGCGCCAGCGTCTCCGAGAGGCGCTGCGGTTCGAACTTGGGCACGTATTCATCGACGCCGACCGACCTGCCGAGTTGCTGGTTGGACATCCCCGACAATGAAGAATGCATGATCACCGGCACGCCCGCGAAGCGTGCGTCGGACTTGATCTTCTTGGTCAGAATGTAGCCGTCCATCTCGGGCATCTCGATATCGGTCAACACCAGACTGATCAGCTCGCTCACTTTCTGACCGGCCGTCTGCGCCGACCTGGCCACTTTCTCGAGTTCGTCCCAGGCTTCGCGACCATTGATCGCGGCCACGTACTTGACACCCATCGCCTGCAGCGTGCGCTCGATCTGCCTGCGCGCCACCGCTGAATCGTCGGCAAAAAAGACCGTCAATTGCGGATTGTCGAGCGGCTTGATATTGCGATAGACGCTCTCGTCGTCGTAGCGGGTGGTTTCGGAAAGAATCTTCTCGACGTCCATGAGCATCACCAGGCGACCGTCGGACAACTCGGTGACCGCGGTCACCAGGCCACCGAGTTCGGCGAGCAGCATCGCCGGCGGTACGCGCATCTGACCCCAGTCGAGACGAAGAATGGTATCCACCGCCTCGACGAGAAATCCCTGCGTATGGCCTGCATATTCGGTGACGATCATGATCGAGCGCGGCGTCTGCGTATCCACCCGCGCGTAGCGGGCCAGATCGACCACCGGCACCAGTGCCCCGCGCAGGCTGACCATTCCCTCGACCGCTGCCGGCATGTCCGGTGCCGCCGTAATCGGCGGCGTACGCATCACCTCGCGGACCTTGAAGACATTGATGCCGAAGGTTTCCCGGCGCCCGGTACGCGCGTCCGTCCCGAGCGAGAACAACAGGATCTCCAGCTTGTTGGTCCCGGCCAGCTTGGTGCGCGCATCGATGTTCTTCAGCAGATCCGACATGGTTCTCTTCCCTCGCGTGACGACGGACACAAGCCCGGCCACAAACATCTTAAATCAATCGCCGCCGCCTCGTCATGCGCGGCCAGGGGCCAGCGGCAGCCGCCTGCCAACTCAGACCTCGGTCTTGTAGCCGATGCGGAACCCGCCCCAATGTCGGCCCTTGACGTAGATCGGCGCCGAGATGTCGTGCATTACTTCACCCGTGTCGCGACGATAGGTTTGCAGCAGGAAGGCTTGCTCGTGCGCCCCGCAGCGCTTGCCCACCGGATCGTCGAACAGGCGCTTGCTGCGGCTATTCACGAAATCGATCTTTTCGTTGCCGGTCAATGGCTGCGAGAATTTCCGGTTGTGGGTCGGCACGTAGGCGTTGCGGTCGATGCAGATCGCGTACACCGCCGACTTGCACTGCTCGAGCAGGGCCTCCTGCACGGCAGGCAGGTTCTGATCGGTAAAGTCGTCGAAGCGCGTCTTGAACTTCTGCGGCCGCGTGTTGGCAATCGGCTGGTAGCGGTCGTCGAAAAGATCGTCGATCTTGATCTTTCCCGCATCGACCGCCCTGTCGAAGACCCGGGCAACGCCGAGCGCCGCCTGCCTGACGATGGCCGGCATTCTGGCGTGCGTGGCCAAGGCCTCGTCGCCGGCCGGGCCGAGCCTGAAGACGTTGCTGATTTCGCGCAGATTCTCGGCCAGACATTCGACATGATCGACGGCGACCAGCGTCTCGGCGGCGACCGCGTTGTTGGCGTCGGCCATGTCCTTGATCCGCCGTACATGGTCGGCGATGCTCTGCCCGGTACGACTCTGCTGAGCCACGGCGGCGGCAATCGAATCCACCTTCTCCATCGTTGCCCGGGCGCCGCTGTTGATGCTCTCCAGCGACTGCGCCGCCTGCTGCGCCAGCTCGGCGCCATTGCGCGCCTGCCCGCTACCGGCTTCGATGCTCGCGATCGCACTCTGCGTCTCGCCCTGAATCGCCGCAATCATCTGGCTGATTTCGCCAGTGGCTTTCGATGTTCGTTCGGCGAGCTTGCGCACCTCGTCGGCGACGACCGCGAATCCACGTCCCTGATCACCCGCGCGAGCCGCCTCGATCGCCGCATTGAGCGCCAGCAGATTGGTCTGGTCGGCGATCTCGCGAATCGTCTGAACAATGCCGCTGATCGCCTTCGAACGCTCACCGAGTGCGCAAACGACCCGCGCCGACTCGGTGACCGAAGCGGCGATCTGCTCCATTTCGGCCGAAGCGCGGTGTACGATCCTCATTCCTTCGCTCGACAGGCGGCTCGAAGTCTCCGAAATCTCGGCCGTTTCGCTCGCGCTCCGACTGACCTGGCTCATGTTCTCGGTCAGCTCGCCCATCGCGCCGGTGGTCGCCAGGGCCGCGTCACGTTGCTGGTTGGAACCCGACGCCACACGATTGGCGTCGCCCATCAGCTGCTTGGAAGCGCTGACCACTTCGACCGAATTGAACAGGACCTTGCCGACGATGGTCGCAAAGCTGCCGATCAGGCGATTGAAGTCCTCGGCGACGCCGGCGATTTCATCCCGGCCCTCGACCGCTGCGCGTCGGGTCAGGTCGCCGTCGCCATACATCCCGGCGATCACCGCACGCAGTGCGTTCAGGCGGCCGACCAGACTCTTCTCGAGGAGCACGCCGAGCAGCGCCGTGAACACGGCGAGCACTCCGAAAGTCGCCAGCCACGCGTTCACGTCGCCACCGAGAACAGCGTTCGCCAACCAGGCTGCCAGGGCTGCCGCCGCCACCTGAAGCAGCATCACGGCGCGAATCTTCCACGCAACTCCACCCATATCTTGCTCCTCCTGGTTATTGGCGATCGTCTCGCTATTACGGTACCTACGACACAACTTGCGCGTTCTTTAGCCGGCCAGGCGAAAAACCTCCGCCAGGCCGGTCCACGGCGGCAGACTCGATCACCCGGCGAGCGGTTCGTGGATGGCCACGGGCGCCGTGCGCCCGCGCACCGTCACCCGGTCCAGCTCGCGGCACGGCCAGTCGCCCAAAGCCCGACGAGTCGCCTCACCGATGATCACGCCGGCGCCGTAATCACCCGACAATGCCTGCAGACGTGAGGCCAGATTGACCGCGTCGCCGAGCACCGTATAGGCGCGCCGATGGCGCGACCCCATGTCGCCGACAACCATGCTGCCGCTATTGATGCCGATGCCGATGCGCAACGCAGGCCAGCCGCGCGCGGCAAACTCCCGATTCACGAGCGGCAGCGCTGCCTGCATGGCCAGGCCGGCGGCGACGGCATGCTGCGCGTGCTGAGCGTCGGCGACCGGCGCACCCCAGAAGGCCACGACCGCATCGCCGATGTACTTGTCGAGCGTCCCGCGATGGGCACGGATGACGTCGGTCATCGCCGACAGGTAGTCGTTCATCAACTGCGCCAGTTCGCCCGGCGGCAGCGTTTCGGCAAGGGTGGTGAACCCGCGCACGTCGGCAAACAGGACGCTCAGCTCGGCGCTGCGCCCGGCCATGCTGTAGTGCTGCGGGTCGCGGCTCATCTCCTCGACCAGCTCCGGCGGGACATACTGGCCAAAGAGCTGCGCCAGGCGTCGTTTGCCGCGCTGTTCGAGGAAATAGCCGACGAAGAGCTGCAGCGTGAACAAGCCGGCGACGAGCAACAGAAGCGCGGCGATCGGCAGGAGCAGTTGCGCGAACGCCCAGGCGGCCAGGTTGATGAGCAAAACCAGCAGCAGCGTGGCCATGGTCAGGCCGCCGGCCCAGAGCGGCGAAAGCCGCGGCAGCGCGAAGAGCAGGCCGCCGCCGACGATGAGCAGCAAAGCGGCAGCGACGACAGGCGTCCAGGCGGGTGACTGCAGCAGGCGGTCGTCGAGCAGCGCCGAGAGCAGATTGGCGTGCGCCTCGACACCCGGGTAGGCCTCGCCGAGCGGGGTGACGCGCTGGTCGAAGAGCCCCGGGGCGGTCGTCCCGAGCAGGACGACACGACCGCGCAGGCGATCGGCGGGCAGGCGGGCGGCGAGCACGTCGGCGGCCGAATAGTAGGGAAAACTCCCCTCGGCACCGCGAAAGGGCAGCAGCACGCCGGCCTGGCCGTCGGTCACGATGCGCAGGCTGCGGCGAGCGCCGAGCAGTGTCAGCGCCTCGATCACCGGCCGATCTTCGCCGCCCGCCGACGGCCACGGTGGCTGGTCGGCAAATTGCAGCTTTAGCGTGGCGTTGCCCAGCAAGGCCTGCGCCATGGCCAGCGACAGCGCCGGATAGACCTGCCCCTGGTAGTTCGCCAGCAGCCAGGCGCGCCGCGTCACGCCGTCGCCAGCCACCGGCGCGTTGAGGAATCCGGCCCCCATGGCGGCCTGCTGGAGAAGCGGCAGGTTGCCCCCGTAGCCCGTCCACCGGCTGAGCGACGCGACAGCTGCCGGAGCAAGGTCGGCGAGCACCGGCGCCGGCAGCGCGCCACTGCTGGCCGCAGCCGCGCCGCTGGACAGATGAAAACCGAGAATCACTGCATGGCGACGAATGACGTCGGCGAGACGGGCGTCGTAATCGAGCGTCGGTCGCAAGCCCTCCAGCGCCGCGACAAAGCCGCCATTGCCGCGCAGGGGGCCGCTCGCCAGCGCCTGCAGCGAAGCCAGCCCGGAACTTTCGTCCGGCTCGGCCAGGATCACGTCCATGCCCAGCAGCAAGGCGCCGTAGTCGGCGAAAATTCGCTCGACCAGATCGGCCAGCCGCGCCCGGTTCCACGGCCAGCGCCCCAATTCGGCCAGCGAAGCCTCGTCGATATCGACAATGGCGATCCTTTCGTCGACGGGCGCCTGCGCGAAGAAGCGCACACGAGCGTCGTAGAGGACCGCTTCCAGCCGGGAAACGGGCGCAATCTCGACATAGTGCAGGCTGTTCCCCAGCAGTACGCCGAGCAGCAGGAGACCCGGCAGGTAGCGCAGGAGGAAGGGCGTCAGCCGACGCCGGAATTCGCCAGGCCGCCTAGCGAAGCTTGATTTCAACACGGCGGTTGCGTGCTTCGGCGACCTCGTCGGCGGTCACCACCGCCGGCGCACGCTCGCCCCGCCCAACCACCACAACCGCCGCTGGCGCAATGCCGGCGCTGACCAGCAGGTCACGCACCAGGACAGCGCGTTGCAGCGACAGCCGGTCGTTGGCGTCGACCGCGCCGACCCGATCGGTGTGTCCGATGACCACCGCCTCACCCGCGGGCAGCGTCGCCAGCTCGCTGCGAATGCCCGCCAACAGGGCTCTCGATGCCGGCGTCAGCCGGCTCGTCCCGGCGTCGAAATGGACGACGAACAGGCGCGGCCGTGCCGGCTGCATGGCGAGCAGCGCACCGTAATCATCGCGCACCATTCCCGCGCTGGTCTTCTGCATGCTCACCCTGCCGCCAGCGACCCGGGCGTCGGCATAGGCCTCGCTGAGCACTTTTTCTTCCTGGCCAGTGCTGACCAGCACGGCGCCACTGCGGCCATCCGGCCCCGGCAACAGGACGACACGATCGGAGAGCGGCGCACACCCGGAGAGGCTGAGCAACAAGGCCAGTCCGCAAAGGCGTCCCGCTTTCCTCATTCGCCTTCTCCACGCGTTTCGATGATGAACTCGGTGCCCCTGACGCCGAGCACCACGTTCGGTGTCTTGAAACGCACCTTCTCCGGTGCCTGCCTGGCGATCAGGCCGCTCACCACGCTCAGCGTCCCCTTGAACAGGGTGGCCAGCAGGCTGCCCTCCTCGGTGGTGGTATTGAACTCGAACTCGTTGATCAGCAGCGTGCTGTTCGGCCCGGCGGTGAGCAAGGTATCGTCGGCCAGGGTGACGCCGACCGAACCGTCACCGGCGGTGCGAATGCGGTCGCCGACGAAGACCGGGCTGCCGACCTGCAGCGCCTGTGTCCGGCCAGCGTGGTCGATCGTTACGCCGCCCGCGCTGCGCTTGACCGTGCCGGCTGGCGGGATGACTTCCGCCGCACCCGCGCTGGCCAGCGGCAGCAGCAAGGCGGCCGCGAGGGCCAGCCAGGAGGAACGGCGGGCTACCCGCCGCCTGGCACAGGTCCTCGCGCGCGCAGCCATTAACGCGCGCGGTAGAGCAGCGTCGGATGAACGTCCTGCAAAACCTTCTGCATTCCCCGCCGGGTCCTCACGTTGAGGATGATCGGCGAGCGCGTATTGGCCGCGATCTTGCCGCCCTCGGCCTCGTTGCGGTAGACGATCAGCGCCACGGTCGCGTCATCGCCACCATCGAGACCGAGCAAGGCGCAGTCGGCGTCGGAGAGTTCGATCTGGTATTCCAGATCCAGCGTCTGCGGCGGCACGATCGGAAAACTCAAATCAGGGTCGTCGAGCGACTGCAGCCAGAAGACCGTCGCCTTGCCTTCCTCGTGAAAAATCTTGAAGCGCGTGCAGTCGGCAAAACCGGCCAGCCCCTCGTCAAAAGTGAATACGGTGTCCGGGTCGACGGGTACATCCTTCAGCCCGAAGCGTTCGAGATCGATTTTCATGAGGTCCCCCTGAGCGGCTGCTGCAGCGCGCAGCCAAGAGCAGCAATTTAACCCCATTCGCCGGGCAGCGGCAATTCGATCGGCGCCTCCGGCAGATCCCGCGGCCACCGTCGCCTTGCCATCCTTGAGTTCTGCCGGCCGATTCTGCATAGTGCGCGTCTTTCCCGCCAGCCAAGCCCAGCCGATCACCGATGCCACCAACAACCACCGAACAACGTATTGCTGCAAAGATCGCCGAAGAAATCGGCTGCCGCCCACAGCAGGTCCAGGCCACCGCCGCGCTGCTTGACGAAGGCGCGACCGTACCCTTCATCGCCCGCTACCGCAAGGAGGTGACCGGCGGTCTCGACGACATCCAGTTGCGCCTGCTCGACGAGCGCCTGGTCTATTTGCGCGAGCTCGAAGAGCGACGCCGCGCGGTCCTCGCGTCGATCGAGGAACAGGGCAAGCTGAGCCCGGCGCTGAGCGCCGAGATCAACGCCGCCGAAACCAAGCAACGCCTCGAAGACCTCTATCTGCCGTACAAGCCGAAGCGGCGCAGCAAGGCGCAGATCGCCCGCGAAGCCGGCCTCGAAGCGCTCGCCGACGCCCTGTTTGCCGACCCGACGCTGTCCCCCGAAAGCGAAGCCGAGCGCTATATCAACGCCGAGGCCGGCTTCGCCGACGTCAGGAGCGTCCTCGACGGCGCGCGCCAGATCCTGATGGAGCGTTTCTCCGAAGACGCCGCGCTGCTCGGCGAACTGCGCAGCCACCTCGAAGCGCACGGCGTGCTGCGGGCCAGTGTCGTCGCCGGCAAGGAGAACGAAGCGGCCAAGTTCCGCGACTATTTCACCTACTCGGAAGCAATCCTGGCGATCCCCTCGCATCGCGCGCTGGCGCTCTTGCGCGGCCGCAACGAGGGAATGCTGCAACTGGCGCTGGTCCTCGACAGCGAAGAGCAGGACAAGGCCAGCGCCAGCCACCCCTGCGAAGCGCGCATCGCCAGGCGCTTCGCCATCGTCGACCGCGGCCGCCCGGCCGACAGGTGGCTCGCCGACAGCGTGCGCTGGACCTGGCGCGTCAAGGTCTCGCTGCATCTCGAACTGGAACTGATGAACGCCCTGCGCGAGCGCGCCGAAGCCGAGGCGATCCGCGTTTTCGGCGCCAACCTGCACGACCTGCTGCTCGCCGCACCGGCCGGAAGGCACGCCACCATGGGCCTAGACCCCGGCCTGCGCACCGGCGTCAAGGTCGCCGTCGTCGACGCCACCGGCAAGCTGCTCGAAACGGCCACCCTCTACCCGCACGAACCGCGCCGCGACTGGGACGGCGCGCTGCACCAGCTGGCCCTGCTGGCCGGCAAACACCGGGTCGACCTGATCAGTATCGGCAACGGCACGGCTTCGCGCGAAACCGACCGCCTCGCCGGCGAGCTGATCGGCCGCCACCCCGAGCTGCGCCTGCGCAAGATCGTCGTTTCCGAGGCCGGCGCTTCGGTCTATTCGGCGTCCGAATACGCCTCGCGCGAGTTCCCGGACGTCGACGTCAGCCTGCGCGGCGCGGTCTCGATCGCCCGCCGCCTGCAGGACCCGCTCGCCGAACTGGTCAAGATCGACCCCAAGTCGATAGGCGTCGGCCAGTACCAGCACGACGTCAGCCAGACCCGCCTGGCGAAGACGCTCGACGCCGTCGTCGAGGACTGCGTCAATGCCGTCGGCGTCGACGTCAACACGGCGTCGGTGCCGCTGCTGACGCGCGTCTCCGGATTGAGCGCGACGCTGGCGGCGAACATCGTCGCCCATCGCGACCGGCACGGCGCCTTCGCCAACCGCCAGGCGCTCCGCGAAGTTCCGCGGCTCGGCGACAAGACCTTCGAGCTCGCCGCCGGCTTCCTGCGCATCAACGACAGCGACAATCCGCTCGACGGTTCGGCGGTACACCCGGAGGCCTACCCGCTCGTCGAGCGCATTCTCGCCGACATCAAAAAGGGAATCCGCGACTGCATCGGCGACAGCCGCCTGCTCCAGGCGCTGGTTGCGGAGAAATACACCGACGACAGGTTCGGCCTGCCGACCGTCCGCGACATCCTCAGGGAACTCGAAAAGCCCGGCCGCGACCCGCGCCCGGAATTCAGGACCGCCGCTTTCAGGGAAGGCGTCGAGAGCGTCAAGGACCTGCAACCGGGGATGATCCTCGAAGGCGTGGTCACCAACGTCGCCAACTTCGGCGCCTTCGTCGACGTCGGCGTCCATCAGGACGGCCTGGTGCATATCTCGGCGATCGCCAACAGGTTCGTCAAGGATCCGCGCAGCGTCGTCAAGGCCGGCGACGTGGTCAAGGTCAAGGTGCTCGAGGTGGACCTGCCGCGTCAGCGCATCGCGCTGAGCATGCGCCTGGCAGACGACCTTCCCGGCAGCGCGAAAGGCGGCGCAGGCTCGGCGTCGGCACCGGCGCCAGTCACCGCCCGGGCCCGCCAACGCCAGCAAAACCAGACCGAACCGGGCAGCGCGATGGCCAGCGCCTTTGCCCGCCTGAAGCGCTGAACGCGCGACCATTAACGGCACCCTCCACATCGGATCGCACCATGTTCCAGGCCATCATTTTCGACCTCGACGGCACGCTGATCGATTCACGCGCCGCCATCCTCGACGCTTTCGGCAAGGCGCTGGCGGAAAAAGGCCTAGCGCCGCGGATTGCCCTCGCGGCGGTACGCATCGGCCCCCCGCTCACCGAGACCTTGCGCGAGCTGACCGGCAGCAGCGACGAGGCGCTCCTCGATTCGCTCGCCGAGCACTTCAAGGCGCACTACGACAGCACTGGCTACCGGGCCAGCGAAGTCTTCGCCGGCATCCCCGAGTTGCTCGCAGCGCTGACGGCAAGCGGCGCGCGCTGCTTTCTCGCCACCAACAAGCGCATCGCACCGACGCGCCTGATCGTGCAGTACCTGCAATGGGAGCCGTACTTCGCAGGGATCTACGCGCTCGATCGCGAAACGCCGCGCCTGCCCGACAAGAGCAGCATGCTCGGTCGGCTCCTCGCCGAGCAGGCGCTGGACGCGAGGAAGTGCATCTATGTCGGCGACACGCCGGAGGACGAGGCCGCAGCGCGCGCCAACGGGCTGCCCTTTGCGGCCGTGAGCTGGGGCTACGGCGAGTTCCCGAACACAAACACCCTTCGCTTCAGCAGCGCGCACGAACTCGGCAGCTTCCTCGGCCAGGGAAAGAACGCGCGATGATCCGCGTCTTCACCCCCGCCTGAAACGCGGCACGACCGCACTATAATCGGCAGCAGCCCGATGCCAACCACGCCACGCCCGCCGACGCCATGACCAAGACCACCCGACAAAGCACCGCCAAAGGCCGCAAGGCGGCCCCCCGCAGCACGAGCGAGCCGCGCCTCTCGCGCCAGCGCAAACCGGCGGACCTGCCGACCGACGCCTGGCAAAGGGGCTTGCGCCGCCAGTTCGGCCGCGAGCAGGCTTTCGCTTTCGAGAATCTGGGCGACGATCCGGTGTTTTCCGATTTCGCCGTCTTCAACCCCGAGAGCCGGCGCCGCTACCGGGTCGTCATCCGCGGCGCGCAGCCCGGCGACAACCGCTGCTCGTGCCCCGATTTCGCGACCAACGACCTCGGCACCTGCAAGCACATCGAATTCACCCTCGCCCGGATCACCGCCGATGCGGCGGGCAAGCGCACGCTCGAACAGGGTTTCCGCGAATCGTTCAGCGAGCTGTTTCTCGACTACGCCGGCCAGCGACGCGTCCGCCTGCGCCTCGGCGCCGGCTTTCCTGCCGAGCTGCAGGCGCAGGCAAGTACCCTCTTCGACGCCGGCAGTGGCTGGCAGCTGTCGGCGCAGCGCTTTGCCGACCTCCCCGCCTTCATCGATCAGGTACGCAGCAGCGGTCACGACCTGCGCTGCCAGGACGATGCACTGGCCTATGTCGCCGAGGTTCGTGATGGCGAAGCGCGCCGCAAGGCACTCACCCTGATCTATCCCACCGGCGCCGACGCCCCCGCACTGCAGACCCTGCTCAAGGTCGGGCTCTATCCCTACCAGCGCGAAGGCGCCCTCTTCGCCGCGCGTGCCGGACGCGCGTTGATCGGCGACGAGATGGGCCTCGGCAAGACCGTGCAGGCCATCGCGGCGATGGAGATTTTCGCGCGCCACTTCGCTGCCGAGCGCGTGCTGGTGGTCTGCCCGACTTCGCTCAAGCACCAGTGGGAACGCGAAATCGCCCGCTTCAGCGAACGCCAGGCGACGGTCATCGGCGGCCTGCGCGCGGTCCGCGAGGCGCGCTACGCGCAGGACGACTTCTGCAAGATCACCAACTACGAAACCCTGGGCCGCGACCTCGACCTGATCCAGGCCTGGGCGCCGGACCTGGTGATCGTCGACGAGGCGCAGCGCATCAAGAACTGGAACACCATCGCCGCGCGCGCGCTGAAGCGGGTCGACAGCCCCTACGCCCTGGTACTCACCGGCACGCCGCTGGAAAACCGCCTCGAGGAGCTGATCTCGATCGTCCAGTTCGTCGACCAGCATCGCCTCGGCCCGACCTGGCGCCTGCTCGACGAGCACCAGGAGCGCGACGAACGCGGCCGCGTCGTCGGCTACCGCAAGCTGCAACAGATTGGCGAGACGCTGGCCCCGATCATGTTGCGGCGACGCAAGGCGGCGGTCCTCGAACAACTGCCCGAGCGCGTCGACAACACCCTGTTCGTGCCGATGACCCCGCAGCAGGCCGACCATCACGAGGAAAACCGCGCCCAGGTGGCGCGCATCGTGCACCGCTGGCGGCACACGGGCTTTCTCTCCGAGAAGGACCAGCTGCGCATGCGCTGCGCGCTGCAGAACATGCGCATGTCGTGCAACAGCACCTTCCTGATCGACCACGAAACGGACCATGGCTACAAGGCCGACGAACTGGCCACGCTGCTCGACGACATCCTCGACGACCCGCAAGCCAAGGTCGTCGTCTTCAGCCAGTGGCTGCGTACGCACGAGCTGATCGTCCGCCGCCTCGACGAGCGTGGCTGGCAACACGTGCTCTTCCACGGCGGCGTTCCCGGCGACAAGCGCGGCGCGCTGATCGACCGCTTCAACAACGATCCCGACTGCCGCGTCTTTCTCAGTACCGACGCCGGCGGCGTCGGCCTCAACCTGCAACACGCCGCGGCGGTGATCGTGAACATGGACCTGCCGTGGAATCCGGCGGTACTCGAACAGCGCATCGGTCGCGTGCACCGCCTCGGCCAGACGCGCGGCGTGCAGGTGATCAACTTCGTTGCCCGCGGAACGATCGAGGAAGGCATGCTCTCGGTGCTGGCCTTCAAGCAATCGCTGTTTGCCGGCGTCCTCGACGGCGGCGAAAGCGAAGTCGTCCTGCAGGGAACGCGGCTGTCGAAGTTCATGGAGGTGGTCGAAAAAGCCACCGGCGCCGTCGAAGGCCAGGCCGCCAGCGAAGACGACGGCCAGGATACGCCGCCGCTCGCGGCGATCAACGCCGCGGATGGCGACGACGAGGACGACGCGGGTAGCGGCGGTGCAGCCGACGAGTCCGATAAACGTGCCGGCGACGCACTGGCAATCGACGAAGCGGCAATAACCAGCGAGGCCGAGACCGCACCCGCCGCCGACCGCACTGCGCCGACCAATGAATCCAATGAATCCAATGAATCCAATGAACCCAATGAACCGGCGACCGCAGCCACGGCCGAAGCAGTGCCCGGAGGTTCCGATCCTTGGGCACCACTCTTCGCCGCCGGCGCGCAACTACTCGGCGAACTCGCCGCCGCATCGAAAGGCGAAGGTGAGTCAGCGCTGGTGAAAACCGATCCCGCCAGCGGCGAGCGCTATCTCAGGTTGCCGGTGCCCGACCGGCAGACCATACAACGCCTTGCCGAGGGCCTGCTGGGTCTGCTCGGCAATCGCAAATAGAACCTATCTCCTAGCTGCCAAGGTACAAGCACAGCACCAAGCAAGCCTCAGAGCAGCGAGTGGCCAACGACCCATGCCCTGCGTACGGTCACGGCAGGGATGAGTGACGATGGACTCACGTCGCCCGGGTCCCGTCACCCCAGACGACGATCGTCTGCATCGAGCGTTGGAGCAGGCAAGGCGACCTTCTCCTCGGCAGGCTACTTCTTCTCCTCGTGGTACTCGTCATCGACGTTGACGCCCCAGATGTCGTCCTTACAGCACGAGCCAGACAAGATCGCTTCGACAGCCAAGCGGGCCGTGAGCATGGAATGGTCCTGATTGTTGTACCGGTGCATGCCGTTTCGCCCGACCAGAAACAGATTTTCGATCGTATCCGTGTGCCGGCGCAGCACCTCAAATTGATCGTAGGTGCCGAAGTATGCAGGGTAGGCCTTGGGCACTCGAACGACATTGAAATCGAGCGCATCCGCAGCGTCGATCAGGTCGATTCTCGCGAGTTCGTCTACCGCAAAGCGCCCCATCTCCTCATCGCTTAGGCACCAGAGTTCGTCACCTTCCTGACAGAAATACTCCAGGCCAAGCCAAATCGTATCGGCGTCTCGCACCATGGCCGGACTCCAGTTATTGAACAGCTGCAGCCGACCCAGTTTGACGTCTGGCTCTTGGATGTAGATCCACGTATCCGGCACCAGGTTGCCTTTGTGACCGCGCAGACTTCCTCTGGTCGGCCGCAGCTTTTTAACCAGCACCCCCACGGTGATAAAGTCACGGTAGCAGAGTCCCGCCGCCACCTCCCGCACCACTTCTGGTGCCGGCGGCGAAAGGCCCAGCACCATGTCCCTGACAGGCATCGTGGAAATCACGAAGTCACAGCGATACTCCACGCCCTGTCCCTGCTTGTCCTCCGCGACCACGGCAACGATCCGCCCGGATTCCTCACGCAGTTCCTTTACCCTCACTCCATGGTGAATCCCGCCGCCCCCAGCGCGAACCATTTCGGCCACGACCTGCCACATCTGACCCGGACCGAACTTCGGATACAGGAAGCGCTCGATCAGACTGGTATTAACACCCTTTTGAGCGACACCGTTGCCCGACCCGCGAACCAACTTGCGCAAGGAATGGCTGATCGCCTTTACGACCGAGAGGCCCTTTATACGTTGCGCCCCCCACTCCGGACTGATTTCCCGGCAAGGAACACCCCATACCTTCTCCGTATAGTCCTTGAAAAATGTGCTGTAAAGCTCTTTCCCGAAACGATTGACGAAGAAATCTTCCAGGTTCCGTTCTGGCTTGCGCTGGAAGACGGATGAAAAAGTGTAACTGCAACCGATTTTAAGCAAGCGCATAAAACCAAGATTGCGCATTGTATTTGCACTAAGCGAAATCGGGTAGTCGAAAAACTTGCGAAGGAAATAAATACGCGACAACCTCGGCCTGATCAGCAAATGCCGATCGGCTGCCGGTATCACGCTCAATCCATCGGCCGTCTTGTCAGGAGCCACCGGGAGAATTTCTCGCCACCAACTCATCACCCAATCCGACTTCGAGAAGAACCGGTGGCCACCAATATCCATGCGGTTCCCGTTGTGATTGATGGTGCGGGAAATACCTCCGACGTCATCAAGCGACTCGACGACGATCGGCGTGTAATCGGTCGAGCGACGCAGGAGCTCAAGAGCAGCGGTAAGGCCAGCCGGCCCGGCACCAATGATAAGTACGGTTTTGCTCATAGTATCGATATTTGTGGAGAGACTGGTTGTGGAAGAACACGACGATTGGCCAGTAAAAGCCCCTGCGCAAGAAAATGCTCCCACCCGCAGGAATACGATCCAACAATACTGGCAGAAGGCAAAGGCTTCAACAGTGACAAAGTCTACCTGCACCTCGCAAATGATTCAGAGCCAAAGGCCGATCCCTGTCTGAGCGAAGTGTGGTGAAGGCATGGCCGCCAACCCCGCTGGACAAGCGCTACGGAATTAAGCGAGAACAAATATAATAGCAACCGCAAGCGGAGGAAATTCAAACTTTAACAAACAGTCTTGAAAGAGGAAGCTTCGCCCGCACAATTGCATGCCTCATGGCGAGTCCAGCTGCGCTTTTTTTCTTTCCGAAAACAACCATAACCGCCTGAGAAAGAAATTGAAGAACAATATGAAGACTGCGGCTCCCGCCTTGGACACCAGGTAGTAAAATCCAAGAAACTCGGTAAACAAGAAGATCAGCAGATTGTTGAGCAGCAGGCCCGCGACGCCGATCAGCGAAAATATCACGAACTCGTGCGCCCGATTCTGCAGGGCTCGATAATCAAAAACCACCGCGACACACAATATATAATTTGTCGCCAACCCTAACACAAATGCGATAGAGGCAGAAGAAATATAATGAAAACCAACTTTTTCTGTTAACAGGAAAAGCGCTGCGATATCAACGCCGAAAGCCAGCCCACCGACGCATACATATTGGGCAAATTGCCGCATGATTGGCGTTATGGGCATCACGTCAATGGCCAGGGGACGGGAGATCTGGGAAGGAACGCAGATATTCGCAGGCGTAGAGATAGTATTCACCGTATGAAGAAAGCAGGCGTACCGTCATCATCGGGGTCGCCCCCGCCACCTGCTGCGATAGTACGACGAAATCCAGGATCGGATCCTGACAGACATGAACGATACCATTGAGGGTGGGCAACAACTCCGGCGCCTCACTGCTCGCCCTGCTCACCCAATCAAAGCGTGAATCCGGCAATCCAAGGATCTCCAACCGTGCCAGGCGGCGATCGGCCTCGATCGCCGTCTGTCGCGAAAATATCACGCCGGCAGCTTGCTGAGACGATGCATAGCTTCCGCGGTGGAGAACAAACCAGAGGTTTTTAAGACCCGAGCCCCAGTAGGTCAAATGGTGTGGCTGAATAATTTTGGCCAGTTCCGCGTGCCCGACTTCGCGGAGCTCGTCTTCTGCCGCTTGCAAGCGGCTGGTTCGGTGCCAATAGCCAACAAAAAAGGTTAGAGAGATACTGAACAGCAGCAACAACATCAGCCGGACACTGCTTGAGTCACGACGCTGGAGGAACCACCAAGTGCCCAACATAGCGAGCGGGAAGACGAACCAACCCGTGTCGTGTGCAACGAGGAAAACACGGTGGACAATTTCATGGTTCGATAGACTTGGTGAGTTGAAGTCAATCGGAAACCAAGAGAGCCAGACCGCCCAAAAGACGTTCTCGCCTACCACTATAAAAATAGCAAACCAGGCTAGCCGAAAAAGCCAGGGTGGCAATTGCGGATCAATCCGAAATCGATAGCGGGCTATAACTAGGGCAGACAAGAGGACCGCGCAACCGAGCCTTGTGGCGTCAAGAGTGAATGCACAGACGGCTAAGGCGCCAAGGAGGAGGCGACTGTAAGGCGAGACCGACCACATGTCCTTCAACAAGCTCATTCCAGCTGCTAAAGCGAGTATTTTTGTCAACCACAAAACGCGCCAAGGCTGCATTTGGATCAAGAGCACGCTCGGCCAAAAGACCACTAGGAGCGCCAGACCCATGCCAACCATTAATACTCCGAAAGCAGACCACCATAAGGCGCGGCGCTCTCCGACCGAGACAAGCGCAGCAGTGCCAAGCAGCAGAGCAAAAAAAATGGGTTCGAGGCGTTCTTCCCATGTCCAGTGGTCGAGAAACACAAAAGGGCTGCGTTCTATCGAGAGGCTTAACCACAAGGGATCCATTGCCTTCGTCAAATACACGAACGGACGAATCTCCAGCGCATCAAGTATCGCCCATCCGGCAAGGCCAACCGCGAAAGCAAGCAGCTGTTGGCGACCGTGAAATCCGAAAAAAAAGACGAAGACTACGGCGGGAAACGCGATCACCGGATGCATGGCAACGGCGAACGCCAGACTGACTATCGCCACGATTCGGTAGCCGCGCAAAATGCAGGCAACGGCCAGGAGAGCCGGGGGCTCGGCCCAGATACGCGCGGTAACGAAGGTTTCGCCGTACGAGAAAATACCCATGGATCCATAGGTTGCTGGGAGCACGGCGAGAAGGATCAGCGCCTGCCAGAAGGCGAGCCCGCTGAGGATTCCCCGCAACAAGAAAGCGGCGGCTGCGACCCAGGCCAAGTGCGCCATCCCGAGTAGTGCCATGGACGCAATTGGCAGCCCAAGTTCCTGAATCGCAAGCGAATAAATCCCGGTAAATGCCGTAAAGCTATCCTGCGATCCGTAGGCGAAGAATAGGTCCTGTGCAAACGGAAGGGGATCCCGCCGAAAGATCGCCTGCCCCGCGTACAGCACACCGTCATGCCATATCCCCTGGTAGCGATGAAAGGCGAGCCAGCTTACCGCGACCAGTAGCGCGAGTACCACGGAGTCGATGTACCGACCTGCCGCAGATCGAATGAGCGAGAGAAAGATGCTCTCAGCGCCGCGATGCAAAGATCGAGAGGTCAATGGGCTACTCGCTCGCAGGCGCTGCTGCATTGGCGTTCACTGGCAGGCTTGGCGGCGACCCGCGCTGACCGCACATCGCTGGAAACCGCTGGGCAGCCGTGGCAAATCCGACGCCTTCGTGAGCAAGATGAGGGTGCCCGCGGGCAAGGTCCGTGAACAAAGGCACGCATCGTCTGGGGCAAGTCCAAAGCCTCCTTTATTGTGACCTGCCGACACGAAAACGGCCTTCCTAGCCACTTTTTTCATCAGCCGACGCGATTGTCCGGAAAAAAGCGGTCTCGAGCGAAACACTGGCTTCGACCTTCTGCAGGACGCCGCCACAGGCGAGAACCTTGGCGATCAGCGCGGGCAACTCGGCCGCGCGGGCGTGCCCCCCATACAAACCCGGCCGCAGTTCGACACAGTGCGCTATCGGCGTACCGCCCCGATAGCGCAGCAGGTACCGGTCGGCCTGGTCGGCGACGAGTTCCTGTGGCGAACGTATGGTAAGCAACTGCCCGCGGTGGATCAGCCCGAAGCGGTCGGCAATCCGCTCGACGTCGTGCAGCACGTGCGACGAAAAGAACAGCGTGCCACCCTGGGCACGGTATTCATCGAGAATATCGACGACCTCCTTTCGCCCGACCGGATCAAGACCGGAAAGCGGCTCATCCAGAATCAATAGTCTTGGCTGGATGGCCAAGGCATGTGCCAACGCCGTTCGCTGCAACATGCCTTTGGAGAAGCCGCGCAAGCGGCTGTCGGCAACCGCCGCGAGATCGAAACGCTCCAGCCAGTGCAGGCAGTGCTTGCGTTCGTCGCTGAAACGAAGCCCGTGCAGGCGCAAGCCCATCAACAGGACTTCATAGGGGCTGAGGAAATCCTGCAGACTGGGGTTCTCGGGAACGAATCCCAGCCCGCGGCGGGCCTCCGGCTCGCGCACGTCGCGGCCGAAGATGCTCGCGCTGCCCGCGCTTGGCCGCAGCGCGCCGACCAGAATCTTGATCAGCGTGCTCTTGCCGGCTCCGTTGGGGCCGATGAAACCGAAGGTCTCACCGGCCGCTATGCTCAGCGAGATCCCCTTCAGCGCCTCCCGCGCGGGCTTGCGCCAGGCGCCGGCATAGCTCTTGCGGATGGCATCGACAGCAATGGCCTGACTCACGGCGCACTCCCCGACGCGGCGGCGCCCTGTTCAACAAGCTCGGCCTTGCCCTCCTTGTCGATGCCATAGGGCACGGCAAAGGGGTCGGCCGGAATCGCCGCCAGCAGCGACTGGTCCACCAGCTGCTGCAGGCGGCTTGGCGGCTTGCCCGTCCGTTCGCGGAAACGCGCGATGGCGCGATCGAGCAACAACAGGTTCTCGAGCCGCACCGCCCGCTTCTCGAGGAAACGGGCAAAGGCCTTGTGCCGGGTTTCCCTGGCCATGGCCCGATGCAGGCGGATCGAGAATTCCCTGTCCTCTCCCTTGCTCACCCACAGCGCGGCGACCTGCTGCAGCTGGAGCTGCTCCATCTCGTCCCTGGTGTTGCGCGCGGCGATGCGCATCCACTTGGCGGCCTCGACCGGATTCTTCAGGAAGTGCAGCTCGTTGAAAGCGTAGTAGAAGGGTGGGCCGGAATCGAAGGGGCGGGCTGCCGTCGCCAGGCCGAGGATATACTGCGCGGCAGCCACCTCGCCGGCCCACGGCAGGATCGCCGCGGCAATGTAATAGTTGTCCTCCTGCGCGGGATTGAGCCACGCGGCGTCCGACTGGACGATGCCGAGGATGCGGTAGTTCTCGGCACTCATCGTTGCCGTCGACACCACCAGGGCGCGGAACACGGCCAGGTTGGCGGCAAGGAAGCGGTCGCCGGCCGCCATCACAACCTGCACGAAGCGGGGCATGGCCACTTCCATCTCGGGCGAGACGGGCGGCCGCGGACGCGCGTAGAGCGCGGGCACCAGCAGCGTGTAGGCGAGCACGCCGAGAAGCGCCAGCAGGAGTCCGAAGTGGGCACGCAGGCGGTTCATGTCAGGAAAACTCGCGCCGCGAGAAGGCATGGATGGCCAGCCCGATCATCAGCATGGCGTAGGCGATGGCCATCGCCGCCGCCAGTCCCATGGTCTGGAGGTCGGGAAGCAGGCCGTACATCGGCCACGCCCGCCAGTCGAGCCGGGAGAGGTCGGGCAACAGCCAGCGGATGACGTCGAGCAGGGGGCCATAGCGGGCGGCGAGTTCAACCTGCCCGTCGGCGCCGCGGGACACGAAATCGAAGACCGCGCCCAGGGCCCGGCCGCCAATGGCGAAAACCGCGCCGAGCGCCAGCGGCAACATGGTCACCGTCGACAGCGTCGCGATCCACAGCGTGAAAGCGGCGACGACGGCGATGTCGAGCCATACCCCGAAAACGGCGACCCAGAAGGGCAGGCCGAGCTGGACGCGAAACTGCTGGTCGTAGTTGGCGCCGGACATCATCACCGCGATCCACAGCAGCAGCCCGAGGATCAGCGCGGCGACGCCGGCCAGCGCCAGGACACCGCAGTAGCGTCCGATCAGATACGCCGAGCGGTCCGTTGGATAGCTCAGGGTGAGGACCACCGAACGCTGTTCGATCTCGCGCCCGACAAGGTCCTGGACGAGGGTGATGGTGAACAGCACGAGACTGACGCGCAGGCCGGAGAGGCCGACGTCGAGCGCCACCGTCAAGGGCTGCCGGGGGGAAAACGACGCCGACAGATAGGCCACGCCCACCAGCGCCACGCCGAGCAGGAGCACGGCAAAAAACACCCGATTACGAAAACCGGAGCGCCACGAAGACAGGAAGAACTGCAGCATTTGCAGGCCCAACAAACGAAAGGCGCGCAAAAAAGCGCGCCTCTTTCTTGATTTTGACGAGGGACAGCTGCGCCGTTAAGTACCGCTACCAGCCGCCGCCGTGTTGGCAACGCCCCTGGCGGTCACCGCCTCGGCAGCCGTGCAACCGCCGGCAATAGCGCAGTCAGCGGTCTTGGCGACCGCGCCGCCGTTGGTGTGACCGCCAAAATTGGTCTTGCCCTTGACCGAGTTGGCGCCGACGGCGTACCACGCGCCAGAGGTGCCGTCCTCGCCGGCGACATTCGTATTCGCCGAGCACTTGGCGGCGATCGGCCGCGTCATGTAGTGCGTACCCGCCGTTCCGTTCGGGATCGGCGCGCCCGCGGCGGCGGCCGTGCTACCAGCGGTCGCCGGACAAATGACCGTGGCGATCGCGAACGCGGAACCGCTGCCAAGCAAGCCCGCAATCAGGGCAGTAGAAGCAAGAATCTTTTTCATGAGACCTCCAAGAGAGCGTGAATGAGTCAATCCGGGGACGAGGCAACGACGGCTGCCGTGAGAATATTCCGGGCATCCGACTGCGCAGCCTTGTCTTCGCCCTTGCGGGTGTAATCCGAGAACTGCGGGATGGCGATGGCGGCGAGAATACCGATGATCGCGACGACGATCATCAGCTCGATCAAGGTAAAGCCTTTTTGCAGCTTCTTCATGGTGGGAACTCCTTCGAGTGAGTGCAACGGACAATCCGTTGATATAAGCAGTATCAAGTTCCATGCCAGGGCCGGAAAAGCCCGCAAAAGCGTGAATTTCCGCACACGGCGGCGACGAACCCGGTCACGTTGCGTCACTCGACTGACGCAAATTGTCACAATCTCCCGCTCGGCACGAGTTCAGCGCGCGAACTCGCCGGCGCGCCTCAGCTGCCGGCGACGCGCCCGGGCGCCGAGCGCGGTAGGGTCAGCGTGAAGCGGGTGCCGTGTCCGGGCGGGCTATCGACGGCGATGCTGCCGCCGAGTACGGCAGTCACCAGGTTGTAGGCGATGTACAGCCCGAGGCCGCTGCCGCCCTGGCCGAGACCGGTCGTGAAGAAGGGTTCGAAGACCCGGTTGAGCGCCTCGGCGGGAATTCCCCGGCCGTTGTCGACGTAGCACAGAACGACCTGATCCGGCGCGACGGTATGCGCCATGATTTCGATGCGCCCCTCGTCGATGCCGGCGAAACCGTGCGCCAGCGAGTTTCCGACGAGGTTGGCGATGACCTGTTCGAGCGGACCCGGGTAGCTGTCCATTTCCAGGTAGGCGGGGATTTCCAGGTCGATGCGGTGACGCGTGTGCTTGAAACCGGGACGCAGGGTGACGAGCATCGCCGCGACGGTCTTGCGCAGGTCGAACGAGCGCCGGCGGGCGCTGCTCTGATCCACCGCCACCTCCTTGAACTGGCCGATCAGTTCGGCGGCGCGGGCCGTATTGCGTTCGAGCAGGTCCACCGCCTCCAGACCGCGGCTGAGCAATCCGTCCACCTGCGAGCGACGCAGGCGGCCGCTGGCAATGGCCTCCGAGAACTCGCGAAACTGCTCGCCGAGGACGCCGGCGACGACGCGCGCGTTGCCCAGCGGCGTGTTCAGTTCGTGCGCCACGCCGGCGACCAGGTGACCCAGCGCGGCGAGTTTTTCCGTCTGCACGAGTTGGGCCATTGCCTGGCGCAACTCGGCGGTTCGTTCGGCGACCAGTTCCTCGAGGTGTTCGCGATACTGGCGTAGCTCCTCGTCGACTCGCCGATGCTCGGTAATGTCGGAACCGACGCTGAACACCTCGACGACCTGGCCGTGTGCGTCGGCCACCGCCCGGTTGGTCCACGAAACCCAGACCCGCTCACCGCCACGGCGCATGTTCTCGTTGATATTGCGCTCGAAGCTCTCCGGGTTGCGGCAGATGTCTTGCATCTGCGCGCGCAGATCCTGGCCACCGCTGGCAAACTCCGGAACGATGGTCCCGATCACGTGCTGGCCGAACAGTTCGTCTTCCGAATAGCCGAAGAACTTCAGACCGAAGTCGTTGATGAAGTTGATCTGCCCCGCGGGGCTCCAGCGCAGGATGATGCTGTTGGCGTTTTCGACCAGTTCGCGATATTGCACCTCGCTCTCCAGCAACGCCTGCTCGGCGCGTCTGCGGTCGGTGACATCCTCGGCGAGAACGACTTGCGCCGGACGCCCCTGATAGGTGATCGCATGGGCGACGATTTCGACATCGATGATCGTTCCGTCCCGGGTGACGTGTTTCCACACCCCCGCAGCGTCGCCCATCTCGTCGACCGAGACGATATCCTCGGGCAGAATCGGGGTGTCGTCGGCAAGGTTTATGTCGCTCACCGTGAGGCCCAGGAATTGCTCGCGGGAATAACCGTACTTGCGCACGGCGGCATCATTGACGGTCATGAAGGCGAGCGTGTCCAGGTCATAGACCCACATCGGATGCGGATTGCTGTCGAAGAGCAGCCGGTAGCGCGCCTCGCTCTCGCGCAGCGCCTGTTCGACGTTCCTGCTTTCGCTGACGTCGATGACCACGCCCAGGTAATGGGTGACCTGCCCGGCAGCGTTGCGTTCGACGGCGGTCCGGTCGTCAACCCAGCGCGTCGTCCCGTCCCTGCAGACGACGCGGTACTCCTGCCGAAAGCGGTCGGCGCCCTGTTCCGTGAATGCCTGCACCTCGGCGCCGACGCGTTGCAGGTCGTCGGGGTGGATCAGCGCGGCGAAGCGAATCGATCCATCGAGCAGCTCTGCCGACGAATAGCCGAGCTGGCTGACGTTGTCGGAAACGAATACGGCCGGCCAACCCTCGTCGGCACGCCAGCGGAAGAGCATCGCCGGGCTGTGCTCGACGACCAGATTGGCTTGCTGCAGCTGCTCCTCGACGCGCAGACGGTCGCTCATCGCGCGCTCGCGCTCACGCTGACGAATGGCCGCCGACATACGATCGAGGTGCGTCGCCAGGCTGTCCAGTTCCTTGACCTGCGCCACTGGCCAGGGCCGCTCGTAGTCGCCGCCGGCGATCGCCTGCGCTTGCGCCGCGTAGCTACCGACGCGCCGGGCAAGGCCGCGGGCGGCGATCCAGGTCGCACCGACGGCCAGCAGCAGCGCCGCCAACAGCCCGGCGGCCAGCGCCCGGAAAGTGCTCATGAACGGCTCGAGGGCCTCGCTTCGCTCTTGCACGACGAGCACCGACCAGCCGAGTTGCGCAACGCCGGCCAGGGTGCCAATGAAACGCTCGCCGTCGGCCACGAACTCCCGTGTCGCGGGAAGCCCCGGCTGCCCGTCGCTGACGCCCGGCAGCGGAGCGAACTCGCGCAGCCGGGCGCCAGAACCGGGTTGTGCGCCGGCGACGAACTGCCCGCGGCGGTCGACAATCATCGTCGCCATTCCGGCGGCATTTGGCAGACGGGCGAGAAGCTCGCCCAGCCGATCGATCGACACTTCGCCGAGCAAGATCGCATCGCCGAGCGGAATGGCGAGGACCGCTGCCGCGCGGTCACCGGTAGACGCGCTGGGCACCTCCGACCACGCGGCGGCGCCACGCGCGCGCGCCGCGCGCATGACCGCGTTGAGCGCTGGATCGGTGCTCGACAGGTGTCGCCGCTGTCCGCCCTGCCCGTCTGCAAGTCCAACGGCGTGCACCACGTCATCCGCGTCGGCGACGTAGATCGCCGTGAATACGTCGCCGTCGGCCAGGTGTGCGCCCAGGACATCCGGCCACGACGAAGGCGAAGGCGAAGACGAAGACGAAGACGAAGACGAAGAAGACGACGACGGCGGCGGCTGCCCGTCCTGCCGGCGAAGGTGGGCGGCAATCGTCGACAGTTCACGCTCGGCGCCAAGCAGGTGCAGCTCGACTTGGCCGGAAATGGCGCCGGCAAGCACCTGCTGACGATTGTCGATATCCACCCGTGCCTGCGGCAGATAGACGACCAGCAGGAGCGCGCCAACCAGCAGCAGTGGCAGCACGCCGGCGAGGACGAAGCGCGCAGCCAGCCACAGCCAGAGCGGCCGCCCCGACGCGCCGGCCCGGGCAGAAAGCGAGGCCGGGGGGGGGTCAGGGCGCAAGCGACGCACCTCGCGTGACGCAACGCGGCGGCGGCGTCGAGACTGCGCGCGCCGAGTCTTGGCGCAGCGGTTCGATCGGGAGACTCATGGGGTGGAAGTCGTGCGCGCGGCAAGCGGACGACGGTTCACAAAGGAAGACAGTCTAACGCCATCGACGGAAAGCTGCCCAGCCGCGCGCTCGCCAGCCACCCCAGGCGCTGCGGCGAAACTCCGCGGCGAGCGGCCTGGAGTAGAATCGGACGCTTGTCGTGCGCGGAAAATGCACCATGCAGTCGCTCTGGATGATCGTCGCCAGCCTCCTCTTCGCGTCCATGGGGGTCTGCGTCAAGCTGGTCGCAGAAAGCCATTCGGCGGTCGAAATCGTCTTCTACCGCAGTTTTCTCGCCCTCTTGCCGATGCTCGCCCTGGCCCGGCTGCGCGGCGTTTCGCTGCACACGCCGCATTGGCGCTGGCAGCTCGGCCGCAGCGCCTTCGGCTTCGCGGCGGTGGTGACCTACTTTTCGGCGATCGGCCTGCTGCCACTGGCCACCGCAGTGACCCTCAACTACACCTCGGCGATCTTCCTCGCCGGCTATCTGGCGCTCGCCGGACTGCGCATGACGTCAGGAATCGTCGCCGCCCTGCTTCTCGGACTGAGCGGGGTCGCCCTGCTCCTCAAGCCGACGCTGCACGCCGAGCAGTTGCTCGGCGGCCTGCTCGGGCTGCTCTCCGGCGCACTCGCCGCGATGGCCTACTTCAGCGTCCGCGAACTCGGCGCGCGCGGCGAGCCGGAAACGCGCACCGTCTTCTATTTCACGCTGCTCTCGTCGCTCGCCGCCGGGCTGTGGCTGCTGTTCTCGGAACGGCACGCGGTCGACATGCGCAGCGGCGCGCTGCTGCTCGGTGTCGCCGCCTTTGCCACCGCCGCGCAGCTGGCCATGACGCGCGCCTACGCCACGGAGAGGACGCTGACCGCCGCAGCCCTGGCCTACAGCACGGTGGTTTTTGCCAGCCTCTTCGGGATCATCCTCTGGAACGAGACGCACGACGGCTGGTCCTGGCTGGCGATCACGCTGATCGTCGTCTCGGGACTGGCGGCGACGCGGCGACCGCTCGCCCGCTGAACCGGTCGCCAACCAGGAGAGCCTCGCCGCGCTCAGAACAGCTTCAATCCATGCAGCAGGACGGCGGCAATCGACAGCGGGGCGACGAAACGAACGAGAACGAAGAGCACGCTCACCAGCCGCGTGTTGCGCAGCGCGCCGTCGTTGCTCAGTTGCCGCGCCATCTCCGGCAGGCCATAGACCCAGCCGACGAAGAGACAGACCATGATCCCGCCGAGCGGCAGGAGGATATTGGAACTGAGGAAGTCGAAGAGGTCGAAGGGATTCATGGCAAAGACCTTGAGGTCGCTGGTCAGGCTTGACGACAGGGCGGCCGGGACGCCGAGGGCGGCAACTGCGGCGATGGTGCCCAACGAGGCGCGCTTGCGACCCAGCCCGAAACGTTCCGAGAGAATGGCCACCGGCACCTCGAGCAGCGAGAGCATGGCGCCGACGCTGGCGATCGCCGTCAGGATGAAGAAGAGCGTCATGAACAGCGTTCCGCCGGGCATGGCGGTAAACACGGCGGGAATGGTCATGAAGACCAGCGATGGCCCGGCAGCGGGTTCGAAGCCGAAGGCAAACACCGCCGGAAAGATGGCCATGCCGGCGAGCAGCGATACCGAGAGATCGGCAAACATGACCCGCGTCGCGGTCAGCGGGATGTTCTGATTGTCGCGAAAATAGCTGCCGTAGGTGAGCATGCAGCCCATGCCGATCGAGAGTTTGAAGAAGGCCAGGCCAAGCGCGGTGAGGACGACGGCCGGGGTGATCTTCGCCAGATCCGGGCTGAACAGGAAACTCAGCCCGGCGCTCGCGCCCGGCAGCGTCAGGCTGCGCGCGCAAAGCACGAGCAGCAGGATGAAGAGCAGTGGCATCAACCTGCGGGTCACCGCCTCGATGCCCCTGGCAACGCCGAACATGATGATGCTGCCGGTCACCGCCAGCACCACCCACTGCCAGAGCAGCGAACTCAGCGGATTGGCCACCAGCTCGGCGAACACGGCACCGGCCACCTGCCGATCGGTGGTGGCGATCTGCCCGGCCATGGCCTTGAAGACGTAGGCGTAGACCCAGCCGGCGACTTCGGAATAGAAGGCGAGAATCAGCAGCGCCGCCGCGAAACCCATCCAGCCGATGCTCTTCCACCACCACTGGCGGCGCGGCGCGACGCGATCGAAAGCGCTCACCGCGTTGGCCCGCGCCGCTCGTCCGAGCATGGTCTCGACGATCATCACCGGCAGGCCGACGAGCAGCGTCGCCAGCAGATAGACGAGGAGAAAACCGGCACCGCCGTTGGCGCCGGTCAGCGAAGGAAATTTCCAGATGTTGCCGAGTCCGACGGCCGAGCCGAGCGTCGCCACGAGGACGCCGAAGGAGCTGGTGAAACCGTCGCGGGAAGTTTGATTCATCGTCTCTCCGAGTGCTTTCTGATGCTGAATGTTCATGCACGTGAGCGCTCACCGGAGGCGCGCATGGCCCGCTCCGACGGTCGACGTGCAAGGGGAAAATGGGGCCGCCGGGGCGATGCCCCTTGCCGGCCATTCGTTTCTGAGCCCTGCGCAGGCGGTTCCCGGACTTAGAGCATGTTCTCCAGAAACGCCCGCGTGCGCGGATGTTCGGGAGCGGCAAAGAGCTCCTTCGCCGGACGCGCTTCGACGATTTCGCCGCCGTCCATGAAAACGACGCGGCTGGCCACCTCGCGGGCAAAGGCCATCTCGTGCGTCACCACCAGCATCGTCATCCGCTCTTCGGCCAGCTCGCGGATGGTGCGCAGGACTTCACCGGTGAGTTCCGGGTCGAGCGCCGAAGTCGGCTCGTCGAAGAGCATGATGTCCGGCTCCATGGCCAGCGCCCGGGCAATCGCCACGCGCTGCTTCTGGCCCCCCGAAAGCCGCGCCGGATAGCTGTCGCGCTTGTCGAGCAGGCCGACCTTGCGCAACAGCGCTTCGGCCTTGGGCAGGACCTCCTGGCGGCGCAATCCCTTGACGGTCAACGGCGCCTCGACGATGTTCTCGAGCACGGTCAGATGCGGAAACAGATTGAAGTGCTGAAAGACCATGCCCATCCTGCGGCAGATGCGCCGCAGCCCGGCGTCGGCGACGTAGCGGCAATGCCCCTTTTCGTCCGCACCGACCAGCGTTTCGCCTTCGATGTCGATGTGCCCGCGATCGATCGTTTCGAGATGGTTGAGGCAGCGCAGAAAGGTGCTCTTGCCGGACCCCGAGGGGCCGATGATCGCCAGCACCTCGCCCTTGCCGACGTCCAGCGAAACGCCGCGCAGCACTTCCACCGCAGCGAAGCGCTTGTGCACGTCGAGCGCGTGGATCATCGGGCTATTCATCGTACACCGCGTACTTCCTTTCCAGACGCTGGAAGGCGAGCGTCAGCACCAGCGTCATCACCAGGTAGAAAGCCGCGGCGACGATGAAAGGGGTGGTCGTGAAGTCGCGCTGCACGATGCCGCGCGCAGCGCGCAGCAGGTCGTTCATGGCCAGCACGTAAATCAGCGAGGTGTCCTTGACCAGGGTGATCGTCTCGTTGCTCAGCGGCGGCAGGATGCGCTTGAAGACCTGCGGCAGGACGATGCGGCGCATGGTCTGCGGGTAGCTCAGACCGAGCACGCGCGCACCTTCGTACTGGCCGCGGTCGATCGACTGGATGCCGGCGCGAAAGATCTCGGCGAAATACGCCGCGTAGTTGAGCACGAAAGCGACGATCGCCGCCGTGAAGTCGGGCAGGCGAATTCCGATCAGCGGCACGAAAGGCAGGGCGAAGTAGATGAACAGCATCTGCAGCATCAACGGCGTGCCACGCATCAGCCAGATGTAGCCGTTGACCAGAGCGCTGACGACGACGAAACGCGAAACGCGCAACAAGGCCAGCAACAGGCCGAGCGGCACCGCCAGAACGAAGGTGATGATGAACACCTGCAGGGTCACCCCCGTTCCTTCGAGCAGGGGACCCATTATTTCGATTACATAGTTCATGCGCTATTTCTCAACACCCGCTGGGGGGCAGATAGCGAGGTGTCGAGGTGTCGCATTCTTGGCAAGACTTTCAGCAAGCCCCTCTTCGCTCCACCTGGCGGCAATCCGGCGCCACTCTCCCGCGACGCTTCCGCCGCATCGACAACGCCCGGGGTAAAACCTCTGGATTGCCGCGTCGGCTTCGCCTCCTCGCAATGACGTGCGGATTCGCCGTGGCGCCGCGACCGCCCGGCGGCACGGCCGGGTTCCGTTCGCAGCGGGAACCGCCGGGCTATTTCTTGACGATGTCCTTGCCGAACCATTTGTTCGAAATCGCAGCGGCGGAACCATCGCCCTTCATTTCGTCCATCGCCTTCTGCAGCCTGGCCATCAGCTCGG
This sequence comes from Candidatus Accumulibacter sp. ACC005, assembly GCF_907163215.1. Lineage (NCBI taxonomy): Bacteria > Pseudomonadati > Pseudomonadota > Betaproteobacteria > Candidatus Accumulibacter > Candidatus Accumulibacter sp. ACC005. The sequence goes on along the minus strand of NZ_CAJQUB010000012.1, from coordinate 490,807 downwards.
TATCGTCCTTGCGCGTCCCCACGCCGTAGTCCTCGGTGCCGAAGTTTTCCTCGAGCACGCGATACTCACCGGGTTTCTTGGCCGTGTAGTAACGCCCGACGACCTCGTCGACCACCAGCGCGTCGAGTCGACCAATGCTGAGATCCATCAGCGCCGTCACGTTGTCGCCGAACTTCTTGAGTTCCTTCAGCGATTTGGCGGTCGCGCCATCCTTCTCGATGGCCTCGATCGCGCTGCTGCCGTCCTGCACGCCGACCACCTTGCCGGCCAGGTCGGCCTTGCTGTTCACCGCCGACTTGTCGGTGACGATGATGATCTGCCGGTTTTCGAGGTACGGCGTGGTGAACAGGATCTTTTCCTTGCGCGCGTCGGTGATCGTCAGGCCGTTCCACAGCACGTCCACCCGCTTGCTGCTCAACTCGGCTTCCTTGGCATTCCAGTCGATCGGTTTGAACGTCACCTCGGCGCCAAGGCGCTTGCCGGCCTCGGTCGCCAGATCGATGTCGAAGCCGACCAGCGTGTTGCTCTCGTCACGAAAGCCCATCGGCGGGAAATTGTCGTCCAGTCCGACGACGATCGCGGCCACCGGGGCCGGGGCCGGCGCCGCTGCGGCGCTGGCCGCAGGCGCTTCCTTCTTGCCGCACGCCGCGAGCAGGGCTGCGGCAAGAATAGCGACGATCACCAGCGAGGTCTGTTTCTTCATGTCTCTTCTCTAGCTATGCGTTGAAAGGGCGGCATGATAACAGGCTCTGACGCCAGCGCCGCCTGCGCTGCGCGTCGCTGCCGAAGCCCCGGCCACGCCCCTGGCGTGCGGCGGCGTCGGCAGTTCAATTCCGCTCGTGGTCGCGGCGATAGCGCTCGAAGGCGCCGCGCACGGTTTCACGCAGTTCGGCGTCGTCCCAGGGCTTGGTCATGAAACGGTAGATCTCGCCGTGATTCACGGCGTCGGTGACCGACTGCAGATCGGTATATCCGGAGAGGATCATGCGCACCGTATCCGGAAACAGCGCCCTGGCACGGGCGATGAACTCGCTGCCCGACATCGCCGGCATGCGCTGGTCGGTGATGATCACGCCGACGCGGTGGCGGGCGAGGATCTCCAGCCCCTCGATGCCACTGCTCGCCGTGAAGATGCGGTAGCGGTCGGCGCGCAACAGCCGGCGCAGCGCGTTGGTGATGTTCGCCTCGTCATCGACCAGCAGCAGCGTCCGCGACGCCTCATCCTCCTCATCCGCGGCGCCGGCCGCGGCAAAGTTCAGGCAGCGCGCCTCGCGCAGGAAGACCTCGAAATCGTAGCCCGGCAGGGGCTGGCTGAAGTAGAAACCCTGCATCTCGTCACAGCCCCGTTCGCGCAGGAACTTCAGCTGCGCCTCGCTCTCGACGCCCTCGGCGATGACCTTCACTCCCAGGCTCTTGGCCATGGCGATGACGGCCAGCGCGACGGCCGCAGCGGTCCGGTCGCCGAGAATGTCACGCACGAAGCAGCGGTCGATCTTGATGCGGTCGACGGTGATGCGCAACAGATGGGCGAGCGACGAAAAGCCGGTACCGAAGTCGTCCATCGCCGTCGTCACGCCGGCGGCACGAATCCTTTTCAGGATCGCCGTCACCCGTCCGATGTCCTGCAAGGCGAGGCTTTCGGTCAGTTCGACTTCCAGCGCGCCGCTGCCCAGCCCGGCGCGATCGATTGCCGCAGCCAGCTGTTCGGCCAGGTCGTCACTCTCGAACTGTCGCGCCGACAGGTTGACCGCCAGCCGCGGTGGCGTCAGGCCGGCGTCCCGCCAGGCACGCGACTGCTGGCAGGCGGTTTCGATCACCCACTGGCCGATCGGCACGATCAGGCCGCTGTCCTCGGCAAGGGTAATGAAGTCCTCGGGCGAAATCATCCCGCGCAGCGGATGCCGCCAGCGCAGCAGGGCTTCAGCGCCAACGATTTCGCCGCTGATCAGATCGACCTGCGGCTGGTAGTGGAGCTCGAACTCGCCACGCTCGAGCGCTCGCCCGAGGTCGGCTTCGATGGCCAACTGCCCGGCAACGCGCTCGTTCATCTCGGCCTGGTAGAAGTGGAAGGCGCCGCGACCCCTGGCCTTGGCGCGATGCATCGCCGCGTCGGCGTTCTTGAGCAGCGTCTCCGCATCGCAACCGTCACGCGGGAAGAGACTGGCGCCGACGCTGCAGGTGATCGCCAGTTCGTGGCCGTCGATTTCCACAGGCCGGGCAACGCTCTCCAGGATGCGCGCGATGACCCGCGCCACTTCACCGTCGCCGAGCGGATCGGCAAGGATCAGCACGAACTCGTCGCCGCCAAGGCGGGCGACGGTATCCCCTTCGCGCACGCTGTCGGCGAGCCGCCCGGCGACGATACGCAGCAACTCGTCGCCATGGCCGTGCCCGAGGCTGTTGTTGACCCGCTTGAACTGGTCGATATCGACCGCCAGCAGGGCCAGCTTGGCATCGTGGCGTTCGGCGTAGGCGATCGCCTGCTGCCCGCGGTCGCGCAGCAGGTTGCGGTTGGCCAGGCCGGTCAGCGAATCGTGGTTGGTCTGGTGTTCGAGTTCCTCTTCGTAACGGCGGCGCTCACTGATATCGTGGAAGACGCTGACGAAGTGTCCGAGCGTACCGTCCGGCGAACAGACCGGCGCCACGTTCAGTTCGGCCCACAGCGGCGAACCGTCCTTGCGACGACAGCGCAGCGTCACCTGCGTGCCGCGCCGCTCGCGCAGCGCCTGACGCAACTCGTTGAGCTCCAATTGATCGAGTTCGCCGGCGAGCAGAAAACGGCCGCTGCTGCCGAGCACTTCGTCGGCGCCATAGCCGGTGATCGCTTCGAAACCGGGATTGACGTAGGTGATCGGGTGAGCGGGGTCGAGGGCATCGGTGATCATGACACCGTTGGCCGACGCTTCGACGGCGCGCTTGAGCAACAACATGCCGGCTTCGGCGCGCTGCGCGAAGATTCCGTAGGCGAGGTCGTCGGCGAGCTCTTCGAGCACCTCACAGGCGTCGTCGTCGAAGCCCTGTGGATCGGGCGTCAGCAGGTTGAGCACACCGATCGACACGCCGCGTCCGACCAGCGGCAGAGCGATTGCGGCGCACTGGCCGCGGTCGGCGAGGCCGCTGCTCCAGTGCTCGGGGGCATTAGCCAAAACGAACAGGCAGGTCAGCGCCTGCCCCTGCTCCAGGGCAGGCAGCGCCAGCTGCTGGCGAAAGCCGCTGCGCCAGAGATCGCCATCCAGTGACGCCAGGGAAGAGGCGGCGACCAGCGCGGCCGGTTCCGCCGCCAGTCGAGCCTCGCCGCTACTGCGATCCACCAGGTCGACCCACACCGCGGAATAGCCGCCCTGGCGGTGCAGGCGATCAACGATGCCACCGATCATCTCGCTCTCGCTACCGGCGCGCACCAGCGCCGCGTTGCAATCGTGGATCAGACGCAGCGTGGCGTTCAGCCGACGCAGCGCCAGCGACTGGCGGTCGCGCTCGCTGACGTCGCGGACGGCGCAGGTGATAATCCTTCCCGACGCCTCGTCGATGTGGCTCAGGCTGATCTCGACGGGGAACAGGCTGCCATCGCAGCGCTGGCCCTGGAGATGCGCAACGCGCATGCTGCCCGGTCGCGGCTGCGCGTCGAAGCGGGCGCGGTGACCACGGTGCGCCGCACGCTTGGCTTCGGGAACCAGCAGGTCGATGCAAAGTCCGTTCAGGGCGCCGGGACGATAGCCGAACATCCGCTCGGCGCTGGTATTGGCGAGCAGGATGCTGCCGGCCGAATCGACCAGAAACAGAGCGTCAGCGGCGGTTTCGAGTACGCCACGGTAGCGCGCCTCGGCGGCCGCCAGGGCAGTCAGAGTGCGCGGTTCCTGGCCGGCGTCCGGCGGCCTGTCGAGATCTTCGGGTGAGACCGGAAGGACGTCGGCCTTCATGCGCAGAGCTCCGCCAGCACGCGCGGCAATTCAGGAACCAGATTGGCCTTGCAGACGTAGGCGTCGACGCCGATCGCTGCGGCCGCCGCCCGATACTCCGGCGTCGAGTGCAGGGAAACGACCAGCAACTTGATGTCCGCGTCCACCTCGCGGATGCACTTTGCCGTCTCGAGACCGTTCAGGCCGGGCATCGCGATATCGAGAATGACGACATCCGGGCGCTCGCTGCCCAGGACCTGCAGCGCTTCCTCGCCGGAGCCGACGCTGGCGGCTATTTCGAAACCCAGCCCGCGCAGCATGCGCGCCAGCAACTTGCGGAACTCGGGACAATCATCGACCAACAGCACCCGGACCACACTCATGACCATCACCCTTTCGTCTGAACATGGGCTGAGTCTGGTGGAAGCGGCGGCCTGGCGCCATCGGGGGATCCCCTAGCGGCGACCGGAAAAATCCCGCCCGGCGCCGGGGCGCTCAGCGTCCGGCACGCCTATTCGGCGGCGGAAACAAGTCCGTTGCGGATCGCATAGCGGGTCAGCCCCGCCACATCGTGAATGTTCAGCCGCTCCATGATCTGGGCACGGTGCGACTCGACGGTCTTGGCGCTGATGCCGAGGTCGAAAGCGATTTCCTTGGCCCCGCGACCGGCGGCGATACGGCACAGGATCTCGCTTTGACGCGGCGTCAGGGCGTCGGCGGCGGGTGGTCCGCCTTTGCCGCGGGAAAGGTAGCCGTCGACGACCTGTCGCGAGACGCTCGGCGACAGCCAGGTTTCACCGCGCATCACCGCGCGCAGCGCGAGTTCGAGCTCGACCGGCGCGGCGTCCTTGATCAGGTAGCCGACAGCGCCGACCTGCAGCGCCTCCCTGACGTACTCGGCGTCGGCGTGCATCGACAGCACGATCACCCGCACGGCCGGATAGAGGCGATGGATCTCGGCGCTCGCCACCAGTCCGCCCATGCCCTTCATGGCGATGTCGATGAGCAACAAATCGGGCAGGCACTCGCCGACGCGAGCGATGGCCGTGGCGCCATCGTCGGCTTCACCGACCACTTCGACGCCGCTGAAGGCGCCGAGGAGCGAACGGATGCCGGCACGCACCAGCTGGTGATCGTCGGCGAGAACGACGCGTATACGGTCGTTCATCAGGTCGCTCCGGGCAGTGGCAGCGTCACACGCACCTCGCTGCCGGCGCGCTGCGCGGGCTGCGAGCGCACCTCGAGCCGGCCGCCGGCAAGAGTGGCGCGCTCCTGCATCGAGAGCAGGCCGAGGCTCGTGCCACGCGCCGCGCCGGCAAATGCCGCCGCGGCGTCAAAGCCACGGCCATCGTCACGCAGGGAGAGGATCAGCGCGCCTTGCGCATAGCGCAACTCGAGCACCACCGCAGTCGCGCCGGCATGGCGGATGACGTTGTTCAGCGCCTCCTGGGCAATGCGGAAGCAGGTGATGGCAATATCCTCCGGCGGCGACGGCAGGCCGTCGTCGGCGATGAAGCTGGCCCGGATTCCGGCATGGCGGCAGGTATTGCCGAGGTGTGCGCGCAGCGCCGGCACCAGGCCGAGGTCGTCGAGCTGCGGCGGGCGCAGCTCGACCGACAGGGCGCGTACGCGCTGCAGGGTCCGGTCGGCAATATCGGCAGCCTCGTGGATTTCGTCCTGCTCGCCGCCGGCAGACCAGCGGCGCATGCCCAGGAGCACGATCTTGATCATCGTCAGGTTCTGCCCGATATCGTCGTGCAGGTCGCGGGCCAGACGCCGCCGCTCGTCTTCCTGCACGCCGATGAGCCGAGCCGAGACCTCGTGCAGACGCGCGAGAGCGCTGCGCAAGTCGGCCTCGGCGCGCCGCCGGTGCTCGTCGGCGCTGAATTTTTCGAGGGCGAACGATATGTCGCTGGCCAACTCGGCGAGCAGCTCGATCAACTCCTCGTCAAAGTAACCGACTTCGCCGGCGTAGAGGCTGAAGACGCCGACCACGGCGCCAGCGCGCCGGAGCGGAAACGCCGCCGAGGCGGCGATTCCCGCCGCCCGCGCGCGTTCCTGCCAGGGGCCGGTGCGCGGGTCACTGACGAAGTCATTGCAGATCGCCGGCCGACCAGCGCGCATGGCGGCACCGTCCGGGCCATGCCCCTGCTCATGCTGGGCGTCGATCGAAATGCGCAGGCCGCGCAGGTATTCGCCGGCGATGCCCGAATCGGCGACGACGCCGATCCAGCCATCGGCGTCGAGCAGGCCGATCCAGGCACCGTCGACGTCGCCGTGGCGAACGACGATCCGGCAGGCGTCGACGAGCAGCGTCCCGGCAGACTCGGCGTGCATGATCGCCTGATTGGTCTGCGCCACGGCGTTGAAGAAACCGCTCAGCCGCCGCAGGCGCCGTTCCGCCTCCTTGCGTTCGCTGATGTCGCGGGCGATGGCAAAGACGCCAACCGTCTCGTCGGCGAGCTGCAGGCAGCCCTTGGTCGTCAGATAGGTGCGCTCGCCGCCGTCGGCAGCGCGGAGGATTTCCTCGCAGGTCTCGGTCACCGCCGCCGACATCAGACGCTGGTCGTCGGCGCGCCGGCGCGCCGCCGTCTCGGCGGGAAAGAGATCCGCGTCGCCACGGCCGAGAATGTCCTTGCGCTGTCGCCCGAGCAAGCGCTCGAACGCGCGGTTGCAGAGGAGGTAGCGACCATCGGCAGCCTTGGCGAAGATGCAGTCGGTCGAACCCTCGACCAGCGCCGAGAGCGTCGCCGCCAGCTCGTCGATGCGCCGCTCCTGGCGCTCGGCTTCGACACGCAGCAAGGCCTCGTGCTGGTGCCGCTGCAGCGCCAGCTCGATCGCCAATTGCAGCTCGCGATCGTTACAGGGTTTGATCAGGTAGGCATGCGGCGCAGTGATGCGCGCGCGCGCGAAGCGCTCCTCGTCCGCATAGGCGGTCAGATAGAGCAGCGGCACGCGCTGCTCGTCGAGGATCACCCGCGCTGCATCGATGCCATCGACGCCGCCGGGCAGGACAATGTCCATCAATACCAGGTCAGGCCGTTCACGCGCCGCCACGGCCACCGCCTCTTCGCCGGAGGCCACCGGCCCGGCAATCACGTAACCCAGCGCGGCGAGCCGCAGCGCCAGCGCCCGGGAAACGAGGGGGTCGTCCTCGACGACCAGGATGCGTTTGCCCGCCGGCATGCTGGTGTTCATTTCCTGGCTCCCGAGAGTGCGGCGGCCGGCGCCGTAAGGGCAGGCGGCGAGCTGTCGCTCGCCACCGTCAGTGTGGTCAGAAGGCGATCGAACTGCAGCCTGGCGCTGTCCACGCGCGCGGCCGGGTCGGCGTCCAGCTGCCGCGCCAGTTCCTCGATCGCGAGCGCCGTGGCGCCAAGGTCGGGGTGACCGAAGGTTCCCGCCGCCCCGGCGAGGCTATGCGCGACGGCGCACAGTTTGCGCAGCGCCGCCTCGTCGCTCCTGTCCCGGACCTCCCGGTCCTCCCAGTGCTTCCCGAGCGCCGTCAACGCAGCCTCGACCTGGCGCAGTCGCGCCGGCAGCGAGCGCTGGAACTCCTCGCCAAGCTCGGCCAGTTGCGCCGCCAGCTGGGCGGCGGCAGCGGCGGGCAGGTCAGCCATCGCGAGCCTCCCAGAGCGCGCGCACCTGACCGGCCAGGGCCATCGGATCGAAGGGCTTGGTGATCACGCCCAGCGCACCCTCGGCCTGGAGCGCGGCGATCTCGCCGGGCAGCGCTCGCGCGGTCATGAAGATCGCCGGCACGGCCTCGGTTTCGGACAGCGCGCGCAAGGCGCGCAAGGTCGCCGGCCCGTCCATGCCCGGCATCATGACGTCGAGCAACAGCAGATCAGGGGCGAATTCGCGCACGCGCAGCAGCGCCTCGTCGCCGGAGGAAGCGACCTCGACCGCAAAGCCGCCAACCGCTTCGAGCGCCAGCTTGGCGACCGTGCGGATGTCGACCTCGTCCTCGACGTACAGAATCCGTTGCAGGCTAGCACTCATCATCGTTCTCCTTCTCGTTCTTCGTCACGTCTCCGTCTGCCAACCGAGCACGCCGGCCCGGTTCAGCACGCGCCGCCGACCGCGTCAACCCGTGCACGATCTGCACCAGCCGTTCGTTGGAGGTACGCGACTTGACCAGGCTGGCGGCGACCGCCTGCTGCGCAGCGAGCGGCGTCTCGGCGTCGCTGGCGGAAAAGACGACCACCGGCGGCGGCTGCGCCAGACCCTGGATCAGCGGCAGCAGGTCGAGCCCGGACCCGTCGGGCAGGCCAAGATCGAGGATCACGACATCGAAGGTGCGCGTGGCCAGCTCGGCCTTGGCAGTGGACAGCGTACGCGCCTCGATGATTTCCGCCCGCGATCCGAACTGGGCGGCAACGATGCGCACCAGATCGACATCGTCCTCGACGTGCAGGATGCGCGTCGGTTGCGACGCTGGCCCGCGGATGGCGCGCTTGAGCGCGGCCGAGAGTCGCTGCGCGTCGACCGGCTTTTCGAGCCAGTCGACCACCGCCAGCGCGCCGCCGAGCCCCGGGGTCAGCACATCCGGCGACCCCGACACGACGACCACCGGCACCTCGAACCCCCCCTTGGCCGCGCGCAGGCGGGTCAGCAGATCGACGCCCGTCTCATCGGGCAGGCCGATCTCCAGGGTCATCGCCGCGTACTGACGGCTGGCGAGCAGCTCGCGAGCCATCGCTGCGCTCGCTGCATGGTCGACCTGATAGCCGGCACGCTGCAACAAGTTCGCCAGAAGCTGCGCGACGTCGGCATCGTCCTCGCAAACGAGCACCCGTGGCGCGTCGGCGCTCGCCTCGCCGCCATTAGCCGGTACCGTACCCGACAGCGACGCGACCTCCGGCAACTCGAACCAGAAGCAGGCGCCGTGACCGGGCTCGCTGCTGAAACCGATCTCGCCGCCCATGCGCTCGACCAGCGCGCGCGAGATCGACAGGCCGAGACCCGAACCGCCCTTGGCCCGCGTCGTCGATCCGTCGGCCTGGGAGAACTTGTCGAAAATTCGCGCACGAAACTCCTCCGGGATCCCCGGGCCACGATCGACGACTTCGATGCGCAGGCGATCGCCGCGGCGGTGCAGCGAGACATCGACCGTCGCGCCGGGCGGCGAGAACTTGGCGGCGTTGGAGAGCAGATTGGCGAGCACCTGCAGAAGGCGATCGGCGTCGATGTGCGCGCTGCCCTCGGCGAGGCGGGCGACGATGGCCAGCTTGACGTCGTGTTGCACGGCAAAGCCCTGGTTGGCCGCGACCGCCTGCTCGATCAAGGGCAGCAGCGGCTGCGTCGCAAACTGGAAGCTCATCCGGCCCGAAGCGATCCTTTCCACGTCGAGAATATCGTTGATCAGGTCGACCAGCCGATCGCAGTTGGTCGCCGCGATTCCGATCAGCGCTTTCGCCTGCGGCGGCAACTCGCCGGCGATTCCGCCCTCGAGCAGACCGAGGGAGCCGCGAATCGACGTCAGCGGCGTACGCAACTCATGGCTGACCGTGGACACGAACTCGTTCTTGAGCTGCTCCATCTTCTTGCGCTCGGAGATGTCGCGCACCAGCCCGATGAAACGCCGACGGTCGTTCACGGTCACCTCGGTGACCGCCAGTTCCATCGGAAAACAACTGCCGTCGGAACGCTTGCCGACGACTTCGCGGCCGATGCCGATGATCTTGCGCACCCCGGTTCGCCGATAGGCACTGAGGTAGCCGTCATGCTCGCCGGCGTAGGGCGCGGGCATCAGCATCTTGACGTTGCGCCCGAGCACCTCCTCCGTGCGGTAGCGGAACAGGCTCTCGGCGGCCAGGTTGAAGCTTTCGACAAGACCTTGCTCGTCGATGGTAATGATCGCATCGAGCGTGTTGTCGAGCACCGCGCGCGCGCGTGCCTCGGATTCGCGCAGCTCGTGGGTCATGGCGTCGGCCAGCGTGAGCGCGCGCGCCCGCGACCCGGCAAACGACTGCAGGAGCGCGAAAACGAGGGCGCTGATCAGCGCACCGCCGGCGAGTACGGCAGTGGCGGTGCGTTTGACCGCCGCCGGCGCGTCGACGGCGTCGATGCGCAGTCGCCACTGTCGGTCGGCGAAGTCGAATAGCTTGTCGCTGCTGTAGGGCGCCGGCGACGAGCGGCTCTCCGACGGCATCAGGCGCAGGAGGGGCTGCGCGTCGGCGACGGCACCGCCGGCCGCGCCAACCAGGCCAACGTCATCGATCCTCAGGTCGAGACGCTCGGCATCCTCGCCGAACACGCCACGCGCCAGATCCCCCATCCGGAAGGCGGCATAGACGACGCCGACAAACGCCGCCCACCGCTCTTCGATGGTCAGCAGCGAGGCCCCGTTGCGATAGATCGGCAGGAGCAGCAGGAAGCTGCTCTGACGCCCGGTCTCCTGGACCAGGGTGATTGGCGCGGTTGCAGCGGCTGCACCACTCGCGCGCGCCCGCTCGGCGGCGCTCCGACGCTCGCTTTCGCTGAGTAGATCGAGGCCGAAAGCAGCTTCGTTGCCCTGCGGCGGCTCGGTGTAATCGATGACCAGGTACTCCGGCCGCTCGCCTGGCGGGCGAATCGCAAACGTCGGATAGCCCTCGGCGAGCAGCCGCCGATCGGAACGAACCGCTGTGATGAAGGCCTCGCGTTCCGCAAGTGGCACCCGGCGCGCGAAACCGACGACCTGGACGCCGGGAAGGTCCTGCTTGAGTTCGAGCCGTACGACATAGCGATGGAACTCGCCACGGTCGACCTCCTCGGAGCCCGCGAAGAAGCCCTGCAGACCACGCAGGACACCTTCGTAGGCATCGAGTCGTTCCTTGAGCTGGAGGGCGCGGATCGCCGCCGCCTGCTGGAATTCGTGCCTGGCCTCGCTTTCGGCAACGCCGGCGGCCCATTGCGCCGCCCAGACGGTAAGCGCCAGACCAGCGAAGAGCGAAAGCACTGCGCTGCGTTGAATGCTGAACACTGCCATCAATGCCCTCCGCCGCTTGCCGATCAATCGCCGCACGGCGACACCGCCGGCCCGACGCACAGCCCCCTCCCGGGTGGCAATCATTCAATAACCGCGTCACCAGTATAGGTGTGACAGTGAACCACGGTCAATCAAGGTCCTGGCACGCCGCGCGGCGCCTCCCCCGGCAATCGTCGTCTGCCGCCACCTGATCGATCGGCAGCTTGTTCGAGTGCCGCCTTGCGCGCACACTGGCGGCCTTCAAGGGAGCCCGCGCATGGCACTGAAAGCGACCATTTTTAAAGCTGAACTCACCATCTCCGACACCGATCGCGGCTACTACGCGACGCACGCCCTGACCATCGCCCGCCACCCCTCCGAAACCGACGAACGCATGATGGTGCGCCTCCTGGCGTTCGCCCTGAACGCCAGCGACAGCCTGCAGTTCACCACCGGGCTGTCCACCGAAGGCGAACCCGATCTCTGGCAGAGATCAGCGACCAACGAAATTGACCTGTGGATCGACGTCGGCCTGCCCGACGAAAGACATCTGCGCAAGGCCTGCGGCCGCGCGCGGCAAGTGGTCGTCTATGCCTATGGTGGCAGCAAGGCAGGCCTCTGGTGGGCCAGGGTCGGCCAGGCGCTCGAGCGCTTCGACAACCTCAGCGTCTTCGCGCTGACGCGCGCCACGACCGGCGAACTTGCCGCTCTCAGCCAACGCGGGATGAGCATCACCTGCATGGTCGGCGACGGCGGCGTCTGGCTGAGCGATGGCGGCAACAACGTCAGCGTCGAGCCGGCAGCGTGGATGAATTCCCGCCCTGGGAAGCAGGCATCAGCAAACGGGCGCTGAGCGCGCCGCGGCGCTCAGTGCGGCGGGAAGCGTCCGGCGAGGCGCATGTTATAGATCATTTCGGCCGCTTCGATACAGCGCGCGTTGCCGGTCGCCAGCAGGTCGGCATAGGTCAGTGCCAGTGGTACCGTGGCAGCGGCCTCGTCGCCGGCGAGCAGCGACGCGCCCCAGAAAGGCTTGCGCAACTCGACCAGGTGCTCGTACGCCGCCGGACCGGCGGCTTCGATCCCCTGCTCGGCAAGCAGGCGCGCAGGCAGCTTGTCACCGTAGAGGGTCAGCACGCCGGGTGTCCGCCCATTCGGCATCAGCTCGCCCAGGAGCAGGGCGGCCGCCGCCTCACCACCCCAGCGCGCATGCGCGGGGTTCAGTGACCATGCACGCCAGTCGTCGAAGTGCCGTGCGAGATAGCGGTCGCTGAGCGTCTTGCCGCGCAGGCCGAGCGCATACCCCTGCGCCCACTCGTCGAGCAGACGCTTGCTGGCGACAAGGCAACGCTGTTTGCCGGTGACCACCAGGGCGCCGTGCTGCTGCAGGTCGGCGACGACCGCCGGCAACGAGCCAAGGGCGACGTCGGCAGCAGCGGCAATGCTGCGGTACGGCGCGGCCGCCAACTGCGGATCGCAGAGCAAGGCGAAGAGCACCTTCAGCCGGGCAATGGGGAAGCGGCGGCTGGCTCGCGCGGCGAAGTCCCTGGAGCGCAGCTTGCGCCCGCTGACAAAGACAAAAAGGCCACCACCCTCGAGGTAGGCGTTGCCCGCGCCATCGGCGAATGGCTGCCCCTGTTCACGCAATCGATCGGCCAGTGCCGCCGTCACGCAGGGGGTGAGCAACAGTGGCGAAGGCCGGCCGCCGCCGCTCGCGTGGCGTAGTTGCGCCAGCACGGCGCCGAGGGACTCGGGCGTCAGCCGGCCCTTGACCAGGGCCATGAAGTCATGGCCGCTCCTCCCCTTGCTGATCGTCAGGCAAGTCGCCGACCCTTGCCGCTCGTCGCCGGCCGGGCTATGCACCTCGACCGTCAAGCCATGCCCGCGCAGCGCTTGTACGACGGTGTCGAGAAGGGTCTCCTGCTCGTACTCGCTCATTCCCGGCCACCACCGCAAGTCATGAACAAGTCGCGATTATGAACGCGGAGCCGCCAGCGTTCAATATTCCCGCTTGTTCATGACTGGCAGTGCGCACAGACCTCAGGCTCCGACCTGCCGCGAACAAAGAGGCAGCGGGCTTTCCGGGCGGCGCTCGAGGAGTGGCGAGCCACGAAGCCGCTGCCAGATTCCGTGCACGGGAGCGAGCAACAGCCGCTGCCACGGCTTCGCCGCCGGCTCGAAGCGAACGCGCCCCTTGCCAATGGCCTCGAGCAGGGCGAGTCCGCTGCCGCGCACCAGATGGCTCTCGCCGGCGGCGAGCAGGATATCGCCGGCTTCACCTTCGACGGTCAGCCAGACCCGGCCTGCGGTGCAGATGACGCGCACGCCTCTGGCCGACATCAGCCTGATCGGTGCGTTGTGAGCGAGATACAACTCGCTGTTGTACAAATCGAAGTCCATGGCCAGCTCCCGTGTTTCTGTTCCGATGCGACACAGTGTAGGCCGGCCGGCCTTGATAATACAGTTACAAAAAGGCAAAATTGTGACCAGCACAATTTTCTACCTTGCAAACTGTACCGATCGAGATCAGCAACAACTGTATTGGTGGAGCCGATGGAACACGAACTTCTGCGCTACGAACGACTGGCCGAGGATCTGAGCAGCATCATCGCCGGTGGCAATCTGCGCCCTGGCGAACGCCTGCCGTCGGTACGGCGCCTGTCGCGCGAGCGGCAGCTGTCGGTGTCGACGGTACTGCAGGCACTGCATCAGCTCGAAGACCGCGGGCTCGTCGAGGCTCGACCGCAATCCGGCTATTTCGTCCGCCATGCACCCGCGCCACACGAGCAGCCGAACGCACGCTCGACCCCCGAAGAAGCCGTCCCGGTAGATGTCAGCCAGCGCCTGATACGCGTGCTGCAGACGGGCGGCAGGCCGGGCGTGGCGCCGCTGGGCGCCGCCCTGCCCGCGTCCACCCTGCTGCCCCTGGGGGCGCTGCAGCGACTCTACGGCAGCGTCGCGCGGCGGCACCCGCGGCTGCTCGAAGGCGCCAGCCACATCAACATGGATGAAGCGGCGCTGACCCGTCAGCTGGTGCTGCGCTCGGTCGGCTGGGCCGGACCGCTGGCGGCCAACGAGTTCGTCATCACCAACTCGTGCACCGAAGCACTGGGACTGTGCCTGCGCGCGGTGACCCAGCGCGGAGACACGGTGGTCGTCGAGTCGCCGACCTACCACCTGATGCTCCAGTTGCTGGAAACGCTGGGCCTGAAAGCGCTGGAGATCCCGACCGATCCGCGCACCGGCCTGTCGATCGAGGCGCTCGATGTGGCCACCCGCGACGGCCAGGTAAGCGCCTGCCTGCTGGTCCCCAACGCCAGCAACCCGCTCGGAAGCATGATGCCCGACGAGCACAAGCGCCGACTGGCGAAGCTGACAGCCGAACGCGGCGTGGCGGTGATCGAAGACGACATCTACGGCGACCTGTACTTTGGCAGCAAGCCGCCGCGCCCGATCAAGGCTTTCGACAAAGCCGGCAACGTGCTCCTCTGCTCGTCGTTTTCCAAGTCTCTGTCACCCGCCCTGCGCCTCGGTTTCGTCGCCGCCGGCCGCTATCGGCGACAGGTCGCGCTGCACAAGACCGTGAGTAGCGGCGGCACCAACCCGATCACCCAGCTGGTCGTCGCCGAGTACCTCGAATCGGGTTCCTACGATCGACACCTGCGTAGCCTGCGCCGCATCTACGAGCGCCAGGTCGACGCCATGCGCGCGGCGGTGGCCAGGCATTTCCCGCCGGCAACGCGGATGACGCAGCCGCTCGGCGGTTTCGTGCTGTGGGTCGAACTGCCCGACCAGGTCGATACCACCGCCCTCTACGACCGCGCCATTGCTGCCGGCGTCGCCTATGTGCCCGGCGAACTGTTCTCGGCCAGCGGCATGTACCGCAACTGCCTGCGTCTCAACTGCGGCAACCCGCATACGCCGGCGATCGAGGACGCCGTTCGCCGCCTCGGCGAGTTACTGGCGTCGTGAGGCCACCCGCAAACGCGTTACCGCTCGACAAGGAAGTCGGGGAGTGCCGAATGACCTGCCCAGCGACGGCACCGCCACGCGCGGCGCGGCCCTGAGTGGCCGGCGGCAGATACCGGAGACCCAGCGACAACGGCACCTTCCGCGAGCACAAGCGCGACCGGATAAGGGCCGCAACCCGCCCGCGTCGAGTGGTCGCGAGGGCTCACGTCCGGAAGCATTCGCGTGCTCGCCTTTGTCATAGGAGTGGGCTAGAATCACGCATGCCTCTGATTGAACTCAGCCTGCTTCTTCTTCTGGCCATCGCCGTCGGCGGTGCGCTCGTCCATTGGACACCGCTGCCGTTGCCGATCCTGCTGGTGGTCGTCGGCGTGGTGGCGTCGTTCCTGCCCGGACTGGGCAGCGTCGAAGTCGATCCGGAGCTGTTCCTGCTCCTGTTCATCCCGCCGATTCTCTTTGCCGATGCCTGGGTCTTGCCGCGTCGCGACTTCGTGCATACGCTCAAGCCGGTGCTGCTGCTGGCGCTGGGCTTGGTCGTTCTGACCGTCGTCGTCGTCGGCTACGCGATGCACTGGCTGATCCCGGCGATGCCACTGGCCGTGGCCTTCACGCTCGGGGCGATCGTTTCGCCGACCGACGCCGTGGCCACCGTGGCGACCACCCAGTTGCTGCCCCTGCCCGCGCGCATCGTGCATATCGTCAATGCCGAAAGCCTGCTCAACGACGCGTCGGGACTGGTCGCTTTCAAACTCGCCGTCGCCGCGGCAGCGACCGGGCTGTTCTCGTCGACGGCGGTCGCCGGCAACTTCGTACACCTCGCCGGCGGCGGCATCATCATCGGCATCGCCGTCGAGTGGGTCGGGCGCGAATTGCGCCAGCGGCTGATTCGTCTGCACGCTGGCGACCCGGTGCTGCAGACGCTGCTGACGATATTGATACCCTACGGGGCCTACCTTGCCGCCGAGGCGCTGCACGTTTCCGGAATCCTGGCGGTGGTGGCCGCCGGACTGTGGGCCAGCGGCCAGGAAGTGAAAGGCCTGACCGCCGACGCCCGCCAGCACGCGCGCGAGGTCTGGCGGATGCTGTCCTACGTTCTCAACGGCGCCGTGTTCGTTCTCCTCGGGCTGCAGTTGCGCCGCATGCTGAGCGGCGTCGATGACTTCGCGCCCCTCGATCTGGTGCTCTATGCCCTGGTTCTGTGGGCGCTGTTGATGGTGCTGCGCATCGCCTGGGTGTGGACCTCTGCGCACCTGCGCTTTCGTCTGCGCTGGGGGTGGACCGGCAGCACGACGGGGCCCGACCCGAAACGCCTGCTGCTCGTCAGCTGGGCGGCGGTGCGCGGCTCGATCACGCTGGCCACGGCGCTATCGGTGCCAGCCGTGGTGGCCGCCGGAACGCCCTTTCCCGAACGCGACCTGGTCGTCTTTCTGGCGGCGGCAACGATCATCCTGACCCTGGCGTTCAACGGCGTGCCGCTTCCCTGGCTGATCCGCAAGCTCGCTCTGAACAGCGACGAAGACAGCCCCAACGAGGAACGCACCGCCCGCGCCGAAATCGCGCGCGCGGCGCTCGCTGCCGTCGCCGACGTCGCCAGCGACCTCACCGACCGCGAGGATATTGCCTTCGTCGAGCAGCTCCTCAGCCGCTACCGGGGCAAGCTCGAGCTGCACGAGGGAGACCCCGGGCACGCTTCGCTGCGCGCGACGCACATCGCCCTGCGCCGACGCCTGCGCCTGGCGGCGATCGCTGCCGAACGGCAGCGCCTGCGCCAATTGCGCGAGACCAACGTGATCAACGACGAAACCCAGCGCATCATCGAAGCGGAACTCGACGAACGCGAACTGGTGTCGATGATCAGCGTCGACCGCGGCTAGCCAGAGGCAGCCCCGAACAAGCCGTTCAGACGGCGAACTGCAGCGCCGCCAGCCGCGCGTAGAGTCCGCCGCGCTCGATCAGTTCGAGGTGCGTGCCGGCGTCGATCACCTGCCCGTGATCGAGGACGATGATCCGGTCGGCGCGTTGCACGGTGGCCAGGCGGTGGGCGATGACGATCGTCGTCCGCCCGCTCATCGCCGCTTCCAGCGCTGCCTGCACGACGCGCTCGCTTGCCGCGTCAAGGCTGCTCGTCGCTTCGTCGAGCAGGAGCAGCGGCGCGTTCTTCAGAATGGCGCGCGCGATGGCGATCCTTTGCCGCTGCCCGCCCGACAGGCGAACGCCGCGCTCGCCGACGAAGGTGGCGTAGCCCTCGGGCAGTCGCTGCACGAATTCGTCGACGAAGGCGGCAGCCGCGGCAGCCCGGGTTTCGTCGTCGCTGGCCTGCGGCCGACCGTAGCGAATATTCTCGGCGACGCTGCCCGAGAAGATCACCGCTTCCTGCGCCACCACCGCGATGCGCCGGCGCAGTTCGTCCAGGCGCACGCAGCGCAGGTCGATGCCGTCGATGCGGATGGCGCCCTCGCTGACGTCGTAGAAACGCTGCAGCAACTGGAAGACGGTCGTCTTGCCGGCGCCGGACGGACCCACCAGGGCCACCGTCTGGCCGGCCGCTATGCTCAGATCGAGGCCCTGCAGAACGGGCTGTCCCGGCCGCGAGGGATAGGCGAAGCGCAGCTCTTCGAAAGTGACGCACAGTCCGCCGGCGGGCGCTGGCAACGCGACCGGCGCCACCGGCTCGGCAATCGGCGAACGCAGGCTGAGCAGTTCCATCAGCCGCTCGGTCGCCCCCGAGGCGCGCAGCAGATCTCCCCAGACCTCGGCGAGCACCGCCACGCTGCCGGCGACAAGCATCACGTAGAGCGCCGTCTGACTCAGCTGACCGGCGCTCATCTGGCCGGCGAGTACAGCCTGAACGCCACCGTACAAGCCGTAGAGCAGCGAGCCGAAAACGCCGATGATGACAAAGGCGGTGAATGCCGAACGCATCGCGGTACGCCGGATCGAGGTCACGAAGGCCTTCTCGTTGGCGGCCGAGAAGCGCGCCGCTTCGGCCTCCTCCTGGGTGTAGCTCTGGACAATCGAAATGGCGTTGAGAATCTCGCCGGCAATGCCACTGGTATCGGCGATGCGATCCTGACTGGCACGCGACAGTTTGCGCACGCGCCGGCCGATGAGCACCGCCGGGAGAACGAAGAGCACGATGATCCCGGCGACGGTGAGCATCAGCCGCGGCGTCGTGCTGACGAGCATGGTCAGGCCGCCGGCCAGGAGCACGACGTTGCGCAGCCCCATGCTGATACTCGAACCGACGGCGCTGTGAATCACCGTCGTGTCGGTGGTCAGGCGCGAGAGCACTTCGCCCGATTTCAGCGTCTCGAAAAATTGCGGGCTCTGCCGCAGCACGTGCGCATAGACGGCCTGGCGCAGGTCGGTGGTTACCCGTTCGCCGATCCAGCTGACCATGTAGTAGCGCGCCGCGGTGGCGACGCCGAGCACCACGGCCACCGCGAACAGCCACAGGAAATGCTCGCCAATCGCCGCCAGGCGTTGGCCAGGCTCGCTGCCGGGTGGCGCCGCCAAGCCGCCGTCGACCAGCAGCTTCACGGCAAACGGCAGGGTCAGTGTCGCCGCGGCCGCCAGCAGCAGGAGCAGCAGGGCGAGAGCGATCTGCCGACCATAAGGCGCCACGTAGGGCAGCAGCGCGCGTAGCGGCCGCAGCCTGGGCCCTGGCGCAGGCTGCGCGCCGTCTGGAGTGGCTGCGGAGCGCTCGCCGGAGGCGTCCGGCTTCAGCCGAGCATCCCGCGCAGAACTCCCCAGGCGCCGCCCAGCCCGAGCGCCGCGAAGCAGAGCATCGACAGTCCGAAGCCCGCGCCGCGCGTCTTCGGGTCGCGCGCGTAGGCCAGCGCATACCAGACCCGGGCCAGCCACCAGGCGCTGCCGAGCAGGGTTGCCCAGAACTCAGACGTGTTCACGGCAAAGACCCACAGTACGGGGAGAAAGGCGACCGTATTCTCGAGCGTGTTCATCTGAATACGATAGGCGATCTCGAACTGCGGGTGACCACTGGTCGCCGGCGCCTTGATGGCGAACTTGATCCGGCAGCGACCGACGTAGGCAGTGCAGGCGAAGAGCAGCAGCGAGCAGGCGAGCGTAAGGAGGCTGGCTCCGGGGTAGGTGGTCATGGCTTTTTTCCATCAGCAGCAGTGCGACGCACACTATACCCCGTGAGCATCGTTCCCGGGCCGCTCGCGGCCCTGCGCAAGCTGATTCCGCGACCAATGGCATTCGCTTTCGCGTAAACTGCGTCACGTTACGCTAGGTGAATTGGCCTGAAAATGGCGGCTTCCCGCCTTGCCCGGCCAGCGCAGCATTGGACCTTGCGCCGTCTGGGCGAGCGTTCTGGCAAAAATCAGACGCACCTGGAGGCATTTATCACTGACTCCTCATGTACTCCGACGACAGCATACCCACGGACCCAATGAGCATGAAAACCAAGCATCTCCTTCGCCACGCCGTGACGGCACTGCTACTGCTGGCAAGCTTTGCCGCACTGCCCGCGGAGCAGGAGCAAGCCGAGAACGATTGGCAAATCGACAACGCGACGGTTACCGAGGTGCCGTTTTTCAGGCAACTGATCGACGGCCAGTGGTTTGAGCGCAGGCCGCGCAACCGAGGGACTTTCCTTGAAGTACGCGCCACGCTCAAGGTCGCGGGTGACGGATCGTTCGGACCAAGCAGCCTGGCAACTGCCGGCCTCCTGGCCGGAGCCGGCGACGTGCCGATAGGCGCAGAGTTGCTGGCTGTCGGCGTGGTCAGGACGAATTGCCTCTACCTGCGGGCCCCGATTGGCGCGGGCAACGAGACCTTCGCCAAGCTCGGCGCCGGCAACGAAATCGCCATTCTGCGCGAGAGCGATGCCAATGGCCCCCTGTTTCTCAGAACGCGTGCCCCCAGTCTCGAACTGTGCATGGTGTTCGAGTTGCCGGATACGCCGCCGTCACCATTGCGCTGGCGCTTCGCGGAACGGACGATTCCGCTCGCCGCCGGCACAAGATCCCCTGCCGAATCCGAAGCGGCGGCCAGCGACCCGCTCGATTCCGCCGCATCACTCGCGTCTTCGCCGTCAGTGCCGCCGCTCTGGCGACGGGCGATTTCCTCGCCTCTGCTGTGGACCGCGCTGGTCCTGGCTGCGCTGGCCCTGGTCGGCGGCGTCGCCTTGCAACGGCTATGGCGCCGCCACCGCCTGGCAAACGGCAGCGGCAGCCACGCGGACAGCTCGTCGGCGCTGGACATCCCGCGGGTAGGTGCGGCACACCAGCCCACACGCTTCGCCAGCGTCGAACCCGAAGCGGGCGCCGGCCACCTGCAGTTCCATGACGCCATGGCGGCACTCCGACTGGGCGACTGGGAGCGGGCGAACGCCGTTTTCGGCGAGGCTATCGCGGTCGGGCTGACGCCCACCTTCGAAGCGGGCGCGTGGAGTCTGCGCGGCGAGGCGATGCTCAATGACGGCGACCTCGTCGGGGCAGCGACCTGCTTCCTGCGCGCGCTGAGCTCTCCCGGCGTGACGGTCGAGGCGGCCCTTCCCGCGGCCAGCCAGCTGGCCGCCATCTACCGGCAGCTCCGCCTGCGGCGGGATGCCGTGAAGATGGAGGATGTGCGCGCCCGGATCAACCCCTTCGCCGGCGATCTCGGTCCGCAGCGACTGGAGTTGATCGCCAGCCTGGCCAGGGAGCTCAAACACAAGAAGCGCACCAGGATGCTCGCCCGCCTCATTCCCTGAACTCGCCACCGCGGCCAGGCCGAGCCAGGCCCGGCCGACGCTTGCCGGCAGCGCCACGCGGGCGGAATACGGGCACGCGCGTTTATGGGTAGAATGTGCCCTTGCCAAGCCATCATTCAGGGAGTTCCGTGTTCGATCCGCTGCGCAGCCAGCTACGCATCCTCCTGCTCGCCGGCGCGCTGCTTTTCGGCAGCAGCGGTTGTGACATGGTCAAGGAGAAACTGGGGCTGGAAGAACCTGTCGCCAAGGCTGCCCGGCTCGCTGCCGAGGGACAGGCGGTCGGAGGCGGCTGCCGCCAGTCGGGGCGCGCCATCGAGGATTGCTACTCGATCTATTCCTGGCTGCCAAAGGCCGCCATCTATCAGGGTTGGCGCGACATGGACAGCTACATGCGCGAGAACAAGCTGGATACCGTCGAGCCGCAACTGCCACCGCCACAGCCTCCCGGTGCCAGGAAGAAGAGAAGGCCGCCCGCAACCGATGCTGGCGACGAAGCGAAAGCCGCAGCGAGCGACAAGGGCGACGCCGACCTCGGCAGCGAGCGGCAGTCCGGCAGTCCCCGTTGAGCGCCGGCTGCCGCCGCCTCAGGGCGCGGGATTGGTGTAGCG
Source organism: Candidatus Accumulibacter sp. ACC005 (assembly GCF_907163215.1). Classification (NCBI taxonomy): domain Bacteria; kingdom Pseudomonadati; phylum Pseudomonadota; class Betaproteobacteria; genus Candidatus Accumulibacter; species Candidatus Accumulibacter sp. ACC005. The sequence goes on along the minus strand of NZ_CAJQUB010000012.1, from coordinate 469,666 downwards.
CAGGTGAAGCTCGTTGATCTCGGCCAGCAACGGCGCCGACAGGTGCACCGCCAGGGCGCCGAGATTCTCGTCGAGCTGCGCGATGCTCGTCGCACCGATGATCGTGCTGGCCGAAAACCAGCGTGAGTAAACGAACGCCAGCGCCAGCTGGCTCGGTGTCAGCCCGTGCCGGCGGGCGAGTTCGGCATAGGCAGCGACCGCCGGCGCGACGTTGAACTTTGTGTAGCGCTGACCGAAACCGGCGAACCGCGTGATCCGGCCTGCCGCGTTCGCGTCGACCAGATACTTTCCCGAAAGCGTGCCAAAGGCGAGCGGCGAGTACGGCAGCAGGCCGATGTTTTCCCGCTGGCAGACCTCGGCCAGCCCGCTCTCATAAACCCGGTTGAGCAGGCTGTACGCATTCTGCAGCGAGACCGGCCGTGGCAAATCGTGCTCACGCGCCAGGCGGACGAACTCCATGACTCCCCAGGGGTGCTCGTTGGACAGACCGAAGTAGCGAATCTTGCCTTCCCGCACCAGCGTCGCCAGCGCCTGCAAGGTCTCCAGAATCGGCGTCGACTCGTGCTCCTTGGCGGGATCGTACTGCCACTGGCCGAACATCGGCTGATTGCGCGCCGGCCAGTGCAACTGGTAGAGATCGACGTAATCGGTGCGCAAACGGCGCAACGAAGCTTCGACCCCGGCACGCAGGCTGGCCAGGTCGAATGCCAACTCGCCGCCACGGATCCAGTTCAGGCCGCGCGACGGTCCGGCGGCCTTGCTGGCAACGATCACCTGCTGCCGCGACTGGCCGGCCAGCCAGTTGCCGACGATCTCTTCGGTCCGGCCATAGGTGGCGGCCCGCGGGGGCACCGGATACATTTCGGCGGTATCGATGAAGTTGACCCCGGCAGCAAAGGCGCGGTCGAGCTGCGCATGCGCTTCGCGCTCGCTGTTCTGCTCGCCGAAGGTCATTGTCCCGAGACAGATCTCGGACACCTGCAGAGCGCTGTTGCCAAGCTGCCTGTTGTTCATGCTTCCTCCCTTTGCGGTGCACCCATCGCCAGGACGACGAGGTCAACGCCGCGAGCACCAGACCTCGGTCATCCTCATCTATAATCCCGCCATAAAAGCTGCGCCATTCGCGGTCGTGGCGCGCCGGATACGATACACTCAATCGCCACCGCCCACCGACTTCCACCGGAACAGCGACCGAACAGCCCAGCGATATATGCCAGATCAGCACCAGCCGCCTCCGCCAACGCCTGCAAACGACTATCGTGCGCAGGTTCTGCTCGCCAGCAGGAACCTGTTTCAGCAGCGGCTCAGAAAGATGGTCGGTGAAGCAGGCGGCAACATCTCGGCGAGCCTGGACGCCTTCAGCCGCGAAGTCGGCAACGCCCACGATGTACTGGCATCGGCCAACCCGCTTGATGGGTTCGATCAGGTTGCAAGCCTGACCGCCTCACGTCTGACGCTGATGGGCGACGATGACCTCGAAGTGGGAATTCGGCTGCGTGAAATCGCCACCCACCTGCGCGATGCCGGCGGCCGCGAGCTATGGCGCAGCCGTTCGCTCTACCTGACCTTGCTGGATCGCACGACGATGGGACCGGATAACAATCCGGTGGGCCCGGAAGCCATTTGCGAAGGCCTCGCGGCGATCTGTGCGCAGCACGACGGCAGCATCGAGCAGACCTTCGCCATGCTCGACCGGGTCGAGGATCTCCTGTGCCAGGGGTTGCCGGCGCTGTATGCCGAGATCAACGAGCTGCTGACGAAACTGGGCGTCGAGCCGGCGCAGGCGCACTACACGGCCAACGTCGCGTCGCCGGCCAGGCCGGCTGGCGGGCAAGCGGCAAGCGCCGGCACGCAGCCCGCCACGAATGCGCTGCTGCTGCTCCAGGACGTGCTGCGCCACCGCAGCGGCCTGCTGCAAGCGGGAGCTGGCGGCCACTTCGTCGCCGCCGATGGCCAGGCAGAGGCGGCGAATCCCTTGCTCGACGACGCCGCCGCGGCGTACATGCTGAAGGACCTGCTCGAACGGCTGACGGCCCTCGAACTGCGCTCGGCATCGTCCCCCGCCGCCGGCCACGACGAATCATCGCCGTCCGCGCCGCGCCCTCTGAAATCGAGCGATCTCGACGTACCGCTGGGCAGGACCGAGGCCCTCACGCTCGACACCATGGCGCTGATCTTCGAAGCCATTTTCGAATCCGCGGACATCCCCGACGCGGTCAAGGGAATTATCGGGCGCCTGCAGATTCCCCTCCTGAAGCAGGCCATCGTCGATCCGACCCTATTTGCCAACAACCAGCATCCGGCCCGCCTGCTGATCAATCGCATGGCCCGCGCGGCCGTCGGGCTTCCCCCGAATACGGGCGTGGATCATCCGCTGTGCAAGCGGATCGCCGCCATCGCCAGTGCGCTCCGCGACCCGCGCGAGGAAAGCGGCGATGGACTTGGCAAGGCACTCGCCGAACTCGACGCGCTGGTCAACGAAGGTGACCAGGCGGTGCGCGCGGCCGCTGCCGGCCATATCCGGCTGGTCGTCGAGCATGAACAGGCCATCGCCGCCCAGCAGGCAGCCGAGACATGGCTGCGCGCCAGCCTGGCGCGCACACGCTCACCGGAAGTCGCCGCCTTTCTCGAACGTTACTGGGTGCGCGTGATGGCCGCGGCGGCCCAGGCGGGTGGCACCGAGGGTGCACGCTGGCAACAGGACAGCGCGACGGGAGGAGAACTGATCTGGAGCGTGCAGCCGAAGCAGACCAACGAGGAACGCAAGCACCTTGCCGGCATGGCCTCGTCACTGATCAAGCGCATTGGCGGCGGGCTCGATGGAATCGGGATTTCCAGCGCCGAAAGGCTTCCTTTCCTCAACCGCCTGTTCGACCTGCAAACCGCGGCGCTGCGCGGCCAGGCGCAGGAAAAGGTCACGCCGGCAGGGCTGCCGCTGGAGCGGCGAAGCCAGGGCAGACCGGCGAGCGGCCCGGCCGCCAAGGGTGGGACGTGCGCACTCGGAAGCGGCGAGTTGCAGGTTCACTACCTCGCCCACGCGGACGACGAGGCCACGGCCCGCGCCGCCGCCAGCAGTGGCTGGCAGGTCGGCGACTGGCTGCGCTTCGCGCTGCCCGATCGGGAGCAGGAGCCACTTTGTGGTCTGTGCTGCTGGCAGAGTCCGTCGTCGCACACGGTGCTCCTTTTCAACCCCGTCTGGGGCTACGCCGTCGCCCTACCGAGCGCGCTGCTCGAGCAGCAGGTGCGCGCAGGCCGCGCGCAGGTCGTCTCCGGGATGGCCACCTTCGACAGCGCTGCCGAACGCGCCCTGCGTCTTCTCGACTGACCGAGCGCCGCGCCGGGCAACCCGGCCAGTCCTTCGCTCCCCGCCGTCGCCTCTGGGCCCGCCGCAGATCAATGTATAATCTCGTTTTTTCCGTGTTCGAGCGTTGACTGACTTGACTGATCCGAAGGCTTCACCCATCCGCTTCACTGACCTCGGCCTCGCGCCCGAGTTGCTGCGCGCCATTGCCGACCAGGGCTACAGCGAGCCAACGCCGATCCAGGCGCAGGCGATTCCCGTCGTTCTCGCCGGACGAGACCTGATGGGCGGCGCCCAAACGGGAACCGGCAAGACCGCCGCTTTCACCCTGCCCCTGCTGCAGCGCATTCTCCCCTTCGCCAGCCCGAGTCCTTCGCCTGCCCGCCACCCGGTGCGCGTGCTGATGCTGGCACCGACGCGCGAACTGGCGATCCAGGTCCATGAATCGGTGCAGACCTACAGCAGGCACGTACCGATCAGGAGTTGCTGCGTTTACGGCGGCGTCGACATCAAGGCGCAGATCGCCGAAATTCGCTGCGGCGTCGAAGTACTGGTCGCCACGCCTGGCCGCCTGCTCGATCTCGTCGAGCAGAAGTGCCTGCACTTCAACAGCGTCCAGGCGCTGGTCCTCGACGAAGCCGACCGCATGCTTGACATGGGCTTCATCCCCGATGTCACCCGCATCATCAACATGTTGCCGCAGCAACGCCAGAGCCTGCTCTTCTCGGCGACTTTTTCGGAAGAGATCAAGAAGCTGGCCGACAAGATGCTCAAGTCGCCGGAGCTGATCGAGGTCGCCAAGCGCAACACCGTCTCCGAGACCATCACTCACCGCGTCCATCCTGTGGCCAGCGAAGCCAAACGTGCGCTGCTGGTAAAGCTTCTGCGCTCGTCGGATTTCAACCAGGTTCTGGTCTTCACGCGCACCAAGGTGGAAACCAACCGTCTCGCGCGCGAGTTGCAGCGCGCCGGAATTGCCGCCGACTCGATCCACGGCGACAAGAGCCAACTGGAACGTCTGAAGGCGCTGGAAGCGTTCAAGGACGGTTCTGTGCTGGTCCTGGTGGCGACCGACGTCGCCGCCCGCGGACTCGATATCGACGAGTTGCCGCACGTGATCAACTTCGAACTGCCGCGAACGCCGGAAGACTACATCCACCGCATTGGCCGCACGGGCCGTGCCGGCAAGGCCGGCACGGCGATTTCGCTGGTCTCGGCCAGTGAAGTGCCGTATCTGGTCGATATTGAAAAACTGATCAAGATCAAGGTCGAGCAGGTGATCATCGCCGGCTTCGAACCGGAATACGACTACACCTACCCGCCCGGCGACAAGCATCGTCATCGCCGCAATCCTGCCGCACCCGCACCTGCGCCGGCTTCACCAGAGGCCGCGCGCAGCGAGCGAGCAAGCGCGCCGCGCAAGGGCGTCGGCAAGCCCGGCACCGGCCGACGCCCGAGCCATATCGCGGCCGACGGTTTCGACTTCAGCAAGCCCTACGAAAGCGCCGAACCGCGTCCGGTCGCCGCAGCCGTCGATGGCGAGGCCGCGAAGGCATTGGGCCGCGTCGAGCATCCGCACAAACGACGCCGTGCGGTGGCCGCGCTACTGGGCGGACTCGGGCGCGAGTGAAACCCTGCCGCCAGGCACGGCAGGCGGCACTTCGACCAATTTAAGAATGGCCAGCGAGATGTTGTCGCCGTCGCCATTGCCCATCGCTCGGGCACGGCCAATCAGCAATTCGGACGCATCCCGCGCCGACGACGCGCCGTCAATCACCCACGCCAGTTCCTGGTCGGTGAAATAGCCCCACAGGCCGTCGGAGCAGAGCAGGAAGGTGTCGCCGCCCTGCAGATCGTCGGCTTCGCCGAAAGCGATCTTGGGGGCATCGACGCCCCCCAGAGAAGTCAGCAGAATGTTCCGGTGGGGGTGGACGAGCGCCTGTTCAGGGGTCACCCTTCCCTGCACCACCAGCTGTGCGACGTAGGAGTGATCAGTGCTGCGAAAGACCAGGCTGTCGCCGCGAAAACGGTAGAAGCGGCTGTCGCCGCAGTGCGCCCAGCTGACCTTTCCCGGTTGCAGCAGCAGCATGACTGCCGTGCTGTGCGGATCTTTCTCGTTGATGAAGCGCGACGCCTTGATCAGCATATGCGCTTCGTTGATACTCGATTCGAGCAGTACGCGCGCCGATTCGGAACGTGCGGAAAAACGCTCGAGATTGTCGCGTGCCGTGTGCACCACCTGCTGCGCGGCGAGCACACCCCCGGTATGCCCACCCATCCCGTCGGCGACGACTGCCAACACCACGCCACCCCCACGCGGATGCGGCAGGATCGCTACGCGGTCCTGCTGCTCGCGGCGGTCACCCTGATGCTGGGCCACGCAGGCATCGATTGAAATTGCCATTGACTCGGACTTCCCGTACGGTCACACGCGACGCCATCGTTGGCCGGAGTGTCTGACGAGGCATGCACAGACCGGCACAGGAAACGAAGGTCGGCCTTGTTGTTCTAGAAATTCACCCGTCGAAGTTCGCTCGGGCGAGGCAAGTGACTGCTGTTCTCTGGATGGCGCTCGATATATACGCGGTGGGCAGCAACCACCAGGGTATGCACCTCGTCACTGCTCAGCGCCGGAAAGTTTTCGCGCAGGACGCGATAGGCGAGCAGTTCGAGCGACTGTCCGGCCCAGCCGTGTTGCGGATCAAAAAATGGCTCGATCATCACGTAGGCCGCGTCGAACGCCGTCCGCAAGTCGAGCTGGCGCCGCCTCTCCTCGGCTGCCGCCGTTCGTTCCAGCCCTTCGCTCAAGTCATTGCCCTTCCCGTCTGCTCCTGTCTTCCGCTTCGCGAGCCCGCAGCACGCACCGTTGCACCTTGCCGGTGGTGGTCATCGGCAGCGCTGCGACGAATTCTATCGCTTTCGGCGTCTCGTAGGGAGCCAGATGCTGCCGCACCTGCCGCTGCAGTTCGTCGACCAGCGTCGGCGATCCCATGACGCCCGGCTGCAGGACGACGAAGGCCTTGACCAGAGTTCCCCGCAGCGCATCCGGGATTCCGATGACCGCGCAATTGGCAACCGCCGCGTGCTTGAGCAGGCAGTTCTCGATTTCGGCCGGGCCAATGCGATAGCCGCCGCTGTTGAAGACATCGTCGGCGCGTCCCTGGTACCACAGGTCGCCCGCTTCGTCGATTTTCGCCAGATCGCCGGTCAACCCCCAGCCGTCGCCGACAAACTTCTCCGCCGTCGCCTGCGGATTCTGCCAATAGCCGAGCATGATCACCGGATCGGCCTCGCCGTTGCACTGGCGATGCACGGCGACCTCGCCGAGTTCGCCCGCCGGCAGGACATTGCCTTGCGCATCGACGACGGCCACGCGGTGCCCCGGATAAGCGCGGCCCATGGCGCCGGGCCTGGCTGGCCAGCGCGACGCGCAATTGCCGACGACGTAGTTCATTTCGGTCTGCCCGAACATCTCGTTGATCGTCACTCCGAGCTTTTCCCTGGCCCAGTGGAAGACCGCTTCGCCGACCGGCTCGCCGGCACTCATGAGGCTGCGCAGATCGAGATCGTAATGCGCTCGCGGCTCGGGAACGGCCTTCATCATCATCTTCAACGCGGTGGGAAAAAGGAAGCTGTTGCGAATGCCGTACTTTTCGATCAACGCAAACGCCTTGCCGGCGTCGAAACGGCCTTTGTAAGCGAGCAGGGGCATTCCGAAGTGCCAGGTCGGCAAGAGCACGTCCCACAGACCGCCGGTCCACGCCCAGTCGGCCGGCGACCAGAACATGTCGCCCGGCTGCGGGAAGAAGTCGTGCGAGCAGGCGTAACCGCTGAGGTTGCCAAGTAGCGTCCGGTGCGCCATCAGCGCGCCCTTCGGCTTGCCGGTGGTGCCGCTGGTGTAGATGATCATTGCCGGGTCGTCGGCGGCGGTAAGCATTGGCGTGTAGCGCGGAGACGCGTGCTCGAGCACCTCTGCCCACGGCTTTACGCCGTTGCCGAGCGCCGCACCAACGCCGATCACGTGCCGCAACTGCGGCAGGCGGTCGCGCAGGGCGAGCAATTTCGGCAGCGAGTCGGCATCGACGATGGCCACGTGCGCACCCGAGTCGCCAAGCCGGTATTCGAGGGCGTCCGGCCCGAACAGATGCGACAGCGGAACCGCCAGCGCGCCCATCTGGTAAATGGCGACATGGGCGATCGCCGTTTCCGGGCATTGCGGCAGGACGATGGCGACGCGATCACCGGCCAGCGTGCCGAGTGCGGCGAGGACGTTGGCCAGCCGGTTGGCCTGGCCTTGAATGTCCCAGAAGGTGTGCGCCGAAGTGAAGCCGCTTTCATCCTCGTAGTACAGCGCAAAGCGACTGCGCTCGGCAGCCCAGCGGCCACAGACATCGACCGCGATATTGAAGGCCTGCGGAACCTGCCAGCGAAAGTTCTCGCAAAGCGCCGCGTAGCCGCCGCTCAGACTATTGATTTCCATGGCTTCCCCGTTTCGGCAGAACCGGCCGCTGTCCGAGCGACCGTTTCAGGCGCCGACGTTCAAACGCTCGTCGATGAGCTCGATCCAGTGCCGCACCGGCACCTTGCTGCCACTTTGCAGATGCGTCTGACAGCCGATATTGGCGGTCACCAGGAGCGCCGGCGACGCGGCGTTCATCGCCGCCAGCTTGTTGTCGCGCAACTGCCCGGCGAGCACCGGCTGACTGATCGAATAGGTCCCCGCCGAGCCGCAGCACAGGTGCGGATCGGCGACCGGCGCAAGGCGATAGCCGGCCGCCGTGAGCAAGGCCTCGACGACGCCGCGAATCTTTTGCGCGTGTTGCAGCGTGCAGGGCGAGTGGAAGGCGACGCGCTCGCCGCTATCGGCACCGGCCTGGCGCAGCAGGGCGGCCAGCGGCTCCTGCTCGGCGGCCAGGACTTCGCAAGCGTCGCGCGTCATGGCGGCGATCCGGGCGGCCTTGTCGGCGTAGGCCGGATCGTCTTTCAGCAGGTTGCCGTACTCGCGCACGTGCTCGCCACAACCCGAGGCGGTCATCACGAAACCCTCGACACGACCGCTCTCGACGTCCGGCCACCAGGCGTCGATCACCTGCCGCATGTCGTCGAGCGCCTTCTCCTGCGCGTGCAGGTGGTAGCGCAGCGCACCGCAGCAGTTGGCCGCCGGCGCCTCGATCAACTCGATCCCCAGGCGGTCGAGAACGCGCGCCGTCGCGGCGTTGGTGTTCGGCGTCAGGATCGGCTGCACGCAACCGGCCAGGGCAATCATCCGCCGCTTGTGCCCGGCGCGCCGCGGCCACGGCCGGGCCGCCCCGCCCGCCGCCAGCGGCACCTTTTCGGCCAGCGCCGCGGGCAGCAAGGGGCGCATCAGCTGGCCGATGGCCACCGCCGGCCTGAAGATCCAGCGCCGCGGCAAGGCTTCGCAGAGCAGGAAGCGGGTCGCGCGCACGACCAGCGGCCGTGGCACGCGCTCTTCCATGACCTCGCGGCCGATTTCGAGCAGGCGGTGATAGCGAACGCCCGACGGGCAGGTTGTCTCGCAAGCGCGGCAACTCAGGCAGCGATCGAGATGAAGCTGTGTCGTTTGGCTGACCGCCTGCCCTTCGAGCATCTCTTTGATCAGATAGATCCGCCCGCGCGGCCCGTCGAGCTCGTCGCCGAGCAACTGGAAGGTCGGGCAGGTCGCGGTACAGAATCCGCAGTGCACGCAGGTGCGCAGAATCGCGTCGGCCTCGCGCCCGGCCGGCGTGTCCTTGATGAAATCGGCAAGATTGGTTTGCATGGTCAGCGCACTCTCATAGTCCCGGATACATCCGGCCGCGGTTGAAAACGCCTTGCGGATCGAAGGCGCGCTTGAGCTGGCGATGAATCCGCAGCAGCGGCGCCGGCAGCGGCTGGAAAACGCCTTCCGAAGCCTTCAGGGCATGGTCAGCGCGAAACAGCGTCGCGTGCCCACCGGCCCTGGCCGCCGCAACCCGGATCGCCCGTCCGTCGCCCTCGCGCAACCAGCGTTGTGCGCCGCCCCACTCGATCAGCGTCGAGCCGGGAAGCGGCTGCGGTGGCGCGACAGACGGTAACGACAAGCGCCACAGGGGCGCGTCACCGGCAAAGAAGGCGTAGGTCTGCTCGCGCAGCGACTCCCAGAACGCTGTCGCCAGGCCAGCGGCCAGTTCCTCACCGCCGAGGTGTCGCTGCGCGGCGGCGACCGCAGCGGCGGCTCCGGAAAGACGCAGCGTCAGCACGCCCTGGTGCCAGGCCGACGCCGAAATCGGCAACGGCCGGCCACCCCAGGCGTTGAGCTTGCCCAGCGCCGCCGCCTCGTCGATGGAGAAACGCAGGCTCTTCTCGGCGACGGGTAGCGGCAGCACCTTGAGCGAAACCTCGAGCACGATGCCGAGCGTGCCGAGGCTGCCGGCGAACAGGCGGGCGACGTCGTAGCCGGCGACGTTCTTCATCACCTGCCCGCCGAAGGAGAGCACTTCGCCAGAACCATTCAGAACCTTGACGCCAAGAACGTAATCGCGCAGCGCGCCGACGGCCTGCCGACGAGGTCCGGAGAGGCCAGCGGCGAACATCCCGCCAACGGTCGCCGAGGCGCCGAAGTGCGGCGGCTCGAAGGGCAGCCACTGCCCTTTTTCGGCAAGCGCCGCCGCCAGTTCGCGCAGCGGCGTACCGGCGCGCGCGGTGACCACCAGCTCGGTCGGTTCGTAGGCCACGATGCCACGGTGGCCGCTGACTTCGAGGACTTCGCCCTGCTCCGGGCAGGCATAGAAGGCCTTGCTGCCACCGCCACGAATGGCCAGGCTGCGGCCGGCACTTGCCGCGTCGGCGACGCGACCGATCCAGTTTTCGATCAATCCTTCCATCACGACCTCGGTGAAGTGGCGCTGCCGACGCGGGCCAGGGTGTACTCGCGGCAGCGGGCGAGCGTCGGAACGCCCTTGCCGGGGTTGAGCAGCCCGTGCTCGTCGAAGGCCTCTTTGAGACGGTGAAAGGCGGCGATTTCGGCCAGACTGAACTGCTCGGCCATGACGTCGACCTTTTCGATACCGACGCCGTGCTCGCCGGTGATCGTGCCGCCGAACTTCACCGACAGTTCGAGGATCGCGGCGCCGAAGGCCAGCGCTCGATCGAGTTCGCCCGGCTGGTTGGCGTCGTACATGATCAGCGGATGCAGGTTGCCGTCGCCGGCGTGAAAAACGTTGGCACAACGCAAGGCATATTTCTCCGACAGGCGGTTGATGGCGTCGAGCATCTCGGCCAGACGCTTGCGCGGAATCGTCCCATCCATGCACAGGTAGTCGGGCGTCATCCGCCCGACCGCCGGAAACGCCGCCTTGCGCCCGGCCCAGAAGCGCAGGCGCTCGGCTTCATCCTGCGAAACGCGAATCCCCGAGGCGCCGCTTTGCTCGAGAACCGCCGTCATCCGGCCGATCTCTTCGGCAACCTCTTCGGGAGTCCCGTCCGACTCGCAGAGCAGAATTGCCGCGGCGTCCATGTCGTAACCCGCGTTGACGTAGGGTTCGACGGCGTGGATCGCCTTCCGGTCCATCATTTCCAGCCCGGCCGGGATGATGCCGGCGGCAATGATGCCGGCGACCGCGTCGCCCGCCTGCCGCACGTCGCCAAACGACGCAATCACCACCTGCGCCAGTTCCGGCTTCGGCGTCAGCCTGACGGTCACCTCGGTGATCACCGCCAGCAGGCCCTCGGAGCCGTTCATCAGCGCCAGCAGGTCGTAGCCGGGGGCGTCGAGTGCGGCATTGCCGAACTCGACGATCTCGCCGTCGATCGTCAGCCCGCGCACGCGCATGACGTTGTGCACGGTCAGGCCATACTTCAGGCAATGCACGCCACCGGCGTTCTCGGCAACGTTGCCGCCAATCGTGCACGCGATCTGCGACGACGGATCGGGCGCGTAGTAGAGCGCGTACGGCGCAGCCGCTTCGGAGACCGACAGATTGCGCACGCCGGGCTGGACGACCGCCGTACGCGACACGGGATCGACGCTGATGATCTTCTTGAGCTTGGCCAGCGAGACGACCACCCCGTCCCGGTGCGGCGTCGCCCCGCCGGAAAGGCCGGTCGCGGCCCCACGCGCCACCACCGGCACCTTCAAGGCATGACAGACCTTGAGGATCGCCTGCACCTGCGCCTCGTCGGCCGGCAGGGCAACGATCAACGGCAGCTGCCGATAGGCGGTGAGGCCGTCACACTCGTAAGGGCGCATCTCTTCTTCCTCGACCAGCAGCGCCTGCTCTGGCAGTACCGCGCGCAGGCTGGCGATCAAGGCCTGCCGGTCAACCGTGAAACGCCGATCGGCGACGCTACTCTCGATGCTCATCTGCAGTCCTCGCAGCAAGAAGGGAACAAAGGTGCCGAGGCCACGGCGCTCACGCAGAGGGCAGGCCTCATCGGCGCTCGGCGGCTCGCCCGCTGACCAGATCGTCGGCCAACACGATACCGACGCGCCGGGCAGCGCAACGTACGTGTTCGTGGGAATGACGGCGCGCGCGTGCGGGCTCGCCGGCGGCGACCGCCGCGAAAATCAGGCGGTGCTCGGCCTGCGCCTCCTCCGGCAAGGCGCCATTGCGACCCGGCATGGTCCAGGCCAGGCGACGCGACTCGGAGAAATGCCGGCCAAGGAATTCCACCAGGCGACGCGTATAGCTGTTGTGGGTGGCGGCGGCGATCGCCAGGTGAAAATCGTCGTCGGCTTCGGAACCATCGCTGCCGCTGGCCAGCGCGTCGTCCATGGCGTGCAGGAAGCACTCGATGGCGACAATGTCGGCGGGCAGGCGACGACGGGCGGCAAGTTCGGCAATCGAGCTTTCGATCATCGCCCGCAACTCGAAGATTTCCCGCAATTCGACCAGCGCCGGGCCGTCTCCCTGCCAGAACCTGAAATTCAGGCTTTTCGGCACCAGGGCGACGAAAGCGCCCGCGCCCTGCCGCGTCTCGACGCGACCGTCGGCCTTGAGGCGTGCCACCGCCTCACGAATCACGGCACGGCTGACGCCGAAGGTTTCGGCCAGCGCTTTCTCGACCGGCAACTGCTCACCCGGCTTGATCTCCCCGCGCGCGATCTGCCCTTCAAGGGCAATCGACACTTCCTCGCTGAGACGCGGCCGGCGGACAATTCTCTTCGTCTCGATGCGCTTTAGTTCATTGGTGAGCATGGCAATCCAGTTGTCTGACAACTTCGCAGCAGCATACTACAAGCGGCGGCCGATGCAACGCCTGCGGCTGCCGGCAGGACCCCCGCACATTGACCGCACGCTCGGCAACAGGCGCCGAGCTTGGCCGGCGTACCCTCCGAGTTGCGGGGCGGCTCGACCGTTGCGGCCATTCTGCTACAATCGCCCGCTCGCTGCGCCCGTGCCGGGCCCCTCTGCAAGCCACCGCTGGCGGAGGCCAACGAACCATCGAGGTAACCGAATGTCCGCCATCGTTCATCATCTGAATCGCGTCTTGCCCGGACTGATGCCTCTGGTCAGGTATCGTGCCGCCGACTGGCCACACGATATTCGCGCCGGCCTGTCGGTGGCCGCGGTGGCCATCCCGATCGCCATCGCCTACGCGCAACTGGCCGGTTTCAGCCCGTCGACCGGCCTCTATGCCTCGATCCTGCCGATGGTCGTGTACGCCTTCGCCGGCACCTCGCGGCAGCTGATCATCGGCCCCGACGCGGCGACCTGCGCGATGCTCGCGGCGGTGATCGCGCCACTGGCTGCGGGCAACAGCGGCCATTACCTCTCGTACAGCATCGCGCTCACCCTGCTCACCGGCATCTTCTGCCTGTCGGCAAGCTTTCTTCGCCTTGGCGGCCTGGCCGATTTCCTCGCCCGACCGATCATCATCGGTCTGCTCAACGGCGTCTCGCTGTCGATCATGATCGGTCAGGTGGGCAAGGTTCTCGGCAGCAAGCCGGAGGCCACGCGCTTCTTCAAACAGCTGATGGAAATCCCGCATCTGGTGATCACCGCCCACTGGCCGACAGTCGTCCTGTCAATCTGCTGCGCCGCAGTGATGTTCTTCCTGCCGCGCTACACGAAAGTCATTCCAGCGTCTCTGGTGACCATGGCCCTTGCCGGCCTGGCGGCGTTCGCGTTCGGGCTCGACAACTTCGGCGTCGCGCTGATCGGCCCGGTGGCCGCCGGCTTGCCGGATCTGGTCATCCCGGAGTTGCACCTCGACGTCGTCGGCGAGCTGGCTGCCTCGGCGGCGGGACTGGCCCTGGTGTTGTTTACCAGCGGCATGCTCACCGCGCGCAGCTTCGCCGAGCGCAACGGCTACGACATCGACGTGGACCGCGAATTCGCTGCCTTCGGCCTGGCCAACATTGTCTCGGCGCTGTCGCAAGGCTTTGCCGTCACCGGCGCCGATTCGCGCACCGCGGTCAGCGACGCCAACGGCGGTCGCACGCAGATGGTCAGCATCGTCGCCGCGCTGGCGATTTCCCTGCTCCTGCTGGTCGGAACGGGATCGCTGGCGTGGTTGCCGATACCCGCTCTGGGGGTCGTCCTGCTCTTCGCCTCGTGGCACCTGCTCGACTTCCAGGTCTTCAAGCGCTACCAGTTGATCGAGCGCTCGGCGGTGCTCCTCGGCGTGATCACCATGCTCGGCGTACTTGCTTTCGGGGCGATCAAGGCCATCATGCTGGCCGTGACCCTGGCCCTGCTGATGTTCATCCGTCGCGTCGCGCGCCCGGACTGCGAGGAACTGGTCAATGTGCGCGGCCGGGCGGGGCTCTACAACCACAAGCTGTTTCCCGACGCGGCGACGATCGACGGCCTGCTGCTGCTGCGCTTCTGTGGCCCGCTGGTCTTCTTCAATGCCAATCATTTCCGTGCCGAAGTGCATCGCGCGATCGCCCGCCAGCGGGTACCCGTCGAACGCGTGGTCCTCGACATGATCGCCATGACCGACGTCGACATCACCGGCATCGACACCCTGGGGCGACTCGATAGCGAACTGGCGGCGAAGGGCATCACGCTGGTTCTGGCGGGAAGGCAGGTCGAATTCGAGCAATGGCTGAAGGCCACCAAACACCCCGACGAGGCACTGCAGCAGCGCGCGTTCCCGACCATGCGCCAGGCCGTTCGCCATTGGCGCGGGCGCGATGGCAGCCGCGTCGTCGCCGACGAGGCTGAAGACACCGGCGGGGTAACGGCGGGCGGGGAAGAGAGCGAGTCGGCAGGCGAGCCGCCGGTCGTGCCGAGCACGCGATAAGCGGCCGGCAGTCGCCACGCCGGCCGCTTATCGCGGACGGCGGCCGAGCGGTGGGTCAGCCGGCCTTCTCGTTTTCCAGGGCCTTCGCCGTGATGTGTTCGTAAAGCTCCATCAGCCGTGCGGCCAGCGCGTGATACTCCGGATGCCTCTCCACCATCGGCTTGAGGTCCTGCGTGTCGGCGAAAACGCGCTCGAGAAAGGCGATGTCCATGTCGTCAAGCCGCGCCCCCGCATCGACCTTGTCTTTCAGGTCGATGGCACGAGGCAGACGTTCCTTTTCCAGACGTTCCAGCACCACTTCCGCCAGACCCCGATCTTCCGCTTCCTGATTCATCGCTTCCTCCTTCTCCGGTGGTGGCGCCAATGCGGCCACTGTCGCGGTGGATAATGCCAGCTCAGGCGAACACAAGGCAAGCGCTGGCACGCGCCATCGCCAAGCACGGCCAGAAGGACGCGGCCCGTCGCCGGGAAGTGCCTCGCCGGTACCGGCACGGATCACACGCCGTTACACAACAGGGACAGAGCTCCAACAGATCGTCGGCGGGCGATTCGGTACTCTTCGTCCTGTCGCTGCCGCGCTCCCCTCCCCCTCCCCGCGCGGCAGTGATCGCAGCACCCGGCCCGCCCAGACTCTCCCTCTGTGCGGGCCGTTCCCTTTCTGGCAAGCTGTGCGGCAATTGAGCTGCCGGGCCAGCGACGGCGACGTCGCCGGGCCGCGCACGCAATCCGACGCAGCTCCTGCAAAAGTCGTGGAGTGATGATGATGAACCGATGGACTAGCACAGCGGCGTGCCTGCTGTCTTCACTGGTACTGGCCTTCGCACCGGCGGGCGCCGCCGCCCGACAAGCAACGGCAGCAACACTGCCGGCGGGGGTCGAAAAGCTGAGTACCGTCGAAGGGATCAGCGAGTATCGCCTGACCAACGGCCTGCGCTTCATCCTCTTTCCGGACACCGCCAAACCGACGGCTACGGTCAATGTGACCTATCTCGTCGGTTCGCACGACGAGAACTACGGCGAGACCGGCATGGCCCACCTGCTCGAACACCTGATCTTCAAGGGATCGAAGAACTTTCCCGATCCAACCAGGGAGTTCAAGGCGCGCGGTTTCCAGATCAACGGCACGACCTGGCTCGACCGAACCAACTACTATGTCACCTTCCCGGCCAGCGACGATAACCTCAAATGGGCGCTTGGCTGGAGCGCCGACGCGATGGTCAACTCGTTCATCGCCAGGAAGGATCTCGATAGCGAGATGAGCGTCGTGCGCAACGAGTTCGAGATGGGGGAAAACAGTCCGAGCCGGGTAATGATGAAGCGCCTGCAATCGCTTCTCTTCGACTGGCACAACTACGGCAACAACACCATCGGCGCGCGCAGCGACATCGAGAACGTTCGCATCGAGAACCTGCAGACCTTCTATCGGAACTTCTATCAGCCCGACAACGCGGTCCTGACGGTGGCCGGAAAATTCGACGAACAACAGGCGATGAAATGGATTGTCGCCAGCTTCGGCAAGCTGGCAAAGCCGACCCGCACGCTGGCCAAGCAATGGACCGTCGAGCCGACGGCGGACGGCGAGCGCGAGTTCGTCGTCCGCCGCAAGGGTGAGGTGCAACTGCTGACCCTGGCCTATCGCACGCCATCCAGCCTGCACGCCGACTCCGAAGCAGTGAGCATGGCCGGCGAGATTCTTGGCGACACGCCGAATGGTCGCCTCTACCAGGCGCTGGTTCAGCCGGGCCTGGCGGCGCAGGTTTTCGCCTATACCATCGATGCCCGTGAGCCCGGTTTCGTGGTTTTCGGCGCGCTGGTCAACAAGGGCGAATCGCTGGACCGCGTCCGCGAAAAGATGATCGAAGCCATCGAAGGCGGCTTCGCTCGCCAGCCGGCGACTGAGAGCGAGCTCGGCCGCGCCGTCGAACAGGCGCGCACCGCCTACGAGCGCGCGCTGGCCAACCCGGAGGTATTCGCCGTCATGCTTTCGGAGTACATCGCGCTCGGTGACTGGCGACTGTTCTTCTACTCCCGTGACCAGCTCGACCAGATCAGGCCGGCGCAGGTCGATGCGGCCGCCGCGAAGTACTTCGTGCGTGACAATCGCGTGCTTGGCAGCTTCATCCCCGAGGATTCGCCGCAGCGCGCCGAGATCCCAGCGGCGCCAACTGCGGCAAAGCTGCTGGCCAACTACAAGGCCAGCGAAAAGGGCGACGCCGGCGAGGCCTTCGACGCTTCGCACGAGAACATCAACCAACGCTCGCGACGGCCGAGCGTCGGCGAGCTGCAAGTGGCGCTGCTGGCGAAAAAGAATCGTGGCCAGACGGTCAACGTGGCGATGAGCTTCCGCTGGGGCGATGAACACACGCTGCGCAATCGCGACATGGCGGGCGCACTGACCATGGCCATGCTCAGCCGCGGCAGCGAGCAACTGACCCGCCAGCAAATCGCCGACGAGTTCACCCGCCTGAAAATCCGCGGTGGCCTGACGCAATTCGAGACCAGACGCGACGAGCTACCCGAAGCGCTCAGGCTGGCCGCGCAGCTGCTCAGACAACCGAGCTTCCCGGCGAGCGAGTTCGACGAGCTGAAGCGGCAGACGCTGACCGCACTGAAAGCTCAGCTCGACGATCCGCAG
Source organism: Candidatus Accumulibacter sp. ACC005 (assembly GCF_907163215.1). Lineage (NCBI taxonomy): Bacteria > Pseudomonadati > Pseudomonadota > Betaproteobacteria > Candidatus Accumulibacter > Candidatus Accumulibacter sp. ACC005. The sequence continues at coordinate 452,501 of NZ_CAJQUB010000012.1, read as the reverse complement.
ATGCTCTCCAGTGACGCACTGGCCGCTCATTTCAACACCTACCCGCCTGGCGACCCGCGCTACCACGCGCAACTCGCCGAGCGTATCGAACAGCTGCAGGCGACGACGCTCGCCGATGTCGTCGCCTATCACCGCGAGCTGATGGGCACTGCCCGCGGTGAGATCGCCATCGTCGGCGACTTCGATGAAGCGGCGATCACCGCGGAACTCAGGCAGCTCTTTCCGGATTACGTCTCGCGATCACCCTACGCCCGCGTCGATCGGGAGTTTCGGGAAGTGGCGGCGCAGCGCATCGCCATCGACACCCCCGACAAGGAAAACGGCTACGTGCGCGCGCGTCTCGATCTGCCGCTGCGCTTCGACGACGAAGACGCACCGGCGCTCTACGTGGCGAACAACATATTTGGCGGCAGCAGCGGACTGTCAAGCCGGCTGATGGATCGCCTGCGCCAGAAAGACGGCCTCAGCTACAGCGCGGGCTCGTCGCTGTCGATGGGAATGCGGGAGAATCTGTCGACCTGGTCCTTTGCCGCCATGGCCGCGCCACAGAACCTGGCTCGCGCCGAGCAGGCCTTCCTCGAGGAGCTGACTCGCGCCCGCCGCGACGGCTTCACGGCCGACGAGGTCGCCGAGGCGAAGAAGGGAATCCTCGAAGCACGCGCGGTCGCTCGCTCGCAGGACAGCGCGGTCGCTGCACGCTGGATTTCGCTGCTCGACCTCGGCCATGACTGGCTGTACTCGAAGGACTTCGAGACACGGGTGATGGCGCTGACCCCGGAGCAGGTCAACACCGCCTTCCGCAAGTACATCGACCCCGGGCAGCTGACGCTGGTCGTCGCCGGCGACGCCCGCAAGGGAAAGGAAAACTGACGCCGGCGACCGCGGCTCACCGGGCCAGGCGGCCAAGATGGCGGCGCCTTGCGAACCCGCTGACTATTTTTTCAGACTGTCACGAATCTCGCGCAGGAGCAGCACCTCCTCCGGTGGCGCGGCGGGGGCTGCCGGCGGCTCGTTGCGCTTCAGGCGATTCACCTGCTTGATCATCATGAATATGATGAAGGCAAGAATGACGAAGTTGACCAGAATGGTCAGGAAATTGCCGTAGGCGAAGACGGGAACCTGTGCCTTCCTCAGCGCGTCCAGCGTCGTCGCGACGCCTTCCGGCACCGTGCCCAGGACCAGGAACATGCCCGAAAAATCGAGCTTGCCGCCCATGATGAGCGCCACCACCGGCATGATCAGATCGGCGACGACGGATTCGACGATCTTGCCGAAGGCACCGCCGATGATCACGCCGACGGCGAGATCCATGACGTTGCCCTTCATCGCGAACTCTTTGAACTCCTGCATCATGCTCATCATTTCTCCTTTGTCTTGGGCCAGGAAGGCGCATCGTGTGGCCACTGTGGGGTCATCGGCGAATGCTTGTCAAACGCCGCGCAGTCTTTCGCCGGCGGCGGCCAGCGTCGCCTCCTGCTTGGCGAAACAGAAACGGACGACGCGCTCGTCGTGACCGTCGTGATTGAATACGGACACCGGAATCACCGCCACACCCACCTCGCGGGTCAGCCAGCGGGCAAACTCCTGGTCGGGAAGGTCGGAAATGGCGCCGTAACGCGCCAGTTGGAAGTAGGTGCCGCGACAGGGCAGCAGCTCGAAGCGCGAAGCGCCGAGCTGGCGGCGAAAGAAGTCGCGCTTCCCTTCGTAGAACGCGGCCAGGCCGAGATGCCGCGAGGCGTCGCGCATGTACTCGGCAATCCCCAGCTGGCAGGGCGTGTTGACCGTAAACACGTTGAACTGATGGACCTTGCGAAACTCGCGCATCAGTTCGCGAGGACCCAACACGTAGCCGATCTTCCAGCCGGTGATGTGATAGGTCTTGCCGAAAGACGACACGACGATGCTGCGCGCGGCCAGTTCGGGATGTGCGGCGACGCTCTCGTGCCGGGCGCCGTCGAAAACGATGTGTTCATAGACCTCGTCGGCCAGGAGCACGATGTTCGTATCGCGCGTCAGTTCGGCCAGGGCCGCGAGATCGTCGGCGTCGAACAGGCTGCCGGTGGGGTTGTGCGGCGAATTGATGATGATCATCCGCGTGCGCGGGCTGAGCAGCGAACGGACCTGCTCCCAGTCCGGCCGGTAGTCCGGGAAGCGCAGCGCCGCGTAAACGGCCTTCCCACCAACCGTTTCGATCGCCGGCACGTAGCTGTCGTAGACCGGCTCGAAGACGATCACCTCGTCGCCGCCGCGCACGAAGGCGGCGATCGCCGTGAAGATCGCCTGCGTGGCACCGGCGGTCACCGTGATTTCGTCTTCGGCGTCGCAGTCGGCGCCATAGAGCGCCGCCACCTTGTCGGCGATCGCCGTGCGCAGTTCGGCCACGCCCGCCATTGGCGGATACTGGTTGCGCCCCGCGCTCATCGCCTGCAGGGTGGCGTCGAAAAGCGCCGCTTCGGCCTGAAAATCGGGAAACCCCTGCGACAGGTTGATCGCGCCGCAGTCGGCGGCGAGCTTCGACATCACCGTGAAGATGGTGGTCCCGACCCAGGGAAGTTTCGAGTCGATGGCGACTGGGGACTGGCGCATGGCGATCCGCGACAGCCGCGGCGGAGAGTGAGCAAGGGCGTAGTTTAGGGGCCCCACGGCGATCAAACAAGGCACCGCCGCTGCAGGCCGGCGAGCCATCGGGCGGGCGGTCGCCGCCAGCCGCGCTGGTCGTTGGCAAGGCGATCTGCTAGCATTTGCCGGTCGCCGTTTTCATCGTCATTCCCCGGCAACCACCATGGCCACCGCGAATACCCTCTGGCGCAGCCTTGCCGCCACGGCTCTCGTCCTCGTGCTGAGCACCGGCCACGCCCGCGCAGCGGAAGCACCGCCGCCTCTGCCGGCGCTGGGCGCCGAATTGAGCGGCCTGACCGTCTCCGGCATCTCGTCGGGGGCGTTCATGGCGGTGCAGTTTCAGGTCGCGCACGCGCAGCTGGTCAGCGGCGCCGGCGTAATCGCGGGCGGCCCGTATTACTGTGCCGAAGGATCGATCCGGCGAGCGCTCACCCAGTGCATGGCGCCCTCGTGGTGGGCAGCGCTGCCGTCGCTGGACGAACTGCGCGCCAGGGCTGAAGCAATTGCCGGCGCGGGCCGCATAGATCCTCTGGAGCACCTGAGCGACGACCGCGTGTGGCTGTTCTCAGGCGGCAGGGACAGCATCGTTGACACCACGGTGATGGAGCGGCTGGCCGCTTTCTATGGCCAGTGGATAGCCCCGTCGGCGATTCGCTTCGTCAAGCTGCCGGAGGCCGGGCACGCCATGATTTCGATCGTCGCCCCGGCAGCCAATCCCTGCGGCAGCGAGCAATCGCCGTTCATCAACCGCTGCGGCGACTTCGACGCCGCCGGCGAGATGCTCGGCTATCTGCTGGGCCGACTACGGCCGGCGGCATCGACCCTCAGCGGCGAAATGCTGCGCTTCGATCAGGGCGCCTTCGTCGCCGGCAAAGCGATCGACGCCGGACTGGCAGACGCCGCTTACGCTTTCGTGCCGCAGGCCTGCCACAGCAATGCCTGCAGGGTGCATGTCGTCTTCCATGGCTGTCGTCAGAGCACGGCGCAGATCGGCCGCCGCTTCGTCGATGGCGCCGGCTACAACCGCTGGGCGGACAGCAATCGCATCATCGTCCTCTATCCGCAGGTGGAACCGCGCTATGGCCTGGCGCTCGGATCCTGGCAGTGGCTGAACAATCCCTTCGGCTGCTGGGACTGGTGGGGCTATTCGGGCAGCGACTACGCCACCCAGGGTGGCGTGCAGATCAAGGCCGTGCGCGCCATGCTCGAAAGACTGGCGGCGCCCCGCCAGCCACAGGCCGACCCCGCGGCACGCCAGCCCTGAGCGCGCAGCGCGCCGCCGGCCCGGATCAGGGGGGAGGAATGCGCAGCATCTGGCCGGGATAGATCCTGTCCGGGTGACCGAGCATTGGCTTGTTGGCCTCGAAGATGAGCATGTACTTGTTCGGATTGTCGTAGTGCAGCTTCGAGATCTTCGACAGATTGTCGCCGGCGACCACGGTGTAGAAGAGGGCTTCCGGCGCGCTCTGGTCGACCGAAAGCATGTCGTTGACCCGGGCGACGCCGCTGACGTTGCCACAGCACAGGAGGACTTTCTCCTTGCTGGTCTGATCAGCGGCGACACCGAAAACGGTCGCCGCCCCACTGCCACCGTCAAAGGTCACGGTCAGCCCGGTTACCGTCAAGCCCTGCGCGTTGACGTAAGCCTCAATGGCATCGCCAGCGACACGGTTCATCTGGTCCAGTTTGGCTTTGGCCGCATCGTCGTTGGGCGCATTGGTCACCGCATCCGACGCGACTTGTGCATCCTGGGAGCGAAAAAGCTTCTCGCCTGCTTCCTTGACGAAATCGAAAAGGCCCATGCTGATTCCTCCGGTTGAGCGACGCCCGGTGGCGCCGGAAAGTGACTTGGCGGTGGTTTGACGACGGTCGGCAAACGGCAGCGAGTCTAGCACTTTCTCCCGCCTTGGCAAGCCAGCGGCAGCGCCCCCCCACGGCACAACGCCCGGCGGGCCGGGCGTTGCCTTGTTGCGCGCAAACCGTAGGCTCAACCGTAACGGCCTTCGATATAGTCGGAGGTCTCCTTGTGTAGCGGTGTCACGAACATTTGCTCGGTAAGCGCATGCTCGACCACCTTGCCCATCAACATGAAGATGCATTCCTCGCTGGCACGACGGGCCTGCGCCATGTTGTGGGTGACGATGAGTATTGTGTACTGGCCGCGCAGTTCCCAGAGCAACTCCTCGACCGCTTCGGTACCCTTCGGATCGAGGGCCGAACAGGGCTCGTCCATCAGCAACAGCTTCGGCTTCACGGGTAGCAGACGAGCGATACACAGCTTCTGCTGCTCTTCCAGCGACAGCTCGGTCGCCTTGCGCTTGAGTCGATCCTTGACCTTGTCCCACAGCAACACGGTGCGCAGGGACTCCTCGACGATTTCGTCCGCAGTGCCCTGGTGTACGTCACCGCCGCCCTTGGCGTGCAGACGGTGACTGAAAAGAATATTGTCGCGAATCGAAATGGGCAGCGGATTGGGACGCTGGAAAACCATCCCCACCTGCTTGCGCACCTGGATCAGTTCGACGCCCGGGTCGTAGATATTCTGGCCCATGACGTCGATACTGCCCTCGATGCGCACGTAGCCGAGACGCTCGTTGATGCGGTTGACGCTGCGCAGATAGGTACTCTTGCCACATCCCGAGGGCCCGATCATCGAGGTGATCATGCCCTGGCGGACGCGCAGGTCCACGTCGTACAGAGCCTGGAAAGTTCCGTACCAGAGGTTCAGTTTTTTGGTATCGATCGCGTATTCTGGAACTGGCTGCTGCAGAGCAGCGGCTTGGACGGCGGTCATCTCGTTATGTCCTTCGTTGGCATTCAAGTCAATTCAGTGGCAAGCGGCGTCGCCTGGCGCGAAAGCCGGCGCCCGGCCGCCGCGGCAACAGGGCGCCAGCTAGGCAGCCGGGCTCAGCCGAATCGTCCCTCTACGTAGTCGCGGGTGCGCCGATCCTTCACCTCACCGGTGAACAGATCCTCGGTCACGCCGACCTCGACGCACTCGCCATTCAGGAAGAACGCCGTGCGGTCGGCCAGGCGCCGCGCCTGCTGCACCAGGTTGGTGACCAGGATGATGGTCACCTCCCGGCGCAGCTCCTTGAGCACATCTTCGATGCGCATCGTGGTCACCGGGTCGACGGCAATCGAGAACTCGTCGAGCATCAACAGATCGGGCTCCTGCGACAAGGCCCGGGCGATCGTCAGGCGCTGCTGCTGGCCGCCGGAAAGCAGGCTGCCAAGCGCATGCAGACGATCCTTGACCTCGTCCCAGAGGGCCGCTCGCGTCAGACAGCGCTGCACGATCACGTCCAGCTCGGCCTTGTTCTTGATCCCCCGCAGGCGCGGCGACAGGGCAACGTTCTCATAGACCGTCATCGGCAGGCCGACCGGCAGCGGAAAGACGACACCGATGCGACTGCGCAGCGCATAGACGTTTTTCAGGTGGCGGGTATCGAGTCCGTTGAAGCGGATTTCGCCGGCCACGTGCATTCCCGTGTTGAAGACGTCCATGCGGTTGACCGCCTTGAGGAACGAGGTCTTGCCGGCATTGGCGGGGCCAATGATGCCGAAGATCTCGTGCTCGCGAATCTCCAGGTTGACGTCCTTCAACGCCGCTGCCTTGCCGTAACTGATGGTCAGGTCCTTGACCGCCAGCTTGATCCGCGGCGCCGCGGAAGCGGCGCCGTCCTGACCGGCAAGCTCCACTCGTTCGAGAGCGCTTTGACTTACCATTTCTTCTTCCCCCTGAGCCACATGCGAAACGCGATCGACGCGCTGTTCATCAGCAACACCAGTCCGATGAGGACCAGAGCGACGCCGAACGGGACCTCCTCGGCGATGCCCGGAACCTGGGTCGCGGCGACGAACAGGTGCAGCGACAAGGCCATGGTCTGGTCAAACACGCTTTGCGGCAGGAAGGGCGTGAAGAACACCGCGCCGGTGAACATGATCGGTGCGGTCTCGCCGGCGGTGCGCGAAACCTCGAGGATCACGCCGGTCAGGATGCCGGTGATCGAGTTCGGCAGCACCACCTTGCGGATGGTCTGCCAGCGCGTCGCTCCCATGTTCCAGCAGGCCTCGCGAAACGCCAGCGGCACCGACTGCAGCGATTCTCGGGTGGCGACGATGACCACGGGCATGGTCATCACCGCCAGCGTCATGCTCGCTGCCAGAATGCTCGTCCCGAACTTGAAGAAGATGACGAAGGCGCCGAGCCCGAACAGGGCATGCACGATCGACGGCACGCCGGCCAGGTTGATGATCGCCAGATTGATCACCCGCGTGAACCAGTTGTCGCCGGCGTACTCGCTGAGGTAGATGGCCGCGAAGATGCCGATCGGAACCGACAGCAAGAGGGCGACCATCACCAGCCAGACGGTGCCCAGCAGCGCTGGCAGCACGCCGCCGGTACGCATGCCGTCGGTCGGCGCGGTAAACAGAAACTCCCAGGAGATCGCCCCGCCGCCCTTGTGGATCAGGGTTCCGAGAATGATCAGTACCGGCGCAATCAACATCAGGGTCATCAAACCGAAGAGCATTCGATAGAGGCTCTGGACCCTGGCATTACGGTGATTCAGGCTGCTCGCCTGGAACAGGGCTGCGTTGGCAGTTGTCATTTTCTACCCCTTGCGAATTCCGCGCACGATCAGATCGGCGGTCAGGTTGACGGTGAAGGTGACCAGGAAGAGCAGAATGCCGATGGTGAACAGCGCCTGATAGTGCTCGCCGCCCACCACCGTTTCACCCAGCTCCGCGGCGATGGTGGCGGTCAGCGCGCGCACCGAGTCGAAGACGCTGTCGGGAATATTGACCGCGTGTCCGGTGGCCATCAGAACGGCCATCGTCTCCCCGAAACCACGTCCGACACCGAGCAGAACGCCACCGAGGAGGCCGTTCTTGGCCGCCGGCAGCACCACCTTGTAGGTCACCTGCCAGCGCGTCGCGCCCATCGCCTCGGCAGCTTCGCGGTAGCGATCGGGAACCGCCTTGAGCGCATCCTCGGCGATCGAGGTCATGATCGGCGCGGCCATCAAACCAAGGATGATGCCCGCGTTGAGCACGCACAGACCCACCGGCACGTCGAACCACTTGATGATCAATGGATTCATGATCACCAGGCCGATGAAACCCCAGACCACCGACGGAATCGCCGCCAGCAGTTCGACCAGCACTTTCAGCGTTTCGCGCGTCTTGCCGCTGGCAAACTCGGCGATGTAGATCGCCGCGCCGAGCGAAAAAGGCACGGCGACCAGCATCGCCAGACCGGTGACGCTGGCCGTCCCGGCCATCAACGCCAGGATCCCGTATTCGGGGTCGTCGGCGTCGCTCGGGAACCAGTACGGCGTGAGAAAGAACTCGCGGACGTTCATGTGGTGGAAGATGAAGCCGACACCTTCCTTGAAGACGAAGATGAAGATTCCCAGGACGAAGACGATCGCCGAGATGCCGCAGAGGAACACAAGGCCCTGAACCGCCTTGTCTACGTACCAGTCAGAATCGCGACGATCGAACGCGCCCGCCCCCCCGGCAGCCACAGCGGCGCCGGGTACAGTGTTGCTGTTGGCCATGTCAGTCGGCCTCCTCGCCCCGCAGGGTGGTCATCAGGCTGCTCACCTGCATGGCGATCTCGCGCGTCAGCGCCTCGTAGCGCTCGCGCTGCTGGTCGCCCGTAAGCTCCGCGGCTACGGGACCGCCGACGTCCCACTCCAGCGCCGCGGTGTGGAACGGAATGTTTTCGACGTAGGACTTGACCGGACCCTGCAGGCTGACGATGACGTGAAAATCGGCAAGATCGCGAAGGCTCAGGTTGATTGCTTTTGACTGATGGCGGGCCAGATCGACACCGCTCTCCTGCAGCAGGCTGACCACCTCCGGCGCCGTCGTACCGGCGCGACGGCCGAGGCTGCGGAATTCGCCCCCCTCGGGGAAATTCTTGCGGGCGACGGTCTCGGCAATCGGACCGAGGACGCTGTTGTCCTCGTCGAGGAAGAGGATGCGAAAGACCTTGCTCGCCTTGGTCTGCCCGGTGACCGCGAATACCGTCTCCTCGCAGATGTTCTTGGCCTGGTCGGAAACGCGCTCGAGCGAATTGAAAACGCCCAGGTAGGCGAAGAGATCCTCGATGCTGAAGTTTTCCCCTTCGGTGACCAGATCGGCGAAGACGACGTCGAAGGTCCGCTCGACCTGATCGGCCATGATCATCGTCGCCCTGGCCTTCTCGGCGTTGCCGTCGATGAAGGCGCAAACCGCCTGCTTGAACATCTGCCGTGACTCGCCGGCAAGCAGTTCGACCTCGCGCTTGATCAGCGCGTCAGGCCGCTTGGCCAGATGCACCGACTCGCGGGCGATGGTCACCGCGTAGTCGCCGACGCGTTCGAGCGCGACATTGGCGTGAATCATCGCCGTCATCAGGCGCAGATGCCCGGCGCTTGGCAGATGGACGCCGATGAAGGCGTGGCACATCTTGTCCAGCTTGCGGTTTTCGGCGTTGATCCGCTGATCGCCCAGGACGGTTGCGTAGGCCAGTTTGTCGTCTCCGGTGAGCAGCGCGCGCACCGCCGTGCCGAGGGCCTCGTCGACGCGCTTGGCCAGCAGGGTCGCTTGTTGTTTGATTCGGGACAGGTCTCTCTCGAGACGTTCTTCATAATGGCTCATCGGTTGCGGCTCCCCACAGCGCTAACGGACAACAGGTTGCAGAACGGGCACGGGAACGGCAGCGTCCCCGTGCCCGGCATCAAGAATGGATTACTTGCAGGTGACTTTCTTGATCGGCGCGTAGCCTTCCTTGGCCACGATGCACTGGCCGACGTCGCTCTTGATCCAGTCCATGTACTTCTTGGTATCGGCCTTCGGCTGACCATCGGTGTACATGAACAGCGGACGGGCGATCGGGTAGGTGCCGTCGAAAGCGGTATCCTCGGTCGGCTTGACGCAGGGCTTGCCTTTCTCGGGTGCGATGCACAACGCCTTCAGGTGGTCGGTGGCGTAGGCCAGGCCGCTGTAGCCGATCGCGCAAGGCGTCTTCTCGACCAGGTCGGCAACGTCCTTCGAGCCGTGCATGTCCAGCGTTCCCTGGCGGAACTTGCCCTTCTCACCGAGAACGGCCTCCTGGAAGTAGGCGTAGGTTCCCGAGTTGTTCTGCCGGCTGACGACGACGATCTCGTCCTTGCAACCCGGAATGGTGATTCCCAGATCGCTCCACTTGGTCGCTCCGCCGCCGCGTCCGTAGATCTTGGCCAGGTCGGTGATGGTCATCGAATCGCCGGGGAAGTTCTTGTGTACGAAGATGGCCAGGGCATCGTAGCCAACGACGTGCTCGACCGGATCGTGGCCCTTGGCCTTGGCCTCGGCGATTTCCTTGTCTTTCATCTTGCGGCTGGAATTGGCGATGTCCACGGTGCCGTTGATCATCGCTGCAATACCGGTGCCCGAACCGCCGCCGGAAACGGCAACGGCCACATTCGGATTGATCTTGCCGTATTGCTCGGCCCACGACTGGGCAACGTTGACCAGGGTATCGGATCCCTTGTTCTGGATCTCGGTGCGTGCGGAAACAGCGCCGGAAGCAAGGGCGCCGGCGACGGCAAGACTGACGCTCAACAACATCGATTTCGAAGTCATTTGGGATTCTCCAAGGGTGGGAAATTTTTTGAAGTCTCTAGATGCAGATCAAAGACTTCAGTGCGACGGAAAGCATTTGAGGGACAAAGACTATCAGAAAAATTTTGTCTGACAAGCCCCACAGGTGCAGGAAATAATAATAAAAATTGGCCTGACCAATAACCGGCGCAAGTTTTTTCGACAAGCCCGCAAGAACATGCCAAACGCGTACTTCAAAAACTTCAAGGAAAGCACAACAGCTCAGAGTTGTTATTCAACATGCTGTTTTTGCGCATGTTTCTTATTGCCGACCGATGCTTTATGCATGTTTATTGGCCGGCAACTGCTGCGCCCAGGAATCTTAAGCCGATTAACAGGATCTCTCGATGAAATGCCATGGCCAGAGAACTTCTGGCTAAACGTTTTCAACCGCGATGGTGGCGTAAAACCCGCAATAACTGCCAGAGTTAATCGTCACTACATAATATTAATTGTTTTTTATCATCGAGTTGCACGGCGTTTTCGGAAGTCTTCCGCAGGCGTGCAATCCTTCGCCGGTTTTCCAAGGATCATGACATTGGAACGTTCTCGGGGAGGCGCCGGAAGGGCCGGGTTTCCGGCCTTCATTTCCATACTTCCAGAATTCCGGTTCATGCGTTCAACATGCACTGGGGCGGATTGCGGGCGCGTTCTCAGGACGCGAACGCGCGGGGAAGGTCGGCGATCCGGTCGGCAAGCGAAGGGTACGGCGAAGACGGGCGCGAGCCGTCTGCACAGCCGGCGAGACGCTGCGGAGTCGGGTGGAACTACGCGGGCAAATCCGCGGCGAGCGAGCCGCCGCGCTTACTTGCTGAGCAGCCGCATCCCCCGCTCCAGCCCGTCGAGCGTCAGCGGGAACATGCGCCCGCCCATCAGGTTGTGGATCAGCGACGTCGATTGGCGGTACTGCCAGGCGTGCTCGGACTCGGGGTTGAGCCAGATCGCGTGCGGCCAGGTGTCGGTCAGCCGGCGCAGCCAGGTGGCGCCCGGCTCGGCGTTGTTGCGTTGTTACACTCGGCGCTGCCCCAGGGCTGCAGAATCTCGTAGGGGCTCATCGCTGCGTCGCCGACGAAGATCGACTTGTCGTCATTGCCGTCCCGAAGCGGGCGACCTTCGCGCTTGTGGCGAGTCGGCGACCCTCAGGTCGAAGGCACGACGGTCAATCCTCGCTCGCGCATTTGCTCGGCCAGCACCTGCGCCTCGGGCAGCCCCATACGCGACAGGTCCGCGTAGGCCGCTTCAAGCAGTTGCCTTGCTTCAGCTAGCGACGCACTTTCGGCGCGACCCAAGAGCTGCAGCGCGATCTTCCAGCGCACCACCGCCCGCGCACGCACGTCCCCCAGGCGCTCGTAGACCGGCAGTTCTTCCTCCTGGCGGATGCGCAGTGCCTCGTCCCACTGCCCCCACGCCTCCAGCACGTCGGCTATCCCGCCGTGCGTCAGCGCCATTGAGCGTACATCGCCCAGGCTCTCGAACACCGGCAGCAATTCCTCGCGGCGGATGCGCAGCGCCTCGCCCAACTGCCCCCGCGCTTCCAGCACGTCGGCAATCCTGGCTTGAGTCAGCGCCCTCTCACGCACATCACCTAGGCGCTCGAACACCGGCAGCTGTTCCTCGCGGCGGATGCGCAGCACCTCGTTTAACTCCCCCCGCGCCTCCAGCACGTCGGCAATCCTGCCTTGCGTCACCGCCCGCGCACGGACATCGCCCAGACGCTCGAACACCGGGACCAATTCCTCGCGGTGAATGCGTAGCGCCTCGTCCAACTGCCCCCGCGCCTCTAGCACGTCGGCAATCTTGGCTTGAGTCACCGCCCTCTCGCGCTCATCGCCCAGACGCTCATAGACCGGCAACTCTTCCTCGCGGCGGATGCGCAGTGCCTCGTCCGACTGCCCGCGTGCCTCCAGAACGTCGGCTATACCGCCTTGCGTCAGCGCCACCGAGCGTGCATCGCCCAGGCGCTCGTAGACCGGAAGCTGTTCCTCGCGGCGGATGCGCAGCACCTCGTCCAACTGCCCCCGCACCTGCAGCACATCGGCAATCTTGCCTTGCGTCACCGCCACTCTGCGGTCATCACCGCGCAGGCGGTGCAACGGCAACTCGCGCTCACGCCAATGCGCCAGCGCCGCATCGTAATCGCCCACGGCGTGGAGCAGTCGGCCGAGTTCCTCGAGGGGCGCGACGATGAGATCGTCAGCCGCTGACCCGTGACTGTCCAGCCAGGCGCGAATGTCGGCGATGCGGCGACGGCGCTCGCTCATCGAGCGGACATCGGGGCCGTCCCGGTGCGGAACGAAGGGCGCGTCGCCGCCAACGGTATCCGTACGGAGGAGCCCTGTGGAACGAAGCGGGGTGAAAGCGTACACGCCGCCACGCCAGGCCCAGAGATCGGGGGCGCCGTGCGACGCCAGGGCGATCGCTTCGGCGTCGAGCCAGAACACCAGCCGGGCGCGCACTTCGGCAGCGATGCGCTCGCGGCGCACGTTGAAAGCGTCCCAGCGGGCCGCGTCGAACCAGCCCTGCGAACCGATGACATGCACCACGGCCGCTTTGCCGGCGTTCTTGAGCAGCCGCTTCTCCAGAGTCGCGACGTCGGCAATGCGGCGTCCAAGCGGCAAGCGGTTTATCTGCAGGCCGGCAGCGTGCAGGACACCGTCGAGCGCGGCCATCACCTGCTTGCGCAGCAACTCGTGCGGCGCATCAACCAGCAACCACTGGAAGGCTGGCCCATGCAGCAGTGTTCGCGACAGGCGCTGAAAATCATCGAAGCAATGCGCCGGCAAGCTGCCGGCGGCCTGCAGCCGAAGGCGTTCGATCTCGAAGTCGGCAGCGGCCATCCGTGCAGCGCCGATGCCGCCCTAACGCGGCGGAACGGCGGAATTGACCGCCGTTACCGGCATTGCGGGCCTCACCGCCAGGGCCGCTTGGGCAAGCTGGTAGCCTTCCAGCGTACGCACAACCGGATGGCTGCGCCGCCACCTGCCGTCGTTGTACTGCATCAACGCCAGGCGGTGCAGCAGTTCCTGCGCGGGCTCGTCGTTGCCGCCCTGCGCCGGATCTGCGTCGACGGACGCGAGCAATGCGTAGTCGGCAGGTTTGAGGAAGTAACGGTAATCGGCGGCCAGCTGGGCGATGGCCCGCTGCACGACGGCGTCGTCGATCAAGCCATCAGCAAGCTCGCAGCACAGACGAAGCAGGCGCAGCAGCTCGCGCGGATGTCCGCCGCTATGTTCGACCAGTTGCTCACTGTCAGTGTCGGCGGCAAAAAGTCGACGATCGGCGCGCAGCAGGAGCAGACGGGTCAGCGCCGTCCAGCCGGCTTCACAGCGGCTGCCGTCGCGCTCGTGCAGCTTGATCATCGGCAGCACCATGTCGGCATCGAGCTTGCCCCCGAGCCGACCGTCGTACTTGAGATGCAGGGGCGCGGTGTAGATCGCCAGCGTCTGGATGGCCAGCAGCTGTTCGGCGTCGAGAACGAAGAACTGCTGGGTGTCCTCGCCACGCATCTTGTCGGTGCCGTCGACCAGGAACAGGACGCGCTCCGCGCGGCCGCAGCTCTGCAGTTCGGCCTCCGCAGCACGGATCAGCTGGCTGAAGGCGGCGGCGAGCGTCGTGAACCGATTGCGGATTTCCTGGCGCCATTCGTTCTTCTGGCTGGTGCCGGTCTTTACTGCCGCGGTGAAGTTGGCGAACAGCGTGACCAGTCCGGGAATGCCACCACCGGCTTTCGCGCCGGCCTTGACCTCGGCGCTCGCTTCTCGTTGCGTGGAGCGTATCTTGATGGCGGTCTCGAACCACTCGCGCACCGGCCGCAAGGCGGCGTCGTCCAGCGAATGGCCGTCGCCGAGCAGACGCTCGAGCAGCGTCTCGGCCATCGCCATCAAGGCTTCGGAATATTGCAGATTGTTGCGGTCGAGCTTGACCAGCACATCGACCTCGACGACGTAATAGCGCCGCGAAGCGTTCAGGCGTTCGGCGTAACGGCGTAGTTCGGTGGTCTTGCCGCTGCCGATATGGCCGAAAAACAAGGCGTGCTTGTCGCCAGGCGGGAAGAAAGCGTCGCTGGCCGGGTCCCAGCCGAACTTGCGTGCCAGTCGCGAAAAAGTTCGTTCGCTGCCACGCGCTTCCTGCGTCTCGACGTAGCGCTCATCGCCAGCCGGCAGCGCCTCTTCGTACTCGATCTTCTGCAACACTTCGAGAATGCTGGTGGGCGGACGATAGGTCATGGCGATCGCAGGAATGAAGGTGGGAAAATCGGGAATGACAAAGGCTGCCGACGAGTATCTGCAGCGTCCTCGGTACTGTCAAGCGCAGGCGGTCGACCGCGACGCCCATCGCCCCGGCGCGGCAGGCCGGACAGCACCGCCGCGCCTACTTGCTGAGCAGCCGCATCCCCCGCTCCAGCCCGTCGAGCGTCAGCGGGAACATGCGCCCGCCCATCAGGTTGTGGATCAGCGACGTCGATTGGCGGTACTGCCAGGCGTGCTCGGACTCGGGGTTGAGCCAGATCGCGTGCGGCCAGGTGTCGGTCAGCCGGCGCAGCCAGGTGGCGCCCGGCTCGGCGTTGTTGTATTCGACGCTGCCCCAGGGCTGCAGAATCTCGTAGGGGCTCATCGCTGCGTCGCCGACGAAGATCAGCTTGTAGTCGTTGCCGTACCGGTGCAGCACGTCGTGGGTGTCGATACGCTCGCTGTGGCGGCGGCGATTGTCCTTCCACAGGTATTCGTAGACGCAGTTGTGGAAGTAGTAGTACTCGAGGTGCTTGAATTCGCTGTGGCAGGCCGAGAACAGCTCCTCGCAGACGCGGATGTGATCGTCCATCGAGCCACCGATATCGAGAAACAGCAGCACCTTGACGGCGTTGTGGCGCTCGGGCCGCAGGCGCAGATCGAGCCAGCCGGCGTTGCGCGCGGTGCCGGCGATGGTGCCTTCGAGGTCCAGTTCCTCGGCCGCGCCCTGGCGGGCAAAACGGCGCAGCCGGCGCAGGGCGACCTTGATGTTGCGTGTGCCCAGTTCGACGCTGTCGTCGAGGTTGCGATACTCGCGTTTCTCCCAGACCTTGACCGCCGAGCGGTTCTCGCTCTTGCCGCCGACGCGGATCCCTTCGGGATGGGTGCCGCCGTGCCCGAAGGGCGAAGTGCCACCGCTGCCTATCCACTTGCTGCCGCCGGAGTGACGTTCCTTCTGTTCGGCGAGCCGCTTCTTGAAAGTCTCCATCAGCTTGTCCCAGCCGAGTTTTTCGAGCTTGGCGCGTTCGGCGTCGGTGAGGTGTTTCTTCACCGCCTGCCGCAGCCAGTCTTCGGGGATCAGTGCTTCCATGCCGGGCAGTGCTTCGACGCCCTTGAAGTACTCGCCGAAGGCGCGGTCGAACTTGTCGAAGTGCGTCTCGTCCTTGACCAGAATCGCGCGCGAGAGGACGTAGAAGTCGTCGAGGCTGTGCTCGATGACGTGCTGCTGCAGGGCTTCGAGCAAGGCCAGGAACTCCTTGATCGACACCGGCAGCCGGTTCTCTTTGAGATGCAGGAAGAAATCGATCAGCATGGTGGCTATCGTTCAGCCGAAGCGGCTGTCAGCGCTCAGCGATTCTGGCGGGCCATGAAGATCAGCCGTTCGAAGAGGTGGACGTCCTGCTCGTTCTTCAGCAGCGCCCCGTGCAGCGGCGGGATGGCGCTCTTGTTGTCCTTGCTGCGCAGCGCTTCCGGCGGGATGTCCTCGGCGAGCAGCAGCTTGAGCCAGTCGAGCAGTTCCGACGTCGACGGCTTCTTCTTCAGACCGGGGATCTCGCGCAGATCGAAGAACACTTCCAGCGCCTCGCGCAGCAGGGCCGGCTTCAGTCCCGGGAAATGGACGTCGACGATCTGCTTCATCGTCTCCCGGTCGGGGAACTTGATGTAGTGGAAGAAACAGCGGCGCAGAAAAGCGTCGGGCAGTTCCTTTTCGTTATTCGAGGTGATGAACACCGCCGGCCGGTGACGCGCACGAACGTTCTGGCGCGTCTCGTAGACGAAGAACTCCATGCGGTCGAGTTCGCGCAGCAGGTCGTTGGGAAACTCGATGTCCGCCTTGTCGATCTCGTCGATCAGCACCACCGACGGCGTCTCGCATTCGAAGGCCTGCCAGAGCACGCCCTTCAGAATGTAGCTGCCGATGTCGGCGACCTTGGCCTCACCGAGCTGCGAATCGCGCAGGCGGGAAACGGCGTCGTATTCGTACAACCCCTGCTGCGCCTTGGTCGTCGACTTGATGTGCCACTGGAAGAGTGGCCGCCCGAGCGCGGCGGCAACCTCTTCGGCCAGCATCGTCTTGCCAGTACCCGGCTCACCCTTGATCAGCAGCGGTCGCTGCAGGGTGACGGCGGCATTGACCGCCAGCGTCAGGTCACCGGTCGTGACGTATTTGTCGGAGCCGGAAAAGCGCATGGGGAATCTTCCTCTCGAAGCGACCCGTCGATTCTACGCGCAAAGTCCGCACGCCGGGTTCGCTGCGGCACCCTGCTGCGCCTCAGGCGCCGGCGGCACGCCGCACGCAGTCGAGGTAGGCGACACCGTCGATGGCGCTGCCGTCGCGCTGCGAGCGCCACAGCGCCTCGCCGAGGCACTCGAGGATGGCGTGCTCGGCGTCATGGACTTCGAGCCGCCCGCGCAGCGCCTGGTAAGCGGCACGTATGCCCGGCGGCTGATCGATGCTGATCTGCTCGGCGACGGCGAGGTGCAGCGAGAGGTGCAGGAAGGGATTCATCTGCCCGTTCTCGGGCGCGAACTCCTGCTCGACCGCCCGCTCGGGATTTTCGAGCAGCGCATGATATTCCGGGTGCTCGACGATCAGGTCGGCGGCCGTGACTTCGGCGCCCTCGAGGATGGCGCGATCGAGATGCTTGCGCCAGGCGGCGCAGAAAAACTGCCGTACCTGCTCACGACTGGGATTGAACACTGGACCTCCGGGACGAGTTGCTGATCAGGGCGGTGACCACGGCATTGTGCAGCGAACGATTGCCGCCCGCTGCGCAGGCCGCGATTTGCCCGGTTCCGTAAACGCCCAACAGCGGCAGACCGGGAAACGCCCGGCGCAGGCAGTCAAGCTCAGGTTCATGGGCGCCATGAAAGTACGGACCGCGACCGATGCACGAGAAAACCAGGCCGGCAACCGGTTCTGCCACAACGGCGGCCAGTTGCTCGACGCTGCGACGCATGTCGTCCTCGGCCGACTGTGGCCGGCGAATCGCCCAGGCCAGCCTTTGCCCCGGCCTCGTCCCTTCGGCCAGGGTCAGCGAGCGATCCGCCGCGTTGGCCGAGAGAATGGCGATCGAATGCCGGCCAGCGGCACTGAATGCGTCCCGGTTGGCGCCACTCTCCTCGTCGATCAGCAGCGCAGACAGTGCGGCCAGCGGCGGCGGCCCCTGCTCGCGCAGGTCGGCTGGCAGGGCACCGAGCAGGCTGTCGAGCGCGCTTTCACCCCCCAGCGAGAGCAGATCGTAAGCGCGACTGCGCTCTATCCGCCGCGGCTCGGCGAGCAGGCTCCAGCCGCTCGATACGCCGATGTCGACCCGCGCTCCGTGCACGCGCACGCTACAGCTTGCCGCCAGACGGCTGTGCTGCCAGACGGTGGGCGCGCTGCCGCCAGTGCTGCCAGCGAAGCTGCCGCCGAAGCGGCGCTTCGTCGCGTCCCCCCAGGGATACGGAAAACTGCCCCCGGCATAGCTCATGAATGCTTCCCGATGCGCTTCGCCCGCTGGCGCGCCGCCTTCGCGATGATCCAGCGACAGACCGCCGGCGAAGACCATGACGGCTGCCGCAGGTCGATCGATCACCCAGCCGTGCTCGCTGAAGACACCGGCGGCGATGCCACCGGCGACCTCGGTGCACTGGGCGGCCCGGGCCACGGCGCTGACCGTCTGCTGCGCGCAGCGGGAGAAGTCCGGAGTGAGGAAGAGCAGCACCCCCGTGGCATGGCTGGCGCCGCTCCTGGCGAGCGCCTTCGCGAGCGCCTCTTCGGCCAGCGCGGGCAGCGCATCGTTGCCCGAGACCAGCGCGCTGGCGACGCTCATGGCCGCTGCGCTGCGCAAGGATCGGCCTTCCCGGACCACGCGCACAGGTCGGCGATCGCGCAGCGCCAGCATTCCGGCTTGCGCGCCTTGCACACGTAGCGCCCGTGCAGGATCAGCCAGTGATGCGCCGATTGGCGAAACTCGGCGGGAACGCGCTTGAGAAGCTCGTGCTCGACCGCCAGCGGCGTCTTGCCGGGAGCCAGTCCGCTGCGGTTGGCAACGCGGAAGATGTGCGTGTCCACGGCGATCGTCGCTTCGCCAAAGGCGGTATTGAGGACCACGTTGGCCGTCTTGCGACCGACTCCCGGCAAGGCTTCGAGCGCCGCCCTCGAGGGCGGCACTTCGCCGCCGTAGAGCTCGACCAGTTGCCGACAGGTGGCGATGACGTTGCGCGCCTTGCTCGGGTAAAGACCGATGCGGTTGATGTACGCGGCCAGACCCTCCTCGCCCAGGGCCAGCATCGCCGCTGGCGTCGGCGCATCGGCGAAGAGCCGGCGGGTGGCCAGGTTGACGCTCTTGTCGGTGGCCTGCGCCGACAGGATGACGGCCACCAGCAACTGGAAGGTCGTCGCGTACTCGAGCTCGGTGGTCGGCTCGGGATTGGCCGCGCGTAAGCGCTCGAAGAGCTCCTGCCGCTGCTGGCTGTTCATCGGCAAACCTGGAGCGGGAGAAATCCGGCGCTGCTCAGACACCGTCAGCGACGGGCAGCGGCGACCGATGGTCGGACCCGGCATCGGGCTTGCGCGCCGCGGCGCGCGCTTCGGCCCAGTTCTTCCAGGCGATCAGCAAGCCAAGAAGAATGAAAGCACCCGGCGGCAGAACGGCGAGCAGGAAGCCCGGGTAGTCGGCAGGCAGCAGTTGCAGCCCGTGGACGCCGGGAAAGACCATGTCGATTCCCGCAAACAGCGTGCCACCGCCGATCAGCTCGCGCAAGCCGCCGAGCAGGGCCAGGGTCCACAGCAAACCGATACCCATGAAAACACCGTCAAGGAGCGATTGGAGAGGGGGATTCTTGTTGGCAAAAGCTTCGACCCGCGCGAGGACGATGCAGTTGGTGACGATCAGCGGGATGAAGATGCCAAGGACCAGGTACAGCTCGTGAAAGTAGGCGTTGAAGATCAGGTCGACGACGGTCACCAGTGCGGCCACGACGAGGATGAAGACCGGAATGCGAATCTCGTGCGGAATCAGGTTGCGCAGCGACGCGACGGCAACGTTGGCCACCGCCATGACGATGATCGTCGCCAGGGAAAGCATCACCCCATTGACCAGCGTCGTGGTCACTGCCAGCAGCGGACACAGACCAAGCAGCTGTATGAGGCTGGCGTTCTGGTGCCAGACGCCGTTGTCCAGGATCTGGCGGAATTGTTCGCGATCGATCACTTGCTTTCTCCTTGGCTGGCTGCGGGGAGCGTGGGGAAGAACTGCTGGCGGTTGTCGGCGACGTATTGCAGCGCCTTGTGCACCGCCTTGATCACCGCGCGCGGCGTGACCGTCGCACCGGCGAGCGAGTCGAAACGGCCATGGTCTTTCCTGACCGCCCATTCGCCCTCGGCAACGCTGGCCAGCGAGAGACCGTTGAACTGGCTGATCCACGGCCTTTTCTTGTCCTTGTCCTTGCGCGGGTCGATGTAGTCGCCCAGCCCGGGCGTCTCCTTGTGCTGCGTGACGCGAACGCCAAGCAGGCTGCCATCGGCAGCCACCGCCAGCAACAGGCGAATCCTGCCGGAATAGCCGTCAGGGGCGACGGCTTCGAAAACCAGCGCACTGGCGCTGCCGTTCCTGCGCGCCAGATAGGCGGTCGACGGCTCGTCGAGCCCGAGACCGGCGCTTGCCGGCAACTGCCGCTGGTCGTTGAGCAGGTCGTTGTCGTAAAGCTCGCGCGGCAGGACTTCGCCGATCAGTTTCATTTTCTCGGCTGCCGCCGCGGCTTCGATGGCCGGCTCGGTGGACCTGAAAACCGCCGCCAGCAGAGCGGTGAAGACGACGACAAAGACGAACAGGACGATGGCCGTGCGCACGGCCATCGCTGCGGCGCCGATCGTCTTGAGCGGCGGCGTCATGGCTCGTCCTTGAGACCGAAGATCGGCGGCTGCGAATACATGTCGATCAGCGGCACACAGAGATTCAGCAGCAGCACCGCAAAAGCGATGCCGTCGGGAAAACCGCCGAAGACGCGGATGATGTACGCCAGCAGGCCGGCAAGCAGGCCAAAGATCAGCTTGCCTTTCGGCGTCGTGCAGCCAGAAACCGGGTCGGTGACGATGAAGAAGGCGCCGAGCAGCGCGCCACCCGAAAAAAGATGAAAAACCGGGTTGGCGAACTGTTGCGGATTCCACCCCCAGAGCAGCAGCGCCAGCGAGCTCAAGCCGGCAATGAAGCCGAACGGTGCGTGCCAGCTGATCAGCTTGCGCTGCCACAACCACAGGCCACCGAGCAGATAGGCGCTGGCCACCCACTCCCAGCCACGGCCGGCGAAATTTCCGAAAACATCCTGCGTGGCCAGCAATGTAGGCACATCGACGCTGCCATTGGAGAGCTTCAACGCGGTCTTCAGCGCATCGAGCGGCGTCGCGCCGCTCATCACGTCGACACGCGGTGCCAGACCGGCAATCATCTTCAGCTGCTCGGCGAAACCGAGTTGCAGGCCGAGCGTCGGCCATTGCGACATCAGCGCCGGAAACGAGACGATGCAGGCGGCAAAGGCAAGCATCGCCGGGTTGAACGGGTTCTGGCCCAGGCCCCCGTAGAGATGTTTGCCAACGATGACGGCAAACAGCGTGCCAACGACGATCAACCACCACGGAGCCAGCGGCGGGAAGCTCAGCGCGATCAGCCAGGCGGTGACGATGGCACTGCCGTCGCTCAGGAACAGGGCCAGGGGCTTGCGCCGCAGGCCGAGCACCAGGGCCTCGCCGGCGAGCGCCGCCAGGGTCGCCAGCCCCAGCTGCACGACGATACCCGGACCGATCAGCCAGACGTAGGCGGCAATGCCGGGCAGCAGTGCGAGCAGCACCTGCACCATGACCCGGCGAACGCTGGTGCCTTGCTGCAGCAGATAAGGGGGCGTGCTGAAATCGCTCATCCGGCCGTTCGCCCAGGTTTCTCGACGGGTGTCGACGTGGCCTGCCCGGCACTCGCCGCCTCCAGCTCCGCCGCGTCTTCTGCCTGCAGCGCCGCCCTCCTCGCGTCGACCGCAGCGAGCTGGCGCTTCTGCTCAGAAGTCAGTTGCTCGGTATTGCGCGGTTGCACCGCCGCGCGCTGGGCGCGCGCACGTTCCATCGCCGCGACGATGGTCGCCTTCTTGATCGCTTCGGCGTCGGGCGCGGGAGTTTCAGGGGCCGCAGAGGCGTCGGGCGCGGAAGCTTCAGGGGCGACAGAGGCGACGGGCGCAGACGCGTCGCCGGATTGCGCCGACGGCGCGGCGACCGCCGGCAGCGCGTCGGCTTCGGACCCGCTGGCGAGCGGTGGCTTCGCCGCCGCCGCGGCAGGACCTTGAGCGGCGGCCGGCAGCTCGCCCGCTGCCGCCAACCGCGCCTGCTTCTCGGCCGCGCGCGCGGCAGCGCCTTTGGCCAGGCGTGCCGCTTTTTCGGCCTGTTCGCGTTCCTCGCGCGCGTTGCGCAGCTCGAAGCGCGCCTTGGCGGCGTCGGCGCCCTTCTTTTCCCGCTCGCGCGACCAGATCTCGCTCTTGGCGAAACGAAAATACTGCACCAGGGGAATGTGCGACGGGCAAACGTAGCTGCAGCAGCCACACTCGATACAGTCGAAGACGTGGTACTCCTGCGTCTTGCCGAAGTTGCGCGCGCGTGCGAACCAGTACAACTCGAACGGTTGCAGCTCGTGCGGACAGACTTCGGCGCAGGCGCCGCAACGGATGCACGGCATCTCCGGCGGACTCGCCGGGAACATCGTCGGCGATGCGGCGATGATGCAGTTGGTCGCCTTGACCACCGGCGCATCGAGGCTCGGCAGGGCAAAGCCCATCATCGGCCCGCCCATCAGGTAGCGGTCGGTATCGGCTTTCGGCCGGCCGAGCGCGACCAGCTCGCGCAGCGGCGTACCGAGCCGCACTTCCCAGTTGCGCGGCTGTTCGAGATTGCCGGTCAGGGTGACGATGCGCGAGATCACCGGCTCGCCGAAAGCCAGGGCGCGATACGCCGAGTAGACCGTGCCGACGTTGAAGCACTGCACGCCCAGTTCGGTCGAGCGCTTGCTCGCCGGGACCTCCTTGCCGGTCAGGACGCGAATCAGCTGCTTGGCGCCGCCGGCCGGGTAGCGAGTCGGGACAGCGATCACTTCATGGTCTTCACCGACCTCCTGCACCGCTCGTTGCATGGCGGCGACGGCTTCCGGCTTGTTGTCTTCGATGCCGATCAGTACCCGCTGCGCGGCGAGCAGGTCGCGAAAGATGGCCGTTCCGCGAACGATCTCCTCGGCACGCTCGCGCATCAGGACATCGTCGCAGCTCATGTAGGGCTCGCACTCGGCGCCGTTGATGACCAGCTCTTCCACGGCCACGCCTGCGGCAGCGGTGAGCTTGGCGTGACTGGGAAAGACGGCACCGCCGAGACCGACGACACCGGCGTCACGCAGCGCTTCGCGCACCTGCTCGGGAGGCAGACTGCGGTGATCGAGCGGCGTGCGCGCAATCCACTCGTCGCGGCCGTCGGGCTCGATGACCACGGTCAGCGTCGGCAGGCCCGAGGGATGAGCAGCCATATGCTGCTCGATGGCCAGCACGGTACCGGAAGTCGACGCGTGCGCGGCCGCCGACAGCCAGCCGTCGGCGCCGCCAATGACCTGTCCCTTGCGCACCTGCTCACCGACTTCGACGAGCGGCAGCGGCTCGCCGCCGATGCTCTGATGCAGCGGCACGTAGAGGCGCGACGGCAGCGGCGCCAGGGCGATCGGTTCCTGCACCGAAGGCGTCTTGTGCGTCTGCGGCTTGACGCCGCCCTTGAAGTTGAAGAGTCGCTGCAGCATTCCGCTCGCCTCAGGCGGCACGCTTGGCTGGCTTGATTTCGATCACCGGGTATTTCCACTTCCAGTTGTCGAGATTTTCGCTGATCGGCCGCATTTCGATGCATTCGACCGGGCACGGTTTGACGCACAGCTCGCAACCCGTGCACAAGGGTTCGACGACCGTGTGCATCTGCTTGGCGGCGCCAACGATGGCGTCGACCGGGCAGGCCTGGATACACAGGGTGCAGCCGATGCACGTTTCCTCGATGATGATCGCCACCTGCTTCGGCTTCTCTTCGGCCTCCAGCGGTTTGACTTCACGGCCGAGCAGATCGGCGAGTTTGCGCACGCCATCCATGCCGCCTGGCGGACAAAGGTTGATGTCGGCTTCACCTGCCGAAATTGCCGTGGCGTAGGGTTTGCAGCCCGGGTAGCCGCACTGCCCGCACTGGGTCTGCGGCAGGATCGCGTCTATCTTTTCGACCAGCGGGTCGCCCTCGACCTTGAACTTGATCGACGCATAACCGAGCGCCGCGCCGAGGACGATGGCCCCGAGCGCCATGACCGCCAGGGTGATGATCATTGGCTGGCGACTCTCACGGGTAGCGGTCCAGTCCGGCGAAGCCCATGAAGGCGAGGCTCATCAGCCCGGCGGTGATCATGGCGATCGCGTTGCCCCGAAAGTAGGCAGGCACGTCGGCGCCTTCGACCCGTTCGCGAATGCCGGCAAAGAGCACCAGTACGAGCGAGAAACCGATGGCGCTGCCGGCACCGAAGAGCAGCGATTCGACGAAGTCGTTCTTGTTGGCGATGTTCAGCAGCGGCACTCCGAGAACGGCGCAATTGGTGGTGATCAGCGGCAAATAGATACCGAGCACCTGATGCAGCAGCGGACTGGTTTTCTGGATGACCATCTCGGTGAGTTGGACGACCGCGGCGATGGTGATGATGAACGACAGCGTGCGCAGGTATTCGAGATCAAAGGGCATCAACAGGTAATGGTCGATGATATAGCTGGCACCGGTGCCGACGGTGAGCACGAAGGTCGTCGCCGCACCCATGCCGAAAGCCGTCTCCAGTTTCCTGGAAACGCCCATGAATGGGCAAAGGCCGAGAATTTTCACCAGCACGACGTTGTTGACGAGAACCGCGCCGATGATGATGAACAGGTAGTGGGTCATGGTGAGCGTAGGCTGTTGGCAGCGCAGTCCGGGGCGCAGCGATTATCCCGTGTCGAATGCGAGCGTTCAACCACCTTGTCAGTAGCGCCTTCCGGGCTCAGGCCGTGCCCGGCATGTGCAGCGTGCGCTGGCTGGCGATGGCGGCGGCGGCCTCGGCCACCAGTTCCGGGCCGCGGTAGATGAAACCGGTGTAGAACTGAACCAGGCTGGCACCGGCGGCGATCTTGGCCGCCGCATCGCTCCCGCTCATGATCCCGCCGACACCGATGATCGGCACTTCGCCGCCCAGCGCTGCCGCCAGCTTGGCAAGCACCGCCGTCGACCGGGCAAGCACCGGCGCACCGGAAAGTCCGCCGGCCTGCTCGGCATTGGGCAGCCCCTCGACGCCGGTTCGCGAGAGCGTGGTATTGGTGGCGATGACGCCGTCCATGTGGTGTTGACGCAGCAAGGCGGCAATCGCCCGGACCTGCTCGTCTTCGAGGTCCGGGGCGATCTTCAGCGCCAGCGGCACATATTTGCCGTGACGGTCGGCAAGCCTGGCCTGCGCCGCCTTCAGGCTGCCGAGCAAGGCGTCGAGCGCGTCGTCGCGCTGCAGCTCGCGCAGGTTGCGCGTATTCGGACTGGAAATATTCACCGCCACGTAGCTCGCCGCCGGGTAGACGCGGTCAAGGCAAAGCAGATAATCGTCGGCCGCTTTCTCCATCGGAGTATCGAAGTTCTTGCCGATATTGATCCCGAGAATACCGCCCTGGCGGGCGAAGCTGGCGGCGGCGATATTGCTCAGCAGCTTTTCGACGCCGTCGTTGTTGAAGCCCATGCGGTTGATGATCGCCTGTCTTTCCGGGATGCGGAACAGGCGAGGCCTGGGATTTCCCGGCTGCGCACGCGGCGTCACCGTGCCCACCTCGATAAAACCGAAGCCCTGTGCAGCCAGGGCGTCGACATGCTCGCCGTTCTTGTCCAGACCAGCCGCCAGACCGACCGGGTTGGGAAAATCCAGTCCCATCACCTGCACCGGGTCGGGAGCCACCGGGCGGGCGAGCAGCGACGCCATACCGGCGGCCTTGATCAGGTCGATGCCCGCCATTCCGACACCATGTGCGGTCTCGGCGTCGAGCGCGAAAAAGAACTTGCGAAGCAGTGGATAAATCATTGGCGCATTTTACCGCATCGCAGCATGCGGCGGCTGCAGCACGCTAGCGCTCGGCGTTGATTCGGCTCGCCCAGCAAAAGGCGCCCAACTGGGCCATGGCGTGGCACGCCGGACTGATCCCCAGGCCCGCCAGGAGTGTCTGCGCCTTCTCCAGCTCACCGGCCTCGCCGGCAACGATGGCCGCCAGCAGCGTACCCAGCGTACCCTGCCGCGACGACAGCGCCTGCCCGACCTCTGCCGACAGCGGCAGCTCGCCGAGAATTTCGCTCATCGGCAGCTTGAGCAGGATATCGAGCAAGGAAAAGATGCCGGTCATGAAAGCGGCGTCGCCGCCGTCGGCAAGCTCGCCCGTCGCGGCCAGACCCAGGGAGAGCAGCTCCATCTGACGGCCGCGTTCAGCGGCCAGTTGCAGCAGGGGGTTCGGCCGGTTGGCGTGGGTCAGTTGATCGGCGTAAATGAGCAGTTGCAACCAGCGTTGCAACTGGCGGCGGCCGAGCAAGGCAATCGCCTGATGGAAACTGCTGATGCGCGTCTTGGCGCCAACGGCGACCGAATTGACCAGACGCAGCAGGTTGTACGCCAGCCGCGCCTCCTGACGGAAAACCTCTTCGATCTCGGCCGTATCGGCATCCTGAATGACCAGCGTCAACAACTTGAGGACCTTCAACCGCGCCAGGTCCGGCTGGCCACCTGCGTGCGGGTCGACAACGGTCACGAATCTGCTGTCGGCAAGCTCGAAGTTCTTTTCCGCCAGCCACTCGAAGGAATCCAGGGAAGCGACGCCTGCCGCGATCCTGCCCAGGCGTTGGCGCTGGAGGGCGCTCCAGTCGAGCGCCGTGAGTTCGTAGCGCGCCATCGCCGCGTCGATTTGCAGGTAATCGAAAGGGGCGCCTGCAAGGCGCTCGATCAGTTGGCGACGGTCAAGCCGTACACCGAGGTGACGCCCCTGCTGGCGCAGGTTCTGGCACAGAGCGAGGCCTGGTGCATCTTCCAGGACTCTCGCCGGGAGCACGAATATGGCTTGGTCGGGCTCGAATTTGTCGATAAACTCGCTCTCCGGCAGCCATTCCGGTTCGATTGACACGACCAGAGGCGTGCTCTTTGCCGGAGCCGCCGCACCGGCATCGACGAAGCGCGCCGCCAACTCGCTGGCGGCAAGCAGGCTCGGGTCGGCGAAACAGCACTCCAGCGCAGCCCAACGCTTGTCAGCGGCGAGCAGGGGGCGCAAAAACGAATACAGTTCAGGCATGATCCTGGTTCTTTTTCGATTGTTCTTGGGTTTATGCCGGCTTCTGCTGGCCTTGGTCGAAGGCCTGTGGTCGACAATCGCTGCCGCCGCTCACAGCCAGGTACAGAACTCATGGCGATGGCCGTGAAACCTGAGCGTCAAATCATCGCCTTCTAGCACGGGTAACGACATGGCAGGCAGTTTCTTTAGCGTCTACCGCCTGGCAACGGCACTCATCCTGCTCTGCGTGCTGCAGTCGACGGCGCTCGAGGCGCGCGATTTGCGCCTGGCGACGACGACCAGCACCGACAATTCAGGTCTCCTGCGGGCCATCCTGCCGCCGTTCGAACGGCAGCAGGGAATCAAGGTGCATGTCATTTCGGTGGGCACCGGCAAGGCTCTCAAGCTGGCCGAGAACGGCGATGTCGACGTCGTCCTCGTTCATGACCGCCAGGCCGAGGAGGCCTTTGTCGCCGCCGGCCACGGCAGCGAACGGCACGACGTGATGTACAACGACTTCGTCCTCGTCGGCCCGAAAAGCGATCCCGCCGGGGTGCGCGGCGGTGGCGACGTGCTCGCCGCACTGCGGCAGATTGCGGCGACGCAGGCGCGCTTCGTCTCGCGCGGCGACGATTCCGGGACCGAGCGCATGGAGCGCAGCTACTGGCGGGAACTGGCCATCGCCGCCCAGGGAAAGCCATGGTACGTCGCGGCGGGTCTCGGCATGGGCGAGGTGCTGACCATGGCTGGCGAGATGCACGCCTACACCCTGTCCGATCGCGCCACCTACGCGACCTACCAGGCGCGGACGGGGCTGGAAATCCTGGTCCAGGGTGACCCGCGCATGTTCAACCCCTATGGCATCATGGCCGTCAGCCGCAGCAAGTATCCGGACATCAACTTCAGTGGTGCGCTGGCGCTGATCGACTGGTTGACCAGCGCCAGCGGGCGCGCGGCAATCAGCGCTTTCAGGCCCAACGGAGAACAGTTGTTCTTCGTGACGCCGGCCGGCAAGAAGTAGCGGCTGCTCTTTGGGCTTGCTCGACGCCACGCACGCCGCACTACGACTGCTGCTCTCCGGAGATGCGGAGCTGTGGACGATCGTCGGCGTCTCCCTGTCGGTGACCCTGCGTGCCATGCTCGTCGCCATGCCGGTGGGCATTGGCTGCGGCTATCTGTTGGCCACGCTTCGCTTCCCGGGGCGGCGTGCGCTGATCGTCGTCATCCAGGGACTGCTGGCCTCGCCAACGGTGGTTGTCGGCCTGCTGCTCTACCTGCTGCTTTCGCGCCAGGGCGTCTTCGGACAATTGCACCTGTTGTTCACCCAGACGGCGATGGTCATCGGCCAGGTGCTCATCGCCCTGCCCGTACTCATCGCCTTCTCGCTGTCGGCGATTCAGGGCGCCGACCCGCGCGCACGCGAGACCGCCGTGGCGCTCGGTGCGTCGGGCGCACGTGTCGCCTGGACGCTGCTCGTCGAAGTGCGCTTCGCGCTGATGGCGGCGGTCTGCAATGCCTTCGGTCGCGTGGTTTCGGAAATTGGCTGCTCTTTGATGGTCGGCGGCAATATTGCCGGCGTGACCCGCAACATTCCGACGGCGATCGCCCTGGAAACCAGCAAGGGCGACTTTGCGCAGGGAATTGCCCTGGGCATCGTGCTCCTGGTCGTCGCCCTCGGCGTCAATTTCTCGTTCGCTTTCTTTCAGGGGGAATCGCGACGATGAGCCTGCTGGCAGTGGCCGGGCTGGCCAAGTCTTTCGCCGACCGGCGCTTGCTGGCGATCGAAACGTTGAGCCTCAGCGCCGGCGAGCGCTACGTGCTGACTGGCGAAAACGGCAGCGGCAAGTCGACCTTGCTGCGCATCCTGGCCGGCATCGACGCGCCGGACGGCGGCAGCGGCCACTTCCGCGAGCACCGTTTCGACTGGCACCCGTATCCGGACTGGCTGCGGCGGGAAGTGATCTACGTCCATCAGCAGCCCTATCTGTTTCATACCAGCGTCGCCGAGAACATCGCCTACGGCTTGCGCGCGCGCGGCATCGAGGCCAGCGAGCGTGAACGCCTGGTCAGGGCAGCCATCGCCTGGGCACGTCTGGGCCATCTGCTGCGCACACCGCCGCAGAAGCTGTCGGGGGGGGAAAGACAACGCGTGGCGCTGGCACGGGCCTGGGTACTGGCGCCGAAGGTGCTCTTGCTCGACGAACCCACGGCCAACCTCGACGCCGAATCGCGCCAGCAGACGATCGATCTGGTGCACGGCTTCTGCGGTCCCGAAAGCACCGCCGTCGTCGCCTGCCATGATCGCGACATGATTGCGCTGGCCAACCGGCGTCGGCTGCATCTGGTCGACGGCGAGATTCGCCACGACAGCGAAGCTGCGCCCTGAGCGTGGAGCAAGGAGCGCGTGCCGGTCGGGGCGAAGCGAGCGGCGCTACGCCGAGCCGATCACCCGCCGCGGTTGAACGCTGCCCTGGCCATCGACCTCGCCGAGACCGAGGAGCCGACCATTCACGTACACGCGACATTTTCCGGGCGCAGCTGCGCTGCTGCCCACCGGATTACCGTGCGCGAAGCGCGCCGCGGCGTCGTCGTCGAGACTAACCACGGGCAGACTCTGCAGCAGGGTGTCCGGGGGCAGTAGCCAGCGCTCGCGCCCGTCTTCGGCCAGCGCCGCCAACTGATCGAGGGTCACGGCCTCGGCGACCACCAGGGCGCCAACGGCGACGCGGCGGAGCGCGGTCAAGTGCGCGCCGCAGGCGAGCGATCGCCCCAGGTCCTCGGCCAGGCTGCGGATATAGGTGCCCTTGCTGCAGGCGACCCGCAGACGACAACGATCACCGGAAAAGTCCAGCAGGCGCAGCTCGTGGACCGTCACCTGGCGTGCCTCGCGCTCGACTTCAATTCCCTGGCGGGCGAGCTCGTACAGCGGTTTGCCATCGCGCTTCAATGCCGAGTACATCGGCGGAACCTGGCGAATCGGCCCGCGCAAGCCGACCAGAGCGAGCTCGAGCTCGCCGCGGCCGAAAGCGACCGGGCGACGCTCGATGACGCTGCCGTCGGCGTCACCGGTATCCGTCGTGACGCCAAAGAGGAGATCGGCTTCGTAGGTCTTGTCGGCGGCGAGCAGGTCGACCGCGAACTTGGTCGCGGCGCCGAAACAAAGGGGCAGCAGGCCGCTGGCGAGGGGGTCGAGGGTGCCGGTGTGGCCTCCCTTGGCCGCTGAAAACAGGCGTCGGGCAGCTTGCAGCGCCGAGTTCGAAGTCATCCCCGGCGACTTGTCGAGGAGCAAGACGCCATCGACGCGCTGCCAGCTCTTGCGGGTAGTCAAGCCTGTTCGGGAGGATCGGTTTGATCCGAAATGGCCGCCGCCTCGCTGATCAGCTTGGACATCTTCTCGCCGCGTTCCAGCGACTCGTCGAAGATGAAATGCAGCTGCGGCGTGCTGTGGATGCTGATCCGCTTGCCCAACTCGCCGCGCAGGAAACCCGACGCGTTCTGCAAACCGAGCACAACCGAGTCCAGCTGCTCACCAGCGGCCAGGCTGCTGAAGTACACCTTGGCATGCGCGTAGTCGGCACTGATATGCACCTCGGTCAGGCTGACCATGCCCACGCGCGGGTCGCGCAGCTCGGTGCGGATGACCTCGGCGAGCTCGCGGCGGATCTGCTCGCAGATCCGGTCCCGGCGCAAAAACCCCTTGTTGGCAGGCATTTACAGCTTCCGAGCGACTTCCGTGACGTCGTAGGCTTCGAGCTGGTCACCCTCTTCGTAGGCGTTGTAGTTCTTCAGCGACAGACCGCATTCGAAGCCGGAACGCACTTCCTTGGCGTCATCCTTGAAGCGCTTCAGGCCATCGAGCTCGCCGTCCCAGACGACGATATGGTTGCGCAGCAGGCGCACACGCGAGTTGCGCCTGATCACGCCTTCGAGAACGTAGCAACCGGCAATGGTGCCGATACGCGTGGCCCGGAAGACCTGCCTGATCTCGACCAGACCGGTAATGTCTTCGCGCTTCTCCGGCGAGAGCATGCCGGAGAGCGCGTTCTTCACCTCGTCCACCGCATCGTAGATGATGTTGTAGTAGCGGATATCGACACCGGCGTGCTCGGCTGCCTTGCGCGCACCGGCGTCGGCACGGGTATTGAAACCGATGATCACCGCATTCGACGCCTGCGCCAGGTGCACGTCCGATTCGCTGATCGCACCGACGGCGGCATGGATCACGTTGACCTTGACTTCACTGGTGGACAGCTTCTGCAGCGACTGCACCAGCGCTTCCTGCGAACCCTGCACGTCGGCCTTGATGATCAACGGCAGCACCTTGGCTTCGGCAGTGGTCATGGTCTCGAGAATATTCTCCAGATTGGCCGCCTGCTTGGTCGCCAGTTTGACGTCACGGTACTTGCCCTGACGGAACAGCGCGATCTCGCGCACCTTGCGTTCGTCAGCCAGCACGACCGCCTCTTGCCCGGCCGCGGGAACGTCGGAAAGACCCAGGATTTCGACCGGGATCGACGGTCCCGCCTCCTTGATGACCTTGCCGTTCTCATCCAGCATGGCGCGCACCCGACCAAAAACCTGGCCTGCCAGCAGCACGTCGCCCTGTCGCAGCGTTCCCGACAAAACCAGCATCGTCGCCACCGGACCGCGGCCCTTGTCGATGCGCGCCTCGATGATCAAACCCTTGGCCGCCGACTCCCTCGGCGCCTTGAGTTCTAGCATGTCGGCCTGCAGCAGGACGTTCTCGAGCAATTCGTCGATACCCGCCCCGGTCTTCGCCGAAACCAGGATGAACGGCACGTCGCCACCGTACTCTTCGGGAACGACCTCTTCGGCCACCAGTTCCTGTTTCACGCGTTCGGGTTGTGCGCCGGGCTTGTCGATCTTGTTCACGGCGACCACCAGCGGGACACCGGCGGCCTTGGCGTGGTGAATCGCCTCGCGCGTCTGCGGCATGACGCCGTCGTCAGCGGCAACGACCAGGATTACCAGGTCGGTCGCCTTGGCGCCGCGGGCACGCATGGCCGTAAAGGCTTCGTGACCAGGGGTGTCGAGGAAGGTCACCATGCCACGCTCGGTTTCAACGTGGTAGGCACCAATGTGCTGGGTGATGCCACCCGCTTCGCCGCTGGCCACACGCGTACGACGAATGTGGTCGAGGAGCGAGGTCTTGCCGTGGTCGACGTGGCCCATGACAGTCACCACCGGCGCGCGCGGTTCGAGCGGCGCATCCTTGTGGTCGGCGGCATCCACGTCAAGGAGGAAGGCGTCCGGATCGTCGAGCTTGGCGGCAAACGCCTTGTGGCCCATCTCCTCGACGATAATCATCGCCGTTTCCTGATCGAGCACCTGATTGATGGTCACCATCGAACCCATCTTCATCAGCGCCTTGATCACCTCGGTGGCCTTGACGGCCATCTTGTGGGCCAGGTCGGCAACGGAAATGGTCTCCGGGACAGAGACCTCGTGAATGACCGGGTCGAGCGGTGCCTGGAAGGAATGCTCCTCGTCGACCCCGCTGCCGCGCCCGCCGCGCTTGCCATGCTTGTTGTCGCGCCAGCCACTGGCCCCCGTTGCGCCACGCGTGCGCAGCCCCGCCCGCTTGTTGGCGCCTTCGTTCTTCCACTGGCCCTTCTTGTCGACGGCTTTCTTGTCGGGCGTTTTCTTGTCGGTGCTGGCAGGCTTTCCCGCCGGCTTGTGCAAGGTCTTGTCTTCCGCCGGTCGCTCGCTGGCGGTCTGCGCGGCGACCTGCTTGGCAACACCTGCAGCCTTGGCCGCGACGGCCTTGGCTTCAGCGTCCTGCTTCGCCCGCGCCAGATCGACAACGCGCTGCTGCTTGTTCTTGAACTCGGCTTCCTGCAGCGCACGCAGCTCGGCGTTGCGCCGTTCTTCCTCGGCGCGCAGCTTCTGCTGCTCCTCGCCGATGATCGATGCCCGCGTCACCACTTTTCTGCCACCCGCTTCGGCCTTGACTTTCTTGCCGGCCGGCTTGGCCTTTTCACTGCTGACGGGTTCGGATGTCGTGTCGACCGGCGCCTCGGCCGGCGTCTCGACGACCGCTTCTGCGGCGGCCACCTCGGCCACCGGCTCGGGCGCTTTTTCGACCACCGGCTCGGGCTCTTTTTCGACCACCGGCTCGACAGCCACTTCCGCGACCGTGGTCTCAGGCAGCGGCTCGAAGACCGGCTCGAAGACCGGAGCAGGCACCGGCGCGGTAACTGCCTCGACCATCACCTCCTCGCCCGCGGCGGGGATTGCCGGCTGCGCCGCAACCCCGGGTCGCGCCTCGACCGGATCACGTTTGACCAGCACCCGCTTCTTGCGCACCTCGACCTGGACCGTGTGCGATTTTCCGTGCGAATCATGCGACCGGATCTCGCTGGTCTCTTTGCGCGTCAGGGTAATCTTGGTCTTGGCGTCACCGCCATGCGAGCGCCGCAGGTACTCCAGAAGCCTGGATTTGTCCTGCTCGGAAAGCAACTCACCGGCCTCGCTCTTGGCCACGCCGGCACGGCGCAGCTGCTCGAGCAGGACACCCTCCGCCATCTTCAGTTGGGTAGCAAATTGGGCAACACTTGTTTGCGCCATATGAATTCCTTTTTCCCGCTTACTCGAACCAGTGCGCACGCGCCGTGGTGATCAGTTGTTTAGCCCGTTGGGTATCCATGCCGGTCAGTTCGGTCAGTTCGTCGACCGCAAGATCGGCGAGATCGTCGCGCGTCTTGATACCACTTCCCGCCAGTTTCCCGGCCAGGGACTTGTCCATCCCCTCAAGGCCCAGCATGTCCTCGGCGACATCCTCGATCTTCTCTTCGGTGGCGATGGCCTCGGTGAGCAGGACGTTGCGCGCACGCTCGCGCAGTTCCTGAACGGTTGCCTCGTCGAAGGACTCGATCTCGAGCATCTCGTGGACCGGCACATAAGCGACTTCCTCGAGCGTCGAGAACCCTTCCTCGATCAGGATATTGGCCACTTCCTCGTCGACATCGAGCCTTTCCATGAACAGCACACGGATCGCCGCAGCCTCGGCCTCGACCAAGGTTTGCGACTCTTCTTCGGTCATCAGGTTGATCGTCCAACCGGTCATTTCCGAAGCAAGGCGGACATTCTGACCGCCACGACCAATGGCTATCGCCAGGTTCTGCTCGTCGACCACCACGTCCATGCAATGCTTCTCTTCATCGACGATGATCGAACTGACTTCCGCCGGCGCCAGGGCCCCAACGACGAACTGGGCCGGATCCGGCGACCAGAGGACGATATCGACACGTTCGCCGGCCAGCTCGTTGGTCACCGCGGTGACCCGCATACCACGCATGCCGACGCAGGTGCCGATCGGATCGATGCGCTGGTCGTTGGACTTGACCGCGATCTTGGCACGCATGCCGGGGTCACGCGCAGCGGCCTTGATTTCGAGCAGGCCGTCATCGACTTCCGGCACTTCCAGGGCGAACAACTTGACGATGAACTCCGGCGCCGTGCGCGAGAGTATCAGCTGCGGCCCGCGGGCGGCACGATCGATACGCAGCAGAAAGGCCTTGACCCGGTCACCGACGCGCAGATTCTCGCGCGGGATCATCTGGTCGCGCGGCAGCAGGGCTTCGATCTTGCCCGTCTCGATGATCGCGTTGCCCCGTTCCATGCGCTTGATGGTCCCGATCACCAAGTGCTCCTTGCGCCCCAGGAAATCGTTGAGAATCTGTTCGCGCTCGGCGTCGCGGATTTTCTGCAGAATCACCTGTTTGGCAGCTTGGGCGCCGATCCGACCGAAATCGATCGGCTCCAGCGCCTCTTCCAGAAAATCCCCCACTTCGACCTCGGGATCCTGACCCTGCGCTTCCGACAAGGGAATCTGTTGTTCCTCGTCAAGAAAGTCATGATCGGCAACGACCTCCCAGCGGCGGAAGGTTTCGAAATCGCCGGTTTCGCGGTCGACCACCACGCGAACGTTGGCATCGTCGTGGATGCGCTTCTTGGTAGCCGACGCCAGCGCCAGTTCGAGCGCGCCGAAGACGATGTCCCTGGTGACGTTCTTTTCACGCGCCAGGACATCTACCAGCAGCAAGATTTCGCGGCTCATTTGCTCATTTCCTCCTAAACCAGCCTGTCAGTCGATTTTGCCCGGTCGAAGTTGGGCACCAGACGCGCCTTGTCGACGCTCATCAGGTCGAACACCACCTCGCCCGAATCGATCTGCAAGCGCACCTTGCCTTCGCGCACACCCTGCAGGACACCTTTGAAGTTCCGTTGACCGTTCACCGGCAAGCGCAGCTTGACCGTGATCTCCGACCCCGCGAAACGCTCGAAATCAGCCTCCTTCTTCAAGGGCCTGTCGATTCCCGGCGAGGAAACCTCGAGTTGATCGTAATCGAAGTTCTCGACCATCAACACCCGCGACAATTGATTGCTGACCAGCGCACAGTCTTCAACATCGACGCCGCGCGGCTTGTCCGGCTTGTCGATGAAAACACGCAGCACACGGCCACGCGGACTGCGCTCGACATCGACCAACTCGTAGCCGAGGCCGGACACCGTTTTCTCAAGAACTTCGTGCACATCCATGGCTGCAAATAAAAAATGGGCGAAACGCCCATCCCCGAAAAATTGTGCCCACAAGGGGCGACCGGAAAACCGTTGGATTATAACGAAAATAGTGGCTGACGTAAATCGGCCTGCGCGCTTGCAGAGCTTGCTCAGCGCTCGCGGCTGCGCCGCGGCGGGCGATCGGCTTCCGGGTTCTCCATGTCGAAGCCCGCCAGCAAGCGTTTCACTTCGGCGTCGGCGAGCTCCAGAACCTGACCCCGCTTCAAGCTCGGCGGCAGCGCGATCGGGCCGTAGCGCACACGCATCAGGCGACTGACGACGCCGCCGACGGCTTCGAACATTCGCCGCACCTCACGATTCCGGCCCTCGAAGAGCGAGACGCGGTACCAGCGGTTGGCGCCTTCGCCGCCGGCCTCCTGAAAGCTGGCAAACTGCGCCGGCCCGTCGTCGAGATCGATGCCTTCGAGCAGGCGCTGGCGTGACTCGTCCGAGATTTCGCCGAGGATGCGCACGGCGTACTCGCGCACCAACTGATAGCGCGGGTGCATGAGCCGGTTGGCGAGCTCACCCGAGGTGGTCAGCAGCAGCAGACCACTGGTGTTGAAGTCAAGCCGGCCGACCGCCACCCAGCGTCCGGCCGAGAGGCGGGGCATCGAGGTGAATACGGTCGGGCGATGATCGGGGTCATTGCGTGAAACGATCTCGCCTTCGGGCTTGTGATAGAGGATCACCCGCGGCAGACGGTTGGAAAAGCGCAGATTGACCAGCTTGCCGTTGACCTTCACCCGGTCCCCGGGGCTGACTGATTGGCCGATGTGCGCCGGCTGGCCATTGACGTTGATCCGCCCGGCAGCAATCAGCTCTTCCATCTCCCGCCGCGAACCGACGCCGCTCTGCGCCAGCGCCTTGTGCAGGCGTTCAGGCTTGCTCGGAAGGTCATGATGCCGGCCACGTTTCGACGCATCAGCTGCCGGGCTCGGCGCCGGGCGGGGACGAGCCCGGCCCTCCTCGCCAGCAGGCTGTGGCAACTCGTCAGCGGACGGACGTCGCCGGACGGAACCGGCGGCAGCCGGGCGTGGCGAACGGGAAGGGGCGGCAGGCAATCTGCGCTTGCTATTGGCCATCAGCGAGGTCCAGGGTTGAATTGATCTGTTGCAGAGGCGGCAACTCGGCAAGACTGCGCAAGCCGAGGTCGTCGAGAAACTTACGGGTGGTCGCCAGCAGTCCGGGCCGCCCCGGCGTGTCGCGATGACCCACGACATCGACCCAGCCACGCTCCTCGAGCAGCCGGATGACCTGCGTGGCGACGGTCACCCCGCGAATATCCTCGATGTCGCCACGCGTCACCGGCTGACGATAGGCGATGATGGCCAGCGTTTCGAGCACTGCGCGCGAGTAGCGCGGCGGCTTTTCCGGATTCAGTCGCTCCAGATAGGGCATGAACTCGGCGCGCGTACGAAAGCGCCAGCCACTCGCCACCGGCAGCAGCTCCAGTGCTCGCGTGCTCCATTCGCTGCGCAGCTCGTCGAGCAGCACGCGCAGGACCTCGGCACTGATCTGGTCGTCGAAGACCTTGCGCAGTTCGAGAACGGACAAGGGAACGCGGGTGCTCAGGAGCACCGCCTCGAGAACGCGCTTGAGGTCGTCGGGAGCACCCACCGGCGCTTCGTCACGCGGTGGTTTGTCGAGATTCGCTGCGCTCATCGCTCAACCTGAGGTAAATAGGCTCGAAAACTTCCACCTGCGTCATTTCGACGAGGTGCTCGCGGGCCAGTTCGAGCAGCGCCAGAAAGTGCACCACCAGCACCGGCGCGCCCTGCTGGGGGTCGAAGAGCTCGCCGAACTCGACAAAGCCGCCGGCGTCGCGCAGATGACGCAGGATCAGCGTCATGTGCTCGCGCACCGACAACTCCTCGCGCTGCACCATATGATGCGTGTGCAGCCTGGCCTGGCGGAGGATGCCCAGCCAGGCATTCTGCAAATCCAGCACGCTGACCTCGGGCAGGCGGCGCAGCAGCGTCTTCTCGACCCACACCTCGACCCACTCGAAATCACGCTCGGCCTGCGGCAGTTCGTTGATCCCGTAAGCGGCCAGTTTCATCTGCTCGTATTCGATCAGGCGGCGCACCAGTTCGGCGCGCGGGTCCTCGGCGTCGTCGCCAGCGTCGACCTTCGGGCGCGGCAAGAGCATGCGCGACTTGATCTCGATCAGCATCGCCGCCATCACCAGATAATCGGCCGCCAACTCGAGGTTCTGCGAGCGCATCGCCTCGACGTAGACCAGATATTGCTCGGTCAGCGGCGCCATCGGAATGTCGAGAACGTTCACGTTGGCCTTGCGGATCAGGTAGAGCAGCAGGTCGAGCGGCCCCTCGAAGGCATCGAGCATCACCGCCATCGCGTCGGGCGGGATGTACAGGTCGAGCGGCAGCTGCGTCAGCGGCTGGCCGTAGATCCGCGCCAGCGGACTTGCCGCCGTCGCCGGAGGCGGCGCTTCTGCCGCGGCCAGGGTCGCGCTATCGCTCATTTCCGTCATCCTCGGAGCAGTGCTCAGCCGTAGTTCAGCCCCATCGCGTCACGCACGTCGCGCATCGTCTCGCGAGCGAGCTGGCGCGCCTTGCGGTTACCTTCGGCGACGATTTCCTGCACCAGGCGCGGGTCGTCCAGATACGGTTGGGCACGCTCGTGCATCGGCGCCTGCTCGACGAGAATGGCGTCGATCACCGGCTGCTTGCAGTCGAGGCAGCCGATGCCTGCGCTGCGACACCCCTGCTGCACCCACTCCTGACACGCGTCGTCCGAATACACCTGATGCAGTTGCCAGACCGGACACCTGTCGGGATCGCCCGGGTCGTCGCGGCGAACGCGCGCCGGGTCGGTCGGCATGCGCCGCAGCTTGTGCGTCACCGAAGCGGCATCCTCGCGCAGGGTGATCGTGTTACCGTAGGATTTCGACATTTTCTGCCCGTCGAGCCCGGGCATCCGTGACGCGGCGGTGAGCAGGGCGCCGGGCTCGACGAGAATCATCTTGCCGGTGCCTTCGAGATAGCCGCACAGCCGCTCGCGGTCAGCGTGCGCCAGGCCGGGAACTTCGTCGAGCAGCGCGTGCGCTCGCTCGATGGCCGTCCGGTCACCGTTCTGCTGAAAGTGGGTGCGCAGCTGCGTGTACGAGCGGGCGCGCTTTGAGCCCAGCTTCCTGACCGCCTCCCTGGCCTTGTCCTCGAAGCCCGCCTCGCGTCCGTAGAGGTGATTGAAGCGCCGTGCCAGCTCGCGCGAGAACTCGATGTGCGGCACCTGGTCTTCGCCCACCGGCACCTTGTCAGCGCGATAGATCAGGATGTCGGCCGACTGCAGCAGCGGATAGCCGAGAAAACCGTAGGTCGACAAATCCTTGCTCTCGAGCTTTTCCTGCTGGTCCTTGTACGTTGGCACACGTTCCAGCCAGCCGAGCGGGGTCATCATCGACAGCAGGAGATGCAACTCGGCGTGCTCGGGAACCTGTGACTGGATGAACAGCGTCGCCCGTTGCGGATCGACGCCCGCCGCCAGCCAGTCGATGACCATGTCCCACGACGCAGCGACGATTCCCTGCGGGTCGTCGTACTGGGTGGTCAGCGCGTGCCAGTCGGCGACGAAGAACAGGCAGGGATGCTTCTGCTGCAGCTCGACCCAGTTCTTGAGTACGCCGTGGTAGTGGCCAAGGTGCAGGCTGCCGGTCGGGCGCATGCCGGAGAGGACTCGTTCTGCGTACATGTTCGCGCTCCGGACGCTCAGGCGGAAAACTGAAATAGGAAGAAAATCATTCCCATCACCGCGCTCATCACCGGCATCAGGAGCTTGCCCAGAATGCCGGTGAACAGGAGCAGCAGCAGGATCGGGAAACCGAAGCGCTCGAGCTGAGCGAAGCGCCAGGCGGCTTGCGGCGGCAACAGGCTGACCGCGATCCGGCCGCCGTCGAGCGGTGGCAGCGGAAAGAGGTTGAGCACCATCAAGGCCAGGTTGACCAGGATGCCGATCTCGGCCATGCGCGCCATCGGCACGCTGAAAAAGTTGGTCGGCAGGGTCACCGCCAGCTTCATCAGCGTCGCCCAGAACAGGAGCATGGCGAGGTTGGCCGCCGGCCCGGCCGCGGCGACCCACAGCATGTCCTGCTTGGGATGGCGCAAGCGACCGAAATTGACCGGCACCGGCTTCGCCCAGCCAAACAGAATGCCACCGGTCGACAGCAGCAGGATGATGATCGGCACCAGGATCGTGCCCACCGGGTCGATATGCTTGAGCGGGTTGGCGGTGATCCGACCCTCCTGCCAGGCGGTCGGATCGCCGAAATAGCGTGCCGCGTAGCCGTGCGCCGCCTCGTGCAGGGTGATCGCCAGGATCACCGGCAGGGCGGCGATGGCGACGGTCTGGATCATCTCTTGCATATGCGCTTCCTCAATCGAGACCGAGGGGCGCCAGGGCGCCCAGTCCGGCACGGACCAGCGTCGGCAGCGCGCCGGTCAGATCGACGACCGTCGTCGGCTCGATGCCGCAATTGCCGCAGTCGAGAATCAGTTCGAGCTGGCTGTCGAGCCGGTCCTGAATCTCCCAGCCTTCGGTCAGCGGCCCCTCGTCGCCGGCAACGATCAGCGTCGACGTCAGCAGCGGTTCGTCCAGCGCTGCGAGCAAGGCCAGGGTCACGGCATGCGCCGGCACGCGCAGTCCGATCGTCTTCCTTTTCGGGTGCAGGACGCGCCGCGGCAACTCGCGGGTCCCCTCGAGAATGAAGGTGTAGCTGCCCGGCGTCGTCGCCTTGAGCAAACGATAGGTGGCATTGTCGACGCGCGCGAACTGACCGATCTGCGACAGGTCGCGACACATCAGGGTCAGCAGATGGCGCTCATCGACGCCACGGATGGCGCGAATTCGCTCGACCGCCGCCTTGTCGCCGAGATGGCAACCGAGGGCGTAGCTGGAGTCGGTGGGCAAGGCAATGACGCCACCCTGGCGAATGATCTCCGCTGCGCGCTGCAGCAGCCTCGCTTGCGGATTGTCGGGATGAATCGAAACGTGCTGTGCCATTACCCTCTCCCCGGCTCAGAACGCTGCCCAGACGGGCTTCAGCCCATCCGGCAAGGCGGCCAGCTGCCCCAGATCAAAATAACTCTCGCCGGGCCCGTGGAAATCGGAGCCACGCGAGGCCAGAAAGTCGTACTCCCTGGCGTAGCGCGCGAAGATATCGACGTGCTCCTGCGTGTGGCTGCCCGATACCACCTCGATCGCCTCGCCGCCAAGATCCTTGAACTCGGCGAGAAAGCGACGCATTTCCACCCGCGACAGCTTGTAGCGCCCGGGGTGCGCCACCGCCACCAGCCCTCCGGCAGCGTGCACCCACGCCAGCGAGTCGGCCAGCGTCGCCCAGCGGTGATCGACATAGCCCGGCCGACCGGGAACGAGGTACGACTCGAAGACGCTGCGCAGATCCTTGGCCACCCCGCTGTCGACCAGAAAGCGGCCGAAATGCGCACGACTGATCAGGCTGGGGTTGGCCGCGTAGCGCATCGCTCCGTCGAAAGCGCCTTCGATACCGACTTTCTCGAGCTCGGCCGACATCCGTTGCGCGCGCTCGACGCGCCCCGAGCGAATACTCGCCAGACCGGCATTGAGCGCCTGATCGCTGCGGTCGAACGCGTAGCCAAGCATATGTATCTGCAGACCCTGCCACTCGATCGAAATCTCGACGCCATTGACGAAACCCATTCCCGCCGCTGTCGCCGCCGCTTGTACCGCGGACAGGCCGTCAAGCGAATCGTGGTCGGTCAGCGCCAGAAGGTCGACGCCGTTGGCGGCCGCCCGCGTGGCGACGTCGGCCGCAGCCAGAAGGCCGTCGGAGCAGGTGGAATGACAATGAAGATCGCAGTTGAACACGGTAGCGGATGGCG
Source organism: Candidatus Accumulibacter sp. ACC005 (assembly GCF_907163215.1). Classification (NCBI taxonomy): domain Bacteria; kingdom Pseudomonadati; phylum Pseudomonadota; class Betaproteobacteria; genus Candidatus Accumulibacter; species Candidatus Accumulibacter sp. ACC005. The sequence goes on along the minus strand of NZ_CAJQUB010000012.1, from coordinate 411,214 downwards.
CTGGGCAGCGGAAAATCGTAGACCGCGCATCATAGCACAGGCGCCGGATGACGCCCCGCCCCGCCAGCTCGCCTTGTCGATCGACCAGCCCGACCGCCATCGCGGCCGGAAGCGACCAGACGCCGGTACGATGCGCGCTTCTACCGCGTCGGCGCCGATGCGCATCTGGCGAACATCATCATGGTCAATCTGGCGACGGAGGTATCTACCGACGAAATCGACCCACTAAACGAGATTCGGCGCGGATGCTTTTGCCACTATCCCTTTCCATACACCCTCTATACTGACCTCCCGAGCCGAAGTTCGGGAGAGAAAGGTGCTGCCAGTTTCCCGGCGCGCTGCCTGAGAGGACCGATTTACCCCCAGGCACTTCGCCGCAATCGCCGTCGCCCAGCCGCTACCGATGCCTGTCGATCACTACGAAAACTTCCCTGTTGCTTCGCTCCTGCTACCCCGGCGCCTGCGCCGGCCGATCGAGGCCATCTATCGTTTTGCGCGCGGCGCCGACGACATTGCCGACGAAGGTGACGCCAGCGACGCGGCGCGCCTGCAAGGCCTCGCCGATTATGGCGAGGAAATCGAACGCATCGAACGTGGTGAAGCGCCGGTTCGGCCAGAGTTCAACGAATTGGCCAGGGTCATCGCCGAGTGGCGCCTGCCGACGCAGCTGTTTCGCGACCTGCTCGACGCCTTTGCGCAGGATGTGGTCGTCAAGCGCTACGCGGACTACCCGCAGTTGCTCGACTACTGCCGGCGCTCGGCGAATCCGGTCGGTCGCCTGCTGCTGCACCTCGTCGGGCGCGCCAGCGACGAGAATCTGCATCGCTCGGATTGCATCTGCACGGCGCTGCAACTGATCAATTTCTGGCAGGACGTGGCCATCGACTGGCAGAAGGGCCGCATCTACCTGCCGCAGAGCGACCGCGAACGCTTTGCTGTCTGCGAAAGCCAGATCGCCGCCGGAAACTGCAGCGCCGAATGGACGGCGCTGCTGGCCTTCGAGATCGAGCGCACGCGCGACTTGATGCGCGCCGGCGAGGCGCTGGTGCACCAGCTGCCGGGCCGTATGGGCTGGGAAATCCGCTTTACGGTGCAGGGCGGTCTGCGCATCCTGGAAAGGATCGCGCATTCCCGCGGCGACGTTTTCCGGCAGCGTCCGCAACTGGGCGCGACCGATTACCTGTTCATCGCCGGCCGCGCCCTGTTCATGTAACTGCTGCAAGCGGGGCAAGTCATGTGAAAATTGCTGCCCTGTGCACTCCCAGAGATTGCGAATGAGCCCCGACGAATACTGCCAACAGAAAGCCGCCCGTAGCGGCTCCAGCTTCTACTACAGCTTCCTCTTCCTGCCGCCGCCCAAGCGCCGCGCGATCACCGCGCTCTATGCTTTCTGCCGCGAGGTTGACGATGTCGTCGACGAGTGCCATGACGCGCAGATCGCCGCGACCAAGCTGGCCTGGTGGCGGCAGGAATTGAGCAGCGTCTATGGCGGCAAACCACAGCATCCGGTAAGCCAGGCGCTGCAATCGGCCTGCGCCGAATTCAACCTGCCCGAAGAGCAGCTGCAGGAAATCATCGACGGCATGGAAATGGATCTGCAGCAGTCGCGCTACCTCGACTTCAAGGCGCTGTCGCTGTATTGCTACCGGGTCGCCAGCGTTGTCGGCCTGCTCGCCGCCGAAATCTTCGGCTACCAGGACCGCAGGACGCAGAAGTACGCGCACGATCTTGGCGTCGCTTTCCAGCTCACGAACATCATTCGCGACGTTGGCGAAGACGCGCGCATGGGACGCATCTACCTGCCGATCGACGAACTGCAGCGCTTCGAAGTGACCGCCGCCGACATCCTCAACGCGCGCCATGGCGACAAGTTCCAGCGCCTGATGGCATTCCAGGTCGAGCGCGCCGAGAGCTACTACGCACAAGCCATCGACGCCCTGCCGGCCAGCGATCGGCGCACGCAACGCCCGGGCCTGGTGATGGCGGCGATCTACCGCACCCTGCTCGACGAGATCAAACGCGACGGCTACCAGGTCCTCACGCAGCGCACCTCGCTGACCCCGATACGCAAGCTGTGGATCGCCTGGCGGACCTGGGTGCGGGGATGAAAGCAGCAATCGTCGGTGGCGGCTGGGCAGGTCTGTCCGCCGCCGTCGAGCTGTCCCGAGCAGGCGTCCAGGTCACCGTCTTCGAAGCCGCCAGGCAGGTCGGCGGCCGGGCCCGCAGCGTCGAGGCGCGCGGACGGCGCCTCGACAACGGCCAGCACATTCTCATCGGCGCCTACCGCGAAACCTTGCGCCTGATGACGGCGGTCGGCGTCGACCCCGAGCGACTGCTCAAGCGCCTGCCACTCGAAGTGAATTTCCCGGACGGCAAGGGCAGCCACTTCCGGATGCGCCTGCCGCGGCTGCCAGCGCCCCTGCACCTCGCCTTCGGCCTGCTCGGTGCGCGCGGCGTCAGCGTCGCCGAGAAGTTCAGCGCGGTGCGCTTCATGCGATTTCTGCAGGACGCTCGCTACTGCCTCGACGCCGACTGCACGGTCAGCACGCTGCTCGATCGCCACCGGCAGCGCGGCAAGCTGCGCACCTGTCTGTGGGAGTCACTTTGTCTGGCCGCGCTGAACACCTCGCCGAAACAGGCATCGGCGCAGATTTTCGTCAATACGCTGCGCGACAGCCTCGGCGGCGGTCGCGCAGCAACCGACCTGCTCTTGCCGGCAGCCGACCTCGATCGCCTGTTCCCGGCCGCCGCGGCAAGCTTCATCGCCGCGCACGGCGGGAAAATCCGCTGCGCGACGCGGGTCGAGACCATCGACGACGGTTTCCAGGTCGCTGGCGAGCGCTTCGACGGCGTTCTTCTCGCCGTCGGCCCGCAGCACGCGGCGACCTTGCTTGCCCGGCAGCAGGCAACGGCCGAGACAGCACAGTTACTCGCCGGCTACCACTTCGAGCCCATCGCCACCGTCTATTGCGGCTATGCCCCGCAGCTACGCCTGCCTTTCCCCATGCTCGGCCTGGCGGCGCGTGGCCGCGGCGAGATCGGGCAGTGGGCCTTTGATCGCGGAGCGCTGTGCGGCACGCCGGGAGTGATCGCCTTCGTGCTCAGCGGCCATGGCGCCTGGGAGGAACTCGACAGGCAGGAGCTGGTTGCGCAGCTCGACGCGGAACTCGCATCGGCGCTGCACACCCGGCTGCCGGTGATCGCATGGCAACAGGTGATCCGCGAACAGCGCGCGACTTTCTCGTGCCGCCCGGGCTTGCGCCGGCCGGCCGCGCGCACCGCGCGCAGTGGTCTGTGGCTGGCCGGCGACTACGTCTGCGCCGAGTATCCGGCGACCCTCGAGGCGGCCGTGCGCAGCGGTCTTGCCGCTGCCCGCGGCATGCTGCTCGAGAAGCGCGGCTGAGCGCGCCGTCAGCCGGGAGCTTTCCAGCCGTCGATGCGCGTTCGTGAGCACTCGACGCTGGCCGCCGAGAAGAGGTCGGGGTGGCGGACGACGACCTCTTCGAAGGCGTAGTCCTCAAGGCCCAGTTCGCACAAAGCCGGATAACCGGTGACGTCCGGGTCGCGATTCACGGTGCGCTCGACGGCGCCGATGATGCCGTGGCGCTTTATCAGCTGCCAGGTGCGCAGGTCCCGTGTGGCCTTGCCATTCCTGGCCGAGAGCACGCCTTCGTAGGCATAAACCGCCTCCAGGCATTGACGCTCCGGTTCGCTGCCGGCGCCGTACTTCTGCGCACGCAGTTCGAGCGCGCGCTTGCGCGCCGCTACCGCCAGATCGGGGCGCCCGCGTTCGAGAACATTTCTCTCGAACATGGCGCACTCTTCGGGCGTCTTGAGGTTTGCTACTCGTTCGACCATCAGCGACATAAGATTCCTAAGCTGTTGAACTACGGTGATTACTGCCAGCGCGGAAGAAAATGGGGCATCTCCCTCCTCGGCGCCTCGTTTCTCGCCCAGCCGGCTACGACCGGTGCCGCCACTCGGCGCCGACCTCTTCCAGCTGCCCGGCGTCCATGCGCAGACGACGCCGACAACGCGCGGCGATCTCCTCGTCATGGGTGACCAGAATCAGCGTCGTCGCGCTTTCGGCATTGATGGCGAACATCAGTTCGATCACCTGATGGCCGGTCACCGCGTCGAGATTGCCGGTCGGCTCGTCGGCAAGCACGAGCCTCGGCCCCGGCGCAAAAGCACGGGCCAGAGCCACGCGCTGCTGCTCGCCACCCGAGAGATGCTTCGGATAATGCTTCAGGCGATGCGCCAGCCCAACTCGCTGCAGCCAGCGCTCGGCCTCGCTGCGAGCGTTGGCAGCGCCCGCCAGTTCAAGCGGCAACATGACGTTTTCGATCGCCGTCAGCGACGGCAGGAGCTGAAAGGTCTGAAAGACGAAACCCAGCAGCCGACCTCGCAACACGGCCCGCGCATCCTCATCCAGCGCCCCCAGATTCTCGCCCGCCAGAATCACCGCGCCGCTACTCGGCTGGTCGAGACCCGCCATCAGACCAAGCAGGGTTGACTTGCCCGAACCCGAGGCGCCGACAATGGCCACCGTTTCGCCCGCCGCGACGGCGAACGAAATCTCGTGCAGAATGGTCAACGGCTGGCCACCGCTGTCGACACGCTTGGCCAGATCGCGAACCTCAATCACCATTGCTGCTGCCTCTCCTACCACGCCACCATGCTCCGTTTCCCGATATGTCACTCCCTGTTGCTCGCCGGACTGCTGTTGCTTGCCCCCGCTGCCTTGGCGGCACGCACCATACTGGTCTTCGGTGATTCGCTGTCAGCGGGCTACGGCATCCGCCAGGATGCGTCCTGGCCAGCCTTGCTGGCCAGACGCCTGCAGGAGAAGAAGCTCGATTATAGCGTCGTCAATGCCAGCATCTCCGGAGAAACGTCCGCCGGCGGCCGCGCGCGCATCGGCGCGGCACTGAACAGGTACTCGCCACAGGTGGTCATCGTTGCCCTCGGCGCCAACGACGGCCTGCGTGGACTGCCGGTGGCGCAGCTGCGTGAGAACCTCAGCGCCATCGTCGCCAGCGCTCAGCAACACAAGGCGCAGGTCCTGCTCGTCGGGCAACGCGTACCGCCCAACTATGGCGCCTACGCGACTGAATTCCACAACACTTTCGCCGCCGTGGCCCGGGCCCGCAAGGCCGCACTGGTGGACTTCCTGCTCGAGGGGGTGGCGACCAGAGCACAGCTCTTTCAGGCCGACAATCTGCATCCTACCGCTGCCGCACAACCCCTGCTGCTCGACAATGTCTGGCGCGGATTGGCGCCACTGCTAGAATAACGGGTTGTCTCAGCCACAGGACTTGCGCAGCATGCAGGCAAGCGTATGAAACGCGATATCGCGACCGTCGAACAGCTCGGCGAACTCTCTTCGTTTGACCAGATCATCGACGTCCGTTCGCCGGGCGAGTTTGCCGAGGACCACATTCCGGGGTCGATCAACTGTCCGGTACTCGACAACCAGCAGCGGATCGAAATCGGCACCCTCTACAAGCAGGCGTCGCCCTTCGAGGCCAAGAAGCTTGGCGCGGCCTACGTGTCCACGAACATCGCCAGGCATCTGCAGGCACAGTTTCTCGACCGCCCGAAGAACTGGCGCCCGCTGATCGTCTGCTGGCGCGGCGGTCAGCGCAGCGGCGCCATGACCTACGTCTTCCGGCGTGTCGGCTGGGACGCGCAGCAGCTGGAAGGCGGCTACAAGGCCTATCGCCGACTGGTCGTCGAGCAACTCGCCGAGGTACCCCGGCAGCTGCAGTTCAAGGTCCTCTGCGGCGCCACCGGCAGTGCCAAGAGCCGCATTCTGCAAGCCATCGGGCGGCGCGGGGAACAGGTGCTCGACCTCGAGGAGCTCGCCTGCCACAAGGGCTCGGTGCTCGGCGTCCTGCCCGACTCGGGGCAGCCGTCACAGAAGATGTTCGAGTCGCAATTGCTGACCACGCTGCGCTCGCTCGACGCCAGTCGCCCGGTCTACGTCGAAGCCGAGAGCCGCAAGATCGGTTCGCTGCAAGTACCGGCAGCACTGATCGAAACCATGCGTGCCGGCGAATGCTTCAATATCGAAGCGTCTTTCGCCGCTCGCGTCGATTTTCTCTTGCGCGACTACGACTATTTCCTGCTCGCACCCGAGCGACTGACCGCCTGCCTGCACCCATTGCGCAACCAGCAAAGCACGGAAACCCTCCAACGCTGGCAAGGCTACGTGCGCGACGCGCGGTGGCGAGAACTGGTGAGCGAACTGCTTGAACTGCACTACGATCCGCTCTACAGTCGCTCGCAGACGCGAAACTACGGCGGATTCGCAGCCCCGGCGCGCTTCACCAGCGACGACCTGACGCCCAGCGGCATCGAAGCGCTGGCCCTGAGAGTCAGTGGCGAGTAGTGGTTCCGCGGTCGCGTGGTCACCTGGTCCATGGTCGCGCGCGCGACGGGTTCGCTGCGCCAAGCGCCAGGTCGGCGTCAGAGCAAGGCAGCAAGCGCCCCGCGGCAGGCGCAAAGGCGCTGCAGCATCGCCGGCCTGGGAGAGGCGACCTGGCCTTCTTCGAAAGCCACCACCCGCCAGCCACGCTGCGCCATCCAGGCGAGCATCTCCTGCGAGCGCAGCAGGAAATCGGGATTCGACGGCTTGCCGTAGCGCTCATTGCCGACCATGAAGGTTTCGTAGATCAGGACCCCGGGTTCGGCGAGACAGGCCAGGAGCTCGTCGATGCGCGGGCGAAACAGATAATTGGTGACCACGATGCCCGCGAACAGACGACCGCGATAGGGCCAGCGGCCGTCTTCAAGATCGGCCTGGAGCAGCGTCACGCGCTCGCTACCGTGCAGCGAAGCGAGCGCCTGCGAACTGCGATCGACTGCCTCGACGCGGTAACCGAGCCCGGCCAGCAAGCGCGCATGGCGGCCACTCCCGCAGGCCAGGTCGAGGACCTCGCCGGGCTCGGGAATCAGCTGCGCAAAGCGCCGTACCCAGGGCGACGCGGGCGATTCTTCGGGCGAAGCTGCCATGCGGAGCCTTCCTTCCATTATCATTCGGCAAAACTCTCGGAGAGCACAGCATGGCACAGGAGCAAGCAGCCGTGGTCGTCAGCGAGAACGGCCTGGGACCCTACCAGCAGACGGTTCGCCTCGGCAGACACACGCTGATCGCCGACGAGCCGGTGGCGATGGGCGGCGAGGACGCCGGCCCGGAACCGATGGACTTCCTGCTCGCCGGCCTCGGCGCCTGCACCTCGGTGACCCTGCGCATGTATGCCAAGCGCAAGCATTGGCCACTGGCCGCGGTCAGCGTCGCGCTGACGCACGACAAGCTCGAGCTTGACGGCGGCCGTGGCAAGGTCGATCGCATCAGCCGCGTGATCACGCTGGCCGGCGAACTGACCGCGGAGCAGCGCGAGCGGCTGCTGGCCATCGCCAACAAGTGCCCGATGCACCGCACACTGCAATCCGACACGCGCATCGACAGCCGGCTCGACGTCGGCGCGGTAACCGCAGCCGCCTAGGCATGTCCGTCTGCTTGGCTGCTCGGGAAACACCGGTTGCGGGCCGCTCGGCGATGCCCGCAGCGCCGCGCACCGGTGCCTGCCCAGGGGTCGCTCGCGGGGTGATTAATGTCACACTGCGGCGTCATCAAGCGCGTCATATCTAGAGACTTGACAGGGCATCTGTGATAAATTGATGCAGTGCAACATCCGCCCGTACCGCGCCTCTCAAACACGAGGTGAAAGTCCCCATGCTAGAACATCACTACCTCACCACCCTGTTTGAACCCAAGTCTGTCGCGGTCATCGGCGCTTCGGAGCGAGAGAACTCGGTCGGCAACGTGCTCTTCAGGAACATCCTCGATTCTGGCTACAAGGGTCGTCTCTACCCGATCAACAAGGGGCACGACAGCGTCCAGGGCGTACCGGCCTACAAGTCCATCGAGGAGATCAGCGCTCGCGTCGAACTGGCGATCGTCGTCACCAGGCCGCAGACCGTGCCGAAGATCATCGAGCAATGCGGTCGCAGCGGCGTCAAGAACGCCATCGTCATCTCGTCCGGCTTTGCCGAAGCGGGTCACTCGGGCGCTGCGCTCGAACGCAAGATGATGGAAATCGCACGCAGCTACGGCGTTCGCCTGCTGGGCCCCAACTGCCTGGGGATCATTCGCCCCGACCTCGGACTCAATGCCACCTTTGCCAGCGTGCACGCGCACGTCGGCAATCTGGCGCTGGTCGCGCAGTCGGGCGCCATCTGCTCGGCGGTTCTCGACTGGGCGGCAAGCAACCGCATCGGCTTTTCCAGCGTCATCTCGCTGGGTGGCACCGCCGACGTCGATTTCGGTGAAATCCTCGACTACCTGATCTACGACAACCGCAGCCACTACATCCTGCTCTACGTCGAAGGCATTCGCGACGCCCGCCGCTTCATGAGCGCGCTACGCTCGGCGGCGCGCATCAAGCCGATTGTCCTGCTCAAGGCCGGTCGCCACGCCGGCGGGCTGGCCGCCGTCGAAACGCACTCCGGCATGGCCGGCGGTTCGGACATCGTCTTCGATGCGGCGGTGCGCCGTGCCGGCGTGGTGCGCGTAAAAAACATCGGGCAGCTGTTCTACGCCGCCAAAGCACTGGCCTCGAAATTCCGTCCGCAAGGCAAGCGTCTGGCGATCATCACCAACGGTGGCGGACCGGGAGCCATGGCCGCCGACCGCGCCGGCGACCTCGAAATCCCCCTCGCCGAGTTGTCGCCAAGCACCATGCAAGCGCTCAATGCGGCGATGCCGGGAACCTGGTCGCAAAGAAATCCGGTGGACATCGAGGGGGATGCGACACCCAAGCGCTATCACGATGCGATTCTCGCCGTTGCCGAGGACAGCGAAGTCGACGGCGTTCTGGTCATGCTCTCACCGCAGGCAATGACCGACCCGATGGAAGTCGCCAAGGCGGTGATCGAGGTGGACCTGCTGACCGCCAAGCCGATTCTCACCTGCTGGATGGGCGAGGAACAGGTCGGTGAATCGCGCAGCATGCTGGAAGAGGCCGGCATCCCGTCCTTCCGGATGCCCGAAACCGCCATCGAACTGTACTACCACATCTCGACCTACTACTGGAACCAGAAGCTGCTCTTGCAGACACCGGCCCCCCTTTCCAAGCACGCCCGCCCGGAAACCGAAGGGTCCAAGATGTTGATCGACGCGGTATTGCACGAGCGCCGCAAGATCCTCTCGGAAATGGAATCGAAGGCGATCCTGCGCGCCTTCCGCATTCCCGTTGCGCAGACCATGGTCGCGCACACACCGACCGAATCGCTGCTGCTCGCCGAACAGATTGGCTTCCCTATCGCCATGAAGATCGATTCGCCGGACATCGTGCACAAGAGCGAGGTCGGCGGCGTGCGGCTGAACATCACCAACGCGCCGGCGGTTCGCAATGCCTACCACGACATCATCGAGACGATCAAGAAGCGGCACCCGACGGCACGCATCAATGGCGTATCGATCGAACCCTACCTGGCGCGCCCGAACGGCCGCGAGCTGATGATCGGCGTATCGCGCGATCCGATCTTTGGTCCGATCATCACCTTCGGCGCCGGCGGCGCCGAAGTCGAGGTGTTCAGCGACCGGGCCGTCGCCTTGCCGCCGCTCAACCGCTTCCTGGCCCGCGACCTGATCGCGTCGACGCGCGCTTCGAAGCTGCTCGGCGAGTTCCGCAACATGCCGCCGATCAACCTCGAAGCGCTCGAAGACGTGCTGCTGCACGTCTCGCAAATGATCTGCGAACTGCCATCACTGCACGAACTCGACCTGAACCCGTTGATCGTCGACGAGAACGGTGCCATCGCGGCGGACGCGCGCATCGTCATCGACTATGCGGCACCGTCGGGCGACCGCTATTCGCACATGGCGATCCACCCCTACCCGGTGCATCTGATCCAGGAATGGGAACTGCCCGATGGCCGCGTGGTAACCATTCGCCCGATCCGCCCGGAAGACGCCGAGCGCGAAAAGGAGTTCGTCATCTCGATGTCCGACGAAAGCAAGTACTACCGTTTCATGGACACCATTCGCGAGCTGACGCAGACCATGCTCGTGCGTTTCACGCAGATCGACTACGACCGCGAAATGGCTCTGGTCGCGACGATCCTCGACGCAGAAGGCAAGGAAGTCCAGATCGGCGTTGCCCGCTACGTCACCAACCCGGACGGCGAATCGGTCGAGTTTGCCCTGGCAATCGCCGACGACTGGCAAAAACACGGCGTTGGACGCAAGCTGATGAGTGCACTGATCGCCTGCGCGCGGGCCAAAGGCTACCGCACCGTCGTCGGCGACGTGCTGTCGATGAACTCCAAGATGTTCAGTCTGATGAGCAAGCTTGGTTTCACCATCCACCCGCATCCGGACGACCCGGCGGTCAAGCGCGTCATCAAGCCCCTCGCCAGCTAGAATGGCGGCGCCGTGGCCGGGCCATGGCGCCGCCCTGCCCAGTCTCCAGATCGAGCCGGAACAAGGCAAGAAGCGACCGCGCCCTGCGCGGGCCGGTCACTGCTTGCGCCGACTCCCTGAAGACGCTTACTGCTGTTCGAAATTCACGTCGTAGGGATAGGGCCGCGGCGGGTCGCCGGCTTCCCGGTACGCCTTCTGCTCGTCGAGATCGGTCTTCCTGTCCCAGAAGATCGCCCGCCCGCGACGTTGGTCTTCAAGCCACTCGGGATGCTTGGCCATCATCTCGCGCATGAACTTGGTGTGCTCGGATTCGTACAAGGCCATCTGGCCTACTCCCCATAAAAAACAGCTGTGATCAGCGACATCGTCGACCACCGCATTATACGCTTGCCGCGCTCAGGCGCTCCCTCGCCGTTCCAGGTGGCGAACCCAGAACAGCTCGTGCCGGCGAACAGCCTTGCGGAAGAATTCGTTCTCTCCGCTGGCAGGCCACTGGCGCGCGGCGAGCAGTTTCTGGATCGTCCGCCGCAGGCGCTTCTTGCAGGGCAGAGTGCCCTGCAGGTCGTGCTGCATGGCCAAGGCCATGGCCTTGTCGATCTGTACTGCCGGGCTCAGGCAGGGGCTCCACAGCGCGTCGGGCGGCAACGGCGCCAGCGCCGGTGGCAGGGCGACTCCCTGCCCGGCCGGGCCCATCGGCCAGCGGTCGTTGTCGTGCAGGTGATTGGCATAGAGGAGACCAATTTCCGGCTTCCAGCACGAGCACTCGACCGCTTGCAGCAGAGCCTGCGTACCGGCTATGTGGTCGGCGTGCGGATCGAGCTCGGGGTGCGGCATGACGACCACTTCGGGGCGAAAGTGCTCGAGCAACGCCACCAGGTCGGCGAGCAGGTTCTTTCCGGACGGCAAACCGTCGGCGTCCGCTGGCAGGGGAAGCGGGTTGTGCGCTCGCGCCTGGCGCACGTCTGCGCCACCGGACTCGCGTGAAGCAAACGATTGCTCGGGTTCGGCGAGCATCGCCGGCAACTGCAGGCAGTAGTAGCCCAACTGCACGCAGCAGCTCTGCGCAACGCCACCCCAGAGCGGCACGGCGAGGCTGTCCCAGGTCCGCAGACGCCCCTTCAGGCACGCCGCGGCGGCGCTATCCAGGCCCAGGGACCGATACCGATCCGCCTCGATCTCGCCCTGCGTGAGGGTCACGATGGTCACCCCACCGTTTTCGCGCGAGCGGGCGAACCCTGCAGCACGGCTGTACAGGCCATAGGCCGCCAGCTCGGCGTCGTCGGCGTGTGGCGCGATGAGCATCATGCGCCGCCGGGAGTAGTCGGGGTTGTCCAGCACGTGCAGGAGGGCGGTCGGCGGCAGGCGGCAGAAGCGGCCACTGATCGACAGCTCATTCCTGGCCAGGGCCGCCGCCTGCCCGGAGAGGTTCAGATAGCGTCGCCCGTTGACAGCGCGCTCGAAGTCCTGCCGGTCGTCGCCGAGAACGACGTGGGGGTCCAGACAGTGGCCAAGCAGGGTGCTCTGCAAATGCAGCTCGAGAATCAGCGTTTCGCCAGCCGCCAGCGGTGCGCTCAACTGCACCCGCCCGGCGATCAGCGAGACCGTCTGCTGCGCCGTTTCGGCCGGGAAGTGGTATTGGTAGTCGTCCTGCGGCGAATAGAAGAGGTGGTCGGCAAACCAGGCCTCGTGCGCCACCCAGCCAGGCAGCAACAATACCGGCGGCAACCACCAGGCGACGAAGACCCCGAGCGCGGCGAGCAGCAGCAGCGCGACCAGCAGGAGGAAGCGCTTGCGCTGGCGGTGTCGCTTCAGCAATTGCTGTTTTCTTGAACTCATGGGTGCTCTCGGACGGTGGCCCCGCTCGCCAGGCGAGGCATGTTCATGACTACGCTCTTTCGTGCACTCTATATTCGATACGCCGGCACCCGGTGGCACCAGCGATCCTTGTACTCGCGATCGGCACGGCCAAAGGAAAAGCGCAAGGGCTTGCCGAGCGCGCGCGCCTCTGCCCAGGCGCTCTGCGTATTGATGAAACTGAGCACGCTTCCCGGGCTGAAATCACGCGTTGCGGGATCGACACCGCCATTGATGTACTCCAGAGAAATCCACGCCGGGGCTTCGACGCGATAGAGAATCTGAACGGCGATCGGCTGCTCGTGACGCAACAGGACGGCGCCGGTCATGAACTCGCGCAGGAGCGTGAACACCTCCGCCAGATGCTCGTGGCCCCTGGCCGCAAAACCCCAGCGACGCTGAAAGAGATCGGCATACATGGCGGCCTGCTCGCACGGCGAAAACTCGCTCATCTGGCGTACCTGCCCGCCGGCCTCTTCGAGCAGGCGAAGCTCACGCCGCTGGTTGTAGCGAAACTTCTTCGAGTAGTCCTCGGGCGCACGCGCCAGCGCCAGGCCTTCCGGCTGCGCCTTGAGTTCGCCGATCCGTCCGGCGTTGAGCTCCGACACGTAACGCATGTGCTGGCGCACCGGCACGCAGGCGTGTGCGGCAATCGGCAGGATCACCTCGGCGTTGCCCAGATCAAACAGGTCGCGCTGGCCGCGCTGTTTCAACACCGCCTTCGACAGCGCCAAGTGGCGCCCCCAGCAGGGAATCGCCGCCACCAAATCTTCGCCGGAAGGGCAGCCTAGGTAGCGCACCCGGATTCCCGCCAGCGCCGAGAGTCGCTCGACGACTGCCGGATGGGTGAACACGCTGCCGCCGAAGCGCTGCCACGCGGTGGCATACGCCGCGGCATCGATTTCGCTCCAGCCGCGCTCGCGCCAGACTCGCAGCCGATTCAACATGCGTCGGCGGAGCGTGTGCAGAGGCGGGTCATGACGGCGGGAATCCTCGCTGTTCGCTGCGCCCGGAGGGATCTCCGGGTGCTCGTGGTGGGTGGTCGTTGAACGGCACAAGCGTGCCACTGCCACGGGCGCAAGGATAAACCAATTACCGCGCCGTTTGCCCTGCGTTCGGGATCAGCGCAGGCCATGGCTGGCGCGGTATACTTGCCAACCTCGAGCGCCCCCGGCGCGGCGGCAGGATTGCGCATGGCCAGCAGCAGCCAATCAACATGGAGGACCACGACGATGTCGGCTGAATCGCGCCGCGTGCTGCAGCTCTGCCACAGCTATGGCGCGCCGTTCACGGATGTCGCCTGCCAGTGGGCCAGGCTATTCGCGGGCCAGGGCTGGACGATGACGACCGTATACCTCACCGGCGAACCGGACAGCGAAGTGGTGCGCAACTCCGGCGGCGACGAAGTGCTGTTTCTCGGCTTCGACTCGCGACAGGTGCGCGGACTGAAGCTGGCGGCCATCTGGAAATTGCGCAAGCTGCAGCAGACGCACGCCTTCTCGCTGGCCATTGCCCACCGCTTCAAGCCGATCTACGCCTGCTGCCTGGCGCTGGACATCCCGGTCATCGGCGTGCATCACGCCTTTGGCGACTACCAGCGCCTGGGAAGGCGCCTGCTTGCCCGCGCCTTCGCCAAGCGGCTGGCATTGCTCGGGGTCTCCAATGCAGTGCGCGACGACATTCGCGCGTGCCTGCCGCGCTGGCCCGCAGGGCGCATCCAGACCCAATACAACCACGTCGAACTGGCGGCCTTGCAAGCTCGCCAGCTTGCCAGGAACGAGGCGCGGCGCGCACTCGATCTGCCGCCCGACGCCTACGTCTTCGGCAATGTCGGCCGCTTGCACCCGGACAAGGACCAGGCGACACTGATCCGCGCCTTTGCCCGCCTGCCGCCTGCCGGCGCACTGCTGGCAATTGCCGGGCGCGGTCGCCTGGACGAATCGCTGCAGACCCTGGCCGCCGAGCTGGGCGTCGCTGACCGTGTCCGCTTTCTCGGCCAGGTGCCGGCCATGGACCGCTACTTCCGCGCCTTCGACAGCTTCGTTCTGAGCTCGGATCACGAGCCCTTCGGAATGGTGCTTCTGGAGGCCATGGCCGCCGGGATTGCGGTGCTAAGCACCGATTGTGGCGGCGCCCGCGAAGTGGTCGCGGCCAGCGAGTGGCGCTTTGCTCTCGGCGACGTCGAGAGCCTGTGCAAGTGCATGCTCGCCGTCAGGGCCTTGCACGAGCCTGCCCGGACGGAGCTCGTTGCCGCACAACTGGCACATCTTGAGGCCCACTTCTCGCTGGCCGCCGCACGCCGCCAGTTCTGGGCGCAGCCCTGCCTGCACAGCGGGAGCGAATGCCATTCAGGGGTCTGAACTCCGCCGGTAACGCGGCTGTTCAGCGAGTTCTCCAACTGACCAACCTCGCGCCCGTCAGTCAGTCAGTCGACCGCCTGGCGCAGCGCGCGTTGGCGCGCATAAGCCAAGATGGCCTCGACCTGCTCGCTACAGAGCAAGCGGCTAAGCTTGCGCACTTCCTGCTCGGGCCAATCCCACCAGGCAGCCTCCAGCAACGCTTGCCGCGTCGCCTCAGGAAAGCGCCAGCGAATATGCCGTGCCGGGTTGCCCGCCACCACGGAGTACGGCGCTACGTTTTCGCTAACCACCGCACCGGCAGCGACCACAGCGCCATGCCCCACGCTTACCCCGGACAGGATGACCGCGTTGCTGCACAACCAGACGTCGCTACCAATAAGTACATCGCCTCGACTTACCGCGTATCCCTGAATATCGGCCGCCTCTGGTATCATCGCCGGAAACGGATAGGTGGTAACCCACTCGGTACGATGGTGGCCACCCAGGAAGATCTCTACCGTCTCGGCAATCGACGTGTAGCTGCCCAACTTGAGGATCGTGCCTTCCTTCCAGTCATGCACGATGGGAACACCGTAGGTGCCTACGCCAATCTGATACTGCGGATAGCGCCGACGAAATCTCGCGGGTCCCCGATAGAACTTGGATAAATTGCGGATTGTTTTCTTCGCGCGTCGCTCCAGGAATCTTGCCCAGAAGCCCATATCGCTTCAGCCCCTTTCTAGAGGTGAAAGGTAAAGCCTCATCAGGCCTCGCCACGTCTTCTTCGACCAGCGTTTGAAGGGAATCTGCGCCAACAATTCACGGGCCAAGCCACGGTCACGATTGGAGCACTTGAGAAACATCGAGTTGAGAAAGCGGTAGCGAACCCAATCGTACTGCGGATGTTCGCGAAACAAGGCATAGGTCTTGAGAATGCTCTCGATCATGAAACGGTGATTCTTGTACGAGTTGCTGGCATGCTTGCGATAACGCGCAAGCACCTCCCCCAGGCAATCAATGTAGTAGCCAGCATGGGTGATCTTCAACTCGATCAACAGATCTTCCAGGCGGATTTCAGGATCGAAACCACCGACTTTCGCCAAGGCCTCCTTGCGGAACATCAAAGTTGGCGCCGGAGGATAGGGTTTACGCTCCATGAATACATCTTCGAAATCGAGGCGACGGAAGGGCACGTGCCGACGCTGCCGCTTCTCCGGAAACAATTCGCCAGCCGCATCTATCAGTTCAATGTTACCCGCACAAATGCCAACATCCGGTTTGTCCTGCATATAGGCGACCTGCCTGGCCAGACGCTCGGTGAGCATGATGTCATCCGAACTGAATGGCACTATCAGACTGCCCTTAGCTCGCTTGATGGCGGCGTTCAGAGTATGGGTCAAGCCCTGGTTCTGTTGCTCCTTGAAGTCGAACCCATGCTCGGCCTGCAAGCGGCGGATGCGCTCGACACTGTCATCCGTGGATCCATCATCGATAACCAGCAGCTCCACATGCGGATGGGTCTGATTCAGAATGCTGTGGATGCAAGCCTCGATATAGGGCCCATGGTTGTAAGACGAAATGATCACGGTGACCAGCTCTTGATGTTGATTCATGGGGATGTTCTCGTTTCTTTCAGCGCCTCGTCGATGAGGCGCAGATACTTCTGACGAAAGGCTTCGATATCGTGGTTGGCGCATAGGTAGGCGTAGGCCTGCTCGCCCCTTTCCTTAAGCTGTTGATCACTCAGCCGAAGGTAGTCAGCCAATGCGGCAGTCAACGCATCAACGTCTGCTGGCGGCACGGCAAGGCCACCGGCCCCTTGTATCAACGGCAGCATCGCGGGCACGTTGGAAGCAACCACTGGCAGGTGCCCGCTCATACCTTCGAGCAAGGCCAGCCCCAGACCTTCGGCCAACGAGGGCATGGTCCAGATATCGAAAGCACGAACATACTGTAAGGCGTTCTCGCGAAAGCCCAGCAGATGAACCCTCCCCTGCAAACCGAGCCTGTCGACCTCAGCACGCAAGCGAGGCTCCTCTCGCCCTTTCCCAATGATCGCCAACTGCACCTGCGGATGAACATCCTTCAGCCGGGCGAAAGCCCGGAGCAGGTAGACATGCCCCTTGATCGGCACCAGACGGCCAAACGTACCCAGCAGACGCACCTGCAAGTCGACCCCCAACAAGCGACGCGCCTCATCGCGGGAAAACTGCAGACTCTCGGCCTGGGCGATATCGATGGCATTGGTGATGGCCAGGGTATTCTGCGCGCTAAAACCGCAATTGCATTCGAGCAAGTATTGCCTGACGGCCGGCGAAACGCCGACGAAGCGCCAAGCATGGTCAATCAGATACTTGACCTGAAACCGCCGGTAATAACGCTCGTACTCACCAAAGCCATGTGCAATACCGATGCACAATGGCACTTTCAGCCAGCGGTTCAACTGTAAAAGCATGTTGACCGGCTTGAAGCGGTTGCAGATCACCACGTCGAACCGTTGCGCACGGCAAAAACGATACAGCTGCCACATGGCCTGCAAGCGCAATCCCTTGAGTTGCTTGTCGGAAAACTCGAAATAAACCGAGCGGCCTGCCCGGCTCACTGGCTCGCCTTGCTGCGGCTTGCCACGCAGAAACGCGGCTACCACCTCGTAGCGCTCAGCTGGCAGTGCCTTGACGATTTGCTCTGCGAGGTCGGCGAAGTCATGCTCTTTTACGTTGTAGTCCGGCTGCAGCTGCAAGACCTTTATTCTCTTAGTCATCATTGATCACGCTCGAAGCCTTGCTCACTGATCGACCACGACGAGCTGCCAGCAAACCCGGAAGTGGACTGCAATTGATAGGCCTGAAGCTTTTCCCATTGGTGCCTCTTCCAGACGATAAAGTGGAAATAGGGGAACTCGCGAGCACCATTCACATCGTTCGTCAACTTGCCATCCGTCCAGAACCAACGACGTGGAAAGTTACGATGGCCGTCGACCCAGTCAATGCGAGCATATGGCGTACTATAGGCCTCAACAAATTCGCTGCACCGGTACCACGGGTTGAACACGGTACCGATCAGCCGCTGCAGAAATGCGGGTAGATTCTTGTTTCGCAGGAAGATCCGCGTAAACGCTCCCTCATCCAGCGCATGATGTTCCTGATCGCAGAAACGCCTTTGCCAATCTGGGATCCGCTTGAAGACCTCACGCATGCGCAGGGTATTCCGAATCAGGCACAGGTGACCGGATACGCGCCGAGCGTGAGTCGAGTACAGATCGTAGCCTTGCAGGCGCTCATCCGTGAAGTAGGCACGTAGATCGCCGTAGACCACATCAATATCACCGAAACCCCAAAAATGGTACGCCCGCAGCTCATCCTCGTGGATGAGCCCCAAGGCCGGGCGAATATCACAGAGTTTATAGGCTTTGGTCGGCGAAAAATCGATGCTCAACTTCGTCGAGACCTTGCGGCAATAGTCATTGAGGCTTATCTGAACCACGCGCACGTTTTCCGGACAATGGTCCAGCGGTTGACAGTCGGTATATAGGAGCCAATCGACGCTCGGATTGAACCTGCAACTCTGCAGAAAAAAGGGCATCCAGAAAGGCCATTGACCAAAATACGGCATCACTAGACAGATGCTTGATGACTCGCTCATGAACATCCTTCAGGGGCAACCGAAAAAATTAGCGATAGCGTTTCTCTCTCCCGCACCGGCAGTTGGCGGACAACCGAACGCCGGCGCCCAGCTGAGCCGTTCATGCCGAAGCTGAAGGTGCCCTACGGCAACCCCCGACGTTCTCGAACGGCGGGCACCGGGAACAGACACAGCCTTCCGCAATTAATAGCGACGCCGTACGACGCCCGGCGAACGATTGCCAGTGCGGTTTCTGAAGAGCCAGCTCAACAGGCAGCATCCGGAAAAAATGGTAGCATTGAACCCCCTAGCAGACGAAAGACCGCGAGAAATTCAGATGTATTTTCAGGCACCAGTTCGTTCACAACAAGCCTTCTCTTTCATCTGCAACTGGCTACTCCCGCTCGGTTACTTGAGCTTGCTGGTAGGCTTAGCAGCCCTGCCTGATCGTAGCCTTTACCACAAGCTTTTCTACGCTCTGGTCGGACTTCCCGCCCTGATCGCGCTGCTGTTGAAGCCAGGAACGCTCCGGGTGTTGCTACGCGAGCCGATCATCCTTCTTTTTCTGGCTTTCTCCGCCTGGTCGCTGCTCAGCGTCACTTGGTCAGATACCGACAGCTCGGTCTTCGACCTGCTGAAAAGGCCCCTCTACATCTTCATGCTGTTCTCCGCCTGCGCCCTGCTAAGCCTTCAGGCCAGCAATCGGCTAGAGCAGACCACATTACTTGGCGCACTACTGATGCTTCCGCTGACAGTCTACTCGCTGAGCGCGTTCGCCCTTGCCTGGACCCCCGGCATGAGAATGATCGGCTCAGGAGCATTGGACAATCCCCTGCTGAGCTCACATATTTTCGGTTTTTTTGGCACTCTTTGGCTCGCTTTAAGCATGACCCTGCCGCGACACCAGTCCTGGGTGACGATCGCTCCAGCCTTGGTTTCCGTAGGCGCTCTGATGGCGACCGGCTCGCGCACGCCGCTGGTCGCCATGTCATTGGCCTGTGTCTGGCTGACTGTCGTCTGCTGGAACAGACGTTCGATCGTGCTGATCGCAACAGGCACGGCAGGCTTGGTGGCGTTGCTCCTGCTGTATCCCGATGCACTGCTTGAACGCGGCACTTCCAGCCGAATCGACATCTGGCAGATCGCACTGGGCAAGATTCTCCAGCAGCCGTGGCTAGGCTTTGGCTTCCAGGCCTCGCTGGTGATCGACATCGCGGGCTTTCCAATTCCCTTCAGTGAACCTCACAGTTTTGCGCTTGGCGTGCTGTACTACACGGGCATCGTCGGACTGACCATCTGGCTGGCCATGCACGCGCTGGCGCTCAGCCATTGCTGGCGCAATCGAAACGCGCTACTTTTCGTCATTGCCGGTAGCCTACTGATCTATGGTCTTGGCGCCGGACTTACGGAAGGCGGAGGTATCCTGAGCCGGCCGAAAGAGCACTGGTTCTTGACGTGGATCCCGCTGGCGCTTATCGCTGCCTTGAACATCGCCGCTCACCAGGCTCAGGAGACACCGCTGCGATAAACGGTTCTTCTGACCACCGGTTGTGCTCGCCGGCCGATGCTTCGCACGCGGCGCATAGGAATGCACTGGGCGTAGGCGCCGGTAACGCTCAGGCAGCCGTCACGGCGGCCACGTCGAGCGCCGGATAGTCGACGTAGCCCTTCGCTCCGCCCTTGTAGATCGTCGTCGAGTTCCAGGGTGCCAACGGCGCCCCGATGCGCAGGCGATCGACGAGATCCGGGTTGGCGATGAAGTGCTTGCCGAAGGCAATCAGATCGCCGCGACCGGCACGCAGCGCCGCTTCCGCACGCTCGCGGTCGAAGCCTCCGCAAAGAATCATCGTCCCCGGGAAGCAGGCGCGCAGGTGCGGCAGCAGATCGCCCTGCCGATCGTGGATCCAGCTCCCTTCCTGGTCGTAGACGTGCAGGTGAGCGATGCGCAGGAGCTTCAGCCGCGTCGCCAGGTAGCCATAGCTGACCAGCGGATCGGGATCAGGCTGCATCTCGTGCGCGCTCCCCAGTGGCGAGATGCGTACGCCGACACGCGCGCTGCCAATCGCCGCGGCAACGGCCTGCACGGTCTCCAGGAGAAAGCGCCAGCGATTGGACAGCGAACCGCCATACTCGTCGGCACGGTCGTTGACGTAGGGGCAGCGGAACTGATCGAACAAATAGCCGTTTGCGGCGTGAATCTCGACGCCGTCGAAGCCCGCGGCGACGGCATTGCGCGCTGCGCGGACGAAATCGGTGACGATCAGCCGCACCTCCTCGGTCGTCAGCCCGCGCGGCGCATCGCAGGGCACCATCACCGGCTCGGCGCCGCCGTTTAGGATCGGCACCCGATCACTGTGCAGACCGATTCCGGTCGGCCCCACCGGCGGTGAGCGATCCGCGCGCAGGCTGCTATGGCCGACGCGGCCGACGTGCCAGAGCTGCAGATAGATGCGGCCCCCGGCATGGTGCACGTCTTTGGTCACCTTGCGCCAGCCGGCGACCTGCGCGCCGCTATAGATGCCGGGCGTGCGCGCACAACCGCGTGCCTGCGGCGAGACCGGCGTTCCCTCGGCAATAATCAGGCCGGCCGAGGCGCGCTGTGCGTAGTATCTGGCGGTCATCGCCGGCGGCGCGAGTTGCCAGTCTGTAGCGCGGTTACGGTTCATTGGCGCCATGACGACGCGGTTTGGCAGCAGCTTGCCGCCGAGCGAATGACGAGAAAACAGTTTCTTGAACATTGTTTGCCTACCTCCTTGATGGCTGGGCACACCAGAAATCGAGCAATTTCCGTGCCCGAGAACCATCAGCTTTCGTATATGTTGGTCAGGGTGATGCACCGCCAGCGGTTCGACACTGCGGCGGGCGTACGATCCTCGTGACGATCACCGCTTGCGCGGCCCGCCCGGAATCCGCGACCGCCGCAGCGAACACTGGCGACGCTGGTAGCGCTCACCGGACAGCAAAGGCATCATAGAGCGCGAAAGGTTTCGCATTTGTGGCAGCGGCACCCGCCTCTGCAATTTGCGACCTTCCTTCGAGAGCGCGGTCTGACCCCCAACTGACAAGAAAGTTTCGTCAGCGCCGACGCTTCCAGGACAATTTCCGACCGCAACCCTGTTGGCCGCCCGCTATCTACCCTCGTTCTTCGGATCCCGGCTGAGCAGTTTTTCGACCGCCGATGCTGCCGGTTCAGCGCGATAGAGGATCGCGTCGACGGCCTGCGTGATGGGCATCTCTATCGCCAGCTGGCTCGCCAGGCGCGCAACTTCTCGCGTCGTGCTGACGCCCTCGGCAACGTGGCCGAGATCACGAAGGATCTGTGACAGCGTCTTGCCAGCGGCCAGTTCCAGACCGACACGCCGATTCCGTGACAGGTCGCCGGTGCAGGTAAGGATCAGATCGCCGATCCCGGCCAGCCCCATGAAAGTCTGCGCCTGTCCACCGAGAGCGACACCAAAGCGCGCTATCTCGGCGAGCCCACGCGTAATCAGCGCGGCGCGCGCGTTGAGCCCAAGGCCAAGGCCATCGCAAACGCCGGTGGCAATGGCCATGATGTTCTTCACCGCGCCGCCGACTTCAACACCGGGCAAATCGTCGTTGGCATAGATGCGAAAGCGCGGGCTATGCAGGGCCAGCGCCGTCTGTTGGCCAAATGCAGCGTCGCTGGCCGCCAGCGTCACCGCAGTCGGCAGGCCGCGCGCCACCTCGTCGGCGAAGCTCGGCCCCGACAAGGCAGCACACAAGCGCTGCGCACCCAGCTCTTCCGCGACAATCTGGTGCGGCAGCTTGCCCGTTTCGGCCTCCAGACCCTTGCACGCCCAGATCAGCGGGCTGGCAACCGCGGCATCACGCAGGCGGCAAAGCGTCGGCCGCAGGCCGGCAAGCGGAGTCGCGATCACCAACAGATCGGCGTCGGCTACGGCAGTCGCGAAATCGTCGCCGATGCGCAAGGCCTCGGGAAGACGGCAGCCCGGCAGGTAGCGCGGGTTTTCGCGCCTGTCGCGCAGGGAACGCAGCACTTCCGGCTCGCGCGCCCACAGCGTGACCGTGTGCCGATCGCAGAAAGTGGCGGCCAGCGCGCTACCCCAGGCGCCGGCGCCCAGCACCGTCAACTTCATGTATTCAAAGATTCACAGGCCCCAGATCTGGTCGGCGCGGACGTAGCCCGACTGTCCATCGCGGTGGCGGACCTTTACCCAGCCACCGGGAGCGACTTCGAGGTAATCGAGGGCGACATTCCTCTCGGCTTCGAAGACCAGCGCAGCGGCATCGTCGGCGCCTTTCCGGACCTGCGCACGCGCGGCGACAACGACCACGGAGTGCCGCAAGCCGAGATACTTGCTCTCCAGCCAGGCCATGGCGCCGTCCGAATCCCGCACCTTTGCCCAGCCTTCGAGGTGGACGACCAACTCGACCGGTGTATCGCGCTTGATGACGAAAAGCTTATTGCCCCGCGGGGAAGGCGCATCGTAGAGCACGGTCGCCGTGTCGACCGTGCGAAACTCGACCGCCAACGCCGGTACAGCCGAACCAGCCGCGAGCAACACGCTCAGCCACCGCTTCATTGGCAAGGCCTCTTTTCTTGGCCGCCCCAGCTTACTGGATGGTCGCTTCGCCAGGCTCCTCGGTCGGCGCGTCCTTTGCCGCTTCGGCCTGCTGCTGTTGGAGGCGAGACATGTAAAGCGCTTCAAAATTCACGGGTTGCAGCATTACTGGTGCAAAACCAGCACGGATCACGGCGTCGGAAACGACTTCGCGAGCATAGGGGTAGAGAATATTGGGGCAGGCAATCGACAATACGGCATCCATGTTCTCGCTTGGCACGTGCTGAACGCGGAAGATACCCGCCTGACCGACCTCGACGAGGAAAACGGTCTTCTCTTCTATCTTCGAGGTCACCGTGGCCGTCAAGGCGACCTCGAAGAGCCCTTCGCCGATACCCTGCGCCTTGGTCTGCAACTGGATGTTGATCGCTGGCGTCTCGCGCTCGAGATAAATCTGCGGCGCATTGGGCACTTCGACCGAGAGATCCTTGACGTAGATCTTCTCGATGGAAAAAACGGGGTTCGGGGTTTCTTGTTCGCTCATGGTGTTTTTCGGCCTGTAGTTGGGGGTGGGGAAAAATGCTCGCGGGAAAGTAGCGGGAACTGGCGGGAAGGGCGCGGTCACTCGGCGAGGGTGTTCACCCGGGTTCACCCGCCAGCAAGGGTAACAACTTGCCCGCCTGATCAAAAGCAAGGAGATCGTCGAAACCGCCGACGTGCATCTCACCGATATAGATTTGCGGGACGGTACGTCTGGCGGTCTTCTCGAGCATCTCGCTACGGCGCTCGGGATCGAGGTCGATGCGAATCTTGTCGATCATGACCACGCCGCGGGCAAGCAACAGTTGCTCGGCCCGGATGCAGAAGGGGCAAACGCCGGTGGAGTACATCAGCACCCGCGGCGACTGGGTCATTTCCGCGACCCCTTCTTCAAGGGCAGACCGGCCTCGGCCCACGCGCCGACGCCGCCCTCGAGGGAGTGCAGCCTGGAGAAACCGAGCTTGGCCAGCTTGGAGCAGGCGGCGGATGAACGCATGCCGGATTGACAGATCAGAATCAAGGGATTGTCCTTGAATGACGCCAGCTCCTCGGCCCGCTCGTCGAGCGACCCGACAGGAATGTTGATTGCGTCGGCCGGGTGTCCGGCAACGTATTCGCTCGCTTCACGGATGTCCAGCAACTGCGCATTCTCGCGGTTGATCAATATCGTTGCCTGGGCGGTGGTCAGCGATCGCGAGCCACCGGGGCGGCGCACCGAAAGCACGAGCAGCAGCGTGCCGCTGACCACGGCGACGGCCACCAGGAGAAGATTCTGCTGTATGAATTCCAATCGAAACTCCAGAAATTGACACGAAAAATGGCTAGAACGTGGCACAAACATGGCGAAAAAACGGGGCCACACCAGGAACGAGGCCCGACCCCACTCGCCGGCAAGGACGGGTCGGGCAGCGACAACGCGCCGCTAATCGCCGCAGAACACCTCGCGCATCATGCCAATCAACTGCAGCGTGCGCGCGTCGCCGACCCGATAGTAAACTCGGTTGGCGTCCTTGCGCGCGAGCAGAACTCCCTTTTCGCGCAGGATTGCAAGATGCTGGGAGATATTGCTTTGCGAAGTCCCGACAGCGTCGACGATCTCTTGCACACAGGCATCCTGGTCACCGATCACACACAGAATCTTAAGGCGCAAGGGATGCGAGATCGATTTGAGCGCCCGTGCGGCTTGTTCGATATGCTCCTGCTTGTCGATGATGCTGGTCCGGATAGGCACGTTACGCCAGACTCGCCGTTTATCATATAATCCGCGATTATAGAACAAAACCACCCGCCAAGGGATGCCGCACACGCCTTGGACGCGCTCGCCGGGTTCCCGCTTACCAGCGGCGATGCCGGCCACGTGACCTCACCACCTCGCGACCATCTCGGCCTCCCGGCCCTCTCTCGTCAACTCACGTTTAAGCCAGGCGTGCGCCGCTCATTGACCAACACATCCGCAAGCCCTTTCGACGACGCAACGCCGACCCGCACGGCAGCCAAGGCTGGCGTCGCGGCAAGGCTTCCGGGGAAGCGCCAGGACGCGCTCCTGCCCGCAGCAGCCGCGCGTTCGGCCCGCCGCGCACTCGCACGCAGACTGGCCATTGCCGTGCTCGCCAGCGCCTTTCTCACACCGGCTTTCGCCGCCGACGGCAACAAGGAGCGGCCGGACTCCGCCGCCAGCTCGCCAGGCGACGTCGCCGAAAAGCAGGGGAACCTGAAATCCTTGCGCACCCAGATCGAAGCGCTGCGCCGGGAGATGGTCGCTGCGGAAGGTTCACGCAAGGAATCGGCGGATCAACTCAAGGACGCCGAACGCGCAATTTCATCGACGCAGCGCGACCTTCACCAGCTCAAGGAGCAGATCGCCACGCTACAGGGCAAGCTCAAAGACCTCGATGGCCAAGCCAAGGCGCTCGAGCAAGGGCTGACCCTGCAGCAGCAACAGCTCGAAAAACTGCTCTACAGGCAGTACCTGCGTGGCAATCCGGATGCGCTGCAGCTGTTTCTCAACGGTGACGACCCCCACCAGCTGGCGCGCGACCTGCACTACCTCGAAGCGATTGGACGGGCACGCAGCCAGCTTCTCCTGGAGATCGACACCAACCTGCAGCGGCAAAAGGCCTTGGCCGCCGACGCCCGCGAGCAGGCGGCGCAACTCGCCGCCGCGGAGGACAAGCAGCGCGAGGAACATGCCAAGCTGCTCGCCCAGCGCGCGCAACGCCAGGCGACGCTGGACGGACTGTCTGAACAGATCACCACGCAGAGACGTGAAATCGGCAAGCTGCAACGGGACGAGACACGCCTGACCAACCTCATCGAGCGCTTGTCGAAAATCATCGCCGCCAAGGCTGCCGAAGCACGCCGGGAAGCGCAGCGCCGGGAAGCCGAGAGGCGGGAAGCCGAGAGGCGGGAAGCCGAGAGGCGGGAAGCCGAGCGGCAGGAAGCCGAGCGCCAGGCAAGCGAGCGCCAGGCGGCGGCGCAACGGCAACGGGCCCTGGCACAGCAGGAAATCGTCCGCCAGGAGGCACAGCGCGCAGCCCGCCAGCACAAGCCGGCAGCGCCCGATGCCGGGGCCGGCAGAGAGCCGCCGGAAAGCGAGCCTCTCCGCCCCGAAATCCGCCGCGAAATCCGCCGCGAAATCCGCCGCGAAGCACCGCCGGCAGCGCCGCCGGCAGCGCGCCCGGAAACGCCGCGCGCAAACCCGCCGGCCGACGCTTTCGTCGGCAACCTGGCGAAAATGAAGGGTTCCCTGCGCCTGCCAACCAAGGGGTCGGTAAGCAATCGCTTTGGTAGCGCGCGCCAGGAAGGAAGCACCTGGAAGGGGCTGTTCATCCGTGCCGGCACCGGCAGCGACGTGCGCAGCATCGCCGCTGGCCGCGTCGTCTTTGCCGAATGGATGCGCGGGTTCGGAAATCTGCTCATCGTCGACCACGGTAGCGACTACCTGTCGGTGTACGCCAACAACGATTCACTGCTGAAACAGGTCGGTGACGATGTCCGCGGTGGCGAAAGCATTGCCACGGTCGGCAACACCGGTGGCAACCCGGAATCCGGTTTATACTTCGAAATCCGCCACGATGGGAAACCGCTTGACCCGCTGGCGTGGGTCAACAGCAAATAGGGCGCGCACGGAGTGAAAGAAATGGGCAAGTGGAAACAGGCCGGGCTGGTTTGCGCCGGAGTTCTTGGTGGCATTCTGATCAGCCTGCAGTTTTCGGCGCTGGCCGAAAAGGAGACACGTACAAGCCTGCCCATAGAAGAGTTGCGCACCTTCGCCGAAGTGTTCAATGCCATCAAGAAGGGCTATGTCGAACCTGTCGGCGACAAGACGCTGATCACCCACGCGATCAGCGGCATGCTCTCCAACCTGGACCCGCACTCGACCTACCTTGATGCCGACGCATTCAAGGACCTGCAGGTCGGGACGCAAGGCGAGTTCGGAGGCATCGGTATCGAAGTCGGCATGGAAGACGGACTGGTCAAGGTGGTGTCGCCGATCGAGGACACTCCCGCCGATCGTGCCGGCGTCAAGCCTGGAGACCTGATTTTCAAGATCGACGACACGCTGGTCAAGGGTCTGACGCTGACCGAAGCCGTCAAGCGCATGCGCGGCAAGCCGAAGTCGCAGATCAGATTGTCGATTCTGCGCAAGGGCGAGGCGAAACCGATCGACGTCACACTGACCCGCGAAGTGATCAAGGTGCAAAGCGTCAAGTCGAAGCTGGTCGAAGACGGCTTCGGCTACCTGCGCATCACCTCGTTCCAGGAGAATACTGGCGCAGCGGTGGTCAAGCACCTCAACGACCTGTCCAAGCCTGGGCCGCTCAAGGGGCTGGTGCTCGATCTGCGCAACGATCCGGGCGGCTTGCTGAACAGTGCCGTTGGCGTCTCGGCCGCGTTCCTGCCGCCGGATTCCTTGATTACCTCGACCGATGGGCGCGCACCCGACGCCAAGCACGAGTTTCACGCGTCGCCGGCGGACTATCTGCGCGGCAGCCGGGAAGATTACATCAAGCGCCTGCCGGCCGAAGCGCGCACCGTCCCGATGGTCGTGCTGGTCAATGGCGGCTCGGCTTCGGCGTCCGAAATCGTCGCCGGTGCGCTGCAGGATTACAAGCGTGCCGTCGTCCTCGGCACGACGACCTTCGGCAAAGGCTCGGTGCAGACCGTTCTGCCGCTCCCCGGCAATACCGCCATCAAGCTGACGACGGCACGCTATTTCACGCCTCTGGGGCGCTCGATCCAGGCCAAAGGCATCGATCCGGACATCGTCGTCGAGGAGACGGCCAACGGCGGCTCGACGCAGCGTTTGCGCGAAGCCAACCTCGACCACCACCTTGAGAACAATAGCGAAGCGGACAGTGAGACCGCGGTCAAGGAAGCACCGGCCAAACCGTCAAGCAGCAGGGCACTGCCACCCGCCCAGCCGAAGCCCAGCGGACCGAAGGACAACAAGGACGAAGGCGACGAGGCGGCCGAACTGCCGAGCCGCGAACTGGCTTCGAAAACGGACTACCAGCTGACCCAGGCGCTGAATATTCTCAAGGGCATGCAGATCATCCGCAACAAGCCCTGAACCCCCCTCTCTCCAGGGAAGGAACGTGAAACGACCGGCGGCGACAACGCACAAGACAGCACCGATCCGCAAGCAGCGGAATATCCTGTTTGCCAAGTTTCCTCCGCATCAAGTGCCTGAGGCATCCGAATTCCTCGGCCGGATCGAGCAACTGGAGGTCGAGCGGCGCGAACAGGAGCGCGCCGTCGGCGTCGCCTACGACCTTCACCAGCACTCGCTGGAAGAGCTCGAAGGCTCGCTCGAGGACAATGGCTACCACCTCGACAACACCTTGATGAGCAAGATGATGCGGGCGCTGATCTACTACGTCGAGGAAACACAGCTGCATAACCTCGAGGCGCCGCAGCGGCCACTGAAACGCTCGCAGTCGGAAGCCTACACGCACGCCTGGGAACGTCACCCGCATGGCGACCACGACGACACGCCGCCGGAGTGGCGCGAGTACAAGTAAGCCCGGCATGCAGGGCATTCGCAACATCTGCCGCAGGTGCAGGAAAAGGCCAGGGCCAGCCCGATGAACGACGAGCAATTGCTTCGCTATAGCCGCCATATCCTGCTCGACGAAATCGGCATTGAAGGGCAGCAGCGCCTGGTCAACGCCAAGGCACTGATCGTCGGTGCCGGCGGCCTGGGTTCTCCGGCCGCTCTCTATCTCGCCGCGGCCGGCGTCGGCCGGATCACCCTCGCCGACGGCGATCAGGTTGACCTCACCAATCTGCAGCGCCAGATTCTCCACACGCAGGAGCGCATCGGCCAGCCCAAGGCCCTGTCAGGAAAGATGGCGCTGGCGCATATCAATCCCGAAGTACGCGTCGAAGCAATCAACAGCCGTCTCGCTGGCGATGCTCTGGCTGCTCTGATCGCCGACGCCGACGTGGTGCTCGATTGCTGCGACAATTTCGCCACCCGCCACGCCGTCAATCGGCAATGCGTCCGCCAGCGCACGCCACTGGTTTCCGGCGCTGCGATCCGTTTTGCCGGCCAGCTCGCGGTATTCGACAGCCGGCGCGCGGGCACGCCGTGCTATAGCTGCCTGTTCCCGGAAGCAGACGATGTCGAGGAGGAGCGCTGCGCGGTGATGGGGGTATTCGCACCGCTCACCGGCATCATCGGCGCCATGCAGGCAGCCGAAGCGCTGAAGCTGATCGCCGGCGCCGGCGAAGTCGTCCTTGGCCGCCTGTGGCTGCTCGACGGTTTGTCGATGGACTGGCGCAGTGTGAACTTCGGCCAGGACACGCAGTGTCCGGTCTGCGCGTCAGGCGACGTCAAGCGAAGCGTGCCAGCAGGCGCAAGTCCGGCCCCACGGGACGCAGGTCGCGGATGAGCAAGCTGCGTTTGCCGGCCAGGGACTCCAGCGCGGGCAGATCGAACATGCCACGTGCCGCGTCGCCCAGCAGGCAGGGCGCCAGATAGAGCAGCAGTTCATCGACCAGACCGGCGCCGAGGAGCGAACCGCTGAGGCGAAAACCCGCTTCAGCGTGAACTTCGTTGATGCCGCGGCGGGCGAGTTCGGCGAACAGCGCGCGCAGGTCGACCTGCCCGTCCGCCCCAGGCAGCAGCAGCACCTCGGCGCCGGCTTCCCGGAAAGCGGCGACCCGCGAGGTGTCGGGGCTGGCGGCAGCGAGCAGAACGCGAGCACCGCGCAACAGTCGGGCGCCAAGCGGCAGTTCAAGCCGGCTATCGACGACGACTTTCAGGGGCTGGCGGGAATCGCTGGCCAGCCCGGCCACCCCACGCACATCGAGCTGCGGGTCGTCGTGCCGGACAGTACCGATGCCGGTCAAAATGGCGCAGGCACGCGCGCGCCAGCGATGCCCATCCTGGCGGGCGTCGGCACCGGTCAGCCACTGGCTGGCGCCGTTGCGCAATGCCGTCTTGCCGTCGAGACTGGCGGCGACCTTCAGGCGCAGCCAGGGCCGCGAGCGAGTCATGCGGGCGACGAAACCGATATTGAGCTCGCCGGCCTCGACAGCGAGCAAGCCCTCCTCGGCAAGCACTCCGGCCGCGCGCAGGCGGGCGAGCCCCTGCCCGGCGACGAGCGGATTGGGATCGGGCATGGCGACGACGACGCGGCGCACTCCCGCCGCCAGCAGCGCGTCGGCGCAGGGCGGCGTCCGACCCTGATGACTGCACGGCTCGAGCGTCACGTAAACGCTTGCCCCGCGCGCACGTTCAGCCGCAGCGCGCAGGGCATGTACTTCGGCGTGCTGCCCGCCGGCGCGCAGATGCCAGCCTTCGCCGACGATCTTTCCCGCATTGACGATGACGCAACCGACACGCGGATTGGGGGTGGTGGTATACAGACCCAACTCGGCCAGGCGCAACGCCCGCGCCATCATCTCGTGGTCGAACGCGCTGAAGCCCTGCGCCATCAGCGACCGAGTTTCTGCGGCGAGCGGGAGACCTCGCGAATCAGCTTGGAGAACTCGTCTACGTCCTCGAAATTGCGATAGACCGACGCAAAGCGGACGTAGGCCACCTTGTCGAGTTTTTTCAACTCGAGCATGACCATCTCGCCGACCTTCTCCGAAGCCAGTTCGCGCTCACCTAGGGCCAGCAGCTTGCCCTCGATACGGGCAATCGCCGCCTCGACCGCCTCGGTGCCGACCGGGCGCTTGCGCAGCGCCAGGCGGAGACTGGCGGCGAGCTTCTCGGCGTCGAAGTTGACCCGCGAGCCATTCTTCTTGATCACCTGCGGCATGCGCAGTTCGGCACGCTCGTAAGTCGTGAACCGCTTGTCGCATTTCAGGCAACGCCGACGACGGCGGACCAGGTCGCCATCGTCATTGATACGGGTGTCGGCGACGGTCGTTTCGACGGCGCCGCAGAACGGGCATTTCATCCCGCCGGCCCGCCATAGACGGGGAATTTCCTGCACAGCGCCGCACCATCGGCGCGCACTCTGGCGAGGACCTTTTCGTCGCCGGGGGCATCGAGAACGTCGGCGATCAGGTGCCCGACCACTTCCGATTCGATCTCGGTGAAGCCACGCGTGGTCATCGCCGGCGAACCGATACGAATCCCGGAGGTCACGAAGGGCTTCTGCGGATCATTGGGGATGGCGTTCTTGTTGACCGTGATGTGTGCGGCGCCCAGCGCGGCCTCGGCTTCCTTGCCGGTGATGCTCTTGGCCCGCAAATCAACCAGGAAGACGTGCGATTCGGTACGCCCCGAAACGATGCGCATGCCGCGCTCTTCCGACAACACGCGCGAGAGAACCCGGGCGTTGGCCAGCACCTGCTCCTGGTACTTGGCGAAGCTCGGCTTCAGCGCCTCCTTGAAAGCCACCGCCTTGGCCGCGATCACGTGCATCAGCGGCCCACCCTGCAGACCCGGAAAGACCGCCGAGTTGATCGCTTTTTCGTGCTCGGCCTTCATCAGGATGATGCCGCCACGCGGCCCGCGCAGCGTCTTGTGCGTCGTCGAGGTCACCACATCGGCGTGCGGAACCGGGTTCGGGTAGCAATCGGCGGCAATCAGACCGGCGTAATGCGCCATGTCAACCATGAAAATCGCGCCCACCTCCTTGGCTACCCGTGCGAAGCGCTCGAAATCGATGCGCAGCGAGTACGCCGAGGCACCGGCGATGAGGATCCGCGGCTTGTGCTCGCGGGCCAGCGCTTCCATTTTCGCGTAATCGATGGCTTCATGCTGGTCGAGACCGTAGGCCACGACGTTGAACCACTTGCCGGACATGTTCAGCGGCATGCCATGCGTCAGGTGCCCTCCTTCGGCGAGGCTCATTCCCATGATCGTGTCACCCGGCTTGGCAAAAGCCATCAGGACTGCCTGATTGGCCTGCGACCCGGAATTCGCCTGGACATTGGCCGCCTCGGCGGAAAACAGTTTCTTGAGGCGATCGATGGCCAGCTGCTCGGCGACATCGACATGCTCGCAGCCGCCGTAGTAACGCTTGCCCGGATAGCCTTCAGCGTACTTGTTGGTCAATTGCGAGCCTTGCGCGGCCATCACCGCGTGGCTGACATAGTTCTCCGAAGCGATCAGCTCGATATGTTCTTCCTGGCGCCGATTTTCGTTTTCGATCGCCTGCCAGATCTCGGGATCCACTTTCGCCAGTGTGTCGTTAGCCGAAAACATCGTGCGCCTCTCAAGCCTTGAAAAAGAAAGGGATTATAGCATGCAGCGCGTACCGGACCGCGGCCCCTGCCGGCTACAGATCGCCAGCGGGCAGCGGCGCCGGTTGCGCCTGCCGCGGAGCGCACAAGCAAGCCCGCACGCAGCCGACGACTGCCGTTCAGTCGGCGCTCCCGGGAAAAATTGCCGGCCGAAAATCAACCGCGGCGCACGGGAAAAATACGCTGGCGGTAGTTGATCGA
The DNA here is from genome assembly GCF_907163215.1 of Candidatus Accumulibacter sp. ACC005. Lineage (NCBI taxonomy): Bacteria > Pseudomonadati > Pseudomonadota > Betaproteobacteria > Candidatus Accumulibacter > Candidatus Accumulibacter sp. ACC005. The sequence continues at coordinate 378,974 of NZ_CAJQUB010000012.1, read as the reverse complement.
CAGGGCGCCGAGCAAAGGATGCGCGCGCAGGCGCTCGGCGAATTCGCGTTCTGCGGTGCTGACCAGGGTCGGGTCGGAGAGAATCTCGCAAGGCAGAAAGATTTCGGCCTCGACACGGCCGTTGAGATAGTGCAGAACCACTCGCTGCGGTTTCGGCAGCGTCGCCAGCACCGGCGCCAGGAAGCCCATCAACTCGCTGCGGTCCGGCATGTTCTGGCTCTTGCTATCGTGATCGACGTCGTCTTCGACGTCGACATGCACCAGCACGTCGGACACTGTGGGATGGCTGTCGAGCACCCGCTTGCGTGTCGCCTCGGCGATGCGATGCCCCTCCGAAACGCTGATCCGAGGATTGACGCAGACATGCGCGTCGACCAGCGAGCGATGCGCCATGCGGCGGGTGCGCAATTCGTGCAGGCTGCCCACACCCTGAGTGTCGATGATCACCTGGCGAATACTATCCACCTCGTCGACCGACAGCCCGGTGTCGATCAGTTCCTGCAGCGCTTCCCAGGAAAACACCACCCCCATGCGCACGATCATGAAACCGACGATCACCGCGGCCACCGAATCGGCGAAGACGAAGCCCATCAGATTGCCGCCGATCCCCACTGCCACCACCAGCGACGAGGCAGCGTCCGAGCGAGCGTGCCAGGCGTTGGCGACCAGCATCGGCGAGCGCAGGCTTTCACCGACGTGCAACATGTAGCGAAACAAAGCCTCTTTGGCGACCAGCGCAAGCAGCGCCGTCCACAGCGCCAACGGCGCAACCGGCGGTAGGCTACCCAGGTCCTGCAACTTCATGCCGGCGCTCCAGATGATGGCGCCGCCAGTCGCTGCCAGAATCGCCCCCAGGGCAAATGACGCCGCTGTTTCGATGCGCGCGTGACCGTAAGGGTGACTCTCATCGGCCGGGTCCTTGCTGTGATGAGCAGCGAAGAGCACGAGGAAGTCGCAGACGAGATCGGACAGCGAATGCATGCCATCGGCGATCAGCGCCTGCGAGTTGGCGATGATGCCAGCGACAACCTGCGCCGCGGTCAGCAGCACATTGACCGCGACGCTGATCCAGGTGCAGCGCTGCGTCATCGCGTGCCGTCCTGGGTCGTCGAAGGAAATTTCCGGGGCGGCGTTACCGGTGCTCATGGGCGGGGTCACTTCTCGAGGAGGGGTGGTCATTATTCTATCGCCGCCTTGGCGGTCGCAGCAGCAGGCTCCCGACAGCACGGCAAGCATCGGTGCCGGGAGCCGTTGGCCGCAACGAGCGGCGAAGCGCCCACGGGCTGACCTGCCCTCACACCAGGGAAGGGATCATGCTTTGACCAGCTGAAGCGTGTCTTAAGCCGGCCTCGTCAAATCCCGGCAGCTTGCGGACAGAGGCGGCGAAGCGGCTACTTGCGTGCCTGCGGACCAGCGGACGAGGCCATGCCTCGCCAGCAGTCTTTGCCGCGACTCGCCAAGCACCGGCCAACAATAACGAGTGCGCCGCATCGCGAGCGCCAGCCGGCTCATGTTGCGCCGACTCAGCGCCCCAGCGTATTGACCACCTGCGAGAAGGTGTGCGCGACCTCGTCGGGTTGTGACGCGCCCCCCATCTGACGCTCGATCTGCGCCAGGAAGAACGCCCCGCAAAGGACATGGTTGTCGCTCTCGTCGTGCTCCACTACCAGGAAGCTCGACGTCCCCAGTTCCTTGAGCGTAGCCAGGACGTGGCCGACCTTGGCCTCGGCAAGGTCCTTGAGGTGCACCACCTCGGCATCGTCGTGCTTGTTGATCATCACATTGCCGACCACCAGCTCGCGCGGGCGAATTCCCATCGCGTGCGCTGTTGCCAGCGGCCGGTGCCCCTTGGTACTGGCCTCGGTGACGATTCCCAGCAACTGCCGCTGCTCGTCACCAACCAGCAGGTAGTGCACATTGCACAGGGTCATCAATCGGTTGGCCTCGTCGAGCGCAGCATCGCGGGCAATCGTGACCGGCGCAAAGCGACGAAAGTCGGTCATCACCGCCAGGGCCGGAGAATGAGCCTCAACCCGGGCGCCCACGGCAGCCTTCGGCAGGTAACACGGAACGCCTCTCCTGAGCTTGGTCCAGAGCAGAGGCTTGAAGTGACTATCTGGCATCTCGTGACTCCTCACATTGGCTGACGGTAAGATAATTAAAGCACCTGCCTTTCCCGATTGACAAGCGCAATTCGGCCACTCCTGCCGCGTTCGGCCGGTGGCCGCCGCGACAGGCGCAGGGGCAGCGGCAGCGACGCTTTGGCGACACGCGGCGCGGTCTTCCAGGACGGGCCGCTGGCAAGAACGCCCGCCAGTCGCAGTCGCCACCGGCAGACGCCACTCAGCACTCCCGCGTCACGGCGCCAGTGGAAGCCAGAATTGCGTCTACCCCCTCTTGAAGGTAGTATCCATGCCGCACGCCTTATGATTGCGTTGATCCTGTCATCCTGCGTTTGCGGCGCTGCAATCCCGGTTGCTCACGATTGGCTCTCCAATGCTCGCCATTTCTGGCAGTGGCAGCGCTTCGCCGCTGCTGCCGGACTGGAGCCCTTATACTAACTTCGCAGCTTCCTTTACCGTTCCCAGAATGATTCCCGGCCTACTCAAAAAGATTTTCGGCAGCCGCAACGATCGGCTGATCAAGCAGTACTCGCGGGTTGTCCGCAAGATCAACGCGCTCGAGGAAGGCATCAGCGCGTTGTCCGATGAAGATCTGCGCGGCAGAACGGTCGAGTTCAAGGAACGAGTCGCCAGCGGCGAGACGCTCGACGCGCTCCTCCCGGAGGCGTTTGCGGTCGTACGCGAGGCCGGCAAACGAGCCCTCGGTATGCGGCACTTCGACGTGCAGCTGATCGGCGGCATGGTCCTGCACGACGGCAAGATCGCCGAAATGCGGACCGGCGAAGGCAAGACCCTGGTCGCGACCCTGCCCGCCTACCTCAATGCCCTGGCCGGCAAGGGCGTCCATATCGTCACCGTGAACGACTATCTGGCCAACCGTGACGCCGAATGGATGGGACGCCTGCATCGCTTTCTCGGCCTGTCGGTCGGCGTCAACCTGTCGCAGATGGCGCACGACGACAAACAGGCCGCCTACGCTGCGGACATCACCTACGGCACCAACAACGAGTTCGGCTTCGACTACCTGCGCGACAACATGGTCTACTCGACCGCCGAACGGGTACAACGCAAGCTCAGCTTCGCCATCGTCGACGAAGTCGACTCGATCCTCATCGACGAAGCGCGCACCCCGCTGATCATCTCCGGACAGGCCGAAGACCACACCGATCTCTACGTGCGGATGAACAAGGTCGCCCCCTTGCTCACGCGCTGCCAGGAAGAAAACGGTCCCGGCGACTACTGGGTCGACGAAAAGGGCCATCAGATTCTGATGACCGAGGCCGGCCACGAGAATGCCGAAAGGGTTCTCGAGGAAGCCGGGCTGCTCCCCGGCAACGGCAGCCTGTACGACGCCAGCAACATACTCCTGATCCATCACCTCTATGCCTCCCTGCGCGCCCACAACCTGTTCCTCAAGGATCAGCAATATGTGGTGCAGAACGGCGAAGTGGTGATCGTCGACGAGTTCACCGGTCGGCTGATGAGCGGTCGCCGCTGGTCCGAAGGCCTGCACCAGGCGGTCGAGGCCAAGGAAGGCGTGAAGATCCAGAACGAGAATCAGACGCTGGCGTCGATCACCTTCCAGAACTACTTCCGGATGTACAGCAAGCTGTCGGGGATGACCGGTACGGCGGATACCGAAGCCTACGAGTTCCAACAGATCTACGGCCTCGAAACCGTGGTCATCCCGCCCAACAAGCCGATGCGCCGGACCGACAACAACGACCAGGTGTTCCGGACGGCACAGGAAAAACACGCGGCCATCGTCGCCGACATCCGTGGCTGTCGCGAGCGTGGGCAGCCGGTACTGGTCGGCACGACGTCGATCGAGAATTCGGAACTGCTCTCGGCGCTGCTCGACCACGAGAAGCTACCGCACCAGGTACTCAACGCCAAGCAACACGCACGCGAGGCGGACATCGTCATCCAGGCCGGCCGCCCGGGGGTCATCACCATCGCCACCAACATGGCCGGGCGTGGAACCGACATCGTTCTCGGCGGCAGCATCGAAAAGCAGATCAGCCTGGTCCGCGACGACGAAACGCTGCCGGCCGAAGAGCGCGATCGGCGCATCGCCGAAATCCGCAGCGAGTGGCAGGTGCTGCACGACCAGGTCGTGGCCTCCGGCGGCCTGCACATCATCGGCTCGGAACGGCACGAATCGCGGCGCATCGACAATCAGCTGCGCGGCCGGTCGGGCCGCCAGGGCGACCCCGGCTCGTCACGTTTCTATCTGGCGCTCGACGATTCGCTGCTGCGCATTTTTGCCGGCGATCGCCTGAAGGCGATCATGGAGCGACTGAAGATGCCTGAAGGCGAGCCGATCGAACATCCGCTCGTCTCGCGCTCGCTGGAATCGGCGCAGCGCAAGGTCGAAGCGCGCAACTTCGACATTCGCAAACAGCTGCTCGAGTACGACGACGTCTCCAACGATCAGCGCAAGGTCATTTACGCGCAACGCAACGAACTGCTCGAAAGCGAAGACATCTCGGAAACGGTCACCGCGATGCGCGCCGCCGTGTTGCACGAGACTTTCCGGGTGCACGTACCGGCCGACAGCGTCGAAGAACAATGGGACCTGCCCGGGCTGGAAAACACCCTGGCCGCCGACCTGCAACTGCCGCTGCCGATCGTCGCCTGGTCGACCGACGAGCCGAATCTGCGCGACGAAGAGATACTGGGGCGGATCGTCGACAACGCGACCGCGAGCTACTCGGCCAAGGTCGATCTGGTCGGCGCCGAGATGTTTCACCAGTTCGAGCGCAACGTCATGCTGCAAAGCCTGGACACGCACTGGCGCGAGCACCTGGCGGCACTCGATCACCTGCGCCAGGGAATTCACCTGCGTGGCTATGCGCAGAAGAACCCCAAGCAGGAGTACAAGCGCGAGGCCTTCGAGCTTTTCGAGCGCCTGCTGGACAGCGTGCGTGCCGATGTAACACGCTTGTTGATGACCGTTCAGGTACGCCCGCAGGACGTCGAGGAAACCGCACCGCATGCCGAAGTGCAGAATGTACAGTATCAGCACATGGGCTACGACGACGCACTGCGCAGCGACGACCAGGCAGCTCCGGCAGAGGCCATGGCGCCACTGCCGGCGGGGCCGAAGGTCGGTCGTAACGACCCCTGCCCCTGTGGATCGGGCAAGAAGTACAAGTTCTGTCACGGCAAGTTGTCGTAAGCGCCACTGCCGCCACGCGCACCACCGGGGGTTGCCACCTGCGCAGGCGCCAGCTGCCGAAGCTGTAACCTGCCAGGCGCCCCCCACTGCCGGCCACGCTGGCGCAGCCCTTCCCCGTTCGCGAGGTTGCAATGCCCGTCAATTATCGTACCCCTGCCGCCGCAGATCTCTTGCCGGTTGCCGGCGTTCGTCTCGGCGTCGCCGCGGCGGCCATCCGCAAGCAGGACCGGAACGACCTCACCGTTCTCGCCCTCGACCCCGGCTGTCGTGTCGCTGGCGTGTTTACCGCCAACCGCTTCTGCGCCGCACCGGTACACGTCTGCCGCCGCCATCTGCAACTCGGCAGCGACGTGCGCGCACTGGTCATCAATACCGGCATCGCCAACGCCGGGACCGGCGAGCAAGGCTGGCAGGCAGCCGCTGAAAGCTGCGCTGCGCTGGGTCTGCTACTGGGCATCGCCGACCGCCAGGTGCTCCCCTTTTCGACCGGAGTGATCCTCGAGCCTCTGCCCGTCGATCGCCTGATCGCCGGTCTGCCAGACTGCGTCGCCGACCTGCGTGCCGATAATTGGCATGCCGCGGCGCACGCGATCATGACGACCGACACCGTCGCCAAGGCCGCCTCGCGGCGCCTCGAGATTGACGGCAGAAGCGTCACCATCACCGGCATCAGCAAGGGCGCCGGAATGATCCGCCCGAACATGGCGACCATGCTCGGATTTATCGCCACCGACGCCGGCGTCGCGGCGCCGCTGCTGCAGCAACTGCTGCGCGAAGCGGCCGACGAATCGTTCAACTGCATCAGCGTCGACGGCGATACGTCGACCAACGACTCGCTGATCCTGATCGCCACCGGCCAGGCGGGTATCGAATGCAGCGACGCCGGCTCACCCGCCTACGCGCAACTGCGCGAAGCGGTGACCGCCGTCGCCATGGAGCTGGCGCAGGCGATCATCCGCGACGGGGAAGGGGCCAGCAAATTCATCACCGTCGCCGTCGAAGGCGGCCGCGACCGTCAGGAATGCAAGCGCGTGGGCTACGCCGTCGCCCATTCGCCGCTGGTCAAGACCGCCTTTTTTGCTTCCGATCCCAATCTCGGCCGCATCCTGGCGGCGATCGGCTACGCCGACGTCGATGCCCTCGACGTCAATCGCCTCAGGGTATGGCTGGCGGGCGGAGGCAGCGAGGTTCTGGTCGCCGAAAACGGCGGCCGGGCCGCTTCCTATAGCGAGAGCGACGGCGCGCGCATCATGCGCGCGGACGAAATCACCGTCCGCGTCGAGCTTGAACGCGGCCCGGCCCGAGCGGCGGTCTATACCTGCGACCTCTCCTACGACTATGTCAAGATCAACGCCGACTACCGCAGCTAGCGCCTCTTTGCGGAACGACTGGCGATGAAGCCCGGACGGAACGATCCCTGTCCCTGCGGCAGTGGCAGGAAGTACAAGAACTGCTGCCTCGGCCAAGGTGCCGCCGAACCGGCCCAGCGTCACCAGCTCACCTTGCCGCCCGACGCGGTCGACGCGCGCCAGCTGGTGGCCATGTTCCAGGCAGGCCGCCATGCCGAACTGGAATCGTGGCTGCACCTTCTCGTGCGACAATCGCCGCAATCGGGATTTCTCTGGGGGCTCCTTGGTGCCACCCTGCAGGCGCAAGGCAAGGATGGCGTGCCCGCCCTGCAGCGCGCAACGACGCTCGCACCCGAAGATTTCGATGCCCAGACTGCGCTCGGGAGAGCTTTCATCGAACGCGGGCTTTTCGACGCGGCGGCCACCAGCTTCGAGCGCGCCGCGCTGATTCAGCCGGGGAACGCGGGCGCCCAGTTCGCGCTTGGCGATTCCTTGCGACTGTCAGGAAGGTTTGCCGAGGCGGAGGCCTGCCTGCGCGGAGTCCTGCGCAGCGCGCCGGATTCGGCCGAACTGCTGGTCTGTCTCGCGGATACGCTGGGCGAACTGGGGCGGTTGGACGAAGCTGAAGCCTTCTCTCGTCGGGCAGCACAGCGCGCGCCGGAATATCCTGCGGCCCACTTCTGCCTGGGCAACATCCTGTGCAAGAGCGGGCGGCTGGAAGAAGCTGGGAACTGTTTTGCAGCCGCGCTGCAGCGCGCTCCGGACTACGTCCCCGCCCTCGACAATCTTGGCAACGTGCTGCAGGAACTCGGGAGCCTGGTCAAGGCCGAGGAATGCTATCGTCGAGCCCTGCAATTGGCTCCTGGCTACGTGAATGCGTGCACCAATCTGGCACGACTTCTCGTCGACCAGACCCGTTTCGCCGAGGCGGAGCGCTGCTATCGGGATGCCCTGAAGGCGCAGCCGGCGAACGCCGAAATACTTGAACGGCTCGGCGGCGTCCTGGTGGAACTCGGACGCGCGAAGGAAGCCGAAAGCTGCTACCTTCAGGCACTCGATGCGCAACCTGATCGTGCCACGACGCGGCTGGCTCTGGCGACCGCCGCCCTGCCGGTAATCGTGCACACCAGCGCAGAAGCTGCCGCCGTACCGAACGCTTTCGCTGCCGCACTCGCTACGCTTTCCGACTGGCTGCACGCCGACCCCGGTCGGCAGATACGTGCCGCCGACCTGGCCGGCGCGCAGCAACCGTTCTTCCTCGCCTACCGCGATGGCAATCACGTCGATCTGCTATCGCGCTACGGCGACCTGGTCGCTGAATGCCTGCCCCCGCGGGAGCGTGCACCGCGCCCGCATCGCGACAGAACCCGGCTGTTGGTGGTATCGCATCACGTGCGCCGGCATTCGGTATGGGATATCGTCCTGCGCGGCCTGTTGCTGCACCTGGATCGTACGCGTTTCGAGGTGCTCATCTATCACCTGGGCAATGCCGAGGACGAAGAAACGGCCTTTGCCCGCACGCAGGTCGATGGCTGGCGTGACCGGCACACGATTGGCGAGGCCAGCGGCTGGCTGGCCGCCGCTGGCCAAGACTGCCCGGACGTGATTTTCTACCCGGAAATCGGCATGTCGTCGATCGCCTACTTCCTTGCCGCACATCGGCTCGCGCCGCTGCAGGTGGCCAGCTGGGGGCACCCGATCACCACCGGCCTGGCCAGCATCGATCTGTTTCTCTCCGGCGACCTGCTCGAGCCCGCGAATGCCGATGCCCACTACCGCGAGCGCTTGATCCGCTTGCCCGGCACCGGCTGCTGCACCGCTTCGCTGCCGATCGCTGCCGAGCCCATTCCGGAGGTGGAGGCCGCCCTGCACGGTCTGGATGGTCGCCGCTTCCTGATCGCCCAACGGAGCATCAAGCTCGACCCGGTCGACGATGATCTCTATGCGCAGATAGCCGTTGCAGCCGGATCGAGTGTCTTCATTCTGCTGCGCGATCCGGTTTGCCCCTGGGCGACCGACCAGGTCATGGCGCGCCTCGAATCGGTGTTCCGCAAGCGCGGCATCGATCCGACGCGACACCTGCTCTTGATTCCCTGGCTCTCGCCCGGGAAGTTTCTTGCCTTGCTCGATCTCTGCGACGTCTTTCTCGACTGCCCGGCTTTTTCCGGATACACCACGGCCTGGCAGGCACTGCATCGCGGCCTGCCGATCGTCACCCGCGAAGGGCGCCACATGCGCCAGCGCCTTGCTTCCGGATTGCTGCGCAAGGCCGGCCTGGCCGACAACATCGCCTCGTCGACAGACGACTACATCCGCATTGCCACACGCCTGGCCGGGGAGTGCCGCGACGCAGGCCGCAGAACGGCGCTGCGCGCGGCGGTTCTGGCTGCCGCGCCAGCGGTGGACGATGACGTCAGTGTCGTCAGATCATTTGAAAGCTGCCTGCTGGCTGAACTGGACGTCGCCCGCCGCGCCGAAGTCACGGGTTCCCGACACGCTTCAGACCGATCAACCTGACCCAGTCAGCCGCCAGAAACTCCTCGAAAACCACATCGCGTCGCCGCGACAAGCACGCGATCATAGGACGGCGGGAGCCGCGTGTAGCCATGCTTGCGGCGCAAGGGAAATGCGTCAGTGCAGGACGCGCGGCACGGCCAGGGTGAACTCGTGGATTTCCGCTTCGAACTGCTTGCCGTCTACGGCCGTCATCTGGTAACTGCCACGCATCGTGCCCACCGGCGTATCGAGCTGGCAGCCGCTGCTGTATTCGAACTTCTCGCCCGGCTGCAGCAGCGGCTGGCGGCCGACGACGCCCAGGCCACGCACCTCCTGCACCTCACCGGCGGCATCGGTAATGATCCAGTGCCGGGAAATCAGCTGCGCCGGCACGGTGCCGACGTTCTCGATGGTGATCGTATAGGCAAAGACATAGCTGTCGTTGGCGGGGTCCGATTGCTCGGCGATATATTGCGGGACCGCGCTGACTGCGACCTCGTATTTCTTGCTTTCGGCCATGTTTGCTCGATGTCGGGACGATCAGAAACGGCATTGCACACCAAAGTGCGCACGCTGACAAGCCCGCCGCGACCCGGCAACGGCGCGCCGGGCCGAAGGAAGGCGTTTCACGGTAGAATGAGAACTCGCTTTTTCACCGGGTTTCCTGTTCATGCACGTCATAGCGCCGAGTATTCTTTCCGCCGATTTCGCCAGGCTTGGCGATGAGGTGATCAACGTCCTCGCCGCCGGCGCCGACTGGATTCACTTCGATGTCATGGACAACCATTACGTCCCCAACCTGACCATCGGCCCCCTTGTCTGTGCCGCCATCCGCCCGCTGACAACCGCGCCGATCGACGTGCACCTGATGGTCAAGCCCGTCGACCGGATCATTCCCGACTTCGCCAAGGCCGGCGCCAACATCATCACCTTTCACCCCGAAGCTTCCGAACACGTCGACCGTTCGCTGGCGCTGATCCGTGAATGCGGCTGCCAGGCAGGCCTGGTGTTCAATCCAGCGACGCCGCTGGACTACCTGGACTACGTCATGGACAAGCTCGATATCGTCCTGCTGATGAGCGTCAACCCGGGCTTTGGCGGACAGACGTTCATCCCCTCGACGCTGACCAAACTGCGCGCTGCGCGCGCCCGCATCGACGCCTACCAAGGCAAGAGCGGGCGCCGCATCCGGCTCGAGGTCGATGGCGGGGTGAAGGTGGACAACATTGCCGCGATCGCGGCTGCCGGCGCCGACGCCTTCGTCGCCGGTTCAGCCGTCTTCGGCGCCGGCCGCGACGGCGACGCCAACCGCTACGACACGGTGATCGCGGCGCTGCGCGCCCAACTGGCCGGCGCATGATGGTGGCGCCGTCACTCGCCGTGCGCGCCGTGCTCTTCGACCTCGACGGTACGCTGATCGACACCGTCCTCGACCTGCACGCCGCAGCCGACGCCATGCTCGGCGACCTCGGCCGCCCGGAAATTCCCGTGGCGGCGATTCGCAGCTACGTCGGGCGCGGCATCCCCAATCTGGTCAAGCGCGTTCTCGCCGGCAGCATGATTGCCGCCGACGACCCCGCACCGCCGCCCAAGGAAGCGCTGGACAGTTTCCGGCACCACTACGCGGTGGCCAACGGACGCCATGCCGTCCTTTTCCCCGGCGTACGCGAAGGCCTCGAAGCCTTCCAGTCCCTGGGCCTGCCGCTCGGGGTGATTACCAACAAGGCGGAAGCTTTCTCGCTGCCATTGCTCGAACATGTCGGTCTGGCGCCATTTTTTCAGGTGGTGGTCAGCGGCGACGTTCTGCCCCGCCCGAAACCCGACCCCATGCCTCTGGTCTGGGCCAGCGGCCGCCTTGGCGCCTCGCCCGCCGACGTGCTGATGATCGGCGATTCGGTGCACGATTTTCACGCCGGGCGGGCCGCCGGCTGCCACGTTTTTCTCGTCCCCTACGGCTACAACGAAGGGCGCGAAGTCCGCGACCTCGCTTGCGATGCTATAGTCTCGACCCTCGCCGAAGCGGCCCGGCGCGTCAGTCACGCATGAGCACACACGACCACAAGCTGCACGCGCCGCCTGTCCGCCGGGCGGGGGCCTGGCCCTGGCGTCACTGACGTCCGTAGGCAGACCAGCCGCCTCGTCGCGCCGCCCGGCCGCGCCGTGCAGGCGCCCGGCGCACCTCTGTTCCAGCCGAGTTTTCTTGTGGAGTTCCCATGACTGCAGCGTATTTCAATCGGCTGGCCGCCGAAGGCTACAACCGTATCCCGGTGACCCTGGAGACCTTCGCCGATCTCGACACCCCGTTGTCGATCTACCTGAAGCTGGCCAATCAGCCCTACACCTACCTGCTTGAGTCGGTACAGGGGGGCGAGCGCTTCGGCCGTTACTCGATCATCGGCCTGGCCAGCCCGACGCGCATCGTGGTCAACGCGCATCAGGTATTGGTACTCAATGGCAATCGCATTGCCGAACGCGAGGACGACACCAACCCGCTCGACTTCATTGCCAACTACATGCAGCGCTTTCGGGCGGCGCCGACGACCGGTCTGCCACGCTTCTGCGGTGGCCTGGTCGGCTGCTTCGGCTACGACACCGTGCGCTACATCGAGACCCGCCTGACGCGCTCGCAGAAACCCGACGACCTCGGCATTCCCGACATCGTGCTCCTGCTCTCCGAGGAGATTGCCGTAGTCGACAACGTCTCGGGCAAGCTGACGCTGGTGGTCTACGCCGAGCCAGGCGTTCCCGGCGCCTACCAGAAGGCGCAGGCGAGACTGCGGGAACTGCTCGCCAGGCTGCGCGAACCGGTGCGCATTCCCGCTGAAAAACCGCAGCCCTCGCAGCCGGCGACGTCGATGTTCGGTGAAACCCAGTTCAAGAAGGCGGTGGTCAAGGCCAAGCGCTACATCACCGAAGGCGACATCATGCAGGTCGTCCTTTCGCAGCGCATGAGCAAGCCCTTCAGCGCCAGCCCGATGGCCCTGTATCGTTCGCTGCGCTCGCTCAATCCGTCGCCGTACATGTTCTATTTCGACTTCGAGGACTTCCACGTCGTCGGTGCCTCACCGGAAATTCTCGTTCGCCTCGAGGGCGACACGGTGACCGTGCGGCCCATCGCCGGCACCCGCCGGCGCGGCGTGTCCTTCGACGAGGACCAGGCGCTCGCCGACGAGTTGCTGGCCGACGAGAAAGAACGCGCCGAACACGTCCAGCTCCTCGACCTCGGCCGCAACGACGCCGGTCGCGTCGCCCGCGTCGGCAGCATCAAGCTCACGGAAAACATGATCGTCGAGCGCTACTCTCACGTCATGCACATTGTCTCGAATGTGGAAGCCCGGCTGCGCCCCGAGCTGAACGCCTTCGACGTTCTCAAGGCCACCTTCCCGGCGGGAACGGTCTCCGGCGCGGCCAAGGTGCGGGCCATGGAAATCATCGACGAGCTGGAGCCGGTCAAGCGCGGCATCTACGCGGGTGCGGTCGGCCACATGGGTTTCAACGGCGACATGGACCTGGCCATCGCCATCCGTACGGCCGTCGTCAAGGATGGCCAGCTGCACGTCCAGGCCGGTGCCGGCATCGTCGCCGATTCGGACCCGGCCTCGGAATGGCAGGAGACCCAGAACAAGGCTCTGGCAGTGCTGCGCGCCGCAGAACTCGCCGAGCACGGCCTCGACACGCGCCTGTGAGCCACCGACCGCCATCCGCAATGACGACGGGGGCTGGGGAGTGCTTGCCCGGACTTGGCGACGATGGCCGCGCCATGGAGCGGGCGAAAGCCCGCCGGCGCAGGGGCTTCAGGCGGCTGTCAGGGTCGCTGCAGGTTTCATCGAGAACGCAGCACGGCACCAGAGGCCATACGACCTACTCGTGCGGCCAGTAGAAATAAAGCTCCCGCCGACGGCCTTCGCCAACACTGGCCGCCTTGCTGAGCACCCCGCCATTGTAGTCGGCGTCGACGCGGTATCGCCCTGGGCGCAGGCTGACGTAGAACAGCGGTCCCGGTGAATGCGCCACCAGCACGGTCTGCCCCGCCGCATCCTGAATGCGCACCTTGACATCGGCAAGGTAGGCACCGCTGCCCTGCTCCGCAAAAACGAGTTGCAGGTTGTACTCGTTGCGCATCGCCTCGACCTCGATCGGGTCATCGTCACCAATGCCGCCGCTGGCATACGGCACCTCGGCAACGGCCGCGTGGATGACCCCCAGAGTCAGCAGGCCTGCGCCGAGAAAGCTCGCCGAAAAACGGTAAAATCGTTGCATCTCTGATCTCCCTCCAAATGTGCCTGGTCGACCATGCAGCCTACCTGCACCGCCGCCTCGCTTGCCGCCGACATGCGGCCGGCACGCCCACCCAGGTGGCCACCGTCAGGGAAAACCGCTGTGCAAGCGACCGGCAGCCGAAGCCTCCATATCAGGCTTGAGCACCGGTTCCGGCATCGCATTACGCACCGCATCGTCGACGCTGTCGAGAAAGACGAACTGCAGTTTTTCTTTCGCCGCCGCTGGCACCTCATCGAGATCACGGCGGTTGCGTGCCGGTAGCAGGACGCGCTCGATTCCCGCACGCATCGCTGCCAACACCTTGTCCTTGATGCCACCGACCGGCAACACCAGTCCGCGCAGGCTGATCTCACCGGTCATCGCCGTATCGCCGCGCACCGGCAGATCGGAGAACAACGAGGCCAGCGCGATGAACATCGCCACCCCCGCGCTCGGACCGTCCTTCGGGATCGCACCGGCCGGCACATGCACATGCACGTCTGATCTCGCGAAGCGGGCGGCCTGGATTCCGAGGCCCGCAGCGCGCGTCTTGACCAGCGTCAGCGCCGCCTGCGCCGATTCCTTCATCACCTCGCCCAGCTGCCCGGTAAGGATCAACTTGCCGTCGCCGGCGGTACGGCTGGCTTCGATGAACAGGATGTCGCCACCGGCAGGCGTCCACGCCAGGCCGGTAGCCACGCCTGGCAGCCCGGCACGCAGGGCGATCTCGTTGTCGTAGCGAACCGGCCCGAGAATGCCGGCCAGCTCGCTGCCGTCGACCTGCATCGTGTGCATCGTTCCCTCGGCAATACTCACCGCCGCACGCCGACAAACCGCGCCAATCTGCCGTTCGAGCGAGCGCACGCCGGCTTCGCGGGTGTAGTCGCGGATGATCGCCAGCAACGCTGCGTCGGAGAAATCGATCTGTCCGTCCTTGAGGCCATTCTGCTCGATCTGGCGCCCGACCAGGTAGCGGCGCGCGATCTCCAGCTTTTCCTCCTGCGTATAGCCAGGAAGTTCGATCACTTCCATGCGGTCACGCAAGGGCCCCGGGACATTGTCGAGGACGTTGGCGGTGGTGATGAACAGCATTCGCGAAAGGTCATACGGCAACGCCAGGTAATTGTCGCGGAAAGTGTTGTTCTGTTCCGGATCAAGCACCTCGAGAAGCGCCGCCGACGGGTCGCCCTGAATGCCGCTGCCGAGCTTGTCGATTTCGTCGAGCATCATCACGCAGCCTCGCGATCCGGCCTTGCGGATGGCCTGAATGATGTTGCCCGGCAAGGCGCCGATGTAGGTACGGCGATGGCCGCGAATTTCGGCCTCGTCATGGACGCCGCCGAGCGAGGCACGCACGAACTTGCGCCCGAGCGCGCGGGCAATCGATTGCCCGAGAGACGTCTTGCCGACACCCGGTGGACCGACGAAGCAAAGAATCGGCCCATGACCACTCGGATTGAGCTTGCGCACGGCAAGAAATTCGACGATGCGCTTCTTGACCTGCTCCAGTCCAAAGTGGTCGGCCTCGAGAACCCGCCGCGCTTCGGCTATTTCGATGCGATCCGGCTCGGGCTCCCTCCAGGGCAGCTCGACGAGCCAGTCCAGATAGGCGCGGATCATCGAGTATTCGGCCGCGCCGTCGGACATGTGCTGCAGGCGTTTCAGCTCCTTGTTCGCCTGGTCCGCCACCTCCTCGGGCATCTGCGCCTCGTCGATCGCCTTGCGTAGCGCCTCGATCTCCATGGCATTGCCGGCGTCGCCCTCGCCAAGTTCTTTCTGGATCGATTTCAGCTGCTCGCGCAACAGGTACTCGCGCTGGTGGTGATCCATGCTGGCCCTGGTGCGCTCGTCGATCTCGCGTGACAGGCGAAGCACTTCCAGGCGCCGGAGCAGGCAATCGAGGACCGCATCGAGACGTTGCCCAAGGTCCACGGTCTCCAGTATCTTCTGCCGGTCGGCAGTCTTGATCTCGGTGACGCTGGCGACCAGGTCCGCCAGCGCCCCTGGCTGACTTATGTTCTGCACCGCATGCAGCAACTCCTGCGAGACCTGCGGCATGAAGTGCAGAACTTCCAGTGCCCGTTCGCGCAAGCGAATCAAGCGCGCCTCGATCTCGCGCTCGTTCGCTTCGGACTCGTCGATGCGCACGACTCGCGCCACCGGGAAGGGATATCCGGGCAGGTACTCGCTGACGCGAAATCGCTGCTCGCCTTGACAGACGATGACGTGCGAGTTGTCAGGGAGAGTGACGTAGCGCAGAACGCTGGCGACCGTCCCAACCGTGCACAGATCGTCCGGACCGGGCACCTCGACCTCGGCGTTGCGCTGCAGCAGAATGCCGACCTGGCTCTCGCTCTTGGCCGCCTGCTGCGCCGCCAGTATCGCCTGCTCGCGGTTGATCGTCAGCGGCAGGATCATGCCCGGGAAAAGCACCGCATTGCGTATCGGCACGATGACCAGGGCATCGACGGGGATGACCAGCACGCCCCCTCCTGGCGCGAGTCGATCGCGCTCCAGCTGCGCCTTTTCGCTTGACATGGTCTTATCCTTGCATGAATTTACGGAGGACCAGCACGAGAAAACCGTTTTCCAGAAGCTGCTCATGCATGCTGAAACTTCCCGGGGGCAGCGCGATCCGCCGCTCGAAACGGCCATAGGGAATTTCAAGGCGGTGGATGGCACCTCTCTGGCAAGCCGGCGGCATGGGTCTCTCGCCGCGCACGAGCAGGCCCGCCTCGTCGAGGGCCACTTCCACCTGCCGGGAATCGACTCCCGGCAACGCGACCAGCAGCGTAAGCTCATCGCCGTTTTGATAGAGATCGACGGACGGTTCCCAGCACGGCGCCGAGCCCAGAATTTTCAGCGCAAAACTCTGGCGTTGCAGGCGCTCGGCGCCCTGCAGAAGATCGAGCGCCTCGGCCCACACCCAGAAGCTCCGACTACCGGATCTCATAGCGTGCATCCCCTTCAAGGAAGACTGGTGCTTAACTTGCATCGACCCCAAGAGTATAGCGTGGCCAGCTGAGCGCTTCACGCGTCATGGCGGCGGCGGTTGGCGATCATTCGCGCCAGCCTGAACTTGAGGTGACCGAGCGCACGCGCGATAATCCTGGCTTTACCGGTGCCGTCGGCGCCGACCGCCCTTCCGAGAACGCGAGACAAGCGGCGATCAACGGCTGGTACCGGCCATCAACAGGCGGCATGGCAGGCGCCAGCCTGTTCAGTCACGAGGATAGGCTCTGCATGCTCTTGATGATCGACAACTACGACTCCTTTACCTACAACCTCGTGCAGTATTTTGGCGAGTTGGGGCAGGAAGTCAGGGTATTCCGCAACGATGCCATTTCGCTCGCCGAGATCGCGCGCCTAGACCCGGCCCTGCTGGTCATTTCTCCCGGCCCGTGCACGCCGGCACAGGCGGGAATCTCGCTGGCCGCGATTCGTGAGTTTGCCGGCAGGATTCCACTGCTCGGCGTCTGCCTCGGTCATCAGGCCATCGGCGAGGCCTTCGGCGGCCGCGTGGTGCACGCGCACAGGTTGATGCATGGCAAGGTGTCGCCGGTCGAGCACAGCGACCAGGGCGTTTTTCGCGGCCTGCCGAATCCGCTGACCTGCACGCGCTACCACTCGCTGGCGGTCGAGCGCCACTCCCTGCCCGACTGCCTGGAGATTACCGCCTGGACCGACGACGGCGAGATCATGGGCTTGCGCCACCGTACCCTGGCTGTCGAAGGCGTTCAATTCCATCCCGAATCGATCCTCACCGAACGCGGCCACGACCTGTTGAAGAACTTCCTCGAGGAGCACCACCAATGAAAGCACAGGAGGCCCTGGCGCGAGTCGTCGAACACCGCGAGATCTTTCACGACGAAATGGTCTCCCTGATGCGCCAGATCATGGGTGGCGAAGTGACGCCGGTGATGATTGCGGCGATCATCACCGGCCTGCGCGTGAAGAAGGAAACCATCGGCGAGATCTCGGCAGCGGCACAGGTGATGCGGGAATTGTCGACCAAGGTAACGGTCAGCGACCGTGCGCACCTGGTCGATACCTGCGGCACCGGCGGCGACGGCGCGCAGACCTTCAACATTTCGACGGCCGCGATGTTCGTCGCCGCGGCGGCCGGAGCCCGGGTCGCCAAACACGGTGGCCGCTCGGTGTCATCGCAGTCGGGCAGCGCCGACGTTCTCGAGGCGCTTGGCGTGAATATCAACCTCACTCCGGAACAGGTGGGACGGTGCATCGACGAAGTCGGCATCGGCTTCATGTTCGCCCCCAATCACCACAGTGCGATGAAGCACGCGGCGCCGGTTCGCCGCGAGCTGGGGGTGCGTACGCTGTTCAATATTCTCGGCCCGCTGACCAACCCGGCCGGCGCGGAAAGCCAGGTTCTCGGTGTCTTTCATCCCGATCTGGTGGGAATCCAGGTGCGTGTCCTGCAGCGCCTCGGCAGTTCGCGCGCGCTGACCGTTTTCGGCCGCGAAGGTCTCGACGAAATCTCGATCGCCGGCGAAACGCTGGTCGGCGAACTGAAGGACGGCCGCATCGACGAGTACACCGTCCACCCCGGGCAGTTCAATCTGCCGCTGCACGATCCCGCTGCCTTGCGCGTGGCCAACGTCGAGGAATCGAAAGCGATGTTGCTGGCCACCCTGCAGAACAAGAGCGGTGCGGCACGTGACATCGTCGCCCTCAACGCCGGCGCGAGCATCTACGTCAGCGGTCTTGGCGATACGCTTGCCGACGGCGTCGAGCGGGCCTTCGAAGCCATCGCCTCGGGCGCGGCCCTCGCCAGGCTCGACGAGTTCGTCGCGTTCACGCGCGACTTCTCGGCGTGATCAGCCGCTTGGCGAAGGAGACAAGACATGGCCATCCCGCAAACTGAAAAGCCCTTCGATGCTGCCGCCTACCTGGCCTGGGAAGAAGTGCAGGCAGAGCGGCACGAATACGTCGCGGGCGAGGTCTTTGCCATGGTCGGCGTGCGCCAGTCGCAGAATGTCGCCACACTGAACCTTGCCAGCACCCTGCGCCAAGCCCTCAAAGGCACGCCATGTCGCGTCTTCGTCGAATCGGTCAAGGCCCGCGTCGAAGCTGCGAATTGCTTCTTCTATCCCGACGTACTCGTCACCTGCGACCCGCGCGACCGCTTGACGCCCGACTACGTCAGTCATCCCGTGCTGGTCGCCGAAGTCCTCTCCGAGTCGACCGCGGCCTTCGACCGCGGCGGCAAGTTCGCCGCCTATCGCAAGCTCGACAGCCTGCAGGACTACGTCCTGATCGACCTGAGCACACAACGAGTAGAAGTCTTCCGTCGCGACCTCGAGAATCACTGGGTTCTCCATGACTACGGCCTGGGCGAGGACGTCGAACTCGCCTCCCTGACAGTGCGGGTGCCGGTTGACCAGATATTCGAAGACCCTGCAGAACAAGCCGCACTGCCTTCCGCAGAAGCAGCGCCACGATGAGCGACATCCTCAAGCGCATTCTTGCCGTCAAGCACGACGAAGTCGCGACTGCGCAAGCGGCCACCCCCCTGATCGAGCTACGTGCCGCCGCCGAAAGGCAGCCGGCGGCACGCGACTTTGTCGGCAGCATCCGCGCCAGGATCGCGGCCACGCAGCCGGCGGTGATCGCCGAAATCAAGAAGGCCAGCCCGTCCCGCGGCGTTCTGCGTGCCGATTTCCACCCCGCCGAGATCGCTGCCAGCTATCAGCGCCACGGCGCGGCGTGTCTGTCGGTACTCACCGACAGCCCGTTTTTCCAGGGCTCGCCCGCCTATCTGCAGGCGGCGCGTTCAGCCTGCGCCCTGCCCGTATTGCGCAAGGACTTCCTGGTCGACGCCTATCAGGTCTTCGAAGCACGCGCCATGGGCGCAGATGCGATCCTGCTCATCGCCGCGGCGCTCGATCTGCCGAGCATGCTTGACTTCGAGGCCGTCGCCGCCAGCCTCGGGATGGGCGTGCTCGTCGAAGTGCACAATGGCCACGAACTCGAGCTCGCCCTGCAACTCGTCACGCCGCTGATCGGCATCAACAATCGCAACCTGCGCAGCTTCGAGGTCAGCCTGCAGACGACCCTCGAGCTACTGCCCTTCATCCCGGAAGATCGCATTGTCGTCACCGAAAGCGGCATCCTCGCCGCCCACGACGTCGCTCTGATGCGCGACCACGGCGTCAATGCCTTTCTTGTCGGCGAAGCCTTCATGCGCGCCGGCGAACCCGGCGAAGCGCTCGCGGCCCTGTTTGCCTGACCTCGCCCGATCGACCGCTGGTCGACCCGAACCGGCCTGCGCAGGAAATTGGCAGGCTTGTTGCAAAAACCCAACACTCTCGTCGCAACAAGCCACTAAAGCCCTCGGGAAACTTGCCGCGCTTGGCGGCGTTTGCCACAATCACTTCAACTTCTCGTCTTTACCGAGAGGCCCAGTTTGATGAAGCACCAGTTGGATTCATTGATCGCAAACATAGAGGAGATTCACCATGCAAAAGAAACTTATCGCACTGGCCGTTGCCAGCATGGCCTCGGGCGCTGCTCTTGCCCAGACCAACGTCACCGTTTACGGTATCGCTGACGCCGGCTACGTTTATAGCTCGGGCAGCGCGGGCAAGGACGACTTCCAGAACGGCGACAAGATCGGCGGCAACAACACCTTCAGCGGCATCCAGTCCGGCCTGCTGAGCGTTTCGCGTATTGGCTTCAGGGGCGAGGAAGCCCTCGGCAACGGCCTCAAGGCGGTCTTTACCCTCGAATACTCGCTCGGCATCGACGTCAACGGTGGTATCGGCAGCGGTACCGGGAGTTCTCTGAATTCCCGTCAGCAGTTCGTCGGCCTGCAAAGCGACAAGCTCGGTACTGTCGCCCTGGGCCGTCAATATGCTCCCGGCTATCAGGCCACGATCAATAACGACGCCTTTGCCGGCGCCGCCTTCTCACCGACTGCCTTCCTGACCGCTAACGCAGCCAACACCATCAATCCGGGCAGCAACGCCCGCTGGAATAACGCTGCAACCTACACTTCGCCGAACTGGAGCGGCTTCACCGCCAAGGCCAACTACAGTTTTGGTGAACGCGCCGTAAATGGTATGTTCAACAGCAAGGACACCAGCACCACCGACAACGGCATGTTCGGCATTGGTGGCAACTATTCCAATGGGCCACTGAACATCGACCTGGTTTACCAGACGCGTCAGAAAGTCTATGGTTCATACGGTTCCGTTCCAGCTTTTGGTGCGAACTTCTCCGGCACCGGTGACGGAAAAGACATTAACGAGTACTACATCGGCGGCTCCTATGACTTTAAGGTCGTCAAGGTCATGGGTTCGTGGCAGCAACAGAACGACAAGAACCCGCTCACCAATACCACGTATGGCAATCTCGACAACACGATCTGGACAGTTGGCGCAGTCGTCCCGGTCATGGCCGCGAGCAACATCCTCTTCAGCTACGGCAATCTGGGCTGGGATATGGGCCGCGCTCCCGATGGCGAGAAGCTGTTGAACAACAACAGCCAATCGGCCGCCCTCGGTTGGACGACAGCCATGTCCAAGCGCACCACCCTGTACGCTGGTTACGTCTGGACCTCCAACGACAACTACAGCAGCGCAAGCGGGCCAGCGGCCGGCGTCGGCGCGGTGAACGAAGACAACAACACCTTCCTGGCTGGTGTGCGTCACACCTTCTGATTCCACCGGATCAGCTAGTATGTAAAACGGGCGCTACGGCGCCCGTTTTTTTTGCGTTCATCAGCCAATCCACTAGCCCTGCGTAGCGTATAGAGCCCCCGCCACTATCGCCCGTGCCGGTGACCACAGCGCCGCGACCCCACTCGGCCACCCACCCCGGGGATGTAATTCACATGGCATCGCCATGCGCCGCCCGCAAAGAGGGCTGTGGCAGAAACACAACAATTACTCCTTTCTGCACCAATCGACGTTTGTCGCGCCTGCCCACCTCCCTACAGTTTGCCAAACTCTGTCCAGCCATTTCGCAGCGCTGCCTCAGTCACAGCAGGTCATTTCGGCGCAAAGCGAACAGTCCAATTGATGAAAAACGACACCGGAGATTACTGATATGCAAAAGAGACTCATCGCGCTGGCCGTTGCCAGCCTGGCTTCAGGCGCTGCGCTTGCCCAGACCAACGTCACCATCTACGGCGTCGTCGATGCCGGTTACGTTTACAGTTCGGGTAGCGCCGGTCCCGGCATGGGGACGAATACCTTCAGCGGCATCGCCTCGGGAATCGCCGCCGGTCCGCGCCTCGGCTTCAAGGGCGAAGAAGCACTCGGTAACGGCCTCAAGGCGGTATTCACGCTCGAGTACGCGCTGAACATCGACGGTAACTACGGCATCGGTAACAACGGCGCCGACGGGTCTCTCAACGCCCGTCAGCAGTTCGTCGGCCTCTCCAGCGACAAGCTCGGTACCGTCGCCCTTGGCCGCCAGTACTCGCCTGGCTTCAACGCAGCCGCCCGCAACGACGCTCTCGACGCAACCGACATGGCAATTCAGTCGAGCCTCAGCGCGCTTTCCAATAGCACCATCACGCCGAACAGCCCGGCGCGCTTCGACAACTCGATCACCTACACCAGCGCCACCTACTCGGGCTTTACCGGTAGCGCGATCTACGGTTTCGGTGAAGCAGGCGTCACCAACTCCACCAGCGACAACGGTAAATTTGGTCTCGGCGGCAACTACGCCAACGGTCCAGTGAACGTCGACCTGGTCTACCAGAGCCGTCAAAAGGTAGTCACGACCATTGGCGACGGCACCGTCCCCGTCATTACGGGCAATGGCAAGGACGTCAACGAGTGGTATGTCGGCGGCAATTATGACTTCAAGGTGGTGAAAGCCTTCGCCAGCTACCAGGCACTGAACAACAAGAACGCAACCAGCGGCGAGGTCAATGACAGCAACCTGTGGACGCTTGGCGTGTCTGCACCCGTCGGCCCCGGTACGCTCGCTCTGAGCTACGGCAAACTGTCGCTCGACAAGAAGAACGCGTCGGATGGTGATTCTTGGGGCGCAGGCACCATGTATACCTACCCGCTGTCGAAGCGCACCGCTGTATACGCCGCCTACAGCTACTTCAGCAACGATAACAACTCGCTAGCCAGCCAAGCCATAATCGTGCCAGGAGGCGTTGGTGCCATCGGCGAAAGCAACTACACGGTCGGTGGCGGCCTCGTGCATAGCTTCTGACTTGCCGTCTCTTGATGGCAGAAAAAACGGGCGCCTGGCGCCCGTTTTTTCTCGCCCGCCGGATTCTGGATTATCGCGACGGGCAAAAAAGCCACACCTCGACCGACGGGCGCTTGCTTCCCTTGGTCTGCCCCTGTACAATCCTCGCCTTTCGCTGCAACCAACCGCTTTCATAGGAACGAATATTCATGGCCAATAGCGCACAAGCTCGCAAAAGAGCCCGCCAAGGCGTCAAGCAACGCATCCACAACGCCGGCCTGCGCTCGACGCTGCGGACCGCCGTGAAGCGCGTTCAGAAGGCGATCGTGGCAGGCGACAAAGCTGCTGCCCAGAGCATTTTTCAGGAATCAGTCGCGGTGATTGATCGTATCGCCGACAAGAACATCATTCACAAGAACAAGGCCGCTCGCCAGAAGAGCCGCCTCTCGGCCCAGATCAAGGTTCTCGGCGCGTAAGCCGGACCGGGCTCGAGACGCAGCGACAGCGGCACCTCAGGGTGCCGCTTTTTTTTCGCCCTGCGAGCAGCGATGAGCGCTCCGGCAGGGCCTGCGGGAGCGCCGAACCGCCCCACGGCAGCCGAGGCACGACCCTGGTCGGATAGCAGGGTATAATTCCGCTGAAGATCGCATATTAGATCGTGCTAATATAGCTACATTGATGAGGAATGCCATGACAGCGGTGAAGATGGATATGGAACAGGCTCGCTTCAACATGATCGAGCAGCAAATCCGCCCCTGGGAGGTGCTCGATCCGGAAGTGCTGGCGGTTCTTGACGCGGTGAAGCGCGAGCAATTCGTACCGGCCGCCTACCAGATGCTGGCCTTTGCCGACATCGAGCTGCCGATCGGCAATGGCCAGACCATGCTGCAGCCCAAGATCGAGGCGCGCATTCTTCAGGAAGTGGCGGTCAGGAACACCGACATCGTGCTCGAGGTCGGTACCGGGAGCGGCCATATGGCCGCCCTTCTGGCGACCAAGGCCGAGTATGTCTATAGCGTCGAGATCGATCCGCTTCTCGCCGACACCGCCAGGGCCAACCTGGAGCAGGCAGGGGTGGCCAACGTCAGCGTTGAAACCGGCGACGCGTCCGAGGCCTGGCCGACGCACGGACCGTACGACGTGATCGTCATCTCCGGCTCCTTGCCCGAGTTGCCCGAAGCCTTCCTGCAACAACTGAAGATCGGTGGCCGTCTGGCGGCGTTCATCGGCGAGCGGCCGGTGATGCAGGCCCGCCTGACGACGCGCACCGACGAGAAAGCCTTCAACACGATCAATCTTTTCGAAACCATCGTCGCGCCCCTGCGCACGGCAAAGCCGCGCCAGCGCTTCGTTTTCTGACGCTTCCGGGACCAGATGCAGCAGCTCTCGGCGACCCAGCTCAAGGAATGGTTGACGGCAAGCACTCCTGCGGGCGGCAGTGGCGGGTCGCCAGCACGCCGGCGACCGCTGCTGCTCGATGTCCGCGAGCCCTGGGAGTTCGAGCTTTGCCACCTTGCCGATTCCCTCCTCCTGCCCATGCAGAGCGTACCGGCGCGCATCGACGAGCTCGAGCGCGATGCCGACATCGTCGTCATCTGCCATCACGGCGTGCGTAGCCGGCAGGTTGGCGGCTTTCTCGAGCGGCAGGGCTTCACTTCGATCTACAACCTCAGCGGCGGTGTCGACGCGTGGGCGAATGACGTCGATCCGGCGATGCACAAATATTGAAAGCGAGTTCGAAAAACATGTCCGTGAAACCCGGCGCCCGGCGGTTTGGCCCCCGGAAGTTTGCCCTCCTCCTGGCCGCACTTCTCTCTGCAGCTCCCGCGTTCGCCGCCGACCTGCTGCAGGTCTATCGTGATGCCCTGACCTACGATGCGCAGTACGCTGCCGCGCGCGCCAGCGCTGCTGCCGGGCGCGAAAAGGAGCCGCAGGCGCTGGCCGGACTGCTGCCGACGATTGCGGCGACCGGCAACACCTTCTGGAACGACACCACCTACAAGGTCAAGGTTAGCCCCCTCAGCGACTCGTATCGGAACAAGTACAACAGCAACGGTTACGGGGTCAGCCTGACGCAGCCGCTCTTCCGCTGGCAGAATTTCGTTCAGTACGACCAGTCGAAGCTGCTGGTCATGCAGAGCGAAGCCACTTTCGCCCAGGCGGGCCAGGATCTGATCCTGCGTGTCGCGCAGGCCTACTTCGACGTCCTCTTCGCGGTCGAGAACCTGCGCGCCGTGCAGGCCAACAAGACGGCGATCGCGCAGCAACTTGCGCAGGCGAAGAAGAACTTCGAGGTCGGCATCGCCACGGTGACCGACACCTACGAATCACAGTCGCGCTACGACCTGGCCACCTCGCAGGAGGTTGCTGCCGACAGCGAACTGGCGGTTAAGCGCTATGCGCTGAGCGTGCTCACCGGCAAGGACGTCGGCGAGCTGAATCGGCTCAAGCCGAAGGCCGTCATGCAGCCGCCACAACCGGCAAACATGGAACAATGGGTCAGCGCTGCCGAGAACGACAGCTTCGTCGTCCAGGCGCAGCAGGCGGCCAGCGAAGCGGCGGCCAAGGCCGTCGAGGTGAGCAAGGCGGGGCACTACCCTACGCTGGACATGGTCGCCAACGTCAACCAGAACAACGGTCCCGGCCAGTTTGGTGTCGGCTCGATCGACAACACCACCCGCCAGGTGGGTCTGCAGCTCAATATCCCGATCTTTCAGGGCGGCTCGGTCAACTCGAAGACCCGCGAAGCGATCGCCAGGCGCGACGCCGAACAGGCTGCGCTCGACAATGCCAGACGCAGCGCGACGCTCACCGCACGCCAATCCTACCTGGGGGTGGTCAACGGCCTCGCCGGCGTCCAGGCGCTCGAAGCCGCGCTGGTTTCCGGTCTCAGCTCGCTGGAATCGAACCGGCTTGGTTACGAGGTCGGCGTACGCATCAACATCGACGTCCTCAACGCCGAGAATCAGGTCTATGTCACCCGCCGCGACCTCGCCAAGGCGCGGTTCGACACCCTGCTCGCCCAGCTCCGCCTGAAAGCCGCCGTCGGCGCGCTCGGCGACGCCGACCTGGAGAAAATCAACAGCCTTTTCGAGGCCCCGTAAGCGTCTCGATCAACGCCACGGTACGTGCCGTGGCGCCGCGATGCGCCTGACTGAACGCCGTCGCCGCGGCGCGCATGGTCAGCAGTTGCGCCGGCCGGGCAAAGAGTTCGCCGGCCACCAGCGCCGCCTGGCCGGCGTCGACGATTCGCCGCGCAGCGCCACAGGCAACGGCATCGTCACTGGCCTGGGCGAAGTTGAAGCTGTGCGGCCCCAAGAGCAGCGGACAGCCACAGGCCGCCGCCTCGATCAGGTTCTGTCCGCCAAACGGCAACACCGTCCCGCCCATCAGGGCCAGGTCCGCCAGGGCGTAGTAGGCGGCCATTTCACCCATGCTGTCGCCCAGCCAGACGCGGGTCTTGCTGCCTGGCAGCTGTGCTGAGCTTCGCCGGCGGAAAGCCAGTTTGCGGGCGGCAAGCAGCGCGGCGACCTCGGCAAAACGCTGCGGGTGACGAGGGACGACGACCAGCAAGAGGTCGGCAACGCGCACTGCTGCCAGGGCGTCTAGGAGCAGCGCTTCCTCCCCTTCGCGGCTGCTGGCCAACAACCACACCGGCCGCTGGCCGACTGCCTGCCGCCAGTGCGCGCCAAGCTGCAGCTTGTCCGCCGGCGGCGTGACGTCGAATTTCAGATTTCCGCTGACGGTCGGCTGGCGAGCACCCAGGTGCTGCAGGCGTTCGCCGTCGGCCTTCGTTTGCGCGGCGACCGCACTCAGCGACGCCAGCGTCGGTCCGATCAGGCGGCTCAGACGCTGGTAGCCGCGCAAGGAGCGTGCGGACAGGCGCGCGTTGATCAGCGCCATCGGCACGCGCCGCCGGCGCGCCGCGTCGATCAGGTTTGGCCACAGCTCGGTTTCCATCAGCAGCCCGACGCGCGGCCGGAAATGCTCGAGAAAGCGCCCGCAGGCGTCCGGCAAGTCGTACGGCAGGTAGGCCTGCTGCAACCGCCCGGGATGCGTCGCCAGCAACTCGCTGCCGGTTTCCCGGCCGGTCGGCGTCATATGGGTGAGCAGCAGGTCATGGTCCGGATAGGCAGCCAGCAGCGCGTCGATCAGCGGTGCGGCGGCGCGCGTCTCACCCACCGAAACGGCGTGCAGCCAGAGCAGCGGCCGCTGCCGAGCCGCCAGCGGCGGATAGAAGCCATGGCGCTCGCCAACATGCTGCACATACGCCGGCTGGCGGCGGGCGCGCCAGAGCAGCCGCAGCCAGACCAGCGGCAGCGCAAGGTAGAAGAGCAGCGAATAGGCGAGAAGGGCCAGACGCGCCATCAACGCAGCGCCTGCTCGGCGACCCTCAGCACCTCGGCGGCCGACGGCGGCGCGCCGCTACGACCGAGGTTGCGCACGAAACCGCTGCCGTAGACGCCGGTCAAGGCCGGGTCGGTAGCGACGTAGAGGGCAATCACCGGCACGCCCAAGGCAGCCGCAAGGTGCGCCAGGCCGGTATCGACACCAATCGTCAGGGCTGCCCGCGCGATCAGGGTGGCGACCTGCGGCAGCGACAGGGGCGGCGGCACGATGGCCCCGTCCAGGGCGGCGGCGATACGCTCGGCCCGCTGCCGCTCGAGCGCGCTGCCGGCCGGAAGAACCGGCGTCAGCCCGCGCTCCAGCAAGGCGCGACCCAGCACGCACCAGTTCGCCTCGTCCCACAGCTTGTCGTCGCGACTGGTCGCCGTCAGCAGGATGACCGACCGACCCCGCGCAGGACCAGCGCCGGCGATGGCCGGTGCCGAAATACCGTAGTCGAGAACCAGGTCGACCGGATAGTCGAAAGCGGCGGCGGCCAGCCAGCGGTTACGTTCGACCGCGTGCACGTTGCGCGGGATGACAAAGGTTTCATCGTAGAAGCGCGCCGCAAGCGGCTCACGCGCCGCTTCGGCGGCGTAGCCGTAGCGCCTGCCGCTTGCCTGGCGGGCAATCAGCGCGCTTTTCAGCAAGCCTTGGGTGTCGAGTACGGCGTCGTAAGCCCGGGAAGCGATGCGGGCGCGAAAAGCGCGCACTTCGCGCCAGGTCGCCAGCCGCGCGAGGTTCTTTCGCCAGCGCCTGATGGCCACCGGGATGACCTCGTCGACCGCCGGATGCAGCCGCGCAATGTCGGCGAACGCTTCCTCGACGCACCAGTCGATCGACGCGTCGGGGAAGCTATGGCGCAGATCACTGACGACTGGCAAGTTGTGGATTACGTCACCGAGCGACGAGGTTTTTACCAATAGGATGCGCATCGGTGGGCCAGTTCAGGGAAAGAGGGGCGGCAAGCGGGAAGAGCGCATTATAGAAGATGGCGCGCGCCGCCAGCCGCCTCGCCGGCCGCCCCTGTCGGCCAGCGCTTGCCGGCGCTCGCCATACACTCCTCGCCACCGCCTGCGAGGGGCAAAACGCGGCAGCGCTATAATGCCGCCTCCCGAATCCCTTGGCGGCAAGCCTGCAGCAATTGGAGACGCTGAAAATGAACACCTCTGTGATCCGCCCGGTAATCCTCTGTGGAGGCTCGGGAACCCGTCTGTGGCCGCTGTCACGAACGCACTACCCGAAGCAGTTTCTCCGCCTGGTCGACGACTTCTCGCTGCTGCAGAACACCGTGCGCCGCCTCGACGGTATCGCCGGACTCGGCGGCGCGATTGCCGTCGCCAACGAGAACCATCGCTTCCTGGTCGCCGAGCAGTTCTTCGAGATCGGCCAGAAGGCCGACATCCTCCTCGAACCGGCCGCCCGCAACACCGCACCGGCCGTCGCCGCGGCCGCCGTGCACGCCATCGGTACCGGCACGCAGCAGGACCCGCCACTGCTCCTGGTGCTGCCATCGGACCATGTCATCGCCAACGTGGCCGCCTTTCAGGAGGCGGTCAGGGCAGCGATTCCACACGCCGACGCTGGCGCCCTGGTCACTTTTGGCGTCGTCCCTGACCGTGCCGAAACAGGTTACGGCTACATCCGTCGCGGCGAGGCCGTGGCCGGCGGCTATGCGCTCGATCGCTTCGTCGAGAAGCCCGACGGCGAAACCGCGCAGCGCTACCTCGATTCCGGCGACTACTTCTGGAACAGCGGCATGTTCCTCTTCCGCGCCGACACCTACCTCGACGCCCTCGAGCGCTACGCGCCGCAAATCCGCGAGTGTGTCACGGCGGCTGTCGCCAGCGACCGCTGCGACCTCGAC
This sequence comes from Candidatus Accumulibacter sp. ACC005, assembly GCF_907163215.1. Taxonomy (NCBI): domain Bacteria; kingdom Pseudomonadati; phylum Pseudomonadota; class Betaproteobacteria; genus Candidatus Accumulibacter; species Candidatus Accumulibacter sp. ACC005. The sequence goes on along the minus strand of NZ_CAJQUB010000012.1, from coordinate 350,135 downwards.
TTCGTGCGCCTCGATCACGCCGCTTTCGTCGCCAGTCCGTCGAAGTCGATCGACTACGCGGTGATGGAAAAGACCGACCGTGGCGTCGTCATTCCACTCGATGTCGGCTGGAACGACATCGGCGCCTGGGACGCAATGGCGGCGCTGGGCCAGGCCGACGGCAACGGCAACACCCAGCGCGGTGACGTGCTGAGTATCGACACCCGCAATTCGATTCTCCTCTCCGAAGGACAGTTGCTGGCCACCGTCGGGGTCAGCGAACTGATCGTCGTCGCCACGCCGGACGCCGTACTCGTCGCCGACAAGTCGAAAGCGCAGGAAGTCAAGGCGGTGGTCGAGGAGCTGAAGCGCTCGGCGCGCAGCGAAACCGAACTCAGGCACATCGTTCACCGCCCCTGGGGCAGCTACGAAGGGCTGGCGCATGCGCCGCGCTATCAGGTCAAGCGTATCCTGGTGAAAGCCGGCGCCAGCCTCAGTCTGCAGAAGCATCATCACCGGGCCGAGCACTGGGTGGTCGTCAAGGGAACGGCGCTGATCGTGCGCGGCGACGAAACCCTGTTGCTGTCCGAAAACCAATCGACCTATATCCCGCTCGGCGTCGTCCATCGTCTGGAAAACCCCGGCAAGATCGACCTCGAGATGATCGAGGTCCAGTCCGGCAGCTATCTTGGCGAGGACGATATCGTCCGTCTGCAGGACAGCTACGGCCGCTGACGCGAAAGCGGTAGGCGGCGCGTCCCGGCTGGCCGGCCTGTACCCGATGGCGGCGCCCGACTGCGCCGACACCGCTTCTCCCGTCCATTCTCCCTCCCTCTGAAAGGACCTGTACATGATTCTGGTCACCGGCGGCGCCGGCTTCATCGGCGCCAACTTCGTCCTCGACTGGCTGGCACAAAGCGACGAGGCGCTGATCAACCTCGACAAGCTCACCTACGCCGGCAATCGCGAGAACCTCGCGACGCTGGCCGGCGACCCGCGGCACATCTTCGTGCACGGTGACATCGGCGACAGCCAGCTCACCGCCAGCCTCCTGGCGCAATACCAGCCGCGCGCGATAGTGAACTTCGCCGCCGAGTCACACGTCGATCGCTCGATCCATGGTCCCGAGGACTTCATCCAGACCAACATCGTCGGCAGCTTCCACCTTCTCGAAGCGACGCGCGCCTATTGGGGCACGCTGGCCGACCCGGCCAGGCAGGGCTTCCGCTTCCTGCACGTGTCGACCGACGAAGTCTATGGCTCATTGCGCAGCGACGAAGCGGCGTTCAGCGAAACGCACGCCTACGAGCCGAACAGCCCGTACTCGGCAAGCAAGGCGGCCAGCGACCATCTCGTGCGCGCCTACCACCACACCTACGGGCTGCCGGTGCTGACCACCAACTGCTCGAACAACTACGGTCCCTACCATTTCCCGGAAAAGCTGATCCCGCTGATGATCGTCAACGCCCTCGCCGGAAAAGCCCTGCCGGTCTATGGCGACGGCCAGCAGATCCGCGACTGGCTGTACGTCAAGGATCACTGCACGGCCATCCGCCGCGTGCTCGAAGCGGGTCGCCCGGGCGAAACCTACAACGTCGGCGGCTGGAACGAGCAACCCAACCTCGACATCGTGCACACCGTCTGCCAACTGCTCGACGAACTTCGTCCGCGCGCCGACGGCCGGCCCTATCGCGAGCAGATCACCACGGTCGCCGACCGGCCGGGTCACGACCGCCGCTACGCCATCGACGCGCGCAAGATCGAAAGCGAGCTCGGCTGGAAGCCGGCAGAAACCTTCGCCACCGGCATTCGCAAGACCGTGCTCTGGTACCTCGAGAACCAGCAATGGGTGCACAACGTACAGTCCGGAAGCTACCGCGACTGGGTCGAAAAGAATTACGGCGAACGCGAGAAATGAGAATCCTGCTCTTTGGCAAGCGCGGACAGGTCGGCTGGGAATTGCAGCGCAGCCTGGCGCCGCTGGGGACGATCGTCGCCCTCGATCGCGAAGGCGATGGTCAGCTGTGCGGCGATTTGACCAGGCTCGACGGCCTGGCGGCCTGCGTGCGCGCAGTCGCTCCGGACGTCATCGTCAATGCCGCCGCGCACACGGCCGTGGACAAGGCCGAAGCGGAACCCGCGCTGGCCAGAACGCTCAACGCGCTGGCGCCCGGCGTGCTCGCCGAGGAAGCCAGCCGCCTCGGCGCCTGGCTGGTGCACTACTCGACCGACTACGTCTTTGACGGCAGCGGCGAGAGGCCCTGGCAGGAAAGCGACGCAACCGCCCCACTGAGCGTTTACGGACAAAGCAAGCTCGCCGGCGAACAGGCGGTCGCCGCTTGCGACAAACACCTGATCTTTCGCACCAGCTGGGTCTACGCCGCGCGCGGCAACAACTTTGCCCGCACCATGCTGCGCCTGGCCGGCGAGCGCGACCGGCTGCACGTCATCGCCGACCAGATAGGCGCGCCGACCGGCGCCGAACTGCTCGCCGACGTCACCGCGCAGGCGCTGCGCAGCGTCCGGCGACAGCCGCAGCTGGCCGGACTCTATCATCTGGCAGCCGCTGGCGAGACCAGCTGGCACGGCTACGCGCGACACGTCGTCGAGTTCGCCCGCCAGGCCGGCGAGAGCATCCGCGTCGCCCCGTCGGCCATCGCGGCGGTGCCGAGCAGCGCCTACCCCCTGCCCGCGCCGCGACCGCTGAACTCGCGCCTGGACACACGCAAGCTGCAGACGGCGTTCGATCTGTGCCTGCCCGATTGGCGGGTCGGCGTCGACCGCATGCTGGCCGAAATCCTCGCAAAGTAGGAGCGCATCACCGCCATCGCCCGCGGCCAGACGCGGTGCGGCGCCCGATTCGTGGGATGATAGGCCGCTTTGGCACAGTCGGTCGTTGACCTGAAGGGAGTCTGCCTTGCTCTGGTGGCTCGCATATATCGCGCTCGGATTATTCACCGGCTTCTTCGCCGGCATGCTCGGCATCGGCGGCGGACTGGTGATGGTCCCGACACTGACCATGATGTTCGCCGCGCAGGCTGGATTTCCGCCCAGCGAGGTCCTCCATCTGGCGCTCGGCACGTCGATGGCCACGATCCTGTTTACTTCGCTGGCCAGCCTGCGCGCCCACCACCAGCACGGCGCCGTGCTCTGGAAAATCGTCTTCCAGATCACGCCGGGGATTCTGCTCGGCACGCTGCTTGGCACCTTCTTCGCCGGCAGCGTGCCGTCGAGGCCTCTGGCCCTCTTCTTCACCGTTTTCGTCTGCCTGGTCGCTGCGCAGATGATCCTCAACCTGAAGCCGAAGGCGGCGCGCGAGCTGCCCGGCTTCGGCGGTGTCTTCGCCGTCGGCAGCGGCATTGGCGCGGTCTCGGCGCTGGTCGCCATCGGCGGCGGCTCGCTCACCGTTCCTTTCCTGACCTGGTGCAATGTCCGTGTCCAGCATGCCATCGGGACATCCGCGGCAATCGGCTTTCCGATCGCCTTTGGCGGTTCGCTGGGTTACATCTTCAACGGCTGGGGGCACGCCGACCTGCCGCCGTGGAGCCTCGGCTACGTCCACCTGCCGGCCTTCGCCTGGCTGGTGCCGTCGAGCATGCTGATTGCGCCACTCGGCGCGAGACTCGCCCACCGCCTGCCGGTAGCCACCCTGAAGCGCCTTTTCGCCGGCATCCTGATCGTCCTTGCCGGGAAGATGATGTGGGGTCTGTTCGCCTGATGGCGGCGATCAGCGGCCGGTGAATTGCGGCTTGCGCTTTTCCATGAACGCCGCCAGGCCCTCACGATAATCGTCGCTATCGAGAAAAGCGAACGAGGCGCGCAATTCCTCGTCGCTCAGCGGCCCCCCCTCCTGCAACCGGCGTAGCCACTGCTTGTGCCAGCGCGCAACCAGAGGCGCACCGGCGCCAATTCGGCGCGCGCTGGTGTAAGCCTCGTCAACGACGTCGGCATCGGCGACGACGCGGGTGACGAGGCCTTTGGCCAGCGCCTCGGTCGCGCCGAGAATGCGGCCTTCGAGCAGGATTTCGAGCAGGCATGCCGGTCCAGCCAGACGGAGCAGACTCGCCATTTCGGCGGGATACATGGAAAAACCGAGCCTGTTGATCGGTGCGCCGAAACGCGACGACTGCGCGCAGATGCGCAGGTCGCACTGTGCGGCAATCTCCAGCCCGCCACCGATACACGCCCCCTGCAGCAACGCGATCGTCGGCTGACGACAGTCGGCCAAAGCCTGCAAGGCGGCTCCCGCTTGCGCGTGGTAGGCCATCGCCCGGTCCACCGTGTCTCGCCGGCTGAGAAACTCTTCGATGTCGCCCCCGGCCGCGAAAGCCTGATCCCCATCGCCGCGGACGATGACGCAGCGCAGCTGATCGTCGCCCGACAGTTCGGCGACGATCCCGGCCAGGCTCTGCCACATGGCGAAGTCGATGGCGTTGAGCTTGCCCGGGTTGGAGAGGGTGACCGTGGCCACATTTTCCGCGCGCGTGCACAGAACACGCCCGCTCATGTCGCCAGTTCTTGAGCGACGTGGCTCCTGGCCAGCGCCTGGCGTCCGGCCAGAATGTGATCGTGCATCGCCGCTTGCGCGCCCGCCGCGTCGCCGGCCTTGATCGCCGCCAGGATGGCCGCGTGTTCGGCGAGCGACTGCTGCAGGCGGCCGTCGATGCTCAGTGAAAACAGGCGCGTCAGTTTCAGCACCTTGCGCAGGTCCTGGATCACCTGGCGCAACCTGCGGTTGCCGGACATTTCCTGGATCTGGTAGTGAAACGCCTGGTTGGCCTCGAAAAACCGCGCGATCTCGTTGCTCTCGGCGAACTGCTCCAGTTGCCCGTGCAGCGCATCTAGCCTGTCCAGGTCCTCGGGCTGGGCCCGCGTCGTCGCTTCGAGGGCGCAACGGCCTTCGAGCATGGCCATCAAGGGGAAGATGTCATCGAGATCCTGCTCGGAAACCTCGGTCACAAAGCAGCCACGGCGTGGGCGCAGCGTCACCAGACCTTCGGAGGCCAGCACCTTCAGCGCTTCGCGCAGCGGCGTCCGGCTGATCCCGTAATCGAGCGCCAGCGCCTGCTCGTCGATCCTTGCCCCGGGGAGCAACTCATGCGCAAAGATTCTCTGCCGTAGTCGTTCAGCGACTTCCTGATAGAGGGCAGTCTGGGCGATTTGACTCGGATCCATCGATCTCTTTAATGCCGATTCGTTCAGGGTCTCAGGCGAGACCTTGCTTTCATAATTATGGATACAGTATTATTCGTCGGGCGGGGTGTCAAGCGTTACAGGCATCTGTCAGCCGTTGTGGCTCTCCTGGTCGGTATAATTCTTAGAGTCGTCGGGGGCGACAGCCCCACCCCATTCCTCTGATTCCGTGAAAGGTTCCGTCATGTCCAACGAGAACAATGCTGCACCCGCTGATTCGTCAAATCTCGATGCCTGGAAAAAGGCAGCCGCCAAGGCGCTGCGCGGCGCCGACCTTGAAACACTGAACTGGGTCACTCCTGAAGGAGTGGTCGTCAAGCCGCTGTATACCCGCAAGGATCTGGAAGGCCTGCCCTACACCGATACGCTGCCCGGCCTCGCCCCCTTCGTTCGCGGCCCGCAGGCCACGATGTATACCGGCCGGCCATGGACCATTCGCCAGTACGCCGGCTTCTCCACCGCCGAAGCGTCGAACGCCTTCTATCGCAAGGCGCTGGCCGGCGGCGGCCAGGGTGTCTCGGTGGCCTTCGACCTGGCCACCCACCGTGGCTACGACTCCGACCATCCGCGCGTCACCGGTGACGTCGGCAAGGCTGGCGTGGCAATCGACTCGGTCGAAGACATGAAGATTCTCTTCGACGGCATCCCGCTCGAGAAGATCTCGGTATCGATGACCATGAACGGTGCCGTCCTGCCGATTCTTGCCGGCTACATCGTCGCCGCCGAAGAACAGGGCGTGCCGCAGGACAAGCTCTCGGGGACCATCCAGAACGACATCCTCAAGGAGTTCATGGTCCGCAACACGTACATTTACCCGCCGCAGCCGTCGATGAAGATCATCTCCGACATCATCGGCTACACCGCCCAGCACATGCCGAAGTTCAACTCGATCTCGATTTCGGGTTACCACATGCAGGAAGCCGGTGCGACGCAGGCGCTCGAACTGGCGTTCACCATTGCCGACGGTCGCGACTACGTGCGCACGGCGATCGCCTCCGGCCTGGACGTCGACGCCTTTGCCGGCCGACTTTCGTTCTTCTTTGCCATCGGCATGAACTTCTACCTGGAAGTGGCCAAGCTGCGCGCCGCGCGCCTGCTGTGGTGGAGAGCGATGCAGGAGTTCGAGCCGAAGAATCCCAAGTCGAGCATGTTGCGTACGCACTGCCAGACCTCGGGCTGGTCGCTGACCGAACAGGACCCCTACAACAACGTCGTGCGTACGACCATCGAGGCCATGGCGGCCGTTTTTGGCGGCACGCAGTCGCTGCACACCAACGCCCTTGACGAGGCGATCGCCCTGCCCACCGAGTTCTCGTCACGCATTGCCCGCAACACGCAGCTGGTCATCCAGGAAGAGACGCACATCACCAACGTCATCGACCCGTGGGCCGGCTCGTACATGATGGAGAAACTGACCCAGGACCTCGCCGACGAGGCCTGGAAGATCATCGAAGAAGTCGACAGCATGGGCGGCATGACGCACGCCGTCGAATCGGGCTGGGCGAAGATGAAGATCGAGGGCTGCGCAGCCGACAAGCAGGCGCGCATCGACTCCGGCAAGGACGTCATCGTCGGCGTCAACAAGTACAAGCTGGCGAAGGAAGATGCGCTCGAAATCCGCGACATCGACAACAACGCCGTGCGCGACTCGCAGATCGCCCGCCTCAAGAGCGTCCGCGCCAACCGCGATAGCGAGAAGGTCAATGCAGCGCTCGCCGACCTGACGCGCTGCGCCGAGACCAAGGAAGGCAACCTCCTCGACTTTGCGGTCAAGGCGATGCGCCTGCGCGCTTCGGTGGGCGAGGTTTCCGACGCCCTGGAAAAGATCTACGGACGTTTCCGCGCCACGCAGCAGACCGTCTCTGGCGTCTATGGCGCGGTCGTCGAAGGCATCGCCAGCTGGGAAGCGCTGAAGGCCGAGATCGCCAAGTTCAATGACGACGAAGGCCGGCGGCCGCGCATCATGGTCGCCAAACTCGGTCAGGACGGCCACGACCGTGGCGCCAAGGTGGTGGCTACCGCGTTTGCCGACCTCGGCTTCGACATCGACGTCGGCCCGCTCTTCCAGACCCCGGAAGAAGCGGCGCGGCTGGCGATCGAAAACGACGTCCATGCGGTCGGTGTATCGTCGCTCGCCGCCGGACACAAGACGCTGTTGCCGGCGCTGGTCAAGGCACTCAAGGATCAGGGCGCCGACGACATCATCGTCTTTGCCGGCGGGGTGATCCCGGCGCAGGACTATGACTTCCTGTACAAGTCGGGCGCCAAGGCCATCTTCGGACCGGGAACGCGTATCGAAGATTCGGCGATGACCATCCTCAGCGAGATCCGCAAAGCCCGCGCTTCTGCCTGAACCGGCCCACCCACTGCTGTCAGCCATGGATATGACCCACTCTTCAACCGCTAGTATGGCCACGGCTGACCAGCATCTCGTCGACGGCGTCCTCGCGCGCCGTCGGCGAGCGTTGGCGAAAGCCATCACGCTCGTCGAGTCGACGCGCAATGATCATCAGCGTCGTGCGCGACAGGTGCTCACCGCGCTGCTCCCGCATACCGGACGAACCATCCGCGTCGGCATCTCGGGCGCACCGGGCGCCGGCAAGTCCACCTTTATCGAATCGCTCGGCCTGTACCTGATCGACGCCGGCAAGCGCGTCGCCGTGCTCGCCGTCGACCCGTCGTCGTCGGTCTCCGGCGGCTCGATTCTGGGCGACAAGACGCGCATGGAGTTGCTCTGCCAGCGCGACGAAGCTTTCATCCGCCCCAGCCCCTCGTCGGGTTCGCTGGGCGGGGTTGCCGACAAGACGCGCGAAGCGATGCTCCTTTGCGAAGCCGGCGGCTTCGACGTGATCATCGTCGAGACCGTCGGTGTCGGCCAATCCGAAACCACGGTCGCCGGCATGGTCGATGCATTCGTCCTGCTGCAGCTGCCGAGTCAGGGCGATGACCTGCAGGCCATCAAGAAGGGGATTGTCGAGATTGCCGACCTGATCGTCTTCAACAAGGCCGACATCGACGAACGCGCCGCCGCCGCCGCACGCAGTCAGATGCGCGCCGCGCTGACCATGCTGCGCAGCGCCAGCCCCAACTGGCGGCCGCCGGTGCTCACCTGCAGCGCGCTGGGCAAGCGCGGCATCGCCGAGTTCTGGGGCGAAATCGAGCGCTACCAGCGCCTGATGAGCGAAAGCGGCGAATTCGAACAAAAGCGCCGCCGCCAGGCGGTGGACTGGATGTGGAGCCTGATCGATTCCGGTCTGCGCCGCTACTTCCGCTCGCACCCGAAAGTCCGCGCCGCCCTGCCCGATCTCTTGAGCGACGTCGCCGAGGGGCGGACGACACCCGGAGCGGCAGCGTCACGGCTGCTGACGCAGATGAAGGAATGATTTCCCGAGTCGGATCAGGATAGTCCGACTCGCAAGCGCAGTTCTGATGTTTGAGTAGTTCTGATTGACCCGACCGTTAGGGAGTAGACCTTATGCACGACATTATTCGCCAGCTTGCAGAAAAGCGTGCGGCGGCGCGTCTGGGTGGTGGCCAGAAACGCATCGACAGCCAGCACAGCAAGGGCAAACTGTCCGCCCGCGAGCGCATCGAGCTGTTGCTCGACAGTGGCTCCTTCGAAGAATGGGACATGTTCAAGGAGCACCGATGTCACGACTTCGGCATGGCCGACCAGTCGGTTCCCGGCGACGGGGTGGTGATTGGCTGCGGGACGATCAACGGTCGTCTGATGTTCGTGTTTTCGCAGGACTTCACGGTCTTCGGCGGCTCGCTGTCCGAAGCGCACGCCGAAAAGATCTGCAAGGTCATGGACCACGCGATCAAGGTCGGAGCGCCGGTCATCGGTCTCAACGACTCGGGTGGGGCGCGCATTCAGGAAGGGGTCGCTTCGCTGGCCGGCTACGCCGACGTCTTTCAGCGTAACGTTCTCGCCTCCGGCGTCGTTCCGCAGATTTCGCTGATCATGGGGCCCTGTGCCGGCGGCGCCGTCTATAGCCCGTCGATGACCGACTTCATTTTCATGGTCAAGGACTCGTCGTACATGTTCGTCACCGGCCCGGAAGTGGTCAAGACGGTGACCCATGAAGACGTCACCGCTGAAGAACTGGGCGGCGCCGTCACCCATACCAGCAAGTCCGGCGTCGCCGATCTGGCTTTCGAAAACGACGTCGAAGCGTTGATGATGATGCGCCGCTTCATCAGTTTCCTGCCGTCGAACAACCGCCAGAAACCGCCGCGCCTGCCCTCGCAGGATTCCGCCGACCGCCTCGACTACTCGCTCGACACGCTGGTCCCGGACAACACCAACAAGCCGTACAACATCAAGGAACTGATCATCAAGGTCGCCGATGACGGTGATTTCTTCGAGCTGCAGCGCGAATACGCCAAGAACATCGTCATCGGCTTCGCACGCATGGACGGCTCGACCGTCGGCATCGTCGCCAACCAGCCGCTGATCCTGGCCGGCTGCCTGGACATCAAGAGCTCGATCAAGGCCGCCCGCTTCGTCCGCTACTGCGACGCTTTCAACATTCCGGTGGTGACCTTCGTCGACGTCCCCGGCTTCATGCCCGGCACCGCCCAGGAATACGGCGGCATCATCAAGCACGGCGCCAAGCTGCTCTACGCCTACGCCGAGTGCACGGTGCCGAAAATCACCGTCATCACCCGCAAGGCCTACGGCGGCGCCTACGACGTGATGGCTTCCAAGCACCTGCGCGGCGACGTCAACTTCGCCTGGCCGTCGGCCGAGATCGCGGTCATGGGCCCGAAAGGCGCGGTCGAAATCATTTTCCGCGAGGAGAAGAACGACCCCGCCAAACTCGCCGCGCGCGAAGCCGAATACAAGGAAAAGTTCGCCAACCCCTTCGTCGCCGGAGCACGCGGCTTCATCGACGACGTGATCATGCCGCACGAAACCCGCAAGCGGATTTGCCGCTCGCTGGCCATGCTGCGCGACAAGAAACTGGAAAACCCGTGGCGCAAGCACGGCAACATTCCGCTTTGATCCACGGGGAGAAATAGAGATGTTCAAGAAAATACTGATCGCCAACCGCGGCGAAATTGCCTGCCGGGTCATGAAGACCGCCAAGCAGATGGGTATCCAGACAGTCGCCGTGTATTCCGAAGCCGACAAGGACTCGATGCACGTGCTGATGGCCGACGAAGCAGTGTGTATCGGCCCGGCGCCTTCCAAGGAGTCGTATCTGGTCATCGACAAGATCATCGACGCCTGCAAGCAGACGGGCGCCGAGGCCGTGCACCCCGGCTATGGATTCCTCTCCGAGAACGAGGAATTCTCACGCCGCCTCGAAGACAAAGGCATCACCTTCATCGGCCCGAAGCACTACTCGGTGGCCGCGATGGGCGACAAGATCGCCTCGAAAAAGCTGGCCCTGGAAGCCAAGGTCAACACCATTCCCGGTCACAATGCGGCCATCGAGGACGCCGCCGAAGCCGTTGGCATCGCCCAGAAGATCGGTTATCCGGTAATGATCAAGGCCTCGGCTGGCGGGGGTGGCAAGGGCCTGCGCGTTGCCTATAACGACAAGGAGGCGTCGGAAGGCTTCGACGCCTGCCGCAACGAGGCGCGCAACAGCTTCGGCGACGATCGCGTGTTCATCGAGAAGTTCGTCGACGGACCGCACCATATCGAAATCCAGGTCATCGCCGACTCTTTCGGCAACACCGTCTACCTGCTCGAACGCGAGTGCTCGATTCAGCGCCGGCACCAGAAAGTCATCGAGGAAGCCCCGTCGCCGTTCATCGACGACAGCATCCGCAAGGCCATGGGCGAGCAGGCCGTGGCACTGGCCAAGGCGGTGAAGTACCAGAGCGCGGGCACCGTCGAGTTCGTCGTCGGCTCCGACAAGTCGTTCTACTTCCTGGAAATGAACACCCGTCTGCAGGTCGAGCACCCGGTCACCGAAATGATCACCGGCGTCGATCTTGTCGAGTTGATGATCCGCGTCGCCGCCGGCGAGAAGCTGCCTTTCGTGCAGGAAGACATCAAGCCCAACGGCTGGGCGATCGAGTGCCGGATCAACGCCGAGGACCCCTTCCGCGGCTTCCTGCCCTCGATCGGTCGCCTGGTCAAGTATCGGCCGCCCGAGAGCGTCGACGGACAGGTCCGTGTCGATACCGGTGTCTTCGAGGGCGGCGAGATATCGATGTACTACGACTCGATGATCGCCAAGCTGATCTGCCACGGGGCGACCCGCGAACAGGCCATCGGGCGCATGCGCGACGCGCTGAACGCCTTCGTGATTCGCGGCATTGGCTCGAACATCCCTTTCCAGGCGGCGCTGATGCAGAATCCGCGTTTTCTTTCCGGGATCTTCACCACCGCGTTCATCAGCGAAGAGTTTCCGAACGGCTTCGTCGCCGCCGACGTGGTGCACGACGATCCGGGCCTGCTCGCCGCAGTCGCCGCCTTCGGCCGTCGCCGCTACATCGACCGGGCAGTTCAGGTCAGCGGCCAGATGCCGGGGCACGAGCGCAAGGTTGGCAGTGGCTGGGTGGTGCAGATGGAGGGCAAGGACTACCCGGTGGTGGTCACCTCCATTCCTGGCGGTTACTCGGTGACCTACGGCGCGGATCGCTACGACCTCGTTTCCGACTGGAAATTCGGCGAACTGGTTTTCCGCGGCACCTGTAACGGCACGCCACTGTGCCTGCAACTCGAACGTATCGGCCTGCTCTACCGCGTCGTCCACTTCGGCAAGCAGGTCAAGGCGACGGTAATGACCGCCAATGCCGCCCGCATGCTGGCCCTGATGCCCAAGAAGGTGCCGCCGGATCTCTCCAAGTTCCTGCTCTCACCGATGCCCGGCCTGCTGCGTGAAGTCTCGGTCAAGGCCGGCGAGCAGGTCGCTGCCGGCGAAAAACTCGCCGTCATCGAAGCGATGAAGATGGAGAACGTGCTCAAGGCCGAACGCGATTGCAAGGTCAAGAAAATCGTTGCCACCGCCGGCGAAAGCCTGTCGGTCGATCAGGTGATCATCGAGTTCGAATAGGTCTGAGCCGGCGGCAGTTCGCCAACCTTCGAAGCCCGCCTCCCGGCGGGCTTCTTTCGTTGCGCTGCGCGCATTCTTCACCACCGCGCCTCGCCCACGGTGGTCCGTAGAGGCGCGTGGCGTCAAGCCCTGCTGGCGGAAAATGGATTGCCGGCGCCGGCCGTGATCCGGCTGCACGCTTCTCCGCGGTCGACCGCCCAGAGTCGACGGGCAGGCTCGCGCGCGCTGCGAACGAGCCAGGCGCCGCCAGAAAGGCGCAGTGCAGCCTCATCGGGTAGGCCGTTCGTGCCGATCGTCGTCGCGCGCGAGGTGTACCTTGATAAGGTGCTGCAGGACGGCCATCAGGGCCGCGCTGGTGATACCGAACATCAATACACCGTTGGCCGCCTCCAGTGCCCCCAGCAACTTCCACCGCTCGCTCATGACCACGTCGCCATAACCAAGCGAAGTGTAGTTCACCGCCGAATGGTAGACGGCCTGGTAAAAGGCGTCGAACTCTCCGAGGGCTATGAAGACGCCTCCCCAGAGGGCGATCTGCAGCAGGTTCCCGGCCATCATGATGATCATCACCACCAACAGCGGCCTGACGCCGGCCAGGACGCCATGCCGCGCCAGCTTGCGGGCGGACTGACGCATGTAGTAGCGGACACTCCAGAAGGTCACCGTCGCCTGCAACACCAGGCACACCAGCATCGTCGGCAAACCGATTGCCATATTCATCCAGGTCATGCCCATTCCCCGAGATCAGCTGTCATTGGAAAAACAAGGCCCGCGATCGCGCGGCGCGCCAGCGTTCGAGCGCCCAGACCATCGCCCAGGCGTACAGCGAAACCCCGATGAAGAGTCCGACGCGCACCGCTGACGCCTGCAGGACGGCGCTGCCGTTGGCGCTGTCCTCTACTGCCGGCCCGATCAGGATTATCGTCGTCACCAGCGCGTTGCTCCAGAAAGCCGGCGAAAGCGCGCTCGGCACGACGCGGTAGAGGCGGGCGCCGACCCACAGGGCGGCAGCTGTCATCCACAGCACCAGCATCCACAGGTTCGCCCACAGCGACAGGCCGACCCAAACGGCCAGCGCGATACCGGCCGCGGCCAGCGTCGATCCCACCAGTTCCAGGCCGGCCCTGCGCGTGTCGGTCGAACCCGCCTGCTGGCCCAACTGGGCGCTTTTAATGATCGTCGCCAAATACGACGACGGGTCGGTCAGCGCCAGAACGAACGCTGGCAGAACGACCAGCGTGCCGCGCAGCGCAATCCAGTTCGCCGTCTCGCGGTCAGCCACTGGCGGCGGCTTCTTTGCGGCTGGGCGCGGCGGATCAGGGAAAAACGCGTACGAGACGCCGCCGACCAGGCTGCCGAGGGCGACACCGAGCGCCAGCGCCACGGCGATGGCGGTCACCAGAGCCTGCTCGGCGACACCGGCGACCGGGATCATCGTGAAAGCGACCACGAGCACCATGGTCAGCGGATTGCCGGTGCGGATGCCGACGAAGAACAGACCGTAGAGGATGACGCCGGTCAGCAGAACGCCGGCCAGCGCGTAGTTTTCGAGCAGCGGCACCATCAGCACGCCCACCGAAACGAGTGCCGCAAGCACGGCGGCGATCGCCAACCCCCTGGCCGGCGGCAGCGGCGGACCCGGTTTGGACAGAACCATGACGGCCAGCAGGCAGACGACGTAGGGCAGCGGAAGCGCCGCGCCGTAGGCGACCAGCACGGCGAGGCCGAGGCCGACCGCCAGCCGCAACACCGCCTTGTCTGCCGGGGCAATCATCGGCGCTTCAGTAGAGGTAGGAGAGCAGGCTCATCAGCCGAATGTAGGCCGCGCCGAGCAGGTTCATGATGACGTTGTCACCGCTGTAGACCATCACCTCGGCCTGCCCGCCGGGGCGAACCCGGCCCAGCCGTGCCGCTTCGCCGGCGTCGAACTCGATCGCCACCGGGAAGCGCTGCGCCTGGCGCAGCCAGTCGCGGCTGTTCTCGATCGTCGGCAGCGTCCCCGTAGGCGCCTGCTGGCCCGAGCTGACGCCGCCGCCGACACTACGGACGCGGCCCTTGAGCACCTCGCCGGGGAGCACGTCGAGCACGATCGCCACCGCGTCGCCGGGATCGATGTTGCCGAGATTGTTCTCGGTCATGTCGGCACTGATCCACAGGTCGTGGTTGGCGATCAGGGTCATCGCCGGCGCACCTGCCTGGGCGAAATGGCCGACATCCGTGCGCAGGTCGGTGACCGTGCCGCGGGCCGGGGCGAGCACTTTCGTGCGCGCCAGGTCGAGCTCGGCATTTTCAACCGCCGAGCGTGCGCTGCGCAACTGGGCGTTACCCTCGCCGCTCTCGCCGAGCGCTTCCTGAGCCTTGCGCAGCTCCGCTTCGGCGGCCTTTGCCCGACTGCGTGCCTCGACCCCTGTCGCCTGTGCGACTTCGAGTCGGCGCACCGATATCGCGCCCGGGTCTTCGGCGTAGAGCGCCTCGTGCCGTGCGGCATCCTTTTCCGCCTTGACTTGATTGGCCTGCGCCGCCTGCAGCGAGGCGCGCGCCGCGTCCACCCCCGCCACCGCGGCATTGACCGAACTGCGCACCGATTCCAGGTCCGAGCGGCTGCGCTGCAACGCGATCCGGTATTGCTCCGGATCGATGTCGAACAGCGGCTGGCCGGGCTGCACCTCGTCATTATTCCGCACATGTACCGCCAGCACCTTGCCTGCCACCTCGGCGGCGACAGGCACGACGAAGGCCTGCACGCGCGCCTGCGTGGTATGCGGCGTCAGCCGGTCGGCGACGAAGTACCAGAGCAGGCTGCCGGCGATCAGCGCCAGCACGACGCTCGCGCCGACCCGCGTCGCCTTGCCCGGTTGCGCTTCGGCGTCGGTCGCGGGCGACGGGTCCTGGCTGGGCGATTCCTGGATCATCGTTCTTCCCTCTCCGGTGTGATCTGCGGCGGGGCGGCATCGGGTGGCGGCAGCGGCGCCGCCAGCAGGTCGTGCCACTCGCTGCGCTCGGCCATCGTCCCGCGCGTCGCGTCATCGACCAGTGGCCGGCTGCGCGCCTGCTGCCAGCCACCGCCCATCGCCTTGTATAGCGTGACCAGACTCTGTGCGACATTGCCCATGGCGTTGATCTGCCGCTCCTGCTGGCTAAACAGCGCGCGCTGCGAATCGAGGACGCGCTCGAAGCCGGCCATTCCCTCGCGGTACTGGAGAGTGGCAATATCGAGCGAGCGCCGCGCCGCCTTGACCGCCTCCTCGAGTAGGGGCACCTGGTCGCGGTTGGCGACGAAGCCGGCGGCGGCGTCATCGACTTCGCGCGCCGCCGCGAGCACCGTCCCCTGGTACTGCTCGTAGAGTGCCTGGAAGCGAGCGTCCTGGACCAGCACCTCGTTGCTCAGGCGGCCGTGATCGAAAACGTTCCACAGCAGGCTCGGGCCTATTCCCCAGGCGAGCGTGCGCGGCGCGCCGGACAGCGACGTCGCCGAAACACCGAGCGATCCCACGAGCGCGAGCGACGGGTAGAGGTCGGCGACGCTGACGCCGATCAACGCCGACTGCGCCGCCAGTTGCATCTCCGCTGCGCGCACGTCAGGGCGGCGGCGCAGCATCCCGGCCGGCATGTCGGCGACGACGGCGATCCCGGCCTGCGGGATGCGTTCCCGGCCCTCCGCCATTTCCGGCAGTGGGCCCGGCGGGCGGGCGAGCAGCACGGAGAGTGCGTTTTGCGTCTGGCGCAGGCTGCCCTCCAGTTGCGGGATGGAGGCAAGCGTGCTCAGGTACTGCGACTTCGCCTGCTGCACGTCGAGTTCGGAATCGGTTCCGTGCTTGAACAGCCGCTCGGTGATCTCCAGGCTGCGCTTCTGCAGCGCGGCGTTCTCGCGTGCGATCGTCAGGCGCAACTCGAGGGTGCGGATCGCGGCGTAGTATGAGGCCGTCTGTGCTGCCACCAGAACCTGTAGGTCGTCATACTGGGCGATGCTGGCGAAGTAGGCGGCATCGGCCGCTTCGATGCCGCGCCGGAATCTCCCCCAGAAATCGATTTCCCAGCCAACGCCGACACCGATGCTGTACGCCGTCAGCACGGTGTCCGGCCCGCTGCTCGCCTCGGTTCCAGTGCGCAGCACGGTGCCGGTCAGCTGCTGCTGTTGCGGATAGAGAAGGCTACCGGCGATAGCCAGTTGCGCGCGCGCCTCGAGGATGCGCATGCCGGCTGTACGCGCGCTCGGGTTGGCGCGCTGCGCCTCGGCGACGAGCGCGTCAAGTACCGGGTCGTCGAAATTGCGCCACCATTCATCGCCCGCCGCACGCGGACGCTCGCGCTTTTCCGCCGTCAGCGTCGCCAGCGAACCGCCCGACCAGCCGGCCAGCGCCGGCACCTCGGGCCGCTTGAAGTCGGGCCCGACCGCTGCGCAGCCGCCGAGCAACAGCGCGGCGGCAAGGGCGGGCAGGCGCGGACCGGTCGTGCCGGCGAAGCACCGCCGCATCGGCTCAGGCGGCGGTGGGGGATGAGTCGTTGGCGGCGGCGTGTGGCCGTGTCCGTTCCGGGTTGTCTGCCACCCAGCGCATGAAGATCTGGTAGCCCAGCGCCAGCAGCGTCGCGCCGATGAACATGCCGAGGATACCGGTCGTCGCCATGCCACCGAGCGCGCCGATCAGGATCACCGGCATCGGCGCATCGACGCCACGGCCGAGCATCAGCGGTTTGAGAACGTTGTCGGCCATGCCGCCGACGAACAACAGTACGGAGTAGGCGGCGGCAGCGACCGTACCGTAGTCACCGCTCGCCCAGATCCAGCCGATCACCGGCAGCGTGACGAGCAGCGCCGGCAACTGCGCGATGCCGAGCACAAGGATGACCACGGCCAGCACGCCGGCGAACGGGACGCCGGCGACCATCAGCGAGACGCCGATGATCAGCGCCTGGATACAGGCGATGCCGATGACGCCCGAGGCGACGGCACGCACCGTCGCCGTCGACAGCGCGGTGAACTCCTTGCCGCGGGCCAGCCCGGCGATACGTTCGAAGATCTCCAGCATCGCCTTGGCACCCGCTTCGCCCCAGGCCATCATGATGCCGGCGATGATGAACGAGAATATGAACATCAGCAGGCTGCCGCCGAGGCCGGCGACCATGCCCAGCGCCTTGGTCGCCAGTTCGCCGATCTTGGGCTGCATGGTCTTGACCAGTGCCGGCAGGTCAGCGTGCGCCTGCGACCAGAGCGCATGCGCCTTCTCGCCCACCAACGGCCAGGAGGCCACCCTGTCGGACGGCGCCGGCACCTGGAGCGTGTTGTCGCGCACGCTGTGGACCAGGCCTTGGACCGAATCGCCGAACTGGCTGGCCAGCATGATCGTTGGCGTGATGATGACGGCGACGGCGAGCAGCACGATCAGCGTCGACGCGAGCCCCTGCCTGCCGCCGATTCGGGCGGCGAGCATCTGGTGCAGCGGGTAGATCGTGATCGCCAGGATCAGCGCCCACAGCATCATCGTCATGAATGGCGAGAAGATCTTGTAGCACAGCAATACCAGCGCCAGCACCAGGGCGGCACGGATGAAGACGTCGAGCAGGCGACGTGACAGACGGTCTTCCAGTTCGTGGTCGGGTTCGCGGGGGGCGGTCATCGGGGTTTTCCTTCTCTGCGGCGGTGAACGGGACCGGCAACGCTGATGGCGGCACACCACCCCATGTGGTGGCGGCGTGAATGTAGCACACCGCGGCGCCGCGAGCAGCCGTCAATGGCCGATCCCGTGCCGGCATGCATCGCCACTTGCCGAAGAGCCCTCCCGTATGGCACCCGTGCGCACGAAGTGACGAAACGCCAGCTGGACGCGACGACCTTGTTGCATTGGCGTATTCGAAGAGAGACCGGACTGCTCGGCGACATGCCGGAAACGGGGGGAAAATCCGGGCCCGACGAACCTCTTGCGCAGGTAGACGGTCGGAGTGCGTTCCGCCGCTGGCGGGAGCTTGCAGCGCCCCGCCGAAGGCTAGCCCTTACTTGGCGGGCGCTACCGCTCGCCAGACAGCCCCCGCAGATTGTGCTCCATCAGCGAGAAAAAGCGCTCGTAGAAACGCCCGGCGGGGATCGTTTCACTGCCCACCTTGACCAGCGAGTCACCGGACGCCGTGAGCGGGATCGACAGCGAGCCGATCGCCGCAAGGCCGACGCTCGCCGAGTTCGGGTTCTTCTTGAGCGTGTAACGGTCCTGCACCGCGCTCACGTACGCCGTCGCCAGCTTGCCGCCCGTGCCCACCGGGGCGCAGACGACGTTGAAGACGATCTGCACATGCACCTCGCCCTCGGGCTGGAAGCTCTTGCTGCCGCTGACGAAATCGTGCACCTGCGTGGTCAGCCGGTAGCCCTGGCTAAGCAACGCGCGGCGCGCCGCTTCACAGGTTTCTTCGACGCTGGCGTCGAAGAGCCGCGAGAAGGTCTCGTCGGGTTCGAAACCTTCCTTCTGGTAAACGGCAATGCGGCTCGGCTCGGTCGTGCAGGCGGCCAGCAGAGCGAGCAACGCCATCACGGCCAGTCCTTGGCGAACCCGGGATGGCCGGCGGCACTTTTCCAGCCCGGGTGGTTGTTGCGAGGATTTCCTGCAAGTAGGCATCGCCATTCTCCGGTCGGCGGTAGTGCAAACAGCACATTATTCCAAAGCAATTCGGCGCCAGACTGCCGGCACATGGCGATGAACAGTACGCGCGCTGCGCGCAATTCGACCTCCTGCAAACCCCGCTCCCGCCATGATAGCCGACGCGCCACTGGATTCTCGCCCCACCGTCTCAGGCACGCGTTCGATAGGGCTCCTCGAAGTCCAGGAAGTCGTGCTCGGCCAGCGCATCGGTGGTCCAGGCGACGACAGCGGGGAGCGCCTGCACCTGCTCGACATAATCGTCGATCACCGGCGGAAGCGGTACGCCGTAGGTCACCAGCCGCTTGACCACCGGTGCGAAGAAGGCATCCGCGATGGTGAACCCGCCGAACAGCAGCGGACCACCATGTGCAGCCAGCAGTTCGCTCCACATTTGCACGAGTCGATCGACATCGCCTTGCACGTCCGCCTGCTCACGCAGAATGCGCTGCCCCACCTCGGGCAGGCCGGCCTCGATATTCATCGGGAAGTGGCTGCGCAAGGCGCCGAAACCGGCGTGCATCTCGGCACAGACACTGCGGGCGCGGGCGCGCGCCTGCCGATCGGCGGGCCACAGCTGCCGATCGGGATACTTCTCGGCGACGTACTCGGCGATCGCCAGCGTGTCCCAGACGGCAAAACCTTCATCCACCAGCACCGGCACGCGTCCGGCCGGACTGTGAAGGGCGAGTTCGGTCTTGAAGCGGGAGTCGGGCGTGAAGGAATCGAAGCGAAGCATCACTTCTTCGAACGGAATCTCCGCCTGGCGCAGCAGCACCCACGGGCGCATCGACCAGGACGAGTAGTTCTTGTTGCCGATAAAGAGCTGCATGGACATGGGTAAGATCCTTTCATTGACATGACGATCATGAACGGCGGCCGACACCGGGGGCGAAGCGCGCCTTGCTCAGTGATGGAATCCCGACGCCTCGGCGGCGCTCATTGGCGTCGGCAGCCGGTGTTTGCCGAAGTAATCGATGGCCCGCTGGATGTCCTCCACCAGCAGCGTCGCCAGATCGCGGCTGACGCCGTGACGGACGAGAATCCGCTGGATCACCAGATCCTGACGATTGGCCGGCAGCGCGTACGCGGGCACCTGCCAGCCACGACTGCGCAGGCGATCGGCCAGATCGTAGAGACTGAAGCCCGGATCGACGCCTTCCTTCATCCTCCAGCACAGGGCCGGAATTCCTGCGCCGCGATCACCGCCGTAGATGACCTCGAAAGGCCCTAGCCTGGCGATCCTGGCCGCCAGATAGGTGGCCGTTTCGTAGCAGGCGTTGTGAACCTTGCCGTAGCCCTCCCGGCCGAGACGGAGAAAGTTGTAGTACTGGCAAACGACCTGCCCGCCCGGCCGCGAGAAGTTCAGGGCGATGTCGCGCATGTTGCCGCCCAGGTAGTTCACCCAGAACACCATTTCCTCGGGCAGGTCCGTGGCTTCGCGCCAGATGATCCAGCCGACACCGAGCGGCGACAGTCCGAATTTGTGGCCCGAGGTGTTGATCGACCTGACGCGAGGGAGGCGGAAGTCCCAGACCAGATCCGGCGCGCAAAAGGGCGCGAGAAAACCACCGCTGGCTGCGTCCACATGCATCGGGATGTCCAGGCCCTGCTCGTTCTCCAGCTCGTCGAGCGCGTCGGCAACCGCCTGCACCGGTTCGTACTGGCAGGTGAAGGTCACCCCCAGGGTGGGCACGACGCCGATGGTGTTCTCGTCACAGCGCGCGAGCACTTCGTCGGCAGTCATCAGCAGGCGGTCGCCGTCCAGCGGAATCTCGCGCAGCTCGATGTCCCAGTAGCGAGCGAACTTGTGCCAGCAGATCTGGACCGGCCCGGTGATCAGATTCGGCTTGTCGATCGCCTTGCCCGCCGCTCTGCGTTTGCTCTCCCAGCGCCGCTTCATGGCCATTCCGCCAAGCATCGCCGCTTCGCTCGAACCGGTCGTCGAGCAGCCGACGGTATTCGCCGCCGCCGGCGAGTTCCAGAGGTCGGCGAGCATGTGCACGCAGCGCGCCTCGATTTCGGCGGTCTGCGGATACTCGTCCTTGTCGACCATGTTCTTGTCCATGCACTCGTCCATCAGCTGATGGACTTCGGGCTCGGCCCAGGTCTGGCAGAAGGTCGCCAGATTCTGTCGCGCGTTGCCGTCGAGCATCAGCTCGTCATGGACCACCGAGTAGGCATGGCGGGGATCGTGTTCCACCGCCGGGAAGCGGTACTTCGGCATGCTGACCGACAGGTCGGCCGAGGCGTAGACCTCGTCTTCGAGTTTCTCGCGAACGCTTTCTTTCTCGTGTAGGGGCATGCTTTCCTGCCTTTCGCGGTTGGTGAAGCGGGTTGTCAAGAGACGAAAAAGCGGTCGTTCTCCGCGGCGATCGCCGGCCAGCGGCAGACAGGGCGCTGCCGCGACCGCCGGCCCGGATTCAGTGTGCCTGGTCCCAGTTCGCGCCGACGCCGACGTCGACCAGCAGCGGCACGCGCAGTTTCGCCCAGTCGGTCATCAACCGCGGCAGCTCGCCGCGCACGCGCGCGAGTTCGCCGTCGGGGACTTCGAGAACCAGCTCGTCATGCACCTGCAGCAGCAGGCGCGAGTGCAGCCGCTCGGCGTCGAGCCAGCCCTGGACGACGATCATCGCCGACTTGATCAGGTCCGCCGCCGATCCCTGCATGGGCGCGTTGATCGCCGCCCGCTCGGCGCCCTGGCGCCGAGCGGCCTGACTGGAACGAATTTCCGGGAGCCACAGCCGACGCCCGAAAACGGTGTCCACGTAGCCCTGCGTTCTGGCCATCTCGCGCGTTCTCGCCATGTAGCTGGCGACCCCCGGGTAACGCGCGAAATAGCGCTCGATGTACGCTTGCGCGGCGCTGCGTTCGAGGTCCAGCTGGCGCGCCAGTCCGAAGGCGCTCATGCCGTAGATCAGGCCGAAGTTGATGACCTTGGCGACGCGCCGCTGATCGGGGCCGACGTCGCTCGAGGCGACGCCGAAAATCTCGGCGGCGGTTGCCCGGTGCACGTCTTCCCCCCGCGCAAAGGCTTCCAGCAGGCGCGGGTCCTGCGAGAGATGAGCCATGATGCGCAGCTCGATTTGCGAATAGTCGGCCGAGACGATCGAACTGCCCGCCGGGGCAATGAACGCCGCGCGGATACGCCTTCCTTCGGGAGTGCGCACGGGAATGTTCTGCAGGTTGGGATCGCTCGACGCCAGGCGACCGGTGACCGCCACCGCCTGCGCGTAACTGGTATGCACGCGCCCGGTCTGGCGATTGACCATTTTCGGCAGCTTGTCGGTATAGGTGCCCTTGAGCTTGGCCAGCTGTCGCGACTCGAGAAGGATCTTCGGCAGCGGATAGTCGAGCGCCAGCTCCGAGAGCACTTCTTCGTCGGTCGACGGCGTTCCCGACGGCGTTTTCTTCTTCACTGGCAGTCCCAGCGTACCGAAGAGGATTTCAGCCAGCTGCTTGGGCGAGTTCACATTGAACGGCTGCCCGGCCGCCGCGTGCGCCTGCGCTTCCAGCTCGAGCAGGCGCCTCCCGATCTCGCCACTCTGCGCGGCGAGCAATTGCGCATCGATGAGCACGCCAGTCCGCTCCATGCGGAACAGGATGTCGCGCACCGGCATTTCGATCGTCGCGTAGACGCGCGCCAGACCGGCATCGGCGGTGATCTGCGGATGCAGCCGGGCGTGCAGGCGCAGGCACAGATCGGCGTCCTCGGCAGCGTATTCGGCCGCCTGCTCGATGGCCACCTGGGCAAAGCTGATCTGCCTGGCGCCCTTGCCGCACAGCTCCTCGTAGGGAATCGTCGCCAGCCCGAGATGGCGCGTCGCCAGGCGACCGAGGTCGTGGCCGCGGGCGCCGTCCTTGCCCGACTCGAGGACGTAGGATTGCAGCAGCGTATCGTGCGCGACGCCGGCCAGCGCGATGCCGTGGTTGGCCAGGACGTGCTGGTCGTACTTGAGATTCTGGCCGATCTTGGCGTGCGCAGCCGATTCCAGCCACGGCTTCAGACGCGCCAGGGTCGCCTCGCAGGGCAACTGGTCCGGCCCGCCGGGATAGTGATGGGCAAGCGGCAGGTACGCCGCCTCGCCTTCGGCGACGGCCAGCGAGACGCCGACGATGCGTGCCGCGAAAGGGTCCAGGCTGGTCGTTTCGGTATCCAGGGCGGTCAACGGGCTGGCGCTGATCTTCTCCAGCCAGCGTTCGAAGGCCGCCTCGTCGAGGATCGTTTCGTAGCCTGCACGGTGCGCGTCGTCGGCCAGCAGGTCCGGCTGCGCCGGCGGGGTCAGCGCCGGCGGCAGCGCCCTGCCCGCCGCCGCGCCGCCATCCGGCCCCTCCTGCACCTCACGCAGCCAGGAGCGCATTTCGTAGCGGGCAAACAGCTCGGCCAGACGTTCCCGGTCGACCGGGCGTGGCCCGAGGTCAGTCAGCGCCAACGGCAGGTCGAGGTCGCAGCGAACGGTGACCAGGCGCCGCGCCAGCGGCAGGAAGTCGAGCGCGCGGCGCAGGTTCTGGCCGACAACGCCACCGATATCGGCCGCGGCGGCAATGACGCCGTCGAGCGAGCCGTACTGGCCGAGCCACTTGACCGCCGTCTTGGCGCCGACCTTGTCGACGCCGGGGACGTTGTCGACGCTATCGCCGACCAGCGCCAGGTAATCGACGATGCGCTCGGCGGGAACGCCGAACTTGGCGAGCACGCCGGCTTCGTCGAGCACCTCGTTGCTCATCGTGTTGACCAGCTTCACATGCGGACCGACCAGTTGCGCCAGATCCTTGTCGCCGGTCGACACCACCACGGCGACGCCCTGCGCCGCCGCCTGCTGCGCCAGCGTGCCGATGACGTCGTCCGCCTCGACCCCGTCGACGCTCAGTAGCGGCCAGCCGAGCGCGGCGATGGCGGCATGCAGGGGCTCGATCTGGCAGGCCATGTCGTCGGGCATCGGTGGCCGGTTGGCCTTGTACTGCGGGTACCAGTCGTCGCGGAAGGTCCGCCCCTTGGCGTCGAAGACACAGGCCTTGTAGGCGACGTCCGCGGCCTGGTAGTCGCTTTCCAGTCGGCGCAGCATGTTCAGCACGCCGTGCAGCGCACCGGTCGGCTCGCTGCGCGTCGTGCGCAGGTCGGGCATGGCGTGGAAGGCGCGGTAAAGGTAGGACGATCCGTCGACCAGGAGCAGGGTGGGCATCAGCGGCGAGAGAGCGAAGCGAAAGGGAAGCAAGGCGCAGCGAGGAAAAATCGGCTCTCCGCAGCGCGATGGCTGCGGCAAATCGCTGGCCGGCGATCAAGTGCTGGCAAATCCGCAAGCATTATCGCAGACTTCCGCGCGGCCACCGCGATCAGCGCCGGTGACTTGCCAATCTTGTACTGAGCACGACTTTGGCCGATGATGCTCACCGTTGGCTCAATCACTCGGAAACATGCCCATGCGCCGCATCCAGACCGCCCTCGTCGTGCTCTTCGTACTGTGCACACCCCTCGTCCTGACCTTCGCCGCCCTGCCCGCACTGGCGCAGGACAAAGCCAGCGCGCAGCCCTTGCCGGCAGTCCCGCCACCGCCCCCCGAAATGGCGCCGCTCGACGCCAGCTTCGAGCCCGAGGTGACGATCAAGAAACGCGAAGGCGACACCATCGAGGAACACCGGATCAACGGCAAGCTGTTCAAGATCAAGGTGACCCCCGCACACGGCGTTCCCTACTATCTGATCGACCGCAACGGCGACGGCAACTTCACCCAGACGACGATGGGCTCTGCCGATGTCAGCGTCCCGCAGTGGGTGATCGGCACCTTCTGACGCGCGACGGGTGACCGGCGCTGGCAGGCCCGGGCCTGCCGGCAGCGTCTACCACCACTTTTCACGGCTCGCGGGAACGCCATGTCGGTATTCACCCAGCTGACGACCACGCAGGTGGCCACCTGGCTCGACGCCTACCCCCTGGGAAGCCTTGAAACGCTGACCGGGATCGCCGAAGGCGTGCAGAACTCCAACTTCTTTCTGAGCACCAGCACTGGCGACTACGTGCTGACCATCTTCGAGGAAGTGGCGCCCGACCAGGCCCCGTTCTACATTCGGCTGATGGCCCATCTGGCGGCACACGCCATCCCCTGCCCGGCGCCCGTCGCCAACCGCCGCAACGAGTATCTGACCTGGCTCGGCGGCAAGCCGGCCGTCATCGTCAGCCGGCTTGCCGGGCGCTCCGAACGCGCGCCGAACCTCGCGCAATGCGCCGCGGTCGGCGCCATGCTCGCCGCGCTCCATCTCGCCGCGCGCTCGTTCCCGGCGCCGCAACGGCATCACCGCGACACCGACTGGTGCGCACGCGCGGCAAAGGAAATCGCCCCCTTCCTGGCGGCAGACGACGCCCGCCTGCTCGACGACGAGCTGCGCCATCAACAGGCGGCTCGCCCGGACGAACTCCCGCAAGGGCTGATCCACGCCGATCTTTTTCGCGACAACGTGCTCTTTTCCGGCGATCGCGTCAGCGGCGTGCTCGATTTCTATTTTTCCGGCGTCGACGATCTGCTCTTCGATCTGGCGGTGACCGTCAACGACTGGTGCGTCACCGCCAAGGCAACGCTCGACGGCCAACGCTGCGCGGCGCTGCTCGGCGCCTACGACGCCCGGCGACCGCTGTTGCCTGCGGAACAGGCGGCGTGGCCGACGCTGCTGCGCGCCGCAGCGCTGCGCTTCTGGGTCTCGCGCCTGCACGATCATCACCTGCCGCGCCCTGGCGACCTGGTCGCCCGGCGTGACCCGGACGCCTACCGCAGCATCCTGCAGGCGCGTGTTGCCAGCGGCGACGAGGCTCCCTGGCTTGCCTCGCCCGCCCAGGGCGACTAGCATCTGCATCCTTTTCCCGACCCCCCCACGACAAGCATGCAGGCCTTCCCGATACCCGCGCCGCAGTTCAACGGCGCCAGCCGCCGCGTCGGCGCCGGCAGCGCGCTGAACTGGCTGCAGCAAGGCTGGGCCATGTTCATCGCCAGACCCGGAGCGTGGATGGCGATGACGGTCATTGTCATCGTCATTTATGTTGGGCTGGCGACCGTCCCCCTGATCGGCCCACTCGCCGCCCACCTCCTGGCGCCGGTCCTCGCTGCCGGCATGCTCATCGCGTGCCAGAAGCTGGCACATGAGCAAGACCTGGCCATCAGCGACCTCTTCGCCGGTTTCCAGCAGCACACGTCCGCGCTGCTGACGCTGGGCGTGCTGTATATGCTCGCCATGCTGGCGCTGGCGGTGCTGGCAATGCTGCTCGCCGGCAGCGGCATGGCCGGGGCAATGATCATGCACAGCCCACTTGCCGCCGGTATCGCCTTCGGCGGCGTCGCGCTCGCCGGCCTGCTGTGGCTCCTGCTCTCGGTACCCATCGTGATGGCCATCTGGTTTGCCCCGGCGCTGGTCGTTTTCAACGCCATGGCGCCGGTCGATGCGCTCAAGGCCAGCTTTAACGCCTGCCTCAAGAACATCCTCGTGTTTCTGGTCTATGCTCCGCTGGTCATGGTCCTGTGCTTTTTCGCCACCCTCCCCGTTGGTCTCGGATTCCTGGTCCTTGGACCGGTCCTGGCCGGCTCCGTGTATGCTTCCTATCGTGACATTTTCCTCTCTGCCTGAACGGGCTGACTACAACATGCAAGCACTGACTCTCAACACCGCGCACGGCTGGCGCTGGCTGACCGAAGGCTTCCGGATTTTCCGGAAGAATCACCTGATGCTGACCTTCCTGGTCGTCAGCTACTGGATGCTGATGGCCATCGTGAATGTCATCCCGATGATCGGCACCGTCGTCACCACGCTGTGCATCCCGGCCTTCTCGGTCAGTCTGATGAACGCCTGCCGGAATATCGACAAAGGCGGACCGCTGGGCCCGCAAACGCTGTTCTCGGGGTTTCAGAAGAACCTGCGGGCGCTGATCACCCTGGGCGCCATCTACCTGGCGGCGACGGTCGGCATTCTCGCCGTCTCGTCCCTTGCCGACGACGGCGCGCTGATGCGCCTGATGCTCGCCGGCCACAAGCCCGACGAGGCGGTGCTGGCCAGTGGCGAACTGATGCGGGCACTGCAGGTGGCGCTGATTCTGCTCTGCCCGCTGATCATGGCCTACTGGTATGCGCCGATTCTTGCCAGCTGGCACGGGCTGTCGCCGGGCAAGGCCCTGTTCTTCAGCTTCGTCGCCTGCGCCCGCAACTGGCGCGCCTTCCTCGTCTATTCGCTGGCCATCGTCGTCGCGGCAACGGTCCTCCCGGGGCTGCTCCTCGGCACGCTCGCCGCCCTCCTGCCGGACGGTGCGGCGCTGCTCACGGTCCTGCTGACCGTGGTGTTGATCCTGATTCTCGCGCCAACGCTATTCGCCAGCTTCTACGTCAGCTACCGGGACGTCTTCGTCAGCAGCGACACGGCAAGCGATGCCTGAGAACCCGCGCGAGCGGCCACTGGGAATATTTGGCGGCACTTTCGACCCGGTCCATTTCGGCCACCTGCGGCTCGCCGAAGAAGCCACCGACCAGCTCCAGCTGGCCGGCGTGCGCTGGATTCCGGCCGGCCGGCCGCTGCTCCGCGAAGCCCCCGAGGTGACGGCGCGGCAGCGCCTGACGATGGTCCGCCTGGCCACCGCCGGGAACCCCAGCTTCGACGTCGACGCGGGCGAAGTCGACACCGACGGGCCAAGTTACACGGTGCTCACCCTCGAGCGCCTGCGTCAGGCCAGTCAGTTTGGCCACCAGCGCCCCCTGCTCCTGCTGCTCGGCGCGGACGCCTTCGCCGCCCTGCCCAACTGGTACCGCTGGCGGTCGCTGCTGGAACTGGCGCACATCGGTGTCGCCCATCGCCCAGGCTTTCCGATCGACGCCGCCAGCCTGCCGGCGGCACTGGCCACCTGCTATCGTGAGCGCTTCTGCGCCCAGCCGGCCGATCTGCGCCAAGCGGCCGCCGGCTGCATCGCCACCTTTGCAATGACCCCGCTGGGCATTTCGGCAACGCAGATTCGCCAGCTGCTGGCGCGCGGCAGCAGTCCCCGCTATTTGCTCCCCGATGAAGTCATCGCTTACATTCGCAACCAGAACCTTTACCCGGAGTATTGACTCGCCAATGAAACCTGTGCAGCTGGAAAAACTCGTCGTCGACGCGCTCGAAGACATCAAGGGCCGTGACATCGAGGTCATCAACACCACGCGACTGACCTCGCTCTTCGACGCCATCGTCGTCGCCTGCGGCGACTCCAACCGCCAGGTCAAGGCGCTGGCCCGCAACGTCCAGGAAAAAGCCCGCGAGGGCGGTTTTGAGGTCCTCTCCTGCGAAGGCGAGGAAGCCGGCGAATGGGTACTCGTCGACCTCGGCGATATCGTCGTACACGTCATGCAGCCGGCCATTCGCAGCTACTACAAGCTCGAGGAACTGTGGGGTGGCAAAGGCCCGGAACGGGTGCGCCGGGCAACTTCGGGAACGAAAGAGGCGGCTGCAGGCAAGGAATGAAGCTGGCCATCCTCGCCGTCGGCCACAAGCCGCCCGCCTGGGTCGCTCAAGGCTGTGCCGAATACGTCAAGCGCATGCCGCGCGAACTGCCGCTGGCGATCGTCGAGATCAAGCCCGAAGCGCGCGGCTCGAAAACCCGCGAGCAACTGTTGGCCGCCGAAAAGACCCGCCTGCTGGCGGCGCTGAACGGCTACCCGCGGCTGCTCGTCCTTGACGAGCGCGGTGCCGATCTGACCACCGTGCAGCTTGCCGAACGCCTGCAGGGCTGGATGCGCAGCGGCGGCGCGACGGCTTTGGTGATCGGCGGCGCCGACGGCATCGACGCCGAGATCAAGGAACGGGCCGACGAAACCATCCGCCTGTCGAGTCTGACGCTGCCACACGCACTGGCTCGACTGCTCCTCTGCGAACAGCTCTATCGCGCCATCAGCGTCGTTCGCAATCACCCCTATCACCGGGAGGGCTGATGTCATTCTCTCTACAGCACCGCCGCGTTCACCTGGCGTCACGCAGCCCGCGCCGACGGGAGCTGCTGGCGCAGATCGGCGTCGGTTTCGACACCATCGCCTTCCGCGATGCACAGCGCGGCGACCCCGAACTCGACGAAACGCCGCTGCCTGGCGAGGAAGCAGCGGCCTACGTCGAACGCGTCGCGCGTAACAAGGCCAGCCTCGGCTGGCGCATCGTCAACTGGCGCGGACTGCTCCTGCAGCCGGTGCTGGCCGCCGACACGAGCATCGAAATGGACGGCGAACTGATCGGCAAGCCGCTTGACGTGGACGACGCGCAACGCATCCTGCGCCGCCTTTCCGGGCGCACCCACCGCGTGCTGACCGCCGTCGCGGTGAGCTTCGACGGGCGTAGCGAACTGCTTTGCTCGCTCAGCGAGGTGCGTTTTCGTGAACTCGACGACGACGAGATCGCACGCTACGTGGCCAGCGGCGAACCGATGGACAAGGCCGGCGCCTACGGCATCCAGGGGCGGGCGGCGATGTTCATCGAGCATATCGCCGGCAGCTACACGGGCGTGATGGGTCTGCCGCTGTGCGAAACGGCGCAGCTCCTGAAACGCTTCGGCTACCCGCTCTAGCCGCGCCAGAGCGCGGCGCCGAGGAACGCGAAGAAAGGACACCGCTCCAGTGCGCATCCTGCTCGTCGAAGACGACGCCCTGCTCGGCGACGGCATCCGTGCCGGTCTCAAGCTCGCCGACTACGCGGTCGACTGGGTTCACGACGGCGACGCCGCGCGGCTGGCCCTGCTCGACCACGACTATCAGGCCTGCGTTCTCGATCTCGGTCTGCCCAGGCGCGACGGCCTGGCCGTACTCAGGGAACTGCGCGGACGCGGCAGTCAGCTGCCGGTACTGATTCTCACCGCGCGCGACACCAGTGCCGACAAGATCGCCGGCCTGGACGGCGGCGCCGACGACTACCTCACCAAGCCTTTTGATCTCCCCGAACTGCAGGCACGGCTGCGCGCCCTGATTCGCCGTGCGCGCGGCGCCGCGACGCCGACCCTGGCACACGCCGGAGTACTCCTCGACCCGGCCAGCAAGCGGGTCACCCGAAACGGTCAGCCGATCGCTCTCTCGGCCCGCGAGTACGCGCTGCTGTTGGACCTGCTGCGCCACAGGAACCACATCCGCAGTCGCAGCCAGATCGAGGAAAGCCTCTACGCCTGGGGCGAGGAGACCGGCAGCAATACGGTCGAGGTCCATATCCACAATCTGCGCCGCAAACTCGGCGCCGACTTCATCCGCACGGTGCGCGGCATGGGCTACCAACTGAGCGACGAAGGCTGATGGCCAACGAGCGCCGGGAGACCGGCCTGCACTCGCTGCGCTGGCGCCTGCTCGCCACCGTCGGCGTCGCCGCGCTGCTGGGCCTGGCCATCAGCGGCGTGCTCAGTTACGGACAGGCGCAGCACGAGGCCGAAGAAATGATGGACGGGCATCTGGCGCAATCGGCCAGACTCCTGCTGGCGCTGGTGAGCGACAACGAAGCCCATCTCGCCGAACTGGCGAAGCGCCTGGCGACGGTCAGCAACGAGCACGGCAGTGCCTACGAGCCGCCGCTGGAGTTCCAGATCGGCCGCGCCGACGGCTCGCTGCTGCTGCGCTCGGCGCACGCACCCGACGCACCGCTGTCCGGCACACCCGGCTATAGCGTCATCGAACACGACGGCCTTCCCTGGCGGATGCTGACCCTGGCGGCGAGCGCCGAACCCTCCGACTACCGCGTTCAGGTCGGCCAGTCGATCGCCCTGCGCGACCGTGCCGCGCTCGAGGTTGCCGGCCAGGCGGTGCTGCCGACGGCGCTGATTTCGCCGCTGCTGCTGGTCCTGCTCTACTTCTCGGTACGACGCGGGCTGAAG
Organism: Candidatus Accumulibacter sp. ACC005; assembly: GCF_907163215.1. Lineage (NCBI taxonomy): Bacteria > Pseudomonadati > Pseudomonadota > Betaproteobacteria > Candidatus Accumulibacter > Candidatus Accumulibacter sp. ACC005. The sequence goes on along the minus strand of NZ_CAJQUB010000012.1, from coordinate 319,482 downwards.
CCTCTCGACGAGCTCGCCGCCGACGTCGCTTCGCGCTCGCCGGAAAATCTCCGCCCACTGGCCACGGTCGATGCCCCACTCGAAGCGCAACCGCTGCTGCTGGCCCTCAACCGACTTCTGGGCCGGCTGCAAGACACGCTGGACAACGAAAGGCGCTTTACCGCCGACGCCGCGCACGAGTTGCGGACGCCGCTGGCAGCGGTCAGGATTCAGGCGCAGGTCGCCCAGCTGAGCAGGGACGCCGACGATCGTCAGCACGCCCTGACGCAGATTCTGGCGAGCAGCGACCGCGCCACGCGGGTCCTCGAACAACTCCTGCGCCTGGCCCGGCTCGACCCCCTGGGCGGACTTCCCAGCCGACAGGAAATCGACCTCGCCGCCCTGGCGCGACAGCTGTTTGCAGAATGCGGCGAGGGCACTGGCGCGTCGCCCGCGCGCCGTGTTCGCCTGCAGGCCGACGACTCGCCGCTGCTGGTCAGGGGCGACGCCGAGCTGCTGAAAATCGCCCTGCGCAATCTGCTCGATAACGCCTTGCGCTATACGCTGCCGGGCAGCACGATCACCGTCTTCGCCTGCCGCCATGCCGACGCCCTGTCGCTGGGGGTGGCCGACGACGGGCCCGGCGTTGCCGGCGAAGACCTGCCGCGACTGGTCGAACGCTTCTATCGCGGTGGCGATGCGCGCGGCGAAGGAAGCGGCCTCGGTCTGGCCATCGTGCAGCGCATTGCCGAACTGCACGACGCGCACGTGCAGCTGGAGAACCTCGCTGCCGGCGGCTTCACCGCTTCCCTGCGCTGGCCGCTGGCAGACGCGGGCTGAGGGGCAGACCTCGCGCGTCGTCGCTAGCGACCACGCTGGACACGATCAGCCGAGGTGCGGCGCGAAGTACTGGCTCAGCAGCAGCGCCGCCAGGAGCACGACGATGACCGCCAGCAAGCGGTTCTGCTGCCGCTGCGTGCGCACCAGCTTGGCCAGCTGTGGCGCCACATCTGGCGCCTCTGGCCGCGCCAGCGCCTGGTGCACCAGGCGCGGCAGCTGCGGCAGCATGCGCGCCCAGTTGGGCGCTTCCTGCTGCACGCCGCGCTGGAAGGCGCGCCGGCCCACCTGTTCGTTCATCCAGCGCTCGAGGAAGGGCTTGGCGGTTTTCCAGAGGTCGAGATTGGGGTCGAGCTGACGACCGAGGCCTTCGATGTTGAGCAGGGTTTTCTGCAGCATCACCAGCTGCGGTTGAATCTCGACGTTGAAGCGGCGCGAGGTCTGGAAGAGTCGCAGCAGCACGCGGCCGAACGAGATTTCGTGCAGCGGGCGGTCGAAGATCGGTTCGCAGACGGCGCGCACGGCGGCCTCGAACTCGTCGGCGCGGGTATCGGGCGGCGCCCAGCCGGCTTCGATATGCGCCGTCGCAACACGCTTGTAGTCGCGCTGGAAGAAGGCCAGGAAGTTCTGGGCCAGGTAGTTCTTGTCGGAATCGGTCAGCGTCCCGACGATGCCGAAGTCGAGTGCGATGTACCGGCCGTGGTGCGCCGGGTCGGTGGCGATGAAGATGTTGCCCGGATGCATGTCGGCGTGAAAGAAACCGTCGCGGAAAACCTGCGTGAAGAAAATCTCGACGCCCGCGCGCGACAGGGCCGGCAGGTCGACGCCGGCGACGATCAGCGCCCCGGTCTGGCTGATCGGGATGCCACGCATGCGCTCCATGACCATCACCGTCGTCGTGCACTGATCCCAGTACACCTCGGGGACCTGCAGCAGGTGCGAGCCGTGGAAATTGCGCCGCAGCTGCGAGCAGTTGGCCGCTTCACGCATCAGGTCGAGTTCGTCGTAAAGGTACTTGGCGAATTCGGCGACGACCTCGCGCGGCTTCAGCCGCTTGCCGTCCGACCACACGCTTTCGAGCAATCCGGCCAGGGTATCGAGCAGGGCCAGATCGTTGGCGATGACGCTGCGCATTTCCGGACGGAGGACCTTGACCGCCACCTCGTGGCCCCCGTCTTCGGGGCGCAGGCGCGCGAAGTGCACCTGCGCAATCGACGCACTGGCGACCGGTGTCGAGTCGAACTCGGCAAAAACTTCGCTGGCCGGCCGGCCGTAGGCGGCCTCGATCTGCGCCAGCGCCAGCTCGGACGAGAAGGGCGGCACGCGATCCTGCAACTTGGCCAGTTCGTCGGCGATGTCCGGCCGCAACAGGTCGCGGCGGGTCGACAGGACCTGTCCGAACTTGACGAAAATCGGCCCCAGCGCTTCCAGCGCCAGGCGCAGGCGAACCGCCGACGGCGTGTCGAAGCGTCGCCAGAAGTGCAGCGCGCGCGACAGCGCAGCCAGGCGACCACTGGGCTCGTGTTCGAGAATCATCTCGTCGAGGCCGAAGCGGCTGGAAATGCTGAGGATTTTGGCGAGGCGGAAAAGTCGCACGGCGGAGGGGCGCCCGGTGGTCGGCAAAGCAGCGAGTTTACACAGAAACGGGCTGCATCGCGCCGGCTATCGTCGCTGGCCGTGCCTTGGCAACGTATAATCGACGGCTCGATAGAATCGATCACCCGACGCGCCCTGATGAGCCAAGACCTGAAATATCACCTTGCCGAGCTGATGCGTGCCGCGCTGCGCAGCGTTGCACCGGCCGAAGTTGCGAGCAGCGAAATCCACATCGAAAGGCCAAAACAGGCCACACACGGCGATTTCTCGTGCAACCTGGCCATGCAGTTGGCGCGTTCGCTGAAACGCAATCCACGCCAGCTCGCCGAGCTGCTGCTCGCCGAACTGCCGAAGTCGGAGCTGCTCAGCAGCGCCGAAATCGCCGGCGCCGGCTTCATCAACTTTCACCTGCACCCTACTGCCCGCCTCGAAGCGGTGCGCAGCGCGCTCGAAGACGGCCCGGCGTTCGGCCGCTCGTCGGCCGGAAGCAAGGAGAAAGTGCTGGTCGAATTCGTTTCGGCGAACCCGACCGGGCCGCTGCACGTCGGCCACGGCCGCGGCGCAGCCTACGGTGACAGCCTCGGCAAGCTGCTCGCCTTCGCCGGCTGGGACGTGACCAGCGAATACTACGTCAATGACGCCGGCCGGCAGATGGACATTCTCGCCTTGTCGACCTGGTTGCGCTATCTGGAACTCGCCGGCGAGGAAAGCGACACCGACGAGGCGATCGTTTTCCCGAGCAACGCCTACAAGGGCAGCTACGTGACGGAGATGGCGAGGCAGTTGCTGGCGGCCCGCGGCCCGCGCTTCCTGCGTCCGGCGGCCAGCGCCATCGCCGGCACTCCCGGCCTGCCCGACGCGGAGCGCACCGACGCCGAAGCGGCGCAGCAGCGCGAGGCGCATCTCGACGCGCTGATCGCCAATGCCAAGCACCTGCTCGCTGGCGACTGGAAATACGTGCACGACCACGTCCTCACCGAACAGCTCGCCGACTGTCGCAGCGACCTCGAGGAATCCGGCGTGCATTTCGACGTCTGGTTCTCCGAACAATCGCTCTTCGAGACCGGCCTGGTGGCGCGCTGCGTCGAGCAACTCGACAGGGCCGGCCATCTCTACCGCCAGAACGGCGCACGCTGGTTCCGGTCGACCGCTTTCGGCGACGAGAAGGATCGCGTCGTGCAGCGCGAGAACGGCCAGTACACCTACTTCGCGTCGGATATCGCCTATCACGTCAACAAGTACGAGCGTGGTTTCCAGCGGATCATCAACGTCTGGGGGGCCGACCATCACGGCTACATCGCGCGCGTCAAGGGCGCCGTCGCTGCGCTCGGGCTCGATGCACAGCGGCTCGATGTGGCGCTCGTCCAGTTTGCGATACTCTATCGCTCGGGCCGCAAGGCGCAGATGTCCACCCGTTCCGGCGAGTTCGTGACGCTGCGCACGCTACGCGAAGATGTCGGCAACGACGCCTGCCGCTTCTTCTACGTTCTGCGCAAGTCTGACCAGCACCTCGATTTCGACCTTGACCTCGCCAAGAGCCAGTCGAACGAGAACCCGGTCTACTACATTCAGTACGCACACGCCCGCGTCTGCTCGCTGCTGGCCCTCTGGGGAGGCGATCCGGAAACGCTCGCCGGCGCCGACCTTGGCCACCTCGACGGTCCGCACGAGCTGGCCCTGGCCGCCCGCCTGGGCCAATTTCCGGAGACCGTCGAGACCGCCGCCGGTGAGCTGGCACCACACCTGATCGCTTTCTATCTCAAGGATCTGGCCGGCGAATTTCACAGCTACTACAACGCCGAGCGAATGCTGGTCGACGAGCCGGCGCTGCGCGATGCCCGCCTCGCGCTCGCGGCTGCGGTCCGCCAGGTGATTCGCAACGGCATGGCGATTCTCGGCGTCAGCTGCCCGGAATCGATGTAATCAGAGAAACAAAGGACTGGCATGAGTCGTGACATGAAACCCCGCAAGACACCGCCGCAGAGGAAGTCGGGAGGCGGCACCCTGCTTGGATTGTTCATTGGCCTGGTCGTTGGCGTCATCGCTGTCGCTGGCGTGGTCTGGTACGTCAACAAGGTGCCCCTGCCCTTCACCACGACCGGCCAGCAACCGAAGCTGCCACCGCCGGTCACCGACGCGCCACGCCCGGAACCGACGCCCGATATGCCGGCGCTGGCCCCGGCGCCGGTCGCGCTGCCGGGCAAGCCTGGCGACTCGACGGCGCCCGAAAAACCGCGCTTTGACTTCTACAAGATTCTGCCCGGTAACGCCGAAGCGATTCCCGACCCGACGCAGCGCGTTCCCGGTCCGACGGCCAGCATTCCCGCGACCAGCCCGCCCCTGGACGGAAAACCCCTCGAAATCAAGCCGCTGGACGTCCGGCCGGCGGAAGACAAGAAGGCCGAGGAGCGCAAGGCCGAGGAGCGCAAGGCGGAAGACAAGAAACCCGAGGCGGACCCCTTGCTCAAGAAACCCATCTATCTGCAAGCCGGCTCGTTCCAGAGTGTCGCTGAAGCGGACAACCAGAAGGCGCGGCTGGCGTTAATGGGGGTGGAAGCGCGCATTCAACAGGTCATGCTGCAGGACAAGGTGTGGTACCGCGTTCGCCTCGGGCCGTACCCGCGCATGGACGAAGTGAATATTCTGCGCGGTGAGTTGGCCAGGCAAGGTATCGACGCCCGCGTCGTCAAGAAGGACTGAGTCAAGACCCCTGGCGCGCTGACGCTTCCACACTCTCACCCCGCCTACAAGGAGAAACAAACAATGCAAGGACGTATCAGTGGATGGTTTGCCGCGATCACCCTGGCGCTGCTGGCCATGGCCCTGCCCGCCCGCGCCGAACTGGTGGCCGATCGCGATTACGTGGCCATAGTCCCGGCGCAGATCAGCGACAATCCGGCCAAGATCGAAGTGCTCGAGTTCTTCTCCTACGGCTGCCCGCATTGCGCGGACTTTCACCCCCTGGTCAGCAGGTGGGCCGAGGCCCTGCCGAGCGACGTGGTCTTCAAGCGCGTCCCGGTCTCCTTTGGCCGTCCGCAGTGGGCCAGCCTGGCCAGGCTCTATTACGCGCTGGAAGCGAGTGGCGATCTGGCCAAGCTCGACGGTGCCGTATTCCGCGCCCTGCACCAGGAAAACAAGCGCCTCTTTGACGACAAGAGCATCATCGCCTGGGTGACTGCGCAGGGGGTCGATGGCAAGAAGTTCACCGCTGCCTACAACTCGTTCGGGGTTCTCAGCCAGGCCAAGCGTGCCGATCAGATGGCCCAGGCCTACAAGATCCAGGGCGTTCCGGCACTCGCCGTCGCCGGCAGGTATCTCGTTGCCGGCAAGGATCTCAAGGGCTACGGCGACCTGCTGGCATTGACCGACCAGGTGATCGCCAAGGCGCGTAGCGAGCAGCAGAAGAAGTGAGCCAGCCGGCGCGATGAGTGCCCTCGGCGCAGCGCCAGCGCCACCGGTCCGCACGCTGTTCATTACCGGCGCCTCGTCGGGAATCGGCCAGGCACTGGCCGAGTACTACGCCGCGCGGGGCGCGCAGCTCGGCCTTTGCGCGCGCCGCGCGGAAGCCCTTGAGCAGCTCGCCGCACGCTGGCCGGGGCAGGTCCATTGCTACCCGCTTGACGTCACCGACGCGGCTGCCTTGCGCGCCGCCAGCGACGACTTCATGGCCCGTCTCGGCGTTCCCGATATCGTCGTCGCCAACGCCGGCATCTCGGTGGGCACGCTCAGCGAACACGCTGAAGACCTGGATGCCATCCGCCGGGTCATGGACACCAATTTCTTCGGCATGGCGGCGACCTTCTCGCCGTTCATCGGCAACATGCGTCGCGCCGGTGGCGGGCGGCTGGTCGGTGTCGCGTCGGTGGCCGGAATTCGCGGCCTGCCCGGTTCGGAAGCGTACAGCGCGTCGAAAGCGGCGGTGATCACCTATCTCGAAAGCCTGCGTGTCGAACTACGCCCTTCCGGGATCAAGGTGGTGACCCTCTGTCCCGGCTACATCAGGACGGCGATGACCGCAGCCAACCCCTTCCCGATGCCCTTCCTGATGTCCGCCGACGCCGCCGCAGCGCGCTTTGCGCGGGCCATCGACCGCGGCCGCAGCTACGTCGTCGTCCCCTGGCAGATGGGCATCGTCGCCCGCGTTCTGCGGCTACTGCCGAACGCCGTCTATGATCGGCTGATGGTCGGCGCACCGCGCAAACCGCGACAGGCCTCCGGCGAATAGGCGGCGACGTCCCTGCCCGTCGTTCAACAGCCTGTACTGCCTTGCCCAGCAAGCCCGCGCACAGTATTCTGCACGGCTGATTGCTGCGCCTCGGAAAGCGAACCAGGGAGTGTTGCCCATGCAGATTGCTCAGCTCGTCCTGCGCGATGCGACAAACATCACCGACAAGCTGGCCCCGCTGACGCGCCTGCAGCCCGATCTGCTGCTCGCCTTCGGCGCCAGCCACCTGCTCAGCGCCGTGGCCGCGCCACTGGCGGCGACCTTTCCTGCGGCCAGGCGGATCGGCTGCTCGACGGCCGGGGAGATCTCGGCTGCAGGCGTCAGCGACGAAAGCTGCGTGCTGACCGCCATACGCTTCGCCAGCACGCAGCTCGTGCAGGCATCGACCCGACTGAGCGGAATGAACGACTCGCTGGCTGCCGGCCGGCGGCTGGCCACACAGCTGCCACCGGAGGGCCTGCGCGCGGTACTGGTCTTCGCTCAGGGCGTATCCATCAATGGCAGCGCCCTGCTGCTCGGGATTGGCGAAGTCCTGCGCAGCGAACTGCCGGTTGCCGGTGGCCTGGCCGGCGACGGCAATGCTTTTCGCGAGACCTGGGTGCTCGACGACGGCGGCATCCGCCGCGACGGCGTCGTCGCCCTTGGCTTCTACGGCCCGGCGCTGCGCTTCGCACACGGCTCCTTCGGCGGCTGGTCGCCGTTCGGGCCGGCGCGCAAGGTGACGCGCAGCGCGGGTAACCTGCTCCATGAACTCGACGGCGAGCCGGCTCTGGACGTCTACAAGCGCTACCTCGGCGTGCACGCCAGCGGCCTACCCGCGTCAGGCCTGCTCTTCCCGTTTGCGATGCTCGGCAGCGACCACCGCGAGACCGGTCTCATCCGCAGCATCCTCGGCGTCGATGAGCGCGACGGCAGCCTGACGCTGGCCGGCGAGATCGATCCGCATGGCTACCTGAAGCTGATGCACGCCAGCACCGACGCCCTGGTCGGCGGCGCCGAAGCCGCCGCCGAAGCAGTGCAGGCGAGCATCCCCGCGCAGGCGCAGGGACTGGCCCTGCTGGTCAGCTGTGTCGGCCGCAAGCTGGTCATGGGCGGGCGCGTGGAGGAGGAGGTCGAAGCGGTCGGCAGTGTGCTCGGCCCGCAGGCGCTGCTCGCCGGCTTCTATTCCTACGGCGAAATCGGCCCGCTTGCCGCAAGCGGTGCGTGTCGGCTGCACAATCAGACGATGACCGTCACCTGGATCGGTGAGGGCTGAAGGTTGCCCGACCAGGTTTCTCGCCAAGCTCCTGCCCCTCTCCACATCTCCACCTCCTACCCACTCGCCCCCTGGCATGCACAAACTTCTTAACCGGCAAATACGGCGTGTCCTCGCAGTCGACGGGGAGGGCGCAGCGTCGGTCCTTGACGAACTCCGGCAACTGGCCGCAAGTGGCGCCGTCTCGCCGCAGGCTGCGCTCCTGCTCAACGGGCTGGACAGCTTTCTGGCGCAGGTTGACCGTGCCTACGAGCAGAACGATCGGGACCTGGCCCTGCGTACGCGCAGCCTCGACCTGAGCTCGAACGAACTACTGCAGGCGAATGACCGCTTGCGTGACGACCTCGCCAGTCGCGCGCGCGCCATCCACTCCTTGCGCAGCACCGCCGCCGGCCTGCTGCGTGGCGACGACCGCGGACTGCTGCCGGCGGAAGGCGACGATCTTGAATCGCTGTCGACGCTGATGGCCGATCTGGTGCGCCAGCGCGAGCGCGTCGAAGCGCAACTCGCCGACAGCGAAAAGCGCTTCCGTTCGGTCGTCGAAAGCCTCAAGGAAGTGATCTTCAGAACCGACGCCGACGGTTTCTGGACCTACCTCAATCCGGCGTGGCGCGAAATCACCGGCTACGCGGTCGACGAAAGCGTCGGCCGCCAGTCGCTGGCCAGCGTACCGGTCGAAAACCGCGCCTACGCGACGGCGCGCTTTGCGGCACTGGCGCAGGGGAAAATCGACTTTGTCCGCGAGGAAGCGCGTTACCGGACGCGCCACGGTGACGATCGCTGGCTGGAGGTCTTCGCCCGCGCCGAATTCGACGCCGCCGGCAACTTCACCGGCTGCGCCGGAACGCTCAACGACGTCACCGAAAGACGGCTGGCGCTGGAACAGTTGCAGGAGCAGCTGCACCTGGTGCAGGAACTGTTCGAGGTGGTGCCCTTACCGATCTACCTCACCGACACCGGCGGGCATTATCAGCACCTCAACCGCGCGTTCGCCGAGTTCTTCGGCATTGCGCGCGACGAGTGGACCGGGAGAACCGTGCACCACCTCCTCCCGGCCGAACTCTCGCAAGCGCACGCGGAAAAGGATCGCCAGCTCCTGCAAGCAGTCGGCCAGCAGGTCTACGAGGCGCAGGTCGAGTTGCCCGATGGCAGCCGGCGCGACACGATCTTCCACCGGGCGACCCTGACCAAGGCCGGCGGCAGCATCGCCGGCCTGCTTGGCGCGATCGTCGACATCACCGAGCGCAAGGCACAGGAGGCGGCGATATCGAGCGCCGAGTCGCGCCTGCGTCAGATCACCAACAGCGTCCCGGCCGTGGTCTTCCAGTGCGAGATTGGTCCGGCGCGGATTCGCTATACCTTTCTCAGCGAGCGCCTGCACGAAATCCGCGGACTGGAGCGCAGCGCCCTGCTCGCCGATTCCGATCTCGCCACGCGACAGGTCATAGACGCCGACGTGCAACGCGTCGAGCATGGAATCCGCGGCGCGGCGGCGCGCCGTGAGGCCTGGCAGGGCGAGTACCGGATTCGCCTGCCCAACGGCGCGCTGCGCTGGATTCGTGGCGAGATCAACCCGGCGCCCGAGCCGCCGGCGGCGGACGGAGCGCCGATCTTCACCGGCATCTGGCAGGACGTCAGCCTGCTCAAGGAGAGCGATGCGCGCCTGCGCGAAGTGACCGACAACATCCCGGTGGCCGTCTATCAGTACCAGCGCTCGCGCAGCGCGCACGTCTTCCACTTCTTCAGCCGCGCCATCGAGCAGATCTGCGGCGTCCCGGCCGAAGAAGCGATGGCCAGCGCGGACACCCTGTTTGCGCTGGTGCATGCCGACGACCGGCAACGGGTCGAGACGTCGATGGCCACAACGCCCGCCGGTCAGTCGCGCTGGTCGGTCGACTTTCGCCTCGTTCATCGCCAGCACGGCGGCAGCGTCTGGGTACACGGCGAAGCGCAGGGAACGCCGACGGCCAGCGGCGGCATGCTGTGGAACGGTTACCTGGCCGATATTTCAGCCGCCAAGAACGCATCCGAGGAGTTGCGCCGCGCCAAGGAAGGCGCGGAAGCCGCCAACCGCGCCAAGTCCGAGTTTCTGGCCAACATGAGCCACGAGATACGAACGCCCATGAACGGCGTCATCGGCATGACCCATCTCCTCCTCGACGGCGAGCTCAGCGATGAACAGCGCACCTGCATGCAGATCGTCAAGGACTCGTCCGACGCGCTGCTGACGATCATCAACGACATCCTCGACTTCTCCAAGATCGAGGCCGGCAAGCTGGTCGCCGAGCACTGCGCCTTCGATCTCTGGCGCAGCGTTGGCGAGGCACTCAAGTCTCTCGCGCTGCGCGCGCACGACAAGGAACTGGCGCTGATCTGCGACATCGCCCCCACGGTGCCGCGACTGGTGCTCGGCGACGCCGGTCGCCTGCGCCAGGTGTTGCTCAACCTGGTCGGTAACGCGATCAAATTCACCCCCCGCGGGGAGGTGCTGCTGCGCCTGGAAAGCGCAGATCGACACGCTGATGGCGAGCTGGATCTGCACTTCGCGGTGGCCGACAGTGGCATCGGTATTCCCGAAGAAAAACTGGCGACGATTTTCGACCCCTTCGCGCAGGCCGACGGGTCGGTCACCCGCAAGTACGGCGGCACCGGTCTCGGACTGAGCATATCGGCGCGCCTGGCCGAGCTTCTCGGCGGGCGCATCTGGGTCGAAAGCCAGGTCGGTCGTGGCAGCACTTTCCATTTCACGATCCGCTGCGGCGTCGACGGACTCGAGCAGCCAGCGCCACTTCCGCAGCTGACCGACAGACGCATTCTCATCGTCGACCCGCAGCCGCTCAGTCGCGCCGTCGTGACACGCACGCTGCAAGCCGCCGGGGCGGCGGTGAGCGCCGTCGAATCCGGCGCGGCAGCCGTGGCGCGGCTTGCGACAGCGCCAGACTCGGTCGACCTGGCGCTGCTCGACGCCGATCTTCGCGACGGCGACGCGTACGCGCTCGCCGGACGGCTGCGCGCACTCCCCGGCGGCGAGTCGATGCTCCTGTTGATCGTCTCCGCAGCCCCCTGGCAAGGCGACAGCGAGCGTTGCCGGCGCCTCGGAATCGCCGGCCAGCTGGGCAAACCGCTGACCGGCGACGAGCTCCTGCACGCGCTCGCTCGCGCCTTCGACAAGCGCTCGACGGCGACCGCAGCGCGCGCGGACGAGCAGGCGCCGCCTGCTGCAGGACCGTCGCTGGCCGTTTTGCTCGTCGAAGACAACGCCATCAACCAGCAACTGGCGATCAGGCTGCTCGAACGCCGGGGTCACCGCGTCACACTGGTGGAGGACGGCCAGGCCGCCGTTGATCGGCTGCGTGGCGAAAGCTTCGACGTCGTGCTGATGGACATGATGATGCCGATCATGGACGGGCTCGAAGCAACGCGCCGGATCCGCGCGGCCGAAATGGCCGCTGGCAAGCGGCGACAGCCGATCGTCGCGATGACCGCCAACGCCATGCACGGTGACCGGGAAAGCTGCCTCGCCGCCGGCATGGACGATTATCTGGCCAAGCCGATCGACGGCCAGCAACTGCAGCAGTTATTGCTCAAGCATGGCGCCGGCGCGGCCGACGGGGAAGGCATCGGCCCGCGCGCGGCGGCGTCCGGCCCGACCAGCGCCGAGCAGCAGGCGAGCCGTCCTGGCAGCGCCGCCTTCGACTACGGCGCGGCGCTGGCGACGGCCGACCAGGAGACGGTGGCGCTGATCAGCGACCTGTTTCTCGAACATTCGCAGCGTGATATGGACGCACTGCGCCACGCGCTCGCCGAAAGCGAGCGCCGCCGGGCGGCGACGGCCGCCGCCAGCCTCAAGGGAACGCTGGCGATTTTCGGTGCGCGACCCGCCGTCCAGCTGGCGCAGCGCCTGGAACAACGCAGCCCTTTTGGCGAGCCCCCGGAACTCGACGCGCTGGTCGAGCAGCTGGGGAAAGAAATCGAGCGCCTGCGCGCCGCGCTCGGGGCGCCGCCCGGCGCCTGAGCGCGGCGCGGGCATCGGCGTAGCGGGCCGCGCCGGGAAGGTCGCCCGCGCTCGCCCGGCCCTACCAGTCGATCGGCTGGCCGTCGCGAAAGAAGCCGCCGCTCGGACCGTCGTCGGGCAACAGGGCTGCCCAGACGATCCCCTTGGCCCCTTCATCGACGCTACGCGTCGCGTCCTGGCCACCCATCGCCGTCCGACACCAGCCGGGACAGACCGAATTGACCTTGATCGGGCTGTTCTCGAGTTCGGCGGCGGTCAGTCGGGTCAAGGCATTGAGCGCCGCCTTCGACATCCGGTAGGCCGGCCAGGAGCCGCCCATGGCGGACAGTTGCCCCATGGTCGACGAGACGTTGACGATGCGCCCCCAGGCGTTTTCGCGCATCAGCGGGACAATCGCCTGAATCAGCCGCAGCGGCGCCAGCGCATTGCCGGCGTAGGCGGCGGCGGCCAACTCCGGGTCGACGACGAGGACGCTGGCCGCCTGTGGTTGCGCGAAGTCCTTGCGCTCGAGAAACACGCCGGCGTTGTTGACCAGAATATCGGCACGCCCGAACTCGCGGCGCAGGCGTGCCGCGAGGGCCGCGACGGCACCGGCGTCGGTCACGTCGGCGGTGTGTGCGAGGACGTCGTGACCGCTCGCGCACAACTGCCGCGCGGCGTCTTCGATCGCCTCGGCATGGCGGCCAACCATCAGCACCTGGCATCCGGCGGCGGCCAGATCGCGCGCCACCGCCAGGCCAAGCCCGCGTGCGGCGCCGGTAACGACAGCCAGTTTTTGCGTTAGCATCGGCTCCTCCGCTTCTCTCACCTCAAAACGCCAATCATGCAATGGTCTGACGCGATCGGCAAGCAACACGCTCGCTGCGCGGACACCCCGCGCATCGTCTCACTGGTGCCCAGCCTCACCGAACTGCTGGTCGACCTTGGCCTCGCCGAATACCTCGTCGGCCGAACCGGCTTCTGCATTCATCCGCGGCAGATCGTTCGGCGACTGCCGAAAGTCGGCGGCACCAAGGGCTTCTCGATCGACAAGCTGCGCGCCCTGGCGCCGACACACGTGCTCGTCAATATCGACGAGAACCGCCGCGAGGAAGTCGACGCCCTGCACGCGTTCGTGCCGCAGGTGATCGTCACCCACCCACTGACGGTTCGCGACAATCTCGCTCTCTACGAGCTGCTCGGTGGCATCTTCGGCGGCGACCCGCAAGTCGAGGCGCGAAGCAGGGCGCTGGCGGCCGACTTCGAGCGCGAATGGGCCGCCCTCTGCACCCAGACCGGGACCCTGCCGCGACAAAGCGTTCTCTACCTGATCTGGCAGCAGCCCTGGCTCAGCGTCGCCCGCGACACCTATATTTCGCGCATGCTGGCCGCTGCCGGCTGGGATAGCCTGCCGGCAGACAGCGCCCTGCGCTATCCGGAAGTCGATCTGCCGGCACTGGCGCGAGAAGCCGACTGGCTGCTGCTGGCCAGCGAACCGTACGCGTTTCGCGAACGGCACCTGAGGCAGCTGGCCGAGCAGCTGCCGGGCGCACGCGCCACGCTGATCGACGGGGAAATGGTCTCCTGGTATGGCAGCCGGGCGATCCGCGGCCTGGCCTATCTGCGTCACCTGCGTGCCCGCCTGGCGTCATCGCCGCGCAGCTGACCCGCGTTCACCCGAATCCGCCCGAGTTGACCCGAATCAAGGGCCAAAGGCTGGCGCTGACTATACTGGCCAGTTCCCGTCACTGGCCGGCTTCGCCGAGGTTTCGCATGTCGCGCACGCAAGTTCCCGAACTGATTTGCCCCGCTGGCAGCCTGCCGGCACTCAAGGCGGCGGTAGACCACGGCGCCGACGCGGTCTACCTCGGCTACCGCGACGACACCAACGCGCGCAACTTCGCCGGCCTCAATTTCGACCACAAGGCGATGGTCGAAGGTATCCGTTACGCCCACTCGCGCCAGCGCAAGGTATTGATGGCCATCAATACCTTCGCCCAGCCCGGACGCGTCGCCGACTGGCAGCGCGCCGTCGATGGCGCGGCCGATCTCGGCGTCGATGCGGTGATCCTCGCCGACGTCGGCCTGCTCGACTACGCCAGCCGCCGCCACCCCGAGCTGCGTCTGCACCTCTCGGTGCAGGGTTCGGCGACCAGCTACGAAGCGGTCAATTTCGCGCAGCGCGAATTCGGCGTCCGCCGCGCGGTGCTGCCGCGCGTGCTGACGCTGGCGCAGGTCGAGACGGTGATCCGCAACACGCCGGTGGACATCGAGGTTTTCGGTTTCGGCAGCCTGTGCGTGATGAACGAGGGCCGTTGCTGGCTGTCCTCGTACGCCACCGGCGAGTCGCCGAATACCGTCGGCGCGTGTTCGCCGGCGAAGTACGTCAAGTGGGAAAGGTCGCCCGGCGTGATGAGCACGCGCCTGAACGGCATCCTCATCGACCGCTTCGGCGACGACGAGCCGGCCGGTTACCCGACGCTGTGCAAGGGACGCTTCGAAGTCAATGGCGACACCTACTACGCACTCGAGGAACCGACCAGCCTCAACGTCCTCGAAGTGCTGCCGCAGATTGCCGCCATCGGCGTCGCGGCGATCAAGGTCGAGGGGCGGCAGCGCAGTCCGACCTACGTCGCGCAGGTGACGCGCGCCCTGCGCGCAGCGCTCGACGAACTGGCCAGGAGCCCCGGAAGCTTCTCCGTCAAACCCACCTGGCAGGCCGAGCTGGCGCACGTCTCCGAAGGCAGCCAGGTCACGCTCGGCGCCTACAACCGACCGTGGCGCTGAGCGCCGGGATGGCCATGAAACTCTCTCTCGGGCCGCTGCTCTACTTCTGGCCAAAGCACGAAGTCTTCGAGTTCTACGCCGAGATGGCGCACAACCCGGCGATCGACATCATTTACATCGGCGAAGTGGTCTGTTCGCGACGCCAGCAGATTCGTGTCGCCGACTGGCTGGCGCTGGCGCGCGACCTCGCCGACGCGGGCAAGGAAGTCGTCCTTTCCGCGCAGGCGCTGCTCGAATCGGAGGGCGACCTGAAAGCGCTGCGCCGCCTGTGCGCCGAGCTGCGCGAAATCCGCGGCGCTCGCCTCGAAGCCAACGATCTCGGTGCGGTGAATGTCGCCGCCGGCAGCCCTTTCGTCGCCGGACCGCACCTCAACATCTACAACGAAGCGACGCTGGCCACCTTCGCCCGCTACGGCATGCAGCGCTGGGTGCCGCCGCTCGAAGGCGACCGCCGGCTGATCGAGACGCTGCACCACAGCCGCCCGACCGGTGTCGAAACCGAGGTCTTCGCTTTCGGCAAACTGCCGCTGGCGTTTTCCGCGCGTTGCTTCACGGCGCGCTATTACGACCTCAACAAGGACGACTGCCAGTTCAAGTGCCTCGACCACCCCGAGGGGATGACCCTGCGCACGCGCGAAGGACAGCCCTTTCTGGCCATCAACGGCATCCAGACCATGTCCGCACAGACGTACAACCTCTTGCCTCAGGTACCGGAACTGCTCAAGATGGGCGTCGAAGTGCTGCGCATCAGCCCGCAGCCACACGCCATGGCAGCGATCATCGCTGCTTTCGACGCCGCCCGGAACGGGCAGGCATCCGCTCCCGATACCAGCGCCTGGGCCAGTGCAGGCCTGGTCAACGGCTACTGGTTTGGCGACGCCGGTATCGCGCAACACCCGCCGGCTGCCGCCGCAACGAAAGGAATTCATTCATGAGCCAGGGATTCTCGATTCCTCGTTTCAAACTCCCCGCGCTGGTCGCTTCGCTCGGCTCGCGTCTGCCGCAGTGGCCGCACTCGCTGGTTCTGGCGACGGCGCTCAACCTTGCCGCCAGGATCGGCCTGCTGCCGGAAGACAGCCTGGTCCTGCTCGAAGGGCGAACCTTTCTCGTCGAGGTACTCGACGCCGGAGGGCAGGCCAGTTTCACCTATCGCGACGGCCTTTTCCGGCCGTTGTCGACAGTGCCGGAGACGCCTGACCTGGCGTTCAGCGCCAACCTCTCGGCCTTCCTGCAGTTGCTCGCCCGCCAGGAGGACCCGGACACGCTGTTCTTCAACCGTGAGCTGGCGATCGTCGGCGACACCGAACTGGGCCTGGTGATCAAGAACATGCTCGACGCCGTCGAGCTGCCGCAGCTACCCCGCCTGCCGGCTTTTCGCCACTAGACCGACGCCCGCGCGCCGCCATGACCGTGGCCGCCAAGGTCAGTACGACGCGCGCTCGGCCACCGCTGCCCGCCGGCCGCATCGTGGTCGAAGGCGTCGCCTGCGCGCTCGGCGCCGGCCTGCTCTGGGGACTGGTCTTCGTCGTCCCGCTGATGCTGCCCGACTATCCGCCGGCGATGCTCTCTTTCGGCCGCTACCTCGCCTTCGGGGTCATCGCCCTGATGCTGGCGTGCACCGACTGGCCGCGACTGCAGATCCTGCAGCGCCAGGACTGGCAAATGGCCTGCGAACTGGCGCTGGTCGGCAACATTCTCTACTACCTCTTCCTGTCGGCCGCCATCCAGCTCGCCGACGCCCCCTTGCCGACGATGCTCATCGGCACCCTGCCGATCGTCATCGCCATCGCCGCGAATTTCAGTGCCGAGGCGCTGCCGTGGCGCCGCCTGCTGCCATCGCTGCTGGTCATCGCAGCCGGTATCGCGCTGGTGAACAGCCACGAGATGGCACTGCTCGACGACCGGCGCAGCGCGCAGGATTATTTTCTGGGAACGGTCTTCGCCCTGGCGGCGGTCTTCGCCTGGACCTGGTACCCGCTACGCAATTCGCGCTGGCTGCAGCAGCGACCAGCGCTGGCTTCGGGCACCTGGGCCATCGCGCAGGGTCTGGCGACACTGCCGCTGGCGCTGCTCGGCATGGCCGCGGCCGGACTGTATTTCCGCGCCCACGGCGGCTTCGATTTTCCGCTCGGTGCAGACGCCGGGCGCTACGTCGGCCTGATGCTGTTGCTCGGCTTCTGCGCCTCGTGGCTCGGAACGCTGCTCTGGAATCGGGCCAGCCGCTTGCTGCCCGCCGCCCTCGTCGGCCAGCTGATCGTCTTCGAAACGCTGGCCGCCTTCGCCTATGCGTTCATCCTGCGTGGTGCGCTGCCCGGGAGCACGGCGCTGATCGGCATCGCCCTGCTCGTCGGCGGCGTCATCCTCGGCGTGCGCGCCTTCCGCGGCAACTGATCCGCACGCACAGGCGGCACGGGATGGCGGCCTCGCCGCGCGCCGCCCGCGGTCGTCAATCGGCGCTGCCGAGCTCGGGCGGGTCCTTGGCGTCGGGATTGAGCACCCCGAAGTGGGCCGGGAGGCGGACGTAGAAAACCCGGACCTGCGCCTGGCGAATGAGCTCGAACAGGCGCTCGGCCTCTTCCGCGGTGACGACGAACTCGACCTCGATGCTGGTCGTTCCAGCCAGTTCGAAGAAGCTGCCTTCGTGCACGGCATGTGATCGCCCGAAGCCGCCAATCGAGCGGAATGCAGAGCCCCCGCGGACGCCGAGCCGGTTACCCTGGTCGAGCAACCACTCCCAGAGCAGGCGACCGCCGTGCTTGTCGCTTTCGCGCACGTACAACCTCAGGAAAGAGCCTTGCATGCCTGCCTCCGTTGCTCGCGCGCCTGCCGGACGGGCAGCGCACCGTTCACCGCGAACCTTGCGCCCAGACGACGGTGGCCATGCCGGCGAAAGTCATCAGCACCGAGCCGACGACATGCGCCGCGGCCGCAGCGAGCGCCCAGGATAGCCTTCCCTGCTGCAGCAACAGCGTGAGTTCGGCGGAGAAGGTCGAGAAAGTCGTCAGCCCGCCGCAAAAACCGGTGATGATCAGCAACCGCCATTCCGGCGAAATCGCCGGGAACGAGGTGAAGAAAGCCACCGCCAGGCCAATCAGGTAGGCGCCGACGAGGTTGGCGACCAGCGTGCCCGGCGGAACCGTCGGAAACAGGCTGTTGAGCCGGATGCCGAACTGCCAGCGCAAGAGCGCGCCAAGCGCGGCACCGATCGAAATGGCGAGAACTGATTTCCACATACCCTGCCCTGAAAACACACGCCGCTTGCGCAGCGAAGGACGAAACCCCATACCTGCCCGGCGTCGCGGATTCAAGCCGGCATCATCCGCGGCAAACGCCCGTGCCCCCGCCGCGGCAGAACCCCGCGTCCTGCGCGGCCAATATAGCACTGTCGTTCGCGCGCTGCCCAGGCATCGGCCCGATCAGCGCATAGACCCTCCGGCACGCGCGCCACGACGACGGGAAGCGACAGGGCAGTCTAACGCCGCCGGTTCTTGCCTTTCGCGAGCTGCCGCTGTCGGAATTCCTTACAGCGGCCCGCCAAACGAGGCGCACGAGACGGTCCAAGCGATTGAAATCAATAGACATGCCGTTCATGGCGTGGAACTTGCTAAAAGTCCCGTGCGGCGGAGGATCCGCCTTCGCCGGCAGCGGCTACAGCCTGCTGCTGCCAAGCAAGGTCGATCGCGTCAGCGACGAGATCTGTCTCGCCGGTTGCGCGTCGTTCGACGACTTGATCAACAACAACGTGGCGTCGTCCAGTGCGCGCAAGGTCTCGTCCGCTTTCGGCGCCGGAGGCCTGGCCGCCGAGTGGCAGACCGACGCCCATACTGGCCGCCCCGTCGACCCGGGTGATCGTGGGATCCCGGACAGCGGACCGGGCGACGGCGGCGGAACGGTTCACCACAGTCCACGGCGCCGGCCGCATCCTGACTCGTGTAGTGCTGCATTCTTGATGCGACTTTTGGCGACTGCTGAAAGCAGGGCGAAAACCCTGTGGTGGCTGAGATTCGCAGGGTCCATGGCGGGGCGGCCCTCGTCGCCACCCCTTGCGCTCATGCCCCACACACCGTCATTGCGAGGAGGCGAAGAGCCGACGCGGCAATCCAGAGGTTTTGCGCTTCGCGTCGTCGATGCGGCGGACGATAGTAAGACGATGGAACTGGATTGCCGCGTCGGCTGCGCCTCCTCGCAATGACGAGCGGGCTGGCGGGCTGGCGTGTTGCCGCCTTCCCGACGCGACTTTCAGCCAGCCCGACAGGAGCGCGCAATCCCTGCGGTGGCCGGGATGTATACGTACGTTCCATAACGCGTGCAACACTACACTCGCAGGGCGGCGCCTGCCCGTACTCCTGCCCTTACTCCTGCCCTTACTCGCCAGCGCCCAGCCGTGTCAGCCAGACATCGCGCTCGGCGGCACGGCACAGGAACTGCAACAGCTCGAACGCAGCATCGGCGTGGCTGCTGGCCGCCGCGCTCAGGCCTTCGCCAAGGGCGAAGCTTTCGCCGCGCACACAGAGCACGAAGGCCGGCGGCGGCGCTTCGTGATCGATGCGCGGCAGCACCGCCAGCACCGCCTCGGGCGATAGCGCATGCGTGCTCGGACTGGCGGCGCCGGCGCCAGCGGCACGTGCCTGGCGAAAGACATAGGGCGCGGCGGTCTGCTCGCCGGCGTCGATGAACAGCACCAGATGCCGGCCAACGAGGTCCAGCGCGTGCTCGATCTGGAGCTGGAAGTCGCCGATCAGTTCGAAGCCGGCGGCCAGTCCCGCGCCGTCCAGCCAGTTCTGCAAGCGCTCGAGAAGCAGCGGCCCGAGCGCGTCGTCGCCGCGGCTGGGATTGCCGCAGGCGAGAACGAGGACCGGGGGCAGGGGCATCGGCGTTCTTTCGTGGACGTCAGGAGGCGCTGCTCAGGCGCCCGAGCAGCGTCCCCGCCGCATCGCGCAGTTCAAGCTGCAGCGGCATCTTGCCGAGCGCGTGCGTGGCGCACGACAGACAGGGGTCGAAGGCGCGGATGGCGACTTCGATATGGTTGAGCAGGCCTTCCGTAAGCTGGCGACCGTCGAGGTAGCGGCGGGCCACGCGGCGGATCGCTTCGTTCATCGGCTGATTGTTGTGGGTCGTCGACACGATCAGGTTGCAGCTGCTCACCAGATCGTCGTCGTCGACCTGATAGTGATGGATGAGCGTGCCGCGCGGCGCCTCGATGACGCCGATTCCTTCGCGGCCACGCTCGCCGCGGGTGGTCAGCTCGCTGCCGGAAAGGTCGTCGTCGGGCAACAGCTCGGCGATCGTCTCGGCGGCGTGCAGCAGTTCGATCATCCGTGCCCAGTGGTAGGCCAGGGGTGCGTGGATCGGCTTGCCCTGCCCGTAGTCGATGAATTCGCGGCGTTCGGCTTCGGCGAGCGGCGTCGTGATGCGGTCGCAGTTCTGCACCCGTGCCAGTGGCCCGACCTTGTACCAGCCCTGCTGCGGGCCAAGCGCGGCGAGGAAGGGAAATTTCATGTAGCTCCAGGCCTTGACCTCTTCGCGAATCAACTGGTGGTAGTTGGCGACGTCAAAGGCGTCAACGAGAATGCCGCCGTCGGCGTCACGAACGCGCAACTGGCCATCGTAGAAGTCGAGTTCGCCGCCGGCGCCGACCAGCGACAGCATGTGCGAGCGAAAAGCGCCAAAAACATCGTACAGCGCCGGGTCGGCGGCATGCAGACGCTTGACCAGCTGCACCGCGTCGCGGCCCCAGCCGACGATCTGGCCGACGTCGGCGAGCAGGCCGTCGCGTTCCTCGCGGCTCAGCGCGCGATTGACGCCGCCCGGGATCGCACCCGTGCCATGCACCCGCTTGCCCGCCGTCAGGCGGATCACCTCCTGGCCGAACTTGCGCAGGAGCACGCCCTGGCGGGCGATCTCCGGGTAGGCGGCGGCGACGCCGACGATGTTGCGCCGGCCGGCCTCGCTCTCGAAGCCGAAGAGCAGATCAGGCGACGAGAGGTGGAAGAAATGCAGGGCATGCGACTGCAGGATCTGCCCATAGTGCATCAGCCGGCGCAGCTTCTCGGCGCTCGCCGTCAGGCGGCCGGCACCGACGACGTGGTCGAGCGCCTTGGCCGCCGCCAGGTGATGCGAGACCGGGCAGATGCCGCACAGGCGCTGCACCATCACCGGCACCTCCCAGTACGGTCGGCCCTGGATGAACTTCTCGAAGCCGCGGAATTCGACGATGTGCAGGCGAACCTGCTGCACCTGGTCGTTCTCGTCGAGCAGCAGGGTCACCTTGCCGTGCCCTTCGACCCGCGAGACCGGGTCGATGGCCACGCGACGCAGCGTGCCCGCGTCGGCAGCGGCGGTTTCCAGTGCGAAGCCTTGCCCTTGTTGCATCGCTGCGCTCCTAGTCGAAATGCAGCATCGGATGCCCGAGACGTGGCGTGCGCCCGTCGAGAAGGTCGGTGAGGAACTTCCAGATGGCGTCGCCCGACGGCGGGCAGCCGGGGATGAAGTAGTCGATGCGCACGATCTCGTGGATCGGATGCACCTTGTCGAGCGGCAGCGGCAGTTCCGGGTCATTGGGAATCTGCCCGCTGACGACATCCGGCGCCGTCAGGTAGATTTCCTGCAGGCACTGGCCGAGGTCGAGGTGGTTGCGCTGCGCCGGCAAACCGCCATTGACCGCGCAGGCACCGACGGCGATCAGCACCTTGCAGTGGCTGCGGAACTCGCGCAGCACATGGACGTTCTCGGCGTTGCAGATGCCGCCCTCGATCAGGCCGATGTCGCAGGGACCGCAGTGCTTGATGTCGGTCAGTGGCGAGCGGTCGAATTCGACGCGTTCGACGAGTTCGAAGAGCCGCTCGTCGATGTCCAGGAACGACATGTGACAGCCGAAGCAGCCGGCCAGCGACGCGGTCGCCAGGCGCACCTTCCGGCGCCCTTCGCGGTTCCCTGCGACAGCGTCCATCTCAGCCCTCTCCACAGTCTTCGTACGCTTCGCCGGCGCTGCGCGTCGCCAGGCGTTCGACCTGCATGCCGATCGGTTCGACGTCGTAGCGACGCTTGCCGATGGGCACCGCGAAGCCCTCGCGCTTCCTGAGAATCACGCCCACCGGGCAGACGTGCGCCGCCTTGTCGGCCCAGGAAAAATCGCTGTCGGCGAGGCGCCCGGACTCGGCATTGACGATCAGGTGCTTGTCGATGCCGCGCCCGGACAGCGAAAAAACGCTCTTGCCGTCGACGTCGCGACTGGCGCGCACGCACAGCTCGCAGAGAATGCAGCGATTGAAGTCGAGCAGCACCTCCGGGTGCGACGCGTCGACCGGCCGGTTGGGGTAGAACTGGTCGAAGTGCGGGCTGAGCATCTCCAGCTCGTAGGCCAGCGCCTGCAGCATGCAGTTGCCGCTCTTCTCGCACGACGGGCAGAAGTGATTGCCTTCGACGAAGAGCATCTGCAACAGCGTCCGGCGCTTGTCGTTGAGGTCCGGCGAGTTGTTCTCGACCTCCATGCCGTCGCGCGCCGGCATCGTGCACGCCGAGACGTAGCGCCCGCTGGCCTTGACCGTGCACAGCTTGCAACTGCCCTGCGGCTTGAACTCGGGATGGTGACAGAGATGCGGGATGAAGATGTCGGCGGCCATCGCCGCGTCCATGATCGTCTGCCCGTCGGCGAAAGGCACCGGCTGGCCGTCAAGGAGGATGCTCGGCTGCGTCATGGGGTGACTCCGGGAAGGCGGGCGGCGAGACCGAAGTGCGCCGCCGGATCGTCGCGACCGGTCATCTGGCGCGCCGCCGCCAGCGCCTGGTCGAGGTCGAAAGCCGGCTCGAAGTCGAGCGAGCACAGACGCCTCTCGTACGCCGGGCGAAACTTCTGCAGGGTGTCGAAGAGCGGGTTGCACGCCGCCTGGCCGAGGCCGCAATGGCTGGCCGCGTGCAGCAGGCGGTGGATCTTGAAGACCTGGTTGATCTCGTACTGCGTTCCCAGGCCCTTGGCGATCTTGTCCATGCAGTTGGCGACCAGCGAAGTGCCCACCCGGCACGGGGTACAGAAGCCGCAGCTTTCGTGCCGGAAAAAGTGCGCGAAGTTGCGCGCCACCTCGAACATGTCGCGATGCGTGCCGAAGACCATGAAGGCGCCCGCCGTCGGCACGTCCTCGAAAGCGATGCTGCGCGAGAATTCGTGCATCGCCAGGCAGATCCCGGAAGGGCCGCTGACCTGCACCGCCTGCGCGTTGCCGGCGCCGCAGTCCTGCAGCACCTGGTTGACCGAAACGCCGAACGGATACTCGTAGATTCCCGGTGTCTCGACGTCGCCCGAAATCGACAGCAACTTGGTCCCGGTCGATTGCTTGGTGCCCAGGCCGGCGAACCAGGCGCCGCCCCTGAGCGCGATCAGCGCCGCCTTGCACAGCGTCTCGACGTTGTTCACCACCGTCGGCTGACCGCGATAGCCGGCGGTGACCGGGAACGGCGGGCGAATGCGTGGAATGCCGCGCTTGCCTTCCAGCGACTCGAGCAACGCCGTTTCCTCGCCGCAGACGTAGGCGCCGGCGCCGACATGGATGTCGATCTCGAAGTCCAGCCCGGCCTGGCCGCACACCGCGCGGCCGAGCAGGCCGCTGCGCCGGCGGCGCTCGAGGTTCTCGCGCAGCGCCGGCAGCAGATAGGCGTACTCGCCACGCAGGTAGAGCAGCCCCTGGCGCGCGCCGATGGTCAAGGCGGCGACGCTCATGCCGTCGAAAACGAGGTCGGCGTAGCTGTTGAGCAGGACGCGATCCTTGAAAGTGCCGGGCTCGCCCTCGTCGGCATTGCAGACGACGTAGCGTGCAGCGGGCCTGCCGTCGGCCTCGGCATGGCACTCGGCGCGGCGCGCCGACTCCCATTTGATGGCCGTGGTGAAACCGGCACCGCCACGCCCGCGCAGGTTGGAGAGCTTCATCTCGGCAAGCATCGCTTCGCCGCCGCGCGCGATCGCCGCGCGCAGCGCCGCGCCGGCCGGCCATTCGGCAGAGAGCAAGGTATCGCGGCGACGGATATTGTCGTCGACGCGGAAGTATTCGGCCGGCCAGTCGGCGAGCGGCGCCTGCGCGCGAATCAGCTCGCCGATGCGCTCGACGCGCTCGCCCGACAGCCGGGTCAGCGCCTGGCCATTGACCAGCAGCGCCGGCCCCTGATCGCACATGCCGGTGCACGACGTGGTGTCGACGCTGACCAGCCCGTCTTCGGAGACCTTGCCGCGCTCGACCCACAACTTGTTGCACAGCCGGTCGAGCAGTTCGCCGCTGCCCAGCATGCGATCGGTGATGTTGTCCGAGAACAGCACCCGGTAGCGACCGGGTGGCGTCAGATGGAAGAACGAGTAGAAACCGGCGACGCCTTCGACCTGCGCCCGCGGCAGCCCGAGCGCCCTGGCGATGGCGGTCAGCGCCGCCGCCGGCAGATAGCCGACGACGCCCTGCGCCTCGCGCAGGATCTGCACCAGCTGGCCCGGCTCGCCGCCGTGACGGTCGACGACCGGCCGCAGCAGCGCGTCGAGTCGTCCTGCGTCAAAACCTTCTTCGCTCACCGTCGTCTCCCACTGCGGAGCAGCTGCCCATACCCTGGCAAAGCTTAGGCGCTCTGCCGCCGGCAGGTACTGATGCACGTCAACAAGCGCCACCGGCGCACGCGGAGAATTCCGGAAATCGCCCTACATTTTCGTGCTGCATTGCAGCATAATGTGATCTGAGCAGCACCACAGGGAGCCCCGCCATGCACTTCGAAACCCCCCTCGAATTTCTCGAAAGTCGAACCTACGACGAAATCAGCGTCGGCGACAGTTCGTCGCTGGTCCGTACCTTGCGGCCCGAGGACGTCAAGCTGTTCGCGCTGATGTCGGGCGACATGAACCCGGCGCTGGCCAACGCCGAATTCAGCCACAGCGGCGTTTTCCAGGATTTCATCGCGCACGGCATGTGGTGCGCCTCGCTGCTGTCGACCATGCTCGGCACGCAGTTCCCCGGCCCGGGGACGGTGATGGTCGAGTCGTCGCTCCATTTCGCGCGACCGGTGGCGATCGGCGACACGATCACCGTAACGGTCACCGTCGGGCAGAAGTTCGCCCGCAACCGGCACATCGTGCTCGACTGCAACTGCCATAACCAGGACCATCTGCTCGTCGTCTCGGGGAGCGCCGAGGTGCTCGCGCCGCGTGAGAAAATCATCACCAAGCGCAAGGCGATGCCGGAGATCACCATTTCCGACAAGTACGCGCGCCTGCAGGTGCTGGTGTCGCGCGCCGCGGGCCTGGCGCCGATCGACATGGCGGTGGTTCACCCCTGCGACCGCGAGTCGCTCAAGGGCGCGCTGCTGGCCGCCGAAGCCAAGCTCATCGAACCGATCCTGATCGGCCCCGAGCAGCGCATCCGCGCCGTCGCCGAAGAGAACGGCCTGGACCTCAAGGACTACCGCATCGTGAACTGCAAGCACAGCCACGAATCGGCGGCGATGGCCGTGACGCTGATCCGCAGCGGCGACGCCGAAGCGCTGATGAAAGGCAGCCTGCACACCGACGAACTGATGGCCGAAGTGATCTCGAGCAGTTCGGGTCTGCGCACCGGCCGCCGCATCAGCCACGTCTTCCTGATGGACGTGCCGACCTATCCCCGGCCGATCATGATCACCGACGCCGCCGTCAACATCGCGCCGACGCTGATGGAGAAGGTCGATATCGTGCAGAACGCCATCGATCTCGCGCACACCATCGGCACGCCGGAACCGAAGGTGGCGATTCTCTCGGCGGTGGAAACGGTCAACGCCAAGATCCAGTCCACGCTCGACGCCGCCGCACTGTGCAAGATGGCCGACCGCGGCCAGATCAAGGGCGGCCTGGTCGACGGACCGCTGGCTTTCGACAACGCCGTGTCGCTGGTCGCCGCCAAGACCAAGGGCATCGTCTCGGCGGTCGCCGGGCGCGCCGACATCCTGGTCGTCCCCGACCTCGAATCGGGCAACATGATCGCCAAGCAGCTCGAGTACCTGGCCAACGCGCTGAGCGCCGGGATCATCCTCGGCGCGCGCGTGCCGATCGTCCTCACCAGCCGCGCCGACAGCGCCGAAACGCGCCTCGCCTCGTGCGTCATCGCCGCCCTCGTTGCGCACGCCACCCGCGCCAAGCAAGCGCCTGCCTGAGACCGTCGCCGGGGCGAGTGTCGCGCGCCCCGGCCGCTGCAGCACCGCACCCGCCGACCTGTCCACCCGCCCACCCGCCCACCCAAGCGTCATTGCGAGGAGGCGAAGCCGACGCGGCAATCCAGTTCCATTCCCTGACTGCCTGTCCGCCACATCAGCCAGGCGAAAGGCAAAACCTCTGGATTGCCGCGTCGGCGTCGCCTCCTCGCAATGACGGCGGGAAAGGCCGCGTCGAGAACCCGACACGACTCTGGCAGGTCTTCCCTTCCCTCGCGTCTTTCCCGATCCCGGGCACGGTGCCCTTTTTGCCGACGCCGCCCGCGGCAACCCCGAAAAAAAGTTCAAGCGCCCCGAGCAGCCGCAAGGCCGTGATTTCACGGCCTTTCCCGGGCCGCGCAAAGCTGCGGCGCGAAAACTACATTTAGTCAAGTTATTGCCTTTGCACACTACATGCAGTAGCTTTACGCCATTGCGCGCTTGGCTGCGGGGAAGCAGCAGCTCGCTTCGGCAGACTCGCCCGGCGCGCCTCGTACCGCCAGCACGCTTGGCCAGCAAGACCATCAACCACAGACAACGTCAACACAATAAACATCGGAGGGACTACCCATGAGCCAGCTCGAACACCAGCTACCCCTGTCAGCCGTCGCCGAGGCACCCGCCTTCACGCCACTCGCCGAGCAGGAAATCTCCGTCGAGGTGCTGGTCGAGAAGTACGCCAAGGGCAAGGAAACCTCGGTTCACGACGTGCGCCGCCGCGTCGCCCGCGCCCTCGCCGCCAACGAGGACGAAAAGCAGCGCGCGCACTGGGAAGAGCGCTTTCTGTGGGCGCAGGAAACCGGCTTCGTCCCCGCCGGACGCATCAACTCGGCCGCCGGGACGCCGCTCGCGGCGACGCTGATCAACTGCTTCGTGCAGCCGATCGGCGATTCGGTGGTCGAGATCGTCGACGGCAAGCCGGGCATCTACAGCGCGCTCGCCGAAGCCGCCGAAACGATGCGCCGCGGCGGCGGTGTCGGTTACGACTTCTCGTCGATCCGCCCGATCGGCGCGCTGGTCAAGGGCACGCAGTCGCGCGCTTCCGGCCCGGTCTCGTACATGCGCGTCTTCGACCGCTCGTGTGAAACCGTCGAATCGGCCGGCGCCCGCCGTGGCGCGCAGATGGGCGTGCTGCGCTGCGACCACCCGGACGTCGAGGTCTTCATCCACGCCAAGGACCACGGCGACCTCTCCAACTTCAACGTCTCGATCGCCGTCACCGACGGCTTCATGGAAGCCGTCGAGGCCGACGCCGAAGTCGAGCTCACGCACCGCGCCGAGCCCAACGCGGACATGAAACGTTCCGGCGCCTTCCAGCGCGACGACGGCATCTGGGTCTATCGGCGCGTGCGCGCGCGCGACCTGTGGGACCAGGTGATGAAGTCGACCTACGACCACGCCGAACCGGGAATCCTCTTCCTCGACCGCATGAACAAGGACAACAACCTCTACTACTGCGAAGTGATCGAGGCCACCAACCCCTGCGCCGAACAGCCGCTGCCGCCGTACGGCTGCTGCTGCCTGGGGTCGATCAACCTGACCCCCTTCGTCAGGAACGCCTTCAGCCAGCACGCCGAGTTCGACTTCGCCGCTTTCGGCGAAGTGGTCAAGGTGTCCACGCGCATGCTCGACAACGTTCTCGACGTCACCGCCTGGCCGCTCGAACGGCAGCGCGAGGAAGCCAGCAACAAGCGCCGCGTCGGCCTCGGCTTCACCGGCCTCGGCGACGCGCTGTGCATGCTGCGCCTGCGCTACGACCGCCCGGAAGCGACCGCGATGGGCGCGCGCATCTCCGAATACATGCGCGACGCCGCCTACCTGGCGTCGGTCGAACTGGGCAAGGAGCGCGGCGCCTTCCCGCTCTTCAACGCCGAGCTCTACCTCTCCGGCGGCAACTTCGCCTCGCGCCTGCCGAACGAGATCAAGAACCAGATCCGCAAGCACGGCCTGCGCAACTCGCACCTGCTGTCGATCGCCCCCACCGGCACCATCTCGCTGGCCTTCGCCGACAACGCGTCGAACGGCATCGAACCGCCCTTCTCCTGGACCTACAGCCGCAAGAAGCGCATGGCCGACGGCACGCTCAAGGAATACGCCGTCGAGGACTACGCCTGGCGCCTCTACAAGCACCTCGGCGGCGACGTCGACAAGCTGCCCGACTACTTCGTCACGGCGCTGGAAATCTCGGCCAAGGCGCACAAGGACATGGTCGCCGCCGTCGCGCCGTACATCGACACGTCGATCTCGAAGACGGTCAACGTCCCCGCCGACTACCCCTACGAGGAATTCCAGGACCTCTACATGAGCGCCTGGAAAGCCGGCCTCAAGGGCCTGGCCACCTATCGCCCGAACAGCGTCATGGGCTCGGTGCTCTCGGTCGAGTCAAAGAAGCAGGCCGACGAGAAGAAGCAGCCGCAGGACTTCGTCAGCGGCGACGCCAACCGCCGCCTGTCGATCAAGACGCTGCCGGCGCCGGTCCTCGCCAGCCTGCGCTGGCCGAACCGCCCGAACCTGCCGGAAGGCAACATGGCGTGGACCTACATGATCGAGCACATGCACGGCAAGTTCGCGCTCTTCGTCGGCCACGTCGAGCAGGAAGGCCGCAGCTGGCCGTTCGAGGCCTGGGTCAACGGCCCCGAGCAGCCGCGCGGCCTCGGCGCCGTCGCCAAGACGCTGTCCATGGACATGCGCGCCAACGACCACGGCTGGCTGGCGCTGAAACTCGAATCGCTGGCCAAGACCCCCGGCGACGAGGGCTTCGACATGGCCTTCCCGCCGCACGGCGAGCGCAAGCGCATGCCCTCGGTGGTCGCCGCCGTCGCGCAGCTGATCCAGTACCGCGTCGAGAAGATCGGCGCCTTCAACCACGAAGGCCCGACGCCGGTGCTCGACGCCATGTTCAGCCTCAAGGAGCCGAAGACCGGCACCGACGGCACGCTCTCGTGGACCGTCGATGTCTTCAATCCGGCGACCGGCGAGGACTTCGTCCTCGGCCTCAAGGAAATCACCCTGCCCGACGGCGTCACCCGCCCCTATTCGGTGTGGCTCGCCGGCAACTACCCGCGCGCCCTCGACGGCCTGACCAAGCTGCTGTCGCTCGACATGCGCGTCGTCGACCCGGCGTGGATCGGCATGAAGCTCAGGAAGCTGCTCGACTACCCCGAGCCCCTCGGCGACTTCATGGCCTTCGTCCCCGGCACCCGCCGCCAGACCAACTACACCTCGACCGTCGCCTATCTCGCGCAGTTGATCATCCACCGCTACGCGATGCTCGGCATCCTCGACGAAAACGGGCTGCCGCTGCAACAGATGGGGATTCTCGAAGCGCCGGCGGGCGGAACGGCGGCGAAACCGACCGCCGGGAAGCTTTGTGGGGAGTGCGGGAACCGGACGATGATCAGGAAGGATGGCTGTGACTTTTGTACGGCTTGTGGGGCGGTGGGGAGTTGCGGGTAGGTTAGTGGGCGGGTAGCGCGTTGCGCTGCCCGGATACATCTTCACACCGCAAAAACATCCCCAATTGTCGCGTGTGCATGGCCAGAAACAAGCCTCGAATATCATTCGACATCAGGAAGCTTATCATGTCTACAAAAATACACCCCAAAACCACAGCGCAATTCCGAGTCCGCGGCCCAAGCATTGGCATCGTAACGATCCATGAAACCACGTACTTTCACCACTTTAGCATGCAGGATGGATCTGTCCAGATAATGGCGGGCAGGAAAGCGTACCACATCCAGCCCGGCGAACCCGTTACTCTAGATGATTCCGGATTTACGTTGGCACGGACGGGAGAGCGCTTGGTCTCTTTGTAGGGCAATGAAGCAAGACGCCGGGGTCAGGCATTTCCTTTTTGTATTCTTTATAAAACCCGGTGGCGCGTATGGCGAAAGAGTAAATAACTGACCCCACGTTCCACACCGAAATCGGTGTCGACCAAACGTTAGAGCGCACAAATGAGCGACGACCCAAAGTCCGTTGAGTTTTACGCAGCAAACGTCAACGCGTGGCTCAATACCAAGTTTGAGCACGACAAGAGCTTGCTTACGCTAAGTGCAGGTGGAATTGGTTTGCTCATTACACTGCTCACGACCACAGGCGTGAAATCGATTGAATCTCTTGTCCTTTATATTGTCGCCCTGATGGCATTCATTTCATGCTTAGGGGCACTACTATGGATATTCCGCAGGAATGCCAAACACTTGGAGGGGGTCGTACAGGGAAGGGAAACCTCTGATCCTCTGCTGGCCACACTCGACACAGCCGCCCTTGCTACGTTTCTGCTTGGCGTCTTACTTTCTGCACTTATTGGTATCTCAACCGCCGCCAACTCTTACCAAGAAAAGGATCGCAAAATGGCCGAGTATAAATCTCAGACACCCCAACCTACGGCTTTCCAAAAGTCTCTTAACGGCATCGCCTGCATGGCTCCATCCAATATAGGTATTGCAAAGTCGAGCGTTGATGGAATTTCAAAACTCAACCCAACAAACACAGCTCCTGTTCCCACGACTGCTCCGGCAACACCCTCCACGCCAGCGAGTGATAAGAAGTAGGCTCTAAAACGCAAGGGCTGGCCTTTCTTCTTGCCTTCGTTATAAAACCCGACGGCACGCATAAACCTGGCCCCACTCGCACACTGAGCACGCCGGACTATGCGCCGAAATCGGCACGAGCGCAACGCCGGGGTCACACAGAACCCCCGGGTCAGGTGTTTCCTTTTGCCTTCGTAATAAAAACCGATGGCACGTACGAGGCAAAAGTAAAGACCTGAACCTATGTGCATCCTCAAAAAAAGGGGGCTCGACGCGCACACACGGGGTTTAGGTCGTTTCGAAGAAACCGGAAGAATAGGGACAGAAACCGGGTAGAGTGGAGGACAGGTTTTCGCCTGCCCTCTCTCATCAAACCGTGCATGCAGTTCTCCTGCACTGCACGCCGGTGTCAGGTCGCTCCTCTTGCCTTCGCGATCGAAACCACGTGCGCTGCAAGCGTCGAGGCCTGACCCCACCTGTGCACGACAACGCCCTCTTGAGCGATAATTAGCGTTCGCTTATGCACGAGGGTGACTTCCGATGTCCGCCGCCATGCCCGCACAGCCCAGCTACCCAAGGTTCTCCGAGATCGTCCGTCACTTCGCTCCCGGCTGGTTCGCTGCAGTCATGGGCAGCGGCGTGCTGGCCATCACCACCTTGACGCTTTCTGCGCGTTGGCCGCTGCTCGCGCCACTCGCATGGAGCCTTCACTACTTCAACCTGCTGCTGTTCGGCGTGCTGGCTGTGCCTTGGCTGGGCCGCTGGCTGGCGCACCGCGAACTGGCGCTGGCGACCTTGAAGCATCCGGTGCAGGTGAACTTCTATCCCACTTTTTCGATTGCCATGCTGGTCATCGCGGCGCAGTTTCTCGCCTTTGGCGGCCAGGTCGAGCTGGCGCTGCTCTTCTGGTGGCCGGCGATGGTCCTCACCTTCGTCTTCAGCTTTGCCGTGCTCTACGCGATCTTCGGCGGTGAGCACGTCGGACTGGAGCACGTGACGCCAGCCAACTTCATTCCGGCGGTCGGCCTGGTGGTGATCCCGATTGCCGGTGCGCCGCTGCTTGGCCACCTGCAGGGAAGCGCGCGAGAACTGGCGCTGCTGGCCAATGTCGTCGGGCTCGGGGCCGGTTCGCTGATGTACCTGGGTCTGCTGGCCCTGACGCTGCAGCGCAACTATCTGGCCAAGCCGGCCTTCGGCCCCCTGGCGCCGACGGTGTGGACGCATCTCGGGCCGATCGGCGCCATCCCCCTGAGCCTGCTGAACCTTGCCGCGCAGCTGCCGGTGGCGGTGCCAGACGGCACGCTGCTCTTCGCCAGCCTGCTGCTGTGGGGCTTCGGCGCCTGGTGGGTAGTGATGGCCGCAATGCTCACCGCCGCGGCATGGCGGCGAGGGATGCTGCCTTTCGCGCTTTCCTGGTGGGGCTTCACGTTTCCGCTCGGAGCCTTCGTCTCGGCCAGCTTCCGGCTCGCCCATGACGCCAGCCTGGGGGGAGTCGAACTGTTTGGAATCGGCTGCTGGGGCCTGCTCCTGGCGATCTGGCTGCTGACGTTGCTGCGCACGGCGAGAGGGATCGCCAGTGGCGCCTTGCTTCGCCCGCAGCCCTGAGCGAGGCCCTGAGGTCAGGTCTTTCCTCTTGCCTTCCTGATAAAACCCGACGGCACATACAGGACAAGAGTAAAGCCCTGACATACTTGCAACTTCTGCTTTCAACTCTTGGTAATCAACTCCAGCAGTTCCGGGGATGAAAAAACATCCCTGTAGAACGTCAATTGCTCGCCCTTGAAGTGGCAACCGCCTCGATGCCCGCGCCTGACCCAGACGCAGCTTCCTTTGGCAAGGGTTTCGTTGGTATCGTCATCGATGCAGCTCCATTCGAACCATACGAACTCTCCATGGAACATGACGATCGGCCAGGTCATCCCGAGTTCGACAGTTCGCCGCCAAAAACAGCGTTTTTCGGGAGGCATCCCACGTAACCATGCGGGTTGCAGGCCGTTTTCTGTCAAAGTCGTGTAGTGGCACGTTTTGGTGTTTTAGGTCTTTACTTGACAAGGCGTTATCGAGTGATAAAGTCGAGGCATGTTCCTCAAGATCACGCGCTCCGGGCCACGCCAGTATCTTCAGCTGGTCGAGGCGTTTCGTGACGATGCCGGCAAAGCCAAGCATCGCACCCTGGTCACCTTGGGCCGTCTCGATCAGATTACCGGCGACCTCGATGCCGTCATCTCCGGCCTGCTGAAAGTCACCGGCCGTCCCGACTTTCTGAATGCCCCGTTGCCGCGCGTCGAATTCGAACCGGCCCGCGCGTTGGGCAACGTCTGGGCCTTGAACGAATTGTGGGAAACCTTGGGCTTTGGCGAACTGCGCCGGGTCTTTCGCAAGACGCGGCACAGCATCGATGTTGAAGCGCTGATTCGCGTCATGGTCTTCAATCGCCTGTGTGACCCGGAATCCAAGCTCGGCGTCCTGCGCTG
The DNA here is from genome assembly GCF_907163215.1 of Candidatus Accumulibacter sp. ACC005. Taxonomy (NCBI): domain Bacteria; kingdom Pseudomonadati; phylum Pseudomonadota; class Betaproteobacteria; genus Candidatus Accumulibacter; species Candidatus Accumulibacter sp. ACC005. The sequence continues at coordinate 286,613 of NZ_CAJQUB010000012.1, read as the reverse complement.
GCTGGAAACCGTAGCGATGCCGGGCATTGAGGTGGAATCGATCACCCACCAGCATCTGCTGCGCAGCATGGATGCCCTGATGGAGCATCAAGGGGATGTCGATCGGGTGGTGGCCGGTTTGCTCCGCCCCCTGATCGATCAGGAACTGTCGGTGGTCTTCTACGACATGACGACGATACGGGCGGAAGGTGTCTCTGAGCTGGAGGGTGATCTTCGCCAGTTCGGCATGGCCAAGGAAGGACTGATTGCCCGCCAGTTCATGCTGGGAGTGGTGCAGACCGGCGACGGGTTGCCGATCTACCATGAGGTCTTTGCCGGCAATACGGCGGAGTCGCCGACCTTGCTGCCGACGTTGAAGACGGTGCTGGAACGCTTCCCTTCGATTCGCCGCGTGGTGCTGGTGGCGGACCGGGGCTTGCTGTCGCTCGACAATCTTGACGCCTTGTCCGCCATCCGACTGGACAGCGCAGAGCCCCTGGAATTCGTACTGGCCGTGCCGGGTCGGCGTTACCGCGAATTCGTCGAGATCCTGCGTCCCTTTCATGCGCAGCACTGCGTCGAGGCGACCGCGGAAGTGGTTGGCGAATTGTCGTGGCGGGACTTGCGTCTGGTCGTTGCCCACGACCCTGAGGGGGCGGCGGAAAGCCGGATACTGCGGCGGGAGAAGATTCAGGCACTGGAAACGCAAGCGGCGGCTTGGGTCGGCAAACTGGATGCGCAGGATGCCGGGGTGAAGGCACGCGGCAAGCGGCTCTCGGATAGCGGGGCCAAGGCGCGGTTGTATCACGCCGTCAAGGACGGGCGCCTGGCGCATATCGTTCGTGTGGATTTGAAGAACGAGTTGTTCTCCTACGACATCGATCAGGAGGCGCTGGCCTTGACGGAGTTGATGGATGGCAAGTTGTTGCTGGTGACCAACTGCAAGGATCTGTCGCCGCAGGGTATCGTCGATCGGTACAAGTCACTGGCCGATATCGAACGAGGCTTCCGGGTGCTGAAGTCCGAGATCGAGATCGGTCCGCTGTTTCACCGCTTGCCTGAACGCATCAAGGCGCACGCCTGCCTTTGCTTCCTCGCGCTGATCCTCTACCGCGTGATGCGCCAACGGCTCAAGGCCGCCGACAGCGATCTGTCGCCGGAGCGGGCCCTGGACCACTTGCAGCGCCTGCAGCATCATCAAATCCGCATCAACCCGTCGGCAAAACCCATCCACGGGATCTCCCGTCTGTCTGAAACCCACAACCGCGTATTTGCCGCCCTGAATCTGAAAAAACCCGCTCAGCCACAGCAACTTTCTCTGTTGTAGTACACGTTTTTGAACCCCGGTTCATAACAATCAATAACTTGCGCGTTTAACTGTCGAACTCGGGGGTCATGGTGACGCCCGGCTGGGCGATCAACGCCCACCAATGCTGTTCCCTGACCTTTTGCTCTTCAATGCCGTAGTAGGCGCCATCCTGGCAGAAGTAAACCAGGTCTTGCCGGTATTCACCGATCAGGATGTCACCGCGGCCCTGCCGCAATGCCTCGCAATGCGTCGGCCACCACTGCTTGTTTTCCTGCTCGACCTGGGACATCGTGTAGTCGTCACCAATCACGGGTGGCGACTTTTCCTGCATCCCGTTGATCTTCAGGGAAAGCGCGATAAGCTCGCTTTGCAGCGACTCCGCGACCAGACCCGGTCTTGAATAATCGGCCGCGAGATCCTTGTAGTAGTTCGTCCTTCTTTTCATATTGACTCCGGAGTGTTCTGGAAGGCGGGTGCCTGCATTCGGGCGGTGCCTGCAAGCGTGCGTTCCCGACTTGAGCGAAACGAAACCCCGTTCGTCAGAATGGAACTCGAAACCGAGACGTTTAAGTAAGCCCGGGGGCTTTCTCCTTGCCTACCGCATAAAACCGGGCGGCACGAAGAGGGCAAGAGTCAGGAAACGACCCCTCGCGGAGCCGTGACCACTAAGACGATTGAGCTGCCAGGTCCCGCTTACGGCGGGTAAAACCAATTCCGAGCAGACCGATGCTGACCAGGCTCAGTGCGATCGGTTCCGGGACGGCCTGGCCAACGAGAACTTCGGCACGAACGCTGCCAGAGTTGTCGGAGTTGTTGCTGTCCCAGTAGTAGAGGCTCAGGGTCCCGGCAACGGGTGCGGGGCCGGAGAAGTGGGTGCCAAGAAGAAAATACGTTCCGGCCAGCTCGCCGACGAGGGCGCCAAAGGGCGCGCTGAGCCCGTGCTGAGTCCATTGCACGAAGCTTTGCCCAATCTGCGTCCCTACGGAGTACCCCGAGTCGTCCGAACCCGTGGCAAACAGATCTGCGACGAGGCCGTCGGCATTGGACCAGCGCGGCAAGGCACCGGCGTTCCAGAGGTCGCCCGTGGCTGCCGTCACTGAGAATTGCTGGTTGGCGCTCAGGACGATGCCCGTGTTCAGTCCGACGCCTCCGGACGAACTATTCGCCAACGCTGCGACATCGAAAAGGGCGGCGTTGGCAGTGGCGGCACCGCCGAGAGCAAGCGCGGCGATCGCCACGCGGATCATCTTGTTGTTCATCGCCAACTCCTTCAGGAAATAGGGCTCTGGCGCGCTGCGAACGCACCACTTTTTTGGCTCCCTGCAAGCGTCGTAATGATTGTTTGCCGGCGCCTGGAAGACAGGGTTCATTAGAACAGGGGCGCCGCTGCACTTGCGTGCGATATCGCACGTCTTGCCGGAATCTGGCTGGCGAGCTCGACGGCGCGGCTTCCGAGGTCGGCCGCCATGGCTGCCGTGCGTGGTCAGCAGGGGCGCAGGCCATCCCGGTTGCCGCGGAAGTCGGATTGACGCCACTTCCCTTCATCCAGGCCGTAAAGGATCACGCTGGCCGGTTCAGTCTCTTCTTTTGCCATCGCGGCCTGGCCGTGGGCAGGATTCAAGACGCCGCTTCTCGTCGGCCGAACTTGGCGGTTGCTGCCCGCAACCGGCCGCGTTAGACTCCGCCGATCATCACATGGAGCTGTGCCGCGATCGGCCACCCTGACGATCAATCCTGAGCTCGCTGCACGCCGCAAGCGAAGGCTGCCCGCTGGGAAATCTGCGCTCATATCGCCCGATAAATCGGGCTCCTACATCGGCTCGGGGGGTGTTGCACGCAGTGTCGAGCTTATGAATTCCAGCCAAGTCGACGATCGTGCGCCGTTTGCAGGTCTGCTCTGCTGCAAGCCTCGTCAGCGATGCCGCAGCACGACATCAGCCGACGCGTCATTGCGAGGAGGCGCACGGGATTCCCACGTCGGCTGCGCCTCCTCGCAATGACGGTGGGAGCGGGAGGGCGCCGGATTACCCGTTGCCTGCGCGCGTTCTTAAGGTCGCATCAAGAAAGCCACACTACACTCGCGCGAGGCACCCGGCAGGAGCCCGATTCGTCGGGCGATGGAAGGCTTGAATATTATCTGGAGTCGCTTTGTATAAGCTAATTGGCGTCATTGCGGGGTTCTACTTTTTCGGGTTCTTCGGAGCGCTGCTCGGTCTGTTGCTGGGGTCGATCATCGATCGCGCGCGGGCGTACGGTGCGGGCGGTATCAACCCGCTGCAGAATGCGCTTCGGCAAGGCGTTTTCCTCGAGACGATGTTCATCTCGATGGGCAAGCTGGCGAAGGCCGATGGTCAGGTCTCGCAGGCAGAGATCGAGCATGCCGAGCTGTTGATGCAGAAACTGGGCCTGACCGCGGAACACCGCGTGCAGGCGATTGCCCTGTTCAAACGCGGCGCCGACCCGGGTTTCACCCTCGAGGCGACCTACGCCAGGTTCATGTCGGTCTGCGGCCACACCCGGCACCTGAAGCAGGTGTTGCTGGTTTACCTGATCGCCATGGCGACGGCTGACGGCCCTATCCATCCGGCGGAGGAAGGTGTGCTTGCCGACATCGCCAACCGCCTCGGCTTCGATCCGACGGCGTTCAGGCAATTGATCGACATGGTGCTGAACCAAGCCCATTTCGCCGCCGGGCAGCCGAGCACCGAAGCGGCCCTCGATGACGCCTACCGGGCGCTGGGGGTGAGCAAAGACAATACCGACCAGGAAATCAAGCGCGCCTATCGCAAGCTGATCAGCCAGTACCATCCGGACAAGCTGATCGGGCAGGGCCTGCCGGAGGACATGATCGCGCTGGCCAGCGAAAAGGCCAAGGAGATCCAGCTGGCGCACGACCTGATCGAGCGGCACCGGAAGATCTGAAGCAGGGGATCGCCACGTCGGCCGCGCCACCTCGCAATGACGGTCGCAGGCTGTCGGCTTGGCCGGGGGCAGCAGGGCTGGCGCCATTCGTGAAGAACATGCTGCTCGACAAGGAGAACGCAATGAACAGCGAGACCAGGCCGCGGACCGCCGGAATCAATGCCCGTCCATGGGGCGCGCGGGCGCGCGACTGGGCGGACATTCAGGAAGGAGGGTGCCGCCCGGTGTACCTGGCGGTTTTCGAGCGCGTCGGGCTGCGCTCGGGCGCGGCGTATCTCGACGTGGGATGCGGGGCCGGGATGGCCTCGCAGATCGCCGCCGAACGCGGCGCTCGGGTTTCGGGGCTGGACGCTGCCGACAATCTGCTGGCCATCGCCAGGGAGCGGGTACCGGACGGCGACCTTCACGTCGGCGAGCTCGAAAGCCTGCCCTTCGCCGACCACAGCTTCGACCTGGTCACCGGATTCAATTCGTTTCAGTTCGCCGGAAACCCCGGCGTGGCGCTCGCCGAAGCGCGGCGCGTGGCCAAGCCCGGCGCTTATGTGGTGATCGTCACCTGGGGAAGGCCCGAGGGCATGGAAGCGGTTTCGCTGCTGGCCGCGCTCAGGCCGCTACTGCCCCCGCCGCCGCCCGGGGCGCCGGGTCCGTTTGCCCTGTCGGACGAAAACGCACTGCGTGCCTTCGCCGACGCCGCGGGCCTCGACCCGGCCGAGGTGTTCGACGTTGACTCACCCTGGCAGTATCCCGATCTCGCCACTGCGCTCAGAGGACTGCGCTCTTCGGGCGTTGCGGCGCGAGCGATCGAAACCCACGGCGAGGGAGTCGTCGATTCGGCTCACTCGCGGGCGCTCCTGCCCTTCCGACAAGCGAATGGCAGCTACACCATCGGCGCCAGCTTCCGCTGCCTGCTTGCTCGCGCCTGAGATCTGCCCGGGAAGCTGCCGCCGAGGTCGTTAGCGAATGAAGCGGTGCAGCGGGAGGACCTTCAGGCTGCCGGGAAAACGGCTGATGTAGGCGGCAAGCTCTTCGATGTCCTGCGCCGAGAGGCCTTCTGCCTGGCCGTTCATCAGCGCGTTCTTGCGCGCACCGGATTTGTAATCGGTCATTGCGCGCGCCAGGTAGTCCGGATACTGGCCGGCGAGACGCGGGATGTCTTCCGAAACCGGGGTATTGAAGTCGGCGCCATGGCAGGCCGCACAAACCTCGGCCTTTTGCGCCGCTGCGCCAGCGCCGGCGTGGGCCGACGAAGCGACGAAGGCCAACAGGGCGATAAGCAAGCTCGCTTTCATGGTCGATCCTTTAGTTCTGCACGGTGGAGTAGTAGGCCGCAAGGTCCGCCATGTCCTGCTCGGACAGGCTCGCGGCGATGGCGCGCATCGTCGGATGGCTGCGCGCCCCCGTCTTGTACGCCTGCAAGGCATTGGCGAGGTACACGGCCTGCTGCCCCCCGAGCTTCGGCACCTGATAGATGTGCGGAACCAGGCGCCGGTGCGCCGGGCCGAAGAGACCTCGTGGTGGCATCTCCGTCGCCGGATCGTCGCGGAGGCAGAAGCGTGCGAAGCCACGCAGAACGTCAATACGGCGTGCCCACGTGAGCGGATTCGGGCGCTGCGAAGACCGTGCCCATGCGATGGCCAGCGCCACCGTCAGGTGATCTGCCGGGCCGACTTCGTCAGCAAAGCGAGCAAAGGATTGAAGCTGCGTGGCATCAATGCTGAGCTTGAATCCGTGATGGCGGCGATACGCCAGATATTTCTCGACCTGAGTCATCCAGGAAACCGGGGTGTTCATGGCCGACTCCCGGGCCACGGCAGGGCCACGGCCCGCAAGCCTTCCAGATCGACGCGCGCGTAAGTGTTGGCCGTGTCGAGGCTTTGGTGGCGCAGGAGATCGGCGATTTCTTTGACGGAAGCCCCCGAGCGCTGCAGTTGCGTCGCCATGGTCCGCCGAAGCACATGGGTGTTGCAGAACCGATCGCGCAGACCGCAGCGAACAAAGGCGCGATTCATCGAATTGCGGATCGCCGGTACGCCCAGCGGTTTGTCGTAGGGCGCGCGGTGTCGTACGAACAGTGCCCGGTTCACGGTCTGCGGTCGTCCCCGCCGTAGGTACTGAGCGATGGCTTCGCCGGTGGATACCGGCAGAGGCAACTGCTGCACGCGTTTGCTCTTGGTGCTGCTGATCGTCAGCGTTGCGCTGCGCCAGTCCACCGACTCCAGGGTCAGGTAGGTGACTTCATGGCCGCGCAGGCCAAGGTCGAGCAGGCAGCGCGCGATGGCGTAATCGCGCAGTCCGACGGGGTCAGTGCAATCGAATGCCTTCAGGAAGGCATCCAGTTCGGCGTCCACGAGCACTTTGGGCAGGGTGGTGCGGCGCCAGTCCGCAATTCTTGGCAGGGAGGCCACCAGGGCAGCGGTCGACTCACCCAGCAGGGCACGGTAACGAAAGTAGCTGCGCAGACTGTTGCCGACGACACGCAGCGATGCCGGCCGCAAATGTGAACTCAACTCGGCAAAGAATGTATCCAATCGCGTTGCGGATAGCTGCGCGATCACGGGAGTTGAAACTCCAAACTCGCGAACAAGGAAGGTGCCGACATAGTGAACTCGGCGGTCACGGGTGACGGGAGCCAACCCGCAGATGTTCGAGAGGTACTCGCCAAACCGTTCGAGTTCAACCGCCACCGGATCCGTCAATGTCACCGCTTATGGGTCGCAGGGCAGCAGGCGGAGCATATGCCGTAGCGCTGCGCCTGAACTGGCGACAGAGGGATAGCAAGGCGCCGGGCATGTGCAGGCAGGGAGGTGGTCCCGCAAGAAGCGCCTGATGAGCGCAGCATCAAGGCTCGACATCCTGATCTCGTCAGTCTTGATCCAGTGGCTGAAATGGGCCAGACAGCCCAGATAAGCGCGGATGGTGTGATCGGGATAGCGCTGGTTGCGCAACGCTTCGATGTAGGGGGCGACGACGTCGTTGAGCGGGCCGTCAGTCAGCCAGTCGCGACGAGCAAAGTTCGTCAGGCATGCATCCATAGGCATGGTGTGCTCCTGTGGTGAGGGATCGGACTCACAGGAAACACCAATTCTTATGGCAGGTTCGCCGACAGCACCGAGAGCTGAAACCCCGGCTGGCTCTAGGCTTCGTCAGCGGTCGCGAGCAAACCTTGCCTAATAGTTGACCGAGGATAATTTTTCTTATCGAAACATTTGATAACCGAAAAAACTGGCTGTTCTGCTGGACCGAGTTGGGGGCAAAGCAGGTCGGGATTATCCACCGCTTGATCGCGACCTGTCGGTTGCACCAGATCGATCCTTACGACTACCTGGTCGATGTGCTACAGCGTGTCGGCCAGCATCCCGCTGGCCGTGTCCAGGAACTTACGCCACGATGCTGGAGGTCGCTCTTGGCTGCCGATCCGCTTCGCTCGCCTTTGCGGCGCCTCGGCACGCAGGATGTACGCCGCGTAGTTACCGGTAACGCTCGCCGACCGTTTTTGGTCCTCTATTTAAATGGCTTGGTAATTCCCTCACTTCGCAATAAACTCACCTTGAGGATGCATGGGCATGACCGACAACGTAGAGAATCTGATTCTTGAGCCCTTGCGCGGATTGCGCGCCGGGCAGGATCGCCTTGCGAGCGAAATGCAGGAGGTCGCCGCGCGTCTGACCAGCCTCGAAGCAAGCACAGCTGCTGGCCGCCGCGACAGCGCGCATGACTACGAAGAAATCATCCGGCAGTAGCCGAGTATCGACCAGATCAAGGCGAGAATTTACCGGATCGAAAGGCGTTTGGAAATTATTCGTTGAGGGGTCAAGGTCAGGGCACAAGGGAAAACCTGACCCCGCATTTGCGTTTCTTATGCAAAAGTTCAACGGTGTCCGGTTGCCTCATAGATATGCCAACAACAATGGCCGCAACTGGGCCTCATAAAGCGCCTGCGAGGCCGGTTTGTGAAAACAGTGCTTGAAGAACCGCAAGACTTGGCGGCTCACCTTGGAGGTGTAGCGGAATACCGGGCTGCTCCAGTCGGGGCGATCGGTCCCGTCGGTTGCAGAGGTCTGGCGCCGGTCCTGCTTGCGCAATGCTTTCTCGTCCACGATTCCGTGCTGACCCATTCTGCGGTGCAGCAGCAAGGCCACCAAGAGGCTGGTGACAATGGCCAGGCGGACCTGATTCTCGATGGCCGCCAGGCTGGCGCCCCAGGCCTTGGCCTGGCTGAAGTCGTTCTTCCAGGTGTCAAAACACTTCTCCTCCTCCCAGCGGCGCGAGTAGAGGAAGGCGATGAGGCCGGGTTCGAGCTTGAACTCGTTGGTCAGAAACTCCACGAGATGCCCGCGCCGGCTGCGGAAGGTGATCAAGCGCCAGTCTTGCCGGGAACTGCGCAGGGTGATGCGCAGATCCTTGAGCACCCCTTCGTTGGCCGGCACGTCCGCCACCGCCAAGCCCTCGGTAGAATCGATGCACAGGCTGCATTTCATGCGCGTGATCATGGTCACGCCCAAGCGCTTTTTCCGGCCATCCCAAAACGCCGCGTCGATGAAAGCGCGGTCGACCAACCACAGGGCACCCTTGTGACGGGTCATGGCTTGCGCGGATTGGTCGTAGTCGCGCAACAGCGCCGTCTCGTGGCGACTGCGGGTATCGACGTAAACGTCGGCGGGACAGCCCAGGCGCACGTCGTAGAAGCTCAACAGCGCGTGTCCCTTGGGATTGTCCTCGCCGCCCTGGCGGGGCGTACACCGCCCGTAGTGGGCGCTTTCGCTTTGATAGGTCCCATCCATCGCATACACCGGGCGTCCTTGCAGTGCAGGGAATTTCGCCAGACGATCCGGCAACACCGCCCGGGCCTCGGTAAGCAACGGCGGCATCGCCGCCTGCAAGACCGCGCGGCGGCGGCGCGAGGACAGCGCGTCCGACCACGTCGAACGTGCCAGCGGCACGCGCAGCGCCGTTCCCGGTTCCCAATGCAGAAGCAACTGCACCTGCTCGCGCAGGGTGCGCATACCCTGCAGGTGACGCAGTACTCCCAAGCCGATAAAATCCGCCATACTCAACACGCGCGATACGGCGTCGGTACCGCGCACCTGCGCCAGGGCACGCGCTATCGGCGCCAACAATTCCCCCAGGACGGTTTGATTCATGAGGCTATCCATGACCGCAGTTAATCGTTCGGTATCCACAAGACACTCCAATAAGCTGTTGTTTATACAGCCTAAATGTCGAGCATTTTGCCAAACCCTTGTCAAGTGATTTTTCGTTATTTTTCGAATTATTTTGCCAACCCATTATCCGCTTCATAGAGCGGATAGATTCCGCACCTGCCGTCTTTCTATTGAATGATTCCATTATCTGCGTACAACACGACTGCTGCTGCCTCATGGGTAGCATGCCTACTCCGGCTAGAAATACAAGCCGGACACCGTTGGCAAAAGTTAGTAAACCTTGCTGCTCACGATGCATGATGGCAGAACCTTGACCTACAAGTTCGGCGCCATATGAAGCGACGTGTCCTGCCAGTTGAGTCGCAGCCGTCACATCAGACGAGAAGCGCATTTGGTTTCACTCTTAAGGACTGAAGCATGCCAAGCGTCGCGTACCTCATTCACGGCACCTATGCTACGGACGCTGCGTGGACCCTGCCAGAGTCGCCAATCGCACAAGCGATCTCAAGTACACTTGGCCCGAAAACTCAACTAAAGCGATTTCTTTGGGACGGGAAGAATGCGTTTGCATCCCGCATTGCCGCGAGCGAAGCGCTTACGGCAGAACTCGATGCTACTGCGAGTTCCAACAAGTACTCCGCAATATATCTGATCGCACATAGTCACGGCGGCAACATGGCCCTTCAAGCGGTCAATCAGATGGCCCATGGCGACAAAGTGCGCGCAATGGTTTCACTTGGAACGCCGTATCTGCGAATTAAGCGAAAGGCATGGGCTCCACCAGTCCTGCTTTCTATTGGCCTTGCATTCTGGACTAGCTTGCTTCTAACAATCGTTCTACCTGACCAACTTCAGTTTGGGGGCATATTTCTGCTCACGTTCTTGGTCTCGTCCTTTGCCTTTTATTTCTTGCTGATAAACGCGCGAGACGAATCGCACAAATTGACTGCCATGCAAAGTGGCAAGAGTGCAGCGAGACTCTCAATACTCTGCCTCCGCCATGGAGGTGATGAGGCGTCGCTCTGGCTGACTCTCCTCTCACTGCCTCGTGCTTCGGAGCGTGTCTTGGCAGAAATCGGCAGGACATTGGTTGGTAAGAACGCATTTCTTACTGTACTTAAGCTACAGCTGCTAGCATTTGGGATAGGTGCACTATTACTTTTCACTGTTCCCATTCCCATCGTCATATATTTTATTACGGCTTTAGATCTTCTCACGGTCACATTGCCGTTGTTTTCTTTTGCCGGAACGATTCTCACAGCTCATAGATTTGGATACGGCGGGCGTCCCTCCTTGCGATCGTTTTTCGTTGATGTACAAATCACAAGCACGCCGTGGAGTGGCGAAACACCATTTGAAACCAAGTTCTCTGGCGTGTGTGGGATGATTCGGGCATCCACCCTGCGCCCGCTTAAAATTATCACGCCACACTCGCTCGGTTACTCAGATCCGAAGGCTATTGAGCGTCTTTGTACTTGGCTCAAAGTCATGGACACGTTCCTGTCGAGGCGGCCGACTTCGCTGCCCTGAATTCGAACCAACGGATCGAGTAGGGGACGGAGTCACCCCAGTCGCCCTCTCCCACCACCGACGCAGAACCCACGCCGACGCCGGCTAGAGTAGAGGACAGGCTTTCGCCTGCGCCCCTCATCAAACCCTTCATGCGGTTTTCCCGCACACGGCTTTCCGATGTTCTTCACGCCAAGGCATCCGCCGAGTTGCAACCCGCCCTGGTAGGGGTTTCGTACAACCCGTGGCGCAGGTAGAGATGAGCACTTGGAAACAGGCGGAAGCCAGCTCCTCGGCCCTTCACCTAGTGACGCGTCATCAAATGGATCCGCAACCGGTCTTCCGCAAGGTATCTGACTTCGTTCATGGCCTGGCTTGAGTTCCGGTAGTGGAAGTAGTTTGCCCAGCCTCGCAGGCTGCGGTTCACGGTTCCCACGACGTCACTCAAAGGGATAAGCCACAAACAGACGTCAGGCAGAAATGAAAAACTTGAATTTTTTTATTTCGTTCACCGTATTGCGCTAATTCTACCGTGATATATTACCGAATTTTAGGCGAGAGAGTCATGGAGCGATTTTGGCACTCAGGAGATCAGGTTCTCGAGTGGTTCAGAGAGGACTGGGGCACAGGAGCTATTTTTTTTACCCTTGTGAGTTTCATTGCGATTGCCCTAGCTGCGCTGATCGGCATAGTTCTGTTTGAGTTTCTGATTTGGGTATTGTGCAAGGCTAGAACAAGAACTGGTCACAAACTGGTCCCTTCTAGAATTAAAATCTGTGGCCTGGTTGCGATATCACTCTCCTCTGGCTTAGCCGTATGGTTTACTGGCTTTCCATTTCAGTTGAGTTGCAAGGAGATCCCTTGGCTATTGGTGGTTTTGGCCGGCCCAATCTCGATTCTGTCTGTAATGGGAAAGCGATTGGCTGAGCACACCAGAATGTGCCTCATTTTGGCTGACCCATCGAGCATTCCTTGAGGCAACGACCATGAGCAAGAACATCGTGATCTGCTGTGATGGGACCAGCAATAGCCCTACTGACCAGGAAGATGGAAAGCCTTGTCCTTCGAATGTATGGAAGTTCTACGATGCGCTGCTGTCTTCTGCTGACAGCAACTGGAAACAAATTGGGTTCTACGATGCCGGAGTGGGTAGTGGAACCTCATCGGTATCGCGCGCATTGGACAAGTCCAGTGCCCTGCTGACTTCGTTAGGAAAATTTGGAACAATTCTCGGAAAGATGCTTGGCACTGGAAATCGCTTGCTTGAAGCGGGCACTGGAACGGGAATCCGAGAAAATATTCTGGATGGCTACAGCGCAATCGTTCGACTTTATCAACCAGGAGACCGAATATTCTTGATTGGCTTTTCGCGCGGCGCCTACACCGCTCGCTGTATTGGCGGTGTAATCCGAAACGCAGGCTTACTAAGGGCAGAGAACGCTCGTTACGCACCAGACTTGGTGAAGTTGTACGTCAATCGCCGCCCGGAGGCGTCAGTAAGCCTTCGCGACGGGATTTGCTACGAAAATTCTACCGTCGATATCGCTTTTATTGGCGTTTGGGATACTGTCGCTTCGCTAGGCTTGCCACTTTGGGGTTGGTGGTTCCGCCCTCTTGGTTTTGGCTCAAATGAAGGATATCGCGATAGCCGCCCGGTTGCATGCGGCTTAGCGTGCCACGCCATGTCGATTGATGAGAAACGTTCTCAGTTCTTCGTGACCCCATTTGATGAAAACCAAGAAAACAACTCGCAATCCCCGGCATTAATCGAGCAACGTTGGTTTCGGGGTACACATGCCGGGGTTGGCGGAGGTTATGCGGATGACGATCTTTCAAACATTCCTTTGCTCTGGATGATTGAGCGAGCATTCAGCCAAGGGTTGCGCTTCGACAGAGGAAAAATAGCTGCAATTCAAGGAAATCCATTGGGGGACGTACATGACGAGTTGCTTCGTCGGCCTTTTTGGCAAGCATTTGGTAGCTGGCCCCGCTGGTTCCCCTGCAACCGTCCCGAAGAGCAGAATCACCTGCCTAAGCACTCGGGGTTCGGGGTTGTCGATTCAAGCGTGATGATTCGCGCAAACAATGCTTTCAGTCAGCGTTTTCAACCAAACGCCGTTCATCCTGAGGAGTTGTGCTGGCTTGATTTGGGCCAAAGTGTGGAGATCCAGGTGAAAGCAAGCCGCCCGTGGAACTGGAGCGGCGTCGTTCTTGAACCTGGCGGCATTTACAGAATAGACTATAGCCCTGGAGTAGGGGGTAGATGGCGAGATAAGGAAGAAGACGAATGCGGGCCAGAGGGTCAAGCGAATGTGGGATTTGTCCGGGAGCGTCTGAAATACGCAAAACGCGCTCCGAATGCGCATTGGTTTGAGCTCATGGCATATGTGGCCGTTCCTCAAGCTTGGCCATTGATCGAAAAGAGCATGGCCGACTTGCTTAAACTCCTCTTGATTGCAGATCCAAAGGAGCTGACCGATCAATACCTACGCCTTGGCAATAAAATGGTCAGCACTCAAAATGGCAACGTGCTCTCGGCAGTCATCCAAATGGAACCAAACTCACCTGCGGGAATGCTTTACACGTTTGCTAACGATCACTGGCTGTTTTATGGCAATAACTCAGGTGCGTTAAGGCTGTCTATCACACGGATAGGTACTCCCTTGGAATTTTCGTCTATTCGGGTTGGAATAAAAAGTCGGTCATAGGGTTTAAAGAGATAGGGGAAGTTTTCGACCCTTTCCGAAGACTGCTTATGGCTGGGAAAATTCACCCCAACTTTGCTTATCTTGCTCGGGTGTGTCGATTATTCAGCTCTTGGAACGGTGGCACGCTATAGGCGCGCAAGTACGCCCCCCCTAAGCCAGGCTTGACCCAGACCAGGCACCCTTCATTCCGTTCGCGGCAACGCAATCGAGGCATTTCCAATGTCAGTGCTCATTGCCATCGGTGTCATCCTAGTCTTCATTTCGTCTTCGATCATCATTAACGGAATCAACGAGTGCTTTGACCAAGACTTTCGCCCGCTCCGTTCGTATGCCTTGTTTTGGCCACCCCCAAGCTAGAGCCTTAGTCGAGCGGTCAGACCACCTCTCAGCCTAACCCATGTAGACGAGTGCGGAGCGGAATATACTGACGCGCAGTTATTGATTGATGGAAATTGCTCGTATCTATTTGCAAAGGCAGTGCTTGGAAAAACAAAGTCGACCAGAAAGTTAATCCAATAAGGAACTTCAGCTTACTTTGATGGCAACGCATTTCGATTAAATTCTGAAAAGATGGGAGAGAACAATATGGCAGATCCGCTCGAGTCGGCTGGGAAGATTGTCCCCGACATGTACTACGATCTCATTGCTAGGATTATACCAGGAGGGGCGTATCTATCGGCAATTGTATTTTCCAGCGATGACAAGTCTTTACTAGCACAACTTGACACTAAATATGGCTTTGTATTTATTGTGATTGGCGGATACATCATCGGCATGATCTTGACTGGCATCTCTTCACTAGTAGTCGATTTGTTGGTGCCCGCAGCGCTGAAATGGGCATGGGCGAGAGGGGCTTCAGCAATTGGCGGGGCTTCGTACTATGTCAATCTCGAAAGAGCGGTTGAAAATGAACCTCAGCAAGCTGCGCGAACATGGAAGATGGCTGCCGAAAAAGTCTGTTTCGAGAATGGCCTTGTGGCCTGCGCGCTGTTATATTTTTTTTTGCCGCCAACTGCTGCCGGGATGCAAGTGCATGAACACCTTCTCATATTTTCCACGGGTGTAGCGATTGCATGGCTGCTGCGTACGGCGGCACTCTATGGGCGCGTGATGACAGCAAACAGCAAATACTTTCTAGACCGTTTGACCAATAGACCAAAGTAGGCGGCTGGCCAGCTTGCTGATAGTCTCGTCGGAAACACAGCACCACACCCGCGTACGCGTCATTGCGGCGAGGCGTCGCCGACGTGGCAATCCAGAGGTTCATTTTTTCGCTGGGCTGGTATGGCGCAGCAATAGTAAGAGAGCGGAACTGGATTGCCGCGTCGGCGACGCCTCCTCGCAATGACGGTGGCAGGCTGTGGACTTGGCGGGGCCGGGGCCGGGGCCAGGCAGTGCTGGCTCGATTCGTGAAGGGCATGCTGCTCGACAAGGAGAACGCAATGAACAGCGAGACCAGGCCGCGGACCGCCGGAATCAATGCCCGTCCATGGGGCGCGCGGGCGCGCGACTGGGCGGACATTCAGGAAGGAGGGTGCCGCCCGGTGTACCTGGCGGTTTTCGAGCGCGTCGGGCTGCGCTCGGGCGCGGCGTATCTCGACGTGGGATGCGGGGCCGGGATGGCCTCGCAGATCGCCGCCGAACGCGGCGCTCGGGTTTCGGGGCTGGACGCTGCCGACAATCTGCTGGCCATCGCCAGGGAGCGGGTACCGGACGGCGACCTTCACGTCGGCGAGCTCGAAAGCCTGCCCTTCGCCGACCACAGCTTCGACCTGGTCACCGGATTCAATTCGTTTCAGTTCGCCGGAAACCCCGGCGTGGCGCTCGCCGAAGCGCGGCGCGTGGCCAAGCCCGGCGCTTATGTGGTGATCGTCACCTGGGGAAGGCCCGAGGGCATGGAAGCGGTTTCGCTGCTGGCCGCGCTCAGGCCGCTACTGCCCCCGCCGCCGCCCGGGGCGCCGGGTCCGTTTGCCCTGTCGGACGAAAACGCACTGCGTGCCTTCGCCGACGCCGCGGGCCTCGACCCGGCCGAGGTGTTCGACGTTGACTCACCCTGGCAGTATCCCGATCTCGCCACTGCGCTCAGAGGACTGCGCTCTTCGGGCGTTGCGGCGCGAGCGATCGAAACCCACGGCGAGGGAGTCGTCGATTCGGCTCACTCGCGGGCGCTCCTGCCCTTCCGACAAGCGAATGGCAGCTACACCATCGGCGCCAGCTTCCGCTGCCTGCTTGCTCGCGCCTGAGATCTGCCCGGGAAGCTGCCGCCGAGGTCGTTAGCGAATGAAGCGGTGCAGCGGGAGGACCTTCAGGCTGCCGGGAAAACGGCTGATGTAGGCGGCAAGCTCTTCGATGTCCTGCGCCGAGAGGCCTTCTGCCTGGCCGTTCATCAGCGCGTTCTTGCGCGCACCGGATTTGTAATCGGTCATTGCGCGCGCCAGGTAGTCCGGATACTGGCCGGCGAGACGCGGGATGTCTTCCGAAACCGGGGTATTGAAGTCGGCGCCATGGCAGGCCGCACAAACCTCGGCCTTTTGCGCCGCTGCGCCAGCGCCGGCGTGGGCCGACGAAGCGACGAAGGCCAACAGGGCGATAAGCAAGCTCGCTTTCATGGTCGATCCTTTAGTTCTGCACGGTGGAGTAGTAGGCCGCAAGGTCCGCCATGTCCTGCTCGGACAGGCTCGCGGCGATGGCGCGCATCGTCGGATGGCTGCGCGCCCCCGTCTTGTACGCCTGCAAGGCATTGGCGAGGTACACGGCCTGCTGCCCCCCGAGCTTCGGCACCTGATAGACGTGCGGATAAGCGGTCCGGTAACCCGGGACGGCGTGACAGCCTTCGCACATCGAAGTCTTGGCCTTCGCCGCCTCGGCGTTGCCTGCCAGCGGCTGCGCGAGCGCTGCGCCGGCCAGCGCAAACGCGATCAAACCGAGAATTGTTTTCATCGTTATCTCTCTCAAAAAAGGCGGTTTGAAAACCAGGCCCACGAGCCATTCAAGGATGGAAAATTCAGCCCGGCAGTATATGAGGCTCCATCAAGCGGCGTCAATCGTCGATTTGTCCTCGCCAGTGGCAAGGTTTTCTCCAGCCGTGAACAAGCTTGAGTCTGCCCGGCAGGGCTCGCGAGCGGGCGGACATCGGGAAGGGAGACTGCCGCCCGGGGTCGCTGGCAGTCTTCGGGCGCGTCGGGGGCAGCTTCGGCGCGGCGTATCCCGACGCTGGACGCGGCGCCGGGATGGGCGTCCCGAATGGCTGTCGGCGCTACCTCTTCTGCTCGACGGCTTCGTTCCCCAGTGCGGCAAGCCTGCGGGCAAACGCGTCCTCGATCGAGCGTTGCACGGTGGTGAAGCCGGTCCGCGTGACGATCAGCCCGGTCGGTGCGAGTACCGAGAGCGTGACCGGAGTCCCGGCAACCGCGGCAAGCTCCTTTTCCACCCGACCGACGACGGCCGGCTGCAGGGGTTGGGCACTGACCACTTCCGCCCGCACTTCCCAGCCGCGCTCACCCTTCGCGGCGTCGATGCTATCGACGAAGGTGTCGGCAAGACGTTCCAGATCGGCCTTGCCGCGCGCTTCCACCTCGCGTTGAACGGCACGCTCGGCTTCCGTCATCGGTGCGAACTGCGCTTCACCAAGCAGCACGCGGCCCTTCGCCGTGATATCGCTGGTCGTCGTGGCGCGCACCAGCAGGGTGGCCGTCGGATCACCGAGTCGCGCACGGATCTTGTCTTCGGCCAACCTGACCTGCGCGGGAACCGGCGGGCGGGCGCCTGAAACGGTCGCCACAATAACAGCGCCCGTCGGCAGGTGAACGAGTTGCACGTCACCCAGTTCGAAGGCTTGACCGTGGCTCACCAGTTCGCGGAGAGTCTGCTCGGCGGCTTCGGTCATGCGCACGTTGGCGGTCACCCTGGAGGCAATGAAATGGCCATTGAGATCGACCGTCGGCAGCAGGTTAGCCGAACCCGCCGCCGCCACGTCGTGCGTGATCGCGCACCTGACGAAGAGGTTGATGTCGCGCTGGACCTCGTCGGCGATGGCCTGCTGCATGGCCTTGACCGCCAGCGGCGAGAATGAGCGCGGCGTATTGACCGTGGCCAGGACATTGACCGCGCCGCTGCCGTCCTGGTCGTAGACCACGCGCGCAAGCCGGGCGCCGGGATCGTCGGCCAGAGCCTTCTCGATGGTTTGGACAATCGCCTGGTTGAGCCGCCAGTCGTCAATGACGACGACCAGTTGATGGGTGAGGATGGCGGCAACGGCCAGCAGCCCGATGCCGGCCGCGGAGAAACGCTTCAGGAAATCCGTCCGCGTGCCCAGCTCGGCGCGGGTGACGAAGCCGGCGACGATGAAGATCGTCGCGGAAACGGCGAGGATGGCGAGGAAGTTGGCAAAGAAGAGCAGGAAGGCACCCCAGGCGCCATCGAAAGCCCCGAACGCCAGCGACAGGCCGCAGGTGGCGAGCGGTGGGGTCAGCGAAGTGGCGATCGCCACGCCCGGGAGCGCGGGACTGGTTCGTTCATCGACCAGCGCCAGGCCACCGGCCAGGCCCGCCAGGGTGGCCACGAAGAGATCGATCAGCGACGGCTTGGTGCGCGCCAGCATCTCGGGCGTCACCTCGAGGGCAAACGGCAAGAGGCCCAGGACCACGGCAAAGCCGATGATCAGCAACACGCCACCAAACTCGGAGACCACGGCGTGGCGCAACAGGCGCAGGTCGCCGCGGGACAGCGCCAGTGCGATGCCGAAAATCGGCGCCATCAGCGGCGAGACGAGCATGGCGCCGATGACCACGGCAGCGCTGTTGGCCAGCAGTCCGAAGGCGGCGATTCCCGCCGAGGCAAGCAGCAACACGTAGTACAGCGGACGCGGTATCGAGCCGTGAACGATGTCGTCGATCACCTGGGCCTTGCGCAACGGGGACACGGCCAGCAGCATCGCCAGCGGCTGATCGAGAGGGTGGGCCGGCGGGTCGGGACGAACCGGGTCGGCCGCTGCGCTCGCGCTGTTCATGGCCACCGGCGCCGGATTAGTAGGGGTTGAAAATCGACGGCGCGACCGTCGATTTCGCAGGCGCGCTCGACGATGATGCGGCCGCTGGCGACGGCGACTGCTGCGGCTTGACGGCTTGCGCCGCCCGCTCCGGTTCCGGCGACTCGACGACTGGCGCCGCCGGCACCGCCTCGGCCTCGGCCTCGCGCAGGGGTTCGCGGACCTGTTCCGAAGACTCGTGCGCTGGCAGGCGCCAGATCAGCTTCGCGTTCTCCACCCAGCCCGCTTCGCCCGTCGCTTCGACGCGGACGTGAGCAAAGCCGCGTTGCAAATCGCTCCGATACAGCTTCGCGTACTGGGGCAGACGGCTGATGAGCGCACCGCCCGGTGTGCGGTAGAGCGGTAGATCGGCCGATCCGGCGTAGTAAACGCCTGCCGTTTGCCCGGCGCCGCCCGCAGCGCTCTTGCCCGCGACGGTATTCTCCAGCGTCGAACAGCCCCCCAGGATGGCGACAAGGGCGGCCGAGCACAGTATGGAAGTGAGCTTTCTTGAAGTGTCGATCATCCGTGCAGATCTCCGGAAACCACGCTATCGGGGACGTACGCGGGTGGCAACGGATAGCGGAAGCGTTGCGCGCCGCGAATGATGCCGCCGATCGGAGCAAGCCGCAAGTGGCCAGGACAACACGAATGGCATGCTTCCTGGCGAAGGGCCACGCGGAAAAGGCCGCCGCCGCGGCAAATTTCGGCCCACGGCAACGAAGGAGCGGCCCCTTTTTCGCGCCAGGGAAGACCACTGTGGGCAGGCATTCCGACGGCCGGCGGAGGCCATCCCGGCTATCCCTTTCGCTGCCCGATCGGCACGCCCGGGCCGCTTCGACGCCCGCCCGCCGGTCGGCGGGCAGAAGGCGGCAGAGGACGCCGGCGTCATGGGCAAAATTGTCCATTGACGGCCTCTATCGCGCCGCCGATACTTTCGGCCCTACGGTGACTCGGCTGTACTCGCCACCGCAGCAGGAAGAGGGAACCCTCCCACCCCAGCGCGTGCCCCCCTGCGCGCTCGGCCCGGGCTTGTCCTCCCGCCCCTTCACGATTACCGGAGATGCCCCGTGATTGGTCATTTCAAGCGTTCGACGCGACGCCTGTTCGCCCTGCTGCTCAGCATTCCCCTGGTGATCCTGGCCGGGGCGCTGCTGTACATGTTCCTGATGACCCATCTGGAGAATTCTCCGCGCGACTTCTGGACCAGCCTGGAATGGGCTTCCGAAACGCTGACCACCACCGGCTACGGAAGCGACTCGCACTGGACCCATCCGGCGATGATCCTGTTCGTGATTTTTTTCGAACTGGTCGGCATGTCCTTCTACGTGCTGATTTTCCCGGTCTTCTTTCTGCCCTACTTCGAGGAACGCTTCGAGCAGCGCCTGCCGGGAAATCTGCCCGAGATGAGCGGGCGCGTGCTCATCCACCGCTATGGCCCGGCGGTCGATTCGCTGGTCGAGGAGTTGCGCCGCGTGGGCACGGCCTTCGTCATCCTGGAGCAGGATGAACGCCAGGCCCGCCGCCTTCGCGATCGTGGCTACGACGTGGTGTTCGGCTCCCTCGACGAACAACCCGGGATGCTGGCCGGCGTGGAAACGGCGCTGGCGCTGATCACCAACGCCGACGACCACGCCGACGCAACGTTCATCATGATGGCCCGCGAACGCGGCTTTTCCGGAACGATTCTGGCGCTCGCCGAAGAGCCCCTGCACCGTCCGGCGATGGAAAAGATCGGCGCCACCGCGGTGTTCACCCCTTCGCACGTGCTGGGTGCGGCCCTGGCGGCCCGCGCCAGCTCGCGCATCAGCCCGAAGGTGGAAGGGCTGCAACTGCTCGGCGAAAGAATAGGCATCGCCGACTTTCGCGTGCAGGCTGGCAGCCCGCTGGCCGGGCAGCGGCTCGGCACCCTGCGCATGCGCGCGCGCTACGGGGTGACGGTGATCGGACAATGGAACGGCGGCCGTTTCGCCCCGGCCGAAGGCCCCGATACGCGGGTCGAGGCAGGCGCGATCCTCGTGGCGACCGGCGCCTACGCCAACCTGGCCCGGGTCGAACGCCTGGCCACGCCACTGCGCCGTTACGGCCCGATCGTCGTCGCCGGCTACGGTGCGGTCGGCCGCAAGGTGGTCGAGATGCTGCGCGACGCGGGTGAAACAATCATCGTCATCGACGATGTCTCCGACCCGGCCGTCGATGTGGTCGGCAACGTCCTCGAACACGCCACCCTGGACCGCGCCGAGGTGCGCAAGGCGCGTGCGGTCGTCCTCGCCCTGAGCAACGACAGCGCCGGCGTTTTCGCCACCGCGGTGGTGCGCGATTATGCCCCGGACGTGCGCCTGATCGCGCGCGTGAACCTGGCACCGAACGTCGCCCGCCTCTACCAGGCGGGCGCCGATTTCGCGCTCTCGGTGGGCCAGGTCGCCGGCCAGATTCTCGCCCACCACCTGCTCGGCGAGGACGCCGTCAGCGTCGAACAGCGGCTCAAGCTGGCCCGTGTGGGGCCGGGTGCCTTGGTCGGGGGGCACCCCTGGCAGGTGGGTATCCGCGAGAAGACGGCGACGGCGGTGGTGGCGGTGGAACGTGGGACCGACGTCCTGGTGGAGTTCGACCAGGCGTTCAAGGTGCGCGCGGACGACGTCCTCTTCGTCTGTGGGACAACCGCCAGCCTCGAGAAATACATGCGCGAGTTTGGCGCCACGCCGGCAGAGCGACCCGTGGCGCCGACGACATAGCGGGCCGCCCAAACGCATTCAGCCCGACCAATGGCCGGGCTGAATTTTTTTCTGGTGGCCAAGCGCGGAATCGAACCACGGACACGCGGATTTTCAGTCCGCTGCTCTACCAACTGAGCTACTTGGCCAACGAGTGCGGCAGTATATCGAATCGATTCTCTGTCGTCAAAGCCAACAGGGCTATCGCGTGAATATCACGCCCAACGCACACGGCGGGCACGGCGGCCAGCGCCGGGCGCGGCGATCGGTTGACCAAAAACGGGGGCGGCTGCCCCCGAAAACTGCGGCTACACGCAGCGCATCAACTCGCTGCTTTCTTCTTCTTGCACCCGACGAGCAATCCCGCTGCGGCGAGAGCGAACAGCGCCAGGGTCCCCGGTTCAGGGACGCTGCCCGGAGGATCAACGACAATGCTGTCGTTGGCGCAGTTCTGCGTCCAGTGAATGTCGAATGCCTCGCCGTTCCAGCGGGCATCGCGCAGCAGCTCCAGAGGGATACTCATCTCGTAGATGTAGTGCGCGTCGCCCTGATTGCTGCCGTAGCCGGTCACCGGAGCCAGGGTGTAGGAAAGCGCGCTCACCATGCCGATCAGGGTGCCGCCGGTGAGATGGGTGGGATGCCTCCGATCGGGGGAGTAGGCTGCGCCGCTGCCCGGATCGGTGTAATTGCCGGCGCTGTCCCAGAGGCCGTAGGCCCAGGCGGGATTCATGTAAACGCCGCCTTCGACACCGAAGGACTCGAAACTGTAGACCCCACCGGCGCTGACGCTGGTGGCATGCTTGATGTTGATGCCCAGCTCAAAGGTGCCGTCGCGTCCGAAATCGATGGCGAAGTCACCCGCGCCGTAGCTGTTGCGGCCGGGTTGCTCCAGCGTGCGCGGGTTGTGGCCAGTGACCAGGGCGATGAACAGGGTGTCGCCTTCCTTCTGCGCATAGAGCGCTTCGGCGTCGTAGGCCTGCCCGCCCCAGCCGGGACCCAGGCGGAAGTTGCCACTGCCTGTCTGATCCTCGATCTTCGCCTGGATACCGCTCCCGGGCGTTGGCTCCCAGGTCGAACGATTGATCCCCCAGTCGGAAAGATCGCCGTCAATGGTAATCGCCGCGGCCGACACGCTGCCGAAGATGCCGAGAAGGGCGATTGTGCGCGAGAGGATTCGCTTCATGGTTTGCCTGTGCTCCAGAGGGTTTTCGAAACGCTGGCGCCGTAGCACCACGTCGAGTGGCAGTGTCCCCCGAGCAGGCAATCGTCGGTTATGAACTAGTGCACAGCGCGGGGAATTCTGCCGCATCCCGGCACGAACTCGCCGCCCCCGACCGGCGAGCTAGTGAGCGCAGTGGCAAGGACCCGCTCTCACCTGCTCATTTCCGCTGCCAGTCGGCTAAAGTGATGGCTCGTCGCCTTTCCGGCGACTTTTCTGGGCCGATGCACGCCACTATGGGAGGGCGGTGATGGGAACCAGAGCACCCGCAATCGTTGAACAGGTCCAGTGAATGAATGCACGTATCCGCTTCGCCATCTCGGTGGTCATCCTCGGTCTGCTGATGACCGGCCCCTTCGTCGTCACGGCGCTGCTGATCTGGGCGGGAGCGAAAGCGCCGGAGCGCGCGATGCTCGTCCAGCTGATCGTTCCGCACCTGTCGCTGGGCGCGATGATGACCACTTTCGGCTTCGTCCTCGGCCTGCTGGTGATCCGCTACCTCTTCCGCCAGTATGTGCAGGGCCTGCTCAAGATGGCCGAGAGCCTGCGCCTGATGCTCACCGCCAACCGCAACTTCCGCGTCGTTAGCGAAGGCCCGCCGGAAGTCCGCCAGCTCGCCGCAGCAACCAACGATCTGGCGCAACAGCGCGACGGTCTGCTCGACGACGTCGAAACCCAGATCGCTGCCGCCAAGGCGTCGGTTGAGGAAGAGAAGAATCGCCTCGCAGCGCTGATGTCGGAGCTGGCGCAGGCGGTCGTGGTGTGCAATCTGGACGGCCGCATCCTGCTCTACAACAGCCGCGCCCGGCTGCAGTTCAGGGCGCTGGCGCAGGGCAGTACGACGCTTGCCGGAGGGGGCGCGCTGATCGGCCTCGGGCGTTCGATCTTCTCGATCCTCGAACGCAACCAGATCGATCACGCACTCGAAGTGGCGCGCCAGCGTCTGCAGAAAGGCGCCGGTACGGCGATCGCCAACTTCATCACCACCGCCCGCGGCGGCCAGCTGTTGCGCGTGCAACTGGTGCCGGTGTTGTCCATCGCCGACGACTCGCCGAGCGACGCGATCAGCGGCTACGTGCTCACCGTGGAGAACATCACCCGCAACCTGGAGCAGGAGTCGCGCCGCGATCAGGTCCTGCAATCGCTGACCGACGGCAGCCGCGGCAGCCTGGCCAACATCCGCGTCGCCGTCGGCAACCTGATGGACTACCCGGACATGGAAGCGGCGGTGCGCGAGCGCTTCGTCGGCATCGTCAGTGACGAGGTCGTACGCATGAGCCAGCGCCTCGACCAGACGATGAACGAGTTCGCCGATTCATTGAAGACACGCTGGCCACTGGAAGACGTGCTGGGAATCGACATCATCGCCGCCGCCCAGCGCCGCATCGAGGAACAGCTCGGACTGCCGACCAAGACCGAGGAAATCGACGATGCGCTCTGGCTGCGCGCGGAGAGCTTTTCGCTGGTCTTCTCGATCTGTTGCCTGGCGTTCCGCCTCATCGAACATTATCAGATCAAGGAGCTGCGCTTCCGGCTGCAGCCTTTCGGCAAGCTGGCCTACCTGGATGTTATCTGGGCCGGGCACGCCATGTCGTCGGAGACCTTCTGCACCTGGGAAACGGAACCGATGCAGGTCGGCAGCGAGCACTCGCCGCTGTCGCTGCGCGACGTCATCGACCGGCATGGCGGCGAAGTCTGGTACCAGCGTGACAAGGCCGCGCATTGCGCCTTCTTCCGGCTGGTTCTGCCGGTGGCCATCCCCGAAACCCTCGCCGAGCCGGAAGGCAGCGACGATAGCCAGGTGCGCCCCGAGTACTACGACTTCGACCTCTTCGATTTTCGCGATCAGAGCATCGACCTCGACCGACCGCTGGCGGACCTCAGCTACACCGTCTTCGATACCGAGACCACCGGCCTCGAACCGGCGGCCGGCGACGAGATCATCCAGATCGGTGCGGTGCGCATCGTCAACGGCCGCATGCTGCGCCAGGAAAACTTCAACGAGCTGGTCGATCCGGAGCGCCTGCTGCGCGCCGAAGGAACCCGCATCCACGGCATCACCGACGACATGGTTCGCGGCCAGCCGACCATCGACGCGGTCCTGCCGGCCTTCCACGATTTCTGCAGCGACACCGTCCTCGTCGCGCACAACGCCGCCTTCGACATGCGCTTCCTGCAACTCAAGGAGGAGAGCACCGGCGTGGTCTTCAGCCAGCCCGTCCTCGACACGCTGCTCCTCTCGGCAGTCCTGCACGCCAACCAGGACTCGCACCAACTGGAAAAGATCGCCGAACGCCTGGGGATCAGCATCGAAGGCCGGCACAACGCGCTCGGTGACGCCATCGCCACCAGCGAAGTCTTCCTGAAGATGCTGCCGCTGCTCGAACAGATGGGGATCAGCACCCTGCGCCAGGCGCTGGAAGCGTCCCAGAAGACCTACTTCGCGCGCGTGAAGTACTGACCGCCCGACAGCGGTTACCGGGAAACCGGCGGTTCAGGGCCGCCCGGCGCGAGCCATGCCGGTGGCGCCTACTCGACGGTCACCGACTTGGCCAGATTGCGCGGCTTGTCGACGTCGGTGCCGCGGACCAGTGCGACGTGATAGGCGAGCAGCTGCAGCGGCACGACGTGCAGCAAGGCCGACAGGGCGCCATAGTGCTCGGGCAGGTGCAGGACGTGGATGCCGTCCGACTCCTGCATCTCGCTGTCGGCGTCGGCAAAGACGTAGAGTTCGCCGCCACGGGCGCGCACTTCCTGAAGATTCGACTTCAGTTTCTCGATCAGCGCGTCGTTGGGCGCGACGGCGATCACCGGCATGTCGCGGTCGACCAGCGCCAACGGGCCGTGCTTGAGTTCGCCGGCCGGGTAGGCCTCGGCGTGGATATACGAGATCTCCTTGAGCTTCAGCGCGCCTTCCATGGCGATCGGGTAGTGACGACCACGACCGAGGAACAGGGCGTGCTGTTTCATCGAGAATTGCTCCGACCACTCGCGAATCTCGGGCTCGATTTCGAGGATCTTGGTCACCGCGATCGGCAGGTGCCGCAAGGCGTTCAGTTCGGTGGCCTCGGCCCGCTCGTCGAGCCGACCGCGCAGCTTGGCAAGCACCAGGGTGAGCAGGTAGAGCGCGGCGAGCTGGGTGGTGAACGCCTTGGTCGACGCGACGCCGATTTCCGGACCGGCACGGGTGATGAAACGCAGGCTGTTCTCGCGCACCAGCGAAGACTCGGGAACGTTGCAGATGCACAGCGTACGCAGCATGCCGAGCGTCTTGGCGTGGTGCAGGGCGGCCAGGGTATCGGCGGTCTCGCCGGATTGCGAAATGGTCACCAGCAGCGTCGCCGGATCGGGCACCGAGTCGCGGTAGCGGTACTCGCTGGCGACTTCGACCGAACACGGGATGCCGGCGATCGATTCAAGCCAGTAACGGGCGACCAGACCGGCGTGGTAGCTGGTTCCGCAGGCGATGATCAGCACCTGCCGGACATCCTTGAGGGTTTCCTCGCTGGCTGCGCCAAACAGGCCGGGCTGGATGCTGTGCGCGGTACCGAGCATTTCGAGCGTATTGGCCAGAGCCACCGGTTGCTCGAAGATCTCTTTCTGCATGTAATGCCGGTAGTGGCCGAGTTCGACGGCGTCGGCAGACAGTTGCGACTCGCTCTCGGCGCGATCGACCGGCGTGCCGTCGATGCGCGTGATACGGTAGCCGTCGCGCGTCAGTTCGGCACAATCGCCGTTTTCGAGGTAGACCATGCGCCGCGTGACCTGCAATAGCGCCGAGGCATCCGAGGCGGCGTAACAGCCGTCGTCGGTCAGGCCGAGGAGCAGCGGCGATCCTTCACGGGCAACGACGACGCGGCCCGGATCGGCCTCGCGCAGCACGGCAATCGCATAGGCGCCGTGCAGCTGCTTGATGGCCTTGCATACGGCGGCGAGGAAATCGGGGGTCGTCTTCAGCTCGTAAGCGATGAGATGGGCGACGACCTCGGTGTCGGTCTCGGAGGTGAACTCGTAGCCGGCAGCCTTGAGGCGCGCGCGCAGCGCTTCGTGGTTCTCGATGATGCCGTTGTGCACGACGGCCAGCCCTTCAGAGATGTGCGGATGGGCATTGCGCTCGCTGGGTATGCCGTGCGTCGCCCAGCGCGTGTGGGCGATGCCGACGTGGCCGGAAACCTGCGAACCGTCGGCCTGTGCGGTCAGCTCGGCAACCCGGCCAACGGAGCGCAGGCGTTGCAGGCCGCTGGCGTTGATCAGCGCCAGCCCGGCCGAATCGTAGCCACGGTATTCGAGCTTGCGCAAGCCTTCGAGGAGGACGGGGATGATGTTGCGGTCGGCGACCGCGGCAACGATGCCACACATGGTCAGCTCACTTCTTCACTTTTTGTGGCCGTTTCCAGCCGCTAATCGAAACCTGCCTGGCACGCGAGATGGTCAGCGTGTCCGGCGGCGCGTCCTTGGTCAGCGTCGTCCCGGCGCCCAGCGTTGCCCCGCGACCGACGGTCACCGGGGCCACCAGCTGGGTGTCGGAACCGATGAAGGCGTCGTCCTCGATGATCGTCTTGAACTTGTTGGCGCCGTCGTAGTTGCAGGTGATCGTTCCGGCGCCGATATTTACCCGACTGCCGATGATCGCGTCGCCGACGTAGGCCAGATGATTGGCCTTGGATTGTGCGGCCACCTTGGTGTTCTTGAGTTCGACGAAGTTGCCGACGTGCACGCCGGCACCGAGCTCGGTCCCCGGGCGCAGGCGCGCGAAAGGCCCGATGACGCCATCGGGTCCGACGATCGCGTCCTCGACGTGGCTGAAGGCGGCGAGGCGCGAGCCGGCGCCGATGCTGGCGTTCTTGAGTACGCAGCAAGGACCGATGTCGACCGCTTCCTCGAGAACGACGCGACCTTCGAAAACGCAGTTCACGTCGATGAAGACGTCGCGCCCGCAGAGCAGCTCGCCACGCACGTCGAGGCGTGCCGGGTCGGCCAGGCGCACGCCCTGCTCCATCAGCCGCTCGGCGGTCTGCCGCTGCGCGACGCGTTCGAGTTCGGCCAGTTGCACCTTGCTGTTGACGCCGAGCACTTCCCACTCCCCTTGCGGCTGCGTGGTCCGGATCGGCACGCCGTCGGCGACCGCCATGCCGACGATGTCGGTCAGGTAGTACTCCTGCTGCGCGTTGTCGTTCGACAGGCGAGCGAGCCATTCGGCCAGGCGCGCGGTGGGCAAGGCGATGATGCCGGTATTGACTTCGCGGATGCTGCGCTCCTCGGCGGAGGCGTCCTTCTGCTCGACGATGCGCACCACCTCGCCGGCGGCGTTGTGCACGATACGCCCGTAGCCAGTGGGGTCGGCCAGTTCGACGGTGAGAATGGCCAGTGCGCCGCGCGCCGCGTGCACCAGTTTCCTGAGCGTTTCGGCCTGGATCAGCGGCACGTCACCGTAGAGCACGAGCGTCGTTTCGGCAGCGCTGAGTTGCGGGACGGCCTGCATCACCGCGTGGCCGGTACCCAGCTGCGGTTCCTGCACGACCCAGTGCAAATCGGGCGCATCGACACTCGTGCGCACGGCGTCACCACCGTGACCGTAGACCAGGCAGATGGTCTGGGGAGCGAGGCTGCGGGCGGCAGTCGATGACGTGCGCGACGAGGGCCTTGCCGGCCACCGGATGAAGAACCTTGGGCAGGTTCGAATGCATGCGCTTGCCTTGGCCGGCAGCGAGAATGACGATATTCATTGGCGAACACCCCTAAACAGCCAGTTGGACGGTGCGCTAGTGTCGCGCTCCCGCAGCCTTCGGTGGCGGGTATCCGGCGCTCGCCGGCGGGCGCCAAGCGCGCGCGCCAGGTTGATTCCGAAATACCCCTGCCACAAGGCCGTATTGTTGCAGCAGCGGGCAAGCGCAACCCGGCACTAAGTCACGGCGCGGAGTTTGCGGCGCTGCCCGCCGTCTCGTCGTCAGACCGGAACAACGACGTCGGCGCCGCCGCCGGATGCTCAGCGGGGCAGATCGGAACGGCCCATCAGGAAAGCATCGACTTCGCGAGCGCACTGGCGGCCTTCGCGGATCGCCCAGACGACCAGCGACTGGCCACGCCGCATGTCGCCGGCGGCGAAGACCTTGGCAACGCTGCTGGCATAGCAGCCGTCGCCATCGGTGGTCGCCTTGACGTTGCCGCGGGCGTCGAGTTCCAGCGCCAGCTGTTCGAGCAAGCCGTTCTTGACCGGCGAAACGAAACCCATGGCCAGCAACACCAGATCAGCAGGGATCTCCACCTCGCTATCCGGAACCTCGTTCATGCGACCATTCTGCCAATCGACGCGGACCATCTTCAAGGCCTTGACCTTGCCGCTTTCGCCGATGAATTCCTTGGTGGACACGGCGAAGTCGCGCGCGCAGCCCTCTTCATGCGACGACGAAGTGCGCAGCTTCAGCGGCCAGTACGGCCAGGTCAGACTCTTGTTCTCGCTCTCCGGCGGCTGCGGCATCAATTCGAACTGGGTCACCGACAGGGCTCCGTGCCGGTTACTGGTACCGACGCAGTCGGAACCGGTATCGCCACCGCCGATCACCACCACGTGCTTGCCGGTGGCCTTGATCTGCTCCGGAACCTGATCGCCGGCGTTGACCTTGTTCTGTTGCGGCAGGAAGTCCATGGCGAAGTGCACGCCATCCAGATCGCGGCCCGGCACGGCCAGGTCGCGCGGCGACTCGGCGCCACCGGCAAGAATCAGCGCGTCGAACTCGGCCAGCAGGCGTTCAGCCGGAATCGCCTCGGGCCCACTGCCGCCGATCTCGTGGTTCACGCGAAACTCGACGCCTTCGGCCTCCATCTGCACGATGCGCCGGTCGATATGCACCTTCTCCATCTTGAAGTCGGGAATGCCGTAGCGCAACAGGCCGCCGAGGCGGTCGCTTTTCTCGAAAACGACGACGCTGTGACCAACCCGTGCCAACTGCTGCGCGGCCGCCAGTCCGGCCGGACCGGAGCCGACGACGGCGACGGTCTTGCCGGTCTTGACCTTCGGCGGCTGCGGCAGAATCCAGCCTTTTTCCCAGCCTTTGTCGACGATCGCATGCTCGATGGACTTGATGCCCACGGGGTCGGTATTGATGTTCAGGGTGCACGCGGCTTCACACGGGGCCGGACAGATGCGGCCGGTAAAATCGGGGAAGTTGTTGGTCGAGTGCAGGACGGCCAGCGCCTGTTCCCATTGACCGCGGTACACCAGGTCGTTCCAGTCGGGAATGATGTTGTTGACCGGGCAGCCGGTATTGCAGAAGGGAATGCCGCAGTCCATGCAGCGCGCGCCCTGCTGGCTGGCCTGTTCATCGTCGAGAGTGACGATGAACTCGCGATAATGCTTGAGACGCGATTGGGCGGGCTCACTGACTTCCGCCAGACGCTGATACTCGATGAATCCAGTCGGCTTACCCATGCTTATGCTGCCTCCAGTTGCTTTTGCGCCGCCATCTCGGTGAGTGCCCGGCGATACTCGTGCGGCATGATCTTGACGAAGCTGGCGCGATACTTCGCCCAATCGTCGAGCAGCCGCCGCGCCTGCAGGCTGCCCGTGCAGCGATGATGCTTCTCGATCAGGCCCTTGAGCAGGACTTCGTCGGCAACGCCGAGGTGACGCACGTCGACCTTGCCGTGGCCTTCGAGTTCGTCGCCGGCGTCGCTGCCCTGGCGGGCAGCGAACTCCTCCTCGACCGGTTCGAGCGAGACCTGCGCCATGTTGCAGCGCGACTCGAAGCTGCCGTCCTCGTCGAAGACGTAGGCCACGCCACCGGACATCCCGGCGGCAAAGTTGCGCCCGGTGATCCCGAGCACGACGACCGTTCCGCCGGTCATGTACTCGCAGCCGTGATCGCCAACGCCCTCGACGACCGCCGTGGCACCCGAATTGCGGACGGCGAAGCGCTCGCCGGCGACGCCGGCAAAAAATGCTTCGCCTTCGGTTGCCCCGTAGAGAACGGTATTGCCGACGATGATGTTGTGCAGCGCTTCACCGCGGAAACCGGCATTCGGACGAACGATGATCCGCCCGCCGGAAAGACCCTTGCCGACGTAGTCGTTCCCCTCGCCAACCAGGTCGAGGGTCACGCCACGCGCCAGGAAGGCGCCAAAGCTCTGTCCGGCGGTGCCCGTAAGATGGATGTCGATGGTCCCGTCCGGCAAGCCGGCGTGACCATAGCGCTCGGCCAGGCGGCCGGAGAGCATGGCCCCGACGGTGCGGTTGATGTTGCGCACCGGCAGCTCGATGACCACTTTCTCACCGCGTTCGAGGGCCGGTCGAGCAAGCGCGATGAGCTCGTTGTCGAGCGCCCTGGCAAGACCGTGATCCTGTTCCTGCTGGTGGAAAACGGGCGTCTCGCTGGCTGCCGCTGGGCGGGTGAAGATGCGACTGTAGTCGAGCCCCCTGGCTTTCCAGTGGGTGATCCCCTTGTGCATATCGAGCAGGTCACAGCGGCCGATCAGTTCGTTGACCGTGCGCACGCCGATCTGCGCCATCAGCTCGCGCAGTTCCTCGGCGACAAAGAAGAAGTAGTTCACGACGTGCTCGGGCTGGCCCGAGAACTTGCGGCGGAGCAAGGGATCCTGCGTGGCCACGCCCACCGGGCAGGTGTTGAGGTGGCACTTGCGCATCATGATGCAGCCTTCGACGACCAGCGGCGCGGTGGCGAAACCGAATTCGTCGGCGCCGAGCAAGGCGCCGATGAGCACGTCGCGGCCGGTTTTCATCTGCCCATCGACCTGTACCCGAACGCGGCCACGCAGGCGGTTGAGAACCAGTGTCTGCTGCGTCTCGGCGAGACCGAGTTCCCACGGCGAGCCGGCGTGCTTGATCGACGACTGCGGACTGGCACCGGTGCCGCCATCGTGGCCAGCGATCACCAGGTGATCGGCCTTGGCCTTGGTGACCCCGGCGGCAACGGTGCCGACACCGACTTCGGAGACCAGCTTGACGCTGACCGAGGCCTTCGGGTTGGTGTTTTTGAGGTCGTGGATCAGTTGCGCCAGGTCTTCGATCGAATAGATGTCGTGGTGCGGTGGCGGCGAAATCAGGCCGACGCCGGGCACCGAGTGGCGCAGGAAACCGATATATTCGGAGACCTTGTGGCCGGGTAACTGACCGCCTTCACCGGGCTTGGCACCCTGCGCCATCTTGATCTGGATCTGGTCGGCGTTGACCAGGTATTCGGCGGTGACGCCGAAACGCCCGGAGGCGACCTGCTTGATCGCCGAGCGCAGGCTGTCACCCGGTTGCAGCTGGTAATCGCGCTCGACGCGCGACGCGCCGATGACACCGGCCAGCGTCTCGCCACCGCTGAGGACCTTGAAACGTGCCGGGTCCTCACCACCTTCGCCGGTGTTCGACTTGCCGCCGAGACGATTCATGGCAATCGACAGGGTGCTGTGCGCCTCGGTCGAAATCGACCCCAGCGACATGGCGCCGGTGGCGAAACGCTTGACGATCTCTTTCGCCGGCTCGACCTCGTCGAGCGCGATGGCAGGTCCTGCCGCCCTGACCTCGAAGAGGCCACGCAAGGTCATGTGGCGCTGCGTCTGGTCGTTGATCAGAGCCGCGTACTCCCGGTAGGTCTCGGTCTTGCCGGTACGCGTCGAGTGCTGCAGCTTGGCGATCACATCGGGCGTCCACATGTGTTCTTCGCCGCGCACGCGATAGGCGTATTCGCCACCGGCGTCGAGCATCGTCGCCAATACCGCGTCGTCGCCAAAAGCCTGGCGGTGCAGGCAGATGGCTTCTTCCATGACCTCGAAGACGCCGATTCCCTCGACCTGCGTCGAGGTGCCGGTGAAATACTTGTCGACGAGCGCCTTCTGCAGGCCGACGACTTCGAAGATCTGCGCTCCGGTGTAGGACATGTAGGTCGAAATGCCCATTTTGGACATCACTTTGAGGAGCCCCTTGCCGACCCCCTTGATGAAATGCTTGATCGCCTTGTCGCCCTTTTCGGCGTCGCCTCCGGCCAGATGCTGCAGCGTTTCCAGCGCCAGGTAGGGATGTACGGCTTCGGCGCCGTAGCCGGCGAGCACGGCAAAGTGGTGCGTCTCCCGCGCCGCCCCGGTTTCGACGACCAGGCCGACGCGCGTGCGCAGACCTTTGGTGACCAGATGCTGATGCACCGCCGAGGTGGCGAGCAAGGCCGGGATGGCGACGTGCTCGGCGTCGAACTTACGATCCGAGACGATCAGGATGCTCGAACCGCGATGAACGTGATCCTCGGCTTCGTGGCACAGCGAGGCCAGGCGCGCTTCGACGCCTTCATTGCCCCAGGCCAGCGGATAGCAGATGTCGAGCTCGGCGGAGTGGAACTTGTTGCCGGTATACGCGGCGATGCGGCGCAACTTCGCCATGTTGTCGAAGTCGAGGACCGGCTGGGCGACTTCGAGGCGGTACGGCGGGTTGATTTCGTTGATTCCGAGCAGGTTCGGCTTGGGGCCGATGAACGAGACCAGCGACATCACCAGCTGTTCGCGGATCGGGTCGATCGGCGGATTGGTGACCTGCGCGAAGAGCTGCCGGAAGTAGTTGAACAGCGGTTTGCTGCGGTTCGAGAGGACGGCCAGCGGCGAGTCGTTGCCCATCGACCCGGTGGCCTCTTCGCCGGAATTGGCCATCGGCTCAAGGATGAACTTGACGTCTTCCTGGCTGTAACCGAAAGCCTGCTGGCGGTCGAGCAGCGACGCCGAGTAGGTCCGTGCCGGCCCCGTGGTCGGCGCCGGCAGATCGTCGAGCTTGATGTTGATGCGGCTGAGCCAGTCCTCGTAGGGCTTGAGGTGCGACAGCGTGTCCTTCAGCTCGCGATCCTCGATGATGCGCCCCTGATCGAGATCGATGAGGAACATCTTGCCCGGCTGCAGGCGCCATTTCTTGACGATCCGCTCTTCGGGGATCGGCAGGACGCCGGCTTCGGAGGCCATGACCACCAGATCGTCGTCGGTCACCAGATAACGCGCCGGACGCAGGCCGTTGCGGTCGAGCGTCGCGCCGATCTGGCGGCCGTCGGTGAAGGCCACCGCCGCCGGACCATCCCAGGGCTCGATCATCGCCGCGTGGTATTTGTAGAAAGCGCTGCGCTTGGGATCCATCAGGGTGTGCGACTCCCATGCTTCGGGAATCATCATCATCATCGCGTGCGCCAGCGAATAGCCGCCCATGACCAGCAGCTCGAGCGAATTGTCGAAGGCTGCGGAATCGGACTGCCCGGGGTAGATCAGCGGCCAGATCTTTTCCAGATCGGCACCCAGCATCGGCGACCAGGTGCCCTTCTCGCGCGCGCGCATCCAGTTGTAGTTGCCGCGCACCGTGTTGATCTCGCCGTTGTGCGCGATCATGCGGTACGGGTGGGCAAGCTGCCAGGTCGGAAAGGTATTGGTCGAGAAACGCTGGTGAACCAGGGCCAGCGCCGAAACGCAGCGCGGATCCTGGAGATCGGTGTAGTACTCGCCAACCTGCGTCGCCAGCAGCAGGCCTTTGTAGACAATGGTCCGCGCCGACATTGACGGCTG
Organism: Candidatus Accumulibacter sp. ACC005; assembly: GCF_907163215.1. NCBI lineage: Bacteria > Pseudomonadati > Pseudomonadota > Betaproteobacteria > Candidatus Accumulibacter > Candidatus Accumulibacter sp. ACC005. The sequence goes on along the minus strand of NZ_CAJQUB010000012.1, from coordinate 252,536 downwards.
GTAGAACTCCTTGCTGTGCTTCAACCCGAGCGCCAGGATGGCGTTGGCGGCACTGCGGCGAATGGCATAGAGCTTGCGCTCGAGGGCGTCGGTGACCATGATGTCCGGACCACGGCCGATGAAGATCTGGCGAATCACCGGTTCGCGGGCCCGCACCACGGGCGACATCGGCAGATCGTGATCCACCGGCACGTCGCGCCAACCGAGGACGACCTGACCCTCGGTGCGCACCGCGCGCTCGATTTCTTCCTGACAGGCCAGGCGGGACGCCGACTCTTTCGGGAGAAAGACCATGCCGACGCCGTAATCGCCCGCGGGCGGCAGGCGCACGCCTTTGTGGGCCATTTCCTCGCGAAAGAGCGTATCGGGAAGCTGGATCAGGATCCCGGCGCCGTCGCCCATCAGGGGATCGGCACCCACGGCGCCACGGTGATCCAGGTTGTCCAGGATCAGCAACCCCTGCTCGATGATCGAGTGACTTTTCTGCCCCCGGATGTGCGCTACAAAACCGACGCCACAGGCGTCGTGCTCGTTGGCGGGGTCGTAGAGCCCCTGCCTTTCAGGTATGGTCGAATCGATCACGCTCGAATCCTCATAAAGCAAAGCTGCATGTACCCGGGCGAGTGGCACCGGCAATCTCACGAAAAACGGGCGCGAAGGCGGCTAGCCGGCCACTCCGGGCGACCCGCGACTATACCCCGAATGCCGCCCGCGTTCAACATGCTGCGCCGCACCAACGGAGTGCGGCGCAGCCGCGCGCGAGCACCGAAATACAGCGCTGGCGACCATCGCCGGCCTGTGAACGTTGCTTCGCGGCGCACACAGATCGTTCTGCAAGCAATTTTCACGCCATCTCCACCGCCGATCGCCAGGCGCAGCTTGCTGGGTGCGCCTGCCGACGGCGAAGGCAATGACTGCCCCCGGCATCGCCACCCATGGCGGCGCAAGTGCGCAGCAACCCGCCTTCGTCGTCCAGCCCGGCTGCCCATATAGAACGGCGTTTTTTCAGGGTGTTCCGCATGCTGAATTCCTTTTTGCGCTTGTGGTAAGCTGCGGGCGCTAGGCGCTTGACGGGGGCGTCTGTGCCGGCCGGCAAGGCCGAAGCCAGGGGGAGGTCGTTCCGCGCCCCGCGGAACGGGAAATTCTTCGACCGTTTTCAGGATAGAGGCTGGCGATTCGCATTCGTGCGGGAGGCGAACTCCGCAGCTTGCGGACCGTTTTTTTGAACACTGGCACCAACGAGACAAGAGATGGAGGACTGAATGCCGTTAATAATCGGAGTTCCGAAAGAGATCGCAGCCGGGGAAAAGCGCGTTGCGACCGTACCAGAGGTCGTCGAGAAGCTGATCAAGCTGGGTTTCGCTGTTCAGGTCGAGGCCGGCGCAGGTGATGCCGCGACGGTGTCCGACGACGCCTATCGCGCCGCTGGTGCGCAAATTATCGAAGACACGGCCGCCTTGTGGTCGTCTTCCGACATTATTTTCAAGGTGCGTGGACCGTCGCCCGAAGAGGTCGGCTTGCTGCGCGAGGGCGCCACCCTGGTGAGCTTCATCTGGCCAGCGCAGAATCCTGAATTGCTCGAACAGCTTGCCGCGCGCAAGGTGACCGTCCTGGCGATGGACAGCGTGCCGCGCATTTCGCGGGCGCAGAAACTGGACGCGCTGAGCTCGATGGCCAACATTGCCGGCTATCGGGCGGTGATCGAGGCGGCGCATCAATTCGGTCGCTTCTTCACCGGCCAGATCACTGCCGCAGGCAAGGTGCCCCCGGCCAAGGTTTTCGTGATTGGCGCCGGCGTTGCCGGGCTGGCCGCGATCGGTACGGCATCGGGCCTGGGCGCCATTGTCCGAGCCAACGACACGCGCCCGGAAGTCGGCGACCAGGTGACTTCGATGGGTGGCGAGTTCGTCCCTGTCGACTACGTGGAAGAAGGCTCCGGCGTTGGCGGCTACGCCAAGGTGATGAGCGAAGGCTTCCAGAAGGCGCAGCGCGAGGTCTTCGCCAAGCAGGCGAAAGACGTCGACATCATCATTACCACGGCGCTGATTCCCGGCAAGCCGGCACCCAAGCTGATCACCGCCGAAATGGTGCAGTCGATGAAGCCGGGCAGCGTCATCGTCGACATGGCGGCCGAGCAGGGTGGCAACTGCGAGCTGACCGAACCGGGAACGGTCACCGTCAAGCACGGCGTGACGATCATCGGCTACGCCGACCTGCCAAGCCGCCTGTCGAAACAATCGAGCACGCTGTACGCAACCAACCTCTTTCGCCTGACTGAGGAACTGTGCAAGAACAAGGACGGCACGATCGACGTCAACATGGACGACGAGGTGATCCGCGGCACGACGGTGGTCAAGGACGGCGCAATCACCTGGCCGCCACCCGCGCCCAAAATTTCCGCCGCGCCGCCCAAGCCAGCGGCGGCCAAACCTGCTGCCGCGGCCACGAAATCCTCGGGTCACGGCAAACCCGGCGCGCCGTCGTCGGCGAAACGTGCGGGGGTGATTTTCGGCGTTGCGGCGCTGTTCTTCCTGCTCATCGGCGCCGGAGCACCGCCGGCCTTCCTCTCCCACTTCACGGTCTTCGTACTGGCCTGCTTTGTTGGCTACATGGTCGTCTGGAACGTCAAACCGGCGCTGCATACGCCGCTGATGAGCGTCACCAATGCGATCAGCAGCATCATCGCCATCGGCGCATTGGTGCAGATTTCGCCACCTATGGATGGAGGCAGTCTCGACCGGCCTGACGGCTGGATTCGGCTGCTGGCGTTCGTGGCCATCGCCCTGGCGACGATCAACATGTTTGGTGGCTTCGCTGTAACTCAGCGCATGCTGGCAATGTTTCGCAAATAGGAGTCGATGAATATGTCTTACAGCTTGGCAACCGCCTCCTACATTGGAGCTACGATTCTTTTCATTCTCTGCCTCGGAGGACTCAGCAACCAGGAGACCGCCAGACGCGGCAATCTCTACGGCATGATCGGCATGGCCATTGCCGTCGTGGCGACGATTTTCGGCCCCTACGTTGCCGGCTTCGGCGGCGTGGTGTGGGTCATCTTTGCGATGCTGATCGGCGCCAGCGTGGGCCTTTACGCCGCACGCAAGGTGCAGATGACGCAGATGCCCGAACTGGTCGCCCTGATGCACAGCCTGGTCGGTCTGGCGGCAATGCTGGTTGGCTTCGCCACCTACGTTGATCCGATCGCGGCCTCGCACCTCGGCGGCGCCGAGAAAACGATTCACGAAATCGAGATCTACGTCGGCATCCTCATCGGTGCGGTGACCTTCTCGGGATCGGTGATCGCCTTCGGCAAACTGTCGGGCAAGATTTCCGGCAACCCCCTGCTGCTGCCCGGACGCCACTGGATCAATCTCATTGGTCTGCTGGTGGTCATCTTCTTCGGACGGCAGTTCCTGCACGCCGACACTACCGGCGAGGGAATGGCCTACCTGATCGTGATGACCATCATCGCGCTGGCTTTTGGCGTGCACATGGTTATGGCCATTGGTGGCGCCGACATGCCGGTGGTGGTGTCGATGCTCAACAGCTACTCGGGTTGGGCGGCGGCTGCGACCGGCTTCATGCTCTCCAACGACCTGCTGATCGTTACCGGCGCACTGGTCGGTTCGAGCGGCGCGATCCTCTCGTACATCATGTGCGAGGCGATGAATCGGCACTTCATCAGCGTCATCGCCGGCGGCTTTGGAACCACCAGCGGCGCTGCCGCGGCTGGAGGCGCGCAACCGACCGGGGAAGTGGTGCCGATCCTGGCGCCGGAGACCGCCGAACTGCTGCGTGACGCGAAGAACGTGATCATCATCCCCGGCTACGGGATGGCGGTCGCGCAAGCGCAGCACACGGTGTACGAGATCACGCGCTTTCTCCGCGACAAGGGCGTAAACGTTCGTTTCGGCATCCACCCGGTCGCCGGACGCATGCCTGGTCACATGAACGTGCTGCTCGCCGAAGCCAAGGTTCCCTACGATATCGTCCTCGAAATGGACGAGCTCAACGACGACTTCCCGAAAACCGACGTGGCCATGGTCATCGGCGCCAACGACATCGTCAACCCCGGCGCGCAGGACGACCCGAACAGCCCGATCGCCGGGATGCCGGTACTCGAGGCATGGAAAGCAACCACGTCGATCGTGATGAAACGCAGCATGGCCTCCGGCTATGCGGGAGTCGACAATCCACTCTTCTACAAGGAGAACAATCGCATGCTCTTTGGCGATGCGAAGAAGATGCTGGATGAGGTGTTGGCGGCGCTGAAAGCCTAACCACAGGGCCTTCGTTTCTCACCCGGCACGACCCCACAACGCCCGCCTTCGCGGGCGTTGTGCCTTCTCCGCACGATCCGTTTACGCTCGGCACGAGCAGGTTTTCGGATGTCGATCGACATCTGATAGAATCAGCCCGAGCAGTCAAGAAGCGCGTCAGCCAGCTTTCCTATCCCAGGGGGTAACATGGAGGTCAAAGAAGTTCTGCAGGTCAAAGATACCGCGCTGTTCGCCGTCAAACCCGACTCGCCTCTCTCCGAAGCGGTGATCATGATGGCGGAAAACGACATCGGCTCGGTCATCGTCATGGAGGGAGGCAAGCTGGCAGGGATGCTGACCTTCCGCGAGGTGATGCTGATCCTCGCCAAGCGCCAGAGCGAACGTCGCGTTGGCCCGACGCCACCGATCGCCGAGATCCTGGTCGTCGAGGCAATGGATACCCATCCTCCCACCGCGACTCTGGAAATGGACGTCGACGAGTTGCGTCGAGTGATGGTCGATACGCACACCCGCTACGTACCGGTCATGGAAGGCGACACGATCATCGGTATCGTCTCGTTTCACGATGTTGCCAAGGCGGTTCTCGAAGAACGCAATATGGAGAACAAGCTCCTCAAGGCCTACATCAAGGATTGGCCATCGCCTTGACCGGTTGCGCCGGCTGCAGGATTTGCCGAGACGACGAAGGCCTTTGCTGCGCACGCGCGACCGGCGTCAGCCCTCGCCGACCGCGAACAGGCGCCGATGCTCCTTGATGGCATAACGGTCGGTCATCCCGGCAATATAGTCGGCGACCTGCCGCGCCTGATCGCCCTCGCCAGCCAGCTGATACTGCGGGGGTAACATGCGCGGGTCGCTGCTGAAGGCGGCAAACAGATCGCTGACGATACGCCGCGCCTTGCTGGCCATTCGCAAGACCTGATAGTGCTGATAGAGCTGCGTGCGCAGGAAGTGCTTCATTTGCCGCTGCGCCTGAAAGGACTCGTCCGAGAAAGCGACCAGGGCCGGCCCTGACCTGGCCTCGGCAAGGTCACGCGGTGCATGTTGGCGGATCTTGGCGGCGGTCGTTTCGATCAGATCGCAAACCTGGGCGTTGATCATTCGCCGTATCGTCTCGTGAATCAAACGGCGCCCGCCAACGGCGGCATGGAGCCGCCGGACGTCGGCGACGTGGCGCGCAAAAAGGCGCAGCTCTTCGAGCTGCTCGACCCGTATCAGCCCCGAACGCAAGCCGTCGTCGACATCGTGGTGGTTATAGGCGATTTCATCGGCAAGGTTGCAGATCTGCGCTTCCAGCGACGGCTGCCGGCGCACCAGGAAGCGTTCACCGACCTCACCCAGCTGGCGGGCGTTTTCCAGGGAACAATGCTTGACGATTCCTTCGCGCGTCTCGAAGCAGAGGTTGAGTCCGTCAAATGCAGCATAGCGCTCCTCGAGCGTATCAACGATGCGCAGGCTTTGCAGATTGTGTTCGAAGCCGCCGTGATCGCGCATGCACTCGTTCAGCGCCTCCTGCCCGGCGTGGCCAAAGGGCGTGTGGCCGAGGTCATGGGCGAGCGAAATGGCTTCGACAAGGTCCTCGTTGAGCGCCAGCGAACGGGCGATGGCACGGGCAATCTGGGCGACCTCGAGACTGTGCGTCAAGCGCGTACGGAAGAGGTCGCCTTCGTGATTGACGAAAACCTGCGTCTTGTATTCAAGCCGACGGAAGGCCGTCGAATGCACGATCCGGTCTCGATCGCGCTGAAACTCGCTGCGATGAAGCGGCTCGGTGTCCGGGTAGCGCCGGCCGCGCGAGTTTTCAGCGCTTACGGCGTAGGCAACGAGCTCAGGCATGCGGGGACCGCGCCAGGATCGCCGTTCTGACTTCGTCCTGCGCCGCCGCGTCGCTGACCACCGCCTGACCTATTCCTTGCAGGAGGACGAAGCGAAGCTTGCCGTCGCGCACCTTCTTGTCGTGCTGCATCAGCGCGAGGTAGCGCTCGACTTCCAGCGCCGGGCCGGACACCGGCAATCCCGCCCGCCGAAACAGCCGCTCGATGCGGTCGAGCTCGGACGAGCCGATCCAGCCCAGTTGCAACGAGAGTTGAGCGGCGATCATGGTGCCCGCGGCGACCGCTTCTCCATGCAAGCATTCGCCATAGCCCATACCGGTTTCGATGGCGTGCCCGAAGGTGTGGCCAAGGTTGAGCAAGGCCCGCTCGCCGCTCTCGTGCTCGTCGGCAACGACCACTTCCGCCTTGTTGCGACAGGAACGGGAAATGGCCTCGGCGAGCGCCGCCGGCTCGCGCAGCAGGAGGCGTTCGAGGTGTTCTTCCAGCCATTCGAAAAACGGCAGGTCGCGGATCAGACCGTATTTGATCACTTCGGCCAGCCCCGCGCTCAGCTCACGATCGGGCAGCGTCGTCAGGGTGTCGGTGTCGGTCAAGACCAGTTTCGGTTGATAGAAGGCACCGATCATGTTCTTGCCGAGCGGGTGGTTGATCGCCGTCTTGCCGCCCACCGACGAATCGACCTGGGCGAGCAAGGTGGTCGGAACCTGGATGAATGGTATGCCGCGCTGAAAACACGCGGCGGCAAAACCGGTCATGTCGCCGACGACGCCGCCGCCAAGCGCCAACAGCGTCGTTGACCGCTCACAACGGCGCTGCAGGAGAACGTCAAAGATGAGGTTCAGCGTCTGCCAGTCCTTGAATTGTTCGCCGTCGGGCAGGATGATTTCGACGACTTCGACTCGGGCACGACGCAGCGAGTCCGACAGGCGCTCGAGGTACAGGGGTGCGACGGTGGTATTGGTGACGATCGCCACCTTTCTTTGGCGAAGGAAGGGCAGCAACAGTTCGCTCTTGTCGAGCAGCGCGCGCCCGACATGAATCGGATAGGCGCGGTGACCAAGGGCGACGCTCAGCGTTTCCATGTTTTTTCCATTTCCTTGACCAGCAGTTGCAGGACCGCTTGCGCACTGATTCGAGATCCGCTGACCACCAGGTCGGCGATGCTTCGATAGAGCGGGTCGCGCTGCTCGTGCAGCTCCTTTAGTTTCAGCAGGGGGTCGCTGACCTGCAACAGCGGCCGGTTCTTGTCGTGTCGCGTGCGCTCGCAGAGGGTTTGCAGTGGCACGTCGAGGTAAATGACCAGGCCGCTGCCGCGCAAGCGCTCCCGGTTCTCCGGGCGCAGCACGGCACCGCCGCCGGTGGCCACGACGCGGCCGGACAAGGAGGCGAGGTCGGCAATGACCTGTGCCTCGCGTTTGCGAAATCCCTGCTCACCCTCGATCTCGAAGATTGTCGGCAGGCTGACGCCGGTACGAGCCTCGATCTCGTGGTCGGAGTCGACAAACTGGTAAGCCAGCCGTCTCGCCAGAACCTTGGCAATCGTCGTTTTCCCGGCCCCCATCAGGCCAACCAGGTAGACGTTGCGTTTCTCGTCCGCGATGTTCACCGATCCATTCTATCGCAAGCTGAAATAACCGAGGCGGGCCGGAAAAAAGCCGGCTCGACGCCGGCTTCGCGTGCTCGCCAAGCCCCGGTCAGCGTACCGAGAGGTTGTCGGCAACGATCCGCGGCGTGATGAAGACCAGCAGTTCTGTCTTGTCGTCGATGATCTCCCGGTTCTTGAACAGGAAGCCAATGTAGGGAAGATCGCCAAAGAACGGAATTCGCGTGGTGTTGTTGCGGGTTTCCTGCGTGTAGATGCCACCGATGACGACCGTGCCGCCGTTCTCGACCAGAACCTCGGTCTTGACGTGCTTGGTGTCGATGGCCACACCGGCGCCGGTCGACAGACGGGTGTTCGGGGTGTCCTTGTTGACGTCCAGTTTCATGGAAATCTTCCCATCCGGCGTGATCTGGGGCGTTACTTTCAGCGCCAGGTTGGCCTTCCGGAACGAGACGCTGGTGGCACCCGAGCTGGTCGCCTGCTGATAAGGAATTTCCACGCCCTGCTCGATGATCGCCTCAACCTGGTTGGCGGTCATCACGCGCGGACTGGAGATCACCTTGCCGCGACCGTCGGCTTCGAGCGCGGAAATTTCGGCCGTCAGGAACTGCGTCAGGGCGTTGTTGAAGAGCAGGAAGTTCAGCGTACCGGCGTTTCCGGTCCGCGGCGTCGCGGGCAGGTTGACCTGCGTTCCGCCCATGTCAAGCTGACCACTGACGGCTCCCCCTCCGATGCTGACCGCGCCGTCGGGGAAGGTTTGCCGCCAGCCCAGGCGGACGCCGAGGTTCTTCGCAAAACTGTCGCCAGCCTCGACGATCCGCGCTTCGATCATTACCTGCCGAGCGGCGATGTCGACCTTGGCAATCATCGCTCGCACTTCGTCCAGGCGGCTCGGCGTGTCCTTGACGAAGAGAATGTTCGAGCGCTCCTCGACAACGGCGCTGCCACGCTTGGACAGCACGGTCTGCTTGGGGTCGATGAGCAGTTTCTGCACCGCGTCGGCCTTGATGTAGTTCATCTGGAAGCTCTCGGCCACCAGCGGCTCGAGGTCACCAATCTGTATTCTCGATTCGAAGTCGAGCTTTTCCTTGGTCGCGATCTCCTCGCGCGGCGCAATCAGAATGACGTTGCCATTCTTGCGCATGTCGAGGCCCTTCTGCTGCATGATGATGTCCAGCGCCTGATCCCAGGGAACGTCCTTGAGGATCAAGGTAATCGCACCGCCGACGGAATCGCTGACCACCATGTTCATGCCGGTAAACTCACCGATCACCTGCAGCAGGCGGCGGACATCGACGTTCTGGAAGTTGAGCGACAGCTTTTCGCCCTGATAGCCGCCGCGACTCCCCTGCACCAACTTGTTCGGGTTCTCGATGATCGGCTTGACTTCGATGACGAACTGCGTGTCGCTCTGGTAGGCGTTGTGCTCCCAGAGCCCCTGCGGGGTAATCGTCATGCGCGTATTGGGCCCTTTTTGAACCGTATTCACCTTTACCACCGGCGTGGCAAAATCGGTCACATCGAGCTTCTTCTGCAGCGCACCCGGAACCGTCACGTTGGCGAAATCGACGACCAGATTCGCGCCTTGCTGGCGGATGTCGATACCGGCGTTGGCGTCGCTCAGATCGACGGTAATCCGGCCCTCGCCGTCCTTGCCGCGCCGGAAGACGATGTCGCGAACGGTGTTCGCGCTGGTCGACGGGAGCGCTTTGGCGAAATGCTCGACGGCGGCGGTGGCGCCCTGCGTCGTGGCGCTCGGCACCAGAGCGAGCAGCAGGCTGTTGCCTTCAATGGTCGCTTCATAGGTCATCGGCTTGTGCAGGTTCAGGACCAGGCGCGTGCGGTCCTCGGCCTGGACGATATTGGCGCTCTTCAGATCGCCCTCGTTATACGCTTGACTCGATCTGCCCAGGCCGTTGGTCGTATTCGAAAAATCGAAGGCGATGCGCGCAGGTTTGGCGACACTGAATGCCGGTGGCAATACCTTCAATGGTTCCTTGAAGGTGAGCTTGACGTTGAGCACCGAGCCCTGCTGAATGACATTCATCGACTCGATCGAATTCGAGCCAGCGTCCTGCGCGCTGACCATCCCGGAGGTCAATAGCACGGCTCCGACCAGGCCGAGAAGGTATTGTCTGATCTGCTTCATTTACTTCGCTCCCTTTTCCTGCAACAGCAGGCTGCTCGTCCTCTCCACCCAATCACCGGCGGAATCCTGAACAAGCTCTCGCAAAACCACCTCGGATTCGGAAACGTCGACCACCACGCCGAAGTTCTGCCCCATGTAGTTGCCGATCTTGACCTGATACAAGGCGCTCTCGACCTGAATGATGGCATACGACACCTTTGCCCTGGTCATCACGCCGACATACTTCAGCGATTCCAGAGGGTACAGCTCCAGGGGTTCCTTGGGTCGGTCGAGATCAGGCTTGAAGCCACCACCGCCCTTTCTGGTATCCGACCCCAGCTTGGCTGGCTTGAACGGGTCGATCAGGTCGCCCACGTCGTAGGGCACGGGCTCGTAGGCTTCGACCACCGGCAGCGGCGGTATTTTTCCTTTGGCATCCTGCGCGACCGTGCTCATCCACTCGCGGATATCGTCATGATCGCCGCTCGAGCAGGCGACCACAAAGGCGCTAGCCAGCAAGGCAAGGAGTTTGCTCATCGCCTGCCACCCTTGGCCGCCGCCTCGGCAGCCCTCTTCTTCGCCGCCAGTTCTTCCGCATCGAGATAGCGGAAAGTCTTGACAACTGCATCGAGCACCAGGCTTCCATCCTTGCGCTGCGGGTTGTCGACGATCGAGATATTGTTCAAGGTGACAATTCGGGACAGCTTGCCGATATCTCCCGCGAAAGCACCGAAGTCATGGTAGGTCCCCGTCAGGCGCACGTCGACGGGCAGTTCGGCATAGAAATCCTGCACCTGCTCGCTACCGGGCTTGAAGAGATCGAACTGCAGGCCCCGGCCCATCCCCGCCTGGTTGACTTCGACCAGCAACGCCTCTACTTCGGACTTGTTGGGCAGCTGCTTGAGCAGCGCACCGAACGAGCGGTCGATTTCATCCAGCTGCTGAACGTAGAGGTCGAGGTTGACGGCCTGCATCTTCTTGGCCACGAACTGGTCTTTCAACCTTTGCTCTTCGTGACCCTTGCTCTCCAGCGCGTCGAGCTGGTCAGCCCAGACAAACCACCAGCCAGCGAGCAGGAGGATCACCAACAAGCCGACCAGCACGGTCACCCGCGGCGCAACGGGCCACGCCCCGGGATCCTGTGGATCGAGATTCTCGAAGTCTCTGAGCATCTCGCGGAAATCGATCGATGGCAGCTCGGGCTTCTTCATTTCTGCCCCTCCTGGCCCGCAGCAGCCCTTTTCAGGTAGGCGTACATGCTGAATTCGTTGAGGCGACGCTTGTCAACCAGCACCGCCTTGATCTCGATCAAACGAGGTTTCTCAAGCCACGGTGACGCCTCGATGTTGCGCATCAGCGTCGAAACGCGAGCGCTCGACTGCGCGTAGCCAATCAGATGGATGCTCTGCCCGACCTGCTTGAGCGAGCGAACATACACCCCCTCAGGCATCTGCTTGGTGAGCTCGCTGAGCAAGCGCACGGCTTCCGCCCGGTCGCGCTGCAGGGATTCGATGATCCGCTTGCGCGCCATCAGGGCGTCGCTTTGCGCCTTGAGCCGCTTGATTTGATCGATCTGCTTGTCAAGGACGGCGATCTCGGTCTGGAGAAACGCGTTCTTGGCGTCCTGGGCGGCAATATAGCCGCCAATCACGGAGTACACGAGAAAGACGATCAGCCCGGAAAGAACGCTGATCAAGCCGAACAGGGCATAGAACTGCTGTCGCCGCGCGCGTCGCTTCTCTTCCCGATGCGGCAGGAGGTTGATGCGGATCATTCGTCGAACCTCCGCAGCGCAAGACCACAGGCAACCATCAAGGACGAGGCATCCGTCAACAGATTCTTGGTGCGCACGCGATCGGAAAGCAGCATATTGGCAAACGGATTGGCAATGATGGTGTTGATCTGCGTGCGCGACGCGACGACTTCGTCGGCTCCGGCGATGACCGCACAGCCGCCGGCCAGAACGATGTGGTTGATCTGGTTGAACTGGGTCGACGTAAAAAAGAACTGCAGGGCACGCGACAGCTCCAGCGCCATCGACTCAAGAAACGGCCGCAAGAGCTCAGTTTCGTACTGCTCGGGCAGGTTGTTGCGGCGCTTTTCCGCTTCTGCCTCCTCGAAGCTCATGCTGAACAGGCGAGCAATATCCTGCGTCAGCTGGTTTCCGCCAAACGCCTGCTCGCGAACGTAAAGCTGCTGGCCGTTGCGCAGGACGGTCAGGTTCATCACGTTGGCACCGACATCGACCAAGGCGACAATCTGCCCCTGACCACCCTCGGGAAGCTGTTTTTCGATCAGCTCGAATGCCGCCAGTACCGCATAGGACTCGACATCGAGCACCACAGGCTTGAGACCGGCCGCTTCGGCAACGGCGACACGGTCCTCCACCTTTTCCTTGCGCGACGCGGCGATCAGCACCTCGATTTCGTCCGGAGACGATGGCACCGGCCCGACAACCTGAAAATCCAGATTGACCTCTTCGAGCGCGAAGGGAATGTACTGGTTAGCCTCGGACTCGACCAGCACTTCCAGCTCTTCTTCCCTTTGGCCAGCCGCAACGATGATCTTCTTGGTAATGACGTGCGACGCCGGCAGGGCAATGGCAACCTGCTTGGTCACGGTCGCCAGCCTCTTCCACGCGCGCCGGACCGACTCGGCCGCAGCCTCCAGGTTGACAATGTTGCCATCCGAGACGACGTCCCTGGGCAAGACCTCAATCGCATAACGCTCGACGCGGTAACCGCCTTTTGCGTCGCTGGCCAGTTCCACCATCTTGACCGACGATGAACTGATATCCAGACCGATCAGGGAGCGCGCCTTGGGATTGAAGATCGAAAGATCAAGCTGCAAATCGCCACCCTCCGACAAAAAACCCTTCAAAAATTTGTAGTTAGCGTATTTATTGATACTTTACTTTAGATGCTAGCAACAAGCTCCCGACGTGTAAAGCAATTTCATGGTTGTTACTGGGGACATCGCTCATTAGGCCAGGAGTGTAGCGTAAACCACTAAAACTATTGGCTTTCCATCGCTTTACCATGACCAGGAGATGGCCAGCGTGAAAGACCCTGGCGGCAGCGGGCAGCGACGTCGAGGGCAGCACCGTCGCTTCCGGCGCTTCGCCGCTCGCCTCCGGACAGCCTAGCCGCGCCGATCTTCACGCCTTTTTCACGGCCGCGCCAATATAATAGCGGGATCTGCCTTTCATTCCGGACGCCGTGTTGCCTACCGCCCTCCGCTGGATCCTGTACCCGCTCGTGTTTGTTGCCGGCCTCGCCGCCATAGCCCTGGCCATGGTCGCCGTGGTCCTCAGCCTGGCGTACCCGAACCTGCCGTCGCTGGAGATTCTTACCGACTACCGCCCCAAAGTGCCGCTGCGGGTGTACACCGCTGACGGCTATCTGATCGGCGAATTCGGCGAGGAACGTCGCGCCGTGGTCAGCATAAACGAGGTTCCGGCGATCATGAAGCAGGCCATCCTTGCCGCCGAAGACGAGCGCTTCTATCAGCACAGCGGCGTGGACACGCTGGGCATCCTGCGCGCACTGCAAGCCAACCTGGTGGGTGGCGGCAAACGCCAGGGCGCTTCGACGATCACCCAGCAGGTAGCCAAGAACTTCTTTCTTTCCTCCGAGAAGACCTACACCCGCAAGCTCTACGAAGCGCTGCTCTCTTTCAAGATCGAACACAACCTGAGCAAGGATCAGATTCTCGAACTCTATATCAACCAGATATTTCTCGGCCAGCGCGCTTACGGATTCGCCGCTGCGGCGCAGACCTACTTCGGCAAACCGCTGGCTGACCTGACCATCGCCGAGGTGGCCATGCTTGCCGGGCTGCCGAAAGCCCCCTCGGCCGACAACCCGGTCGCGAAACCAAAACGCGCGCGCATTCGTCAGCAATACGTTCTGCGGCGCATGAACGATCTGGGGTTCATCACCGACGAGCAGCACGAAGCGGCCCTGGCGCAAGCACTGGTGATCAAGCGCGACGTCAGCGAGACGCCAATGCACGCCCAGTACGTCACCGAAATGGCGCGCCAGATCGCCGCCGAGCGTTTTCCGGAAGATGTCTACACACGCGGCCTGCGCGTCTACACGACCATTCTCAAGGCCGATCAGGAAGCCGCCTACGACAGCGTGCGGCGAGGCGTCCTCGACTATGACCGCCGCCACGGTTACCGGGGTGCCGAGGCCTACGTCGACATCAGCCGGATCAAATCAGAACAGGACGAAGGTCTCGAAGAGCTGCTGCAGGATTTCACCGACGCCGAAGACATGCACCCGGCGATCATCCTGCAAGCCAGCAGCAAGGCGATTCGAGCCTACCGGCGGGGCGGCGAGATCGTCACCCTCAGTGGTGAGGGGCTGAAGTTCGCAGCACGCATGATCGATGACAAGGCTCCGGCCAACAAACGCCTCAGCAGGGGCGCGGTCATTCGCGTTCAGAGCGACGAGAAAGACAACTGGCGCATCGTTCAGATGCCCGATGTGGAAGCAGCCTTCCTGGCCGCCGATCCGCGCGACGGCGCCATACGCGCACTGGTGGGCGGCTTTGATTTCAACCGCAGCAAGTTCAATCACACGACGCAGGCGTGGCGCCAGCCGGGTTCGAGTTTCAAGCCGTTTATCTATTCAGCGGCGCTCGAACGGGGCTTCACCCCCGCCTCGGTGGTCAGCGACGAACCGATCAGCTTCCCGGCAACGGTCACGGGCAGTCAGGCCTGGGAGCCGAAAAACTACGACGGCAAGTACGAAGGGCCGATGCGCATTCGTCGAGCGCTCGCCAGATCGAAGAACATGGTCTCCATCCGTCTCCTGCAGGCGAGCGGCGTGCGCTTTGTCCAGGACTACGTGACGCGCTTTGGCTTTGACGCCGACAAACACCCGCCCTACCTGACCATGGCACTGGGCGCCGGCGCGGCCACCCCCTGGCAGATGGTCGCCGGCTACGCGATCTTCGCCAACGGCGGCTACCACATTCGGCCGTACATCGTCAGCCAGATACTGGATGACAAGAATCAGCTGCTGGCGCAGGCGGCGCCAACGACTGCCGGCGATGAACGCCTGCGCGCGATCGACCCCCGCAACGCCTTCCTGATGGACAGCCTGCTGCGCGACGTGACCATCTACGGAACCGGGGCGCGTGCTTCGGCGACGCTCAAGCGGCGCGACCTCGCCGGCAAGACGGGAACCACCAACGATCAGGTCGACGCCTGGTTCTGCGGCTACCAGCAAACCGTCGTTGCCTGCGCGTGGATCGGCTTCGACCAACCGAAGAACCTTGGCCGGCGAGAGACCGGCGGCTCGGCAGCGCTGCCGATCTGGATCAGCTACATGGGCAAGGCACTGAAGGATGTCCCCGAGTCGTTTCTGCCCACTCCGGACGGAGTCGTCTCGGTCGCCATTCCCGATGGTGGCAAAGGACCTGGCAGGGAATGGTTCTACAAGGAAAACGCGCCGGCCGAAATAGAACCCGTGTCTCCCGTCGACGATAGCGAAGCCGTGGACTGAGTTCCTTTGACCGCCGCCAGCAAGCCCGCCAAAGCAGCCACCTCTTCGCTACGAATCTATTTTCGCCTGCTCGGCTATTTGCGGCCGTTTCTCGGCATGTTCGCCATCAGCCTGGTGGGCTACATGATCTTCGCCTCGTCGCAACCGATGATGGCCGGGATTCTGAAGTACCTTGTCGACGAACTGAACGAACCGAGCAGCGTCACGCGGCACGCCAATGCCTTCACCGGCGACCTCGACCTGACCTACGGCGTACCGCTGCTGCTGGTCATTGTCGTCACCTGGCAGGGGGTCGGCTCCTTTCTTGGCAACTACTACCTGGCGAGGGTCTCGCTGGGCCTGATCCACGACCTCAGGCGCGCCCTCTTCGACAGCCTGCTACACCTGCCGAATGGCTATTTCGACCAACACAACACCGGTCATCTGATCTCGCGAATCACCTACGACGTAACCATGGTCACCGGCGCGGCGACCGACGCGATCAAGGTCGTCATTCGCGAGGGACTGACGGTCATCTTCCTCTTCGGCTACCTGCTGTGGATGAACTGGCGACTGACGCTGGTGATGGTGGCCATCCTGCCGATCATCGGCGTGATGGTGACCCGGGCCAGCCGCAAGTTTCGCCGGCAAAGCCTCAAGATCCAGGCGACCATGGGCGACCTGACGCATGTCGCCTCGGAAACCATCCAGGGCTACCGTGTGGTACGCAGTTTCGGCGGCGAGAATTACGAGTCGACGCGCTTCCGGGTGGCCAGCGAGGACAATACCGCCAAGCAGTTGCGCATGGTCAGGACGAGCGCGACTTACACCCCGGCGCTGCAGTTGGTCACCTTTTCCGCGATGGCTGTCCTGCTGGTATTGGTCCTGGCGCTGCGCGGCGACGCCTCGGCGGGCGACCTGGTCGCCTATCTCACCGCCGCCGGGATGTTGCCCAAGCCCATTCGCCAGTTGTCCGAAGTCAGCTCGACGATTCAGAAAGGGCTGGCCGGCGCCGAAAGCATTTTTTCCCAGATCGACCAGGAGCCGGAGCCCGATAACGGACGCATCGAAAAGCAGAGAGTCAGCGGCCGGCTCGAAGTCAAAGACCTGTCCTTCGTCTATCCGGGCAGCACTGCGCGCGTTCTCGACCGGATCAGCTTCGCGATCGAACCCGGACAGATGGTCGCCCTCGTCGGGCGCTCGGGTAGCGGCAAGTCGACACTGGCCAATCTCATTCCCCGCTTCTACCATCACGACTCGGGCCAGATTCTCATCGACGGCATCGACGTCGAGGACTTCACGCTGCGCAACCTGCGCCAGCATCTAGCCCTGGTCACCCAGCAGGTGGTGCTGTTCAACGATACGGTGGCCAGCAACATCGCCTACGGCGACCTTTCCGACTCGCCACGCGAGGCCATCGAAAACGCCGCCGAAGCCGCCTTCGCTCGCGAGTTCATCGACCGTCTGCCTGACGGCTTCGAGACCATGGTCGGGGAAAACGGCGTCATGCTGTCCGGCGGCCAGCGGCAGCGGCTGGCGATCGCCCGCGCCCTGCTCAAGGATGCGCCGATCCTGATCCTCGACGAGGCAACTTCAGCGCTCGACACCGAGTCCGAACGCCATATTCAGAACGCTCTCGACCGGGTGATCGCCGCCCGGACGACGCTGGTCATCGCCCACCGCCTGTCGACGATCGAAAAGGCCGACCTGATTCTGGTCATGGATCAGGGACGCATCGTCGAGCGCGGCAGTCACGCCGAGCTCCTGGCCAACGACGGCCACTACGCACGCCTGCACGCGACGCAATTCGGCGAGCCGGCGGCGGACAACACCCCGGCCGCCGCCGGCTGATCGTCTGCCGCAGGCGAGCACCGGGAGCGGGTCAGTCGCACAAACCGTCGCTTCAGCCGCAGGCGGCCGGCAGCTGCTCGTCGAGCCAGCGCCGCAGCGCACAGGCCGACGGCCAGTTGCGCAACAGGCGGGCGCGATCCCGCCGCCACGCGCGCTCGTACGCGGCGACCGACCGATGCTGCACGACGCCATCGAGATCGATGAGCAGAACGCGCTCGCCGTCCCAGAGAAGATTGGTCGCCTTGAGATCACCATGACTGATCCGATGCCGACGCAATGCTCCGAATAGATCCCGGATGGCGTTCGCCTCGGCTGGCGATGGCTCGCAATCCGCTGCCAGATGGTTGAGCAGATTGGGGCCAGGGCAATACTCGCAGATCAGCCAGGCACGCCGGCGCAGCGGCCCGCAGCGCTCCTCGACCAGCGCCAGCGGCCTTGGCGTCGGGATGCCGAAGAAGAGCAGCCGATGCGCCTCGCGCCACGAATGCCAGGCGCGACTCGGACGCCACAGACGGCCGAACGCGTGGCGCAGGTTCTTGAGGTTGTAGCGTTTGATGAGCAGCGGCCGCGCATTCACCACGATGCGCGCGACCGTGGTCGTGCCGCCGTCCTTGAATACCCTGCCGCTCGCCACGGCGCTGTCAAGCGAGGCCAGCGAGGCCAGCACGGGAGCCAGCGTTTCGGCTTCCTCGCGGCGTACGGCGCTGAAGCGCGCGCTGGTGTGCTCGACTGCAAACAGCGTGCACTCGCGCACCGTCTTGGCCAGGAAGTCACCCAGCCGCCAGGCTCTGACGCGTTCGATATTGCGTCGCATGACCGCCTGCTCGGGCAACAACGGCTGCTCGGCCGTGTAGGCCGGCAGCAAGGCGGCGAGCTGCCCGTCCCACACTGGTGGCAACTGCGCCAGCAGAACCGCCAGGTTGGCGCCGGCGTCCGCCGGCGGCAGGCGCTGTCCCCGGCTGATCACGCGCACCGCATCGCCGTCGACGACCAGCATCCGGCCCTGATGACGCAGGAAATTGCCGAGGTGCAGGTCGTCCTGCACCAGGCCGGCGGCATGCAGACGGCCAAGCATGCCCAGTGCCGGCGCCAGGACAGCCAGCGCTTCAGCGTCCCCAGCAGCTCGTTCAGAGACTTCCGCCCAGGCTTCGGCAAGGCTCTGCGCGGGTTCGAGAAAAACCGTCAGCAAAGCGTAGCCGCCGGCGGCCATGGCCGTCGCAACGACCAGTTCCGGGGTCGACACGTCCGCCTGACGAAGCGCATCGAGACCGCCACGTTCGTGCCGCCAGTGTTTTTCGCAGCGCCGCCCGACGAACAGTTTGGCGAGCACCCGCCGGCCGTCGAGTTCCGCTTCGCCAACCAGCCGCTTGCCGGGAAGGACGCGCAACAGGCGGTGCATGGTCAACGGGCGGCCGTCGGCAAGGGCCACGCAAAACGGCAGTGGCGGCTGGCGACCGGCGGCGCGCAGCGTTGCCGCATCGCTCGCCACGGGCAAGCCGGTTTCCGCCGCGCCCATGCGCCGGGGCACTGGCCCGCCGCGCCTAGTCTCGGCCATCGAAGAAGCCGACGATCTTGGCGATTCGCTGCCGATCGCCATTGTCCAGGCGCGAGTTCCGCGTGTAGGCAAGATAGAAACGCAGACGCTGACTGCGCGAAAGCGTCTTGCTCGCCAGTTTGTCGAGGCAGGCAAGGTCCTTGACGATGCGGTACTCGAGAATCGTGCCGCGATAGTAATTGCCACTCGGGCAATCGATCAGATAAACGGTCGGCGACGGTCCGCCATCGACCAGCAGGTTGCGCCACTTCAGATCGTTGTGCGCGAAACCGGCGTCGTGCAGAGTCCGCGTGAGCCTGGCGATCTGTCGCGAGACCTGGGTCAGCCAGGCACGATCGGCCAGGCGCGGATCGTTGCTCTGCGCCAGGTAGGCGAGATCCATGGTATCCGGGATTTCCTCGGTGACCAGCGCACCGCGAAGGAAGCCACCAAAACGCCGTTCCAGGCCGTAGGCAACCAGGGTTGCGGTCGGAATGCCCCAGGCTCGAAAAGCCAGCAGGTTGCGCCATTCGGCACGCACCCGCGGCGGCCCCAGCCAGCGCCGCAGGCCAAACCAGCGACGGCGCAGGTTCTTGCCGTTGCCAGTGTAGCGTTTGACGTAGTAGCGCTTGCCGCCAACGCCGACGCGCAGCACCCGACTCAGGGAATCCTGGGCCATCGTCTCGCCATCCAGCGCAAAGACATGGTCGATGTCGCCAAAGCGCTCGCCCGCTTCGCTGCTCGCGTACTGCGGATTTATCCACCACTTCCTCATGTCATCTCCCCTGCCGCCACCTTGCGTTCGAAACGCGCTTGCAAGCGAGGCGTTTCTCTTTCCAGGTGGGCGAGCAATGGCGCTTCATCGCGCAGAACCTGCCGCAAGGGGCAGGCAAAATAAGCGCCCAGAAAGCGCAGCAGGTCACGCCTGCTCAGGCCGATGTCGAGCGCCGAAAAATAGAGTGCGGCCAGGTCCTTGTCGCGCCAGCGCCGCGGCAATTGCCTTCTCAGCTGCGCCCGGTGCAGGTCGATCAGAGACAGCCTGAAGCGGTCGTCCGTCGGTGCGGGATCGAGGTGCAGAAGGAAATGACAGAGATAGAAATCGCGATGGTTTACTCCCCCCCGATGCATTTTTCCCGCCATGCCGGCGACGCGACCAATCAGCGCGCGTTTCAGGCGCACGCCGGGGGGATGACTTGCCCAGGCGCAACAGAAGTCTTCGAGGCTGAGCGTCGGCGCCAGTTCCTCGGTGATGATGAACGAGTGCTGCCGCCCGGGGTTGCGGCCGCGCACGCCGAAGGCGACGGCGTGCATGCTGTCGACGCCGAGTTCGCTCAGGCGCCGGATTGCCCGCCACTCGTTCGCGGCGCCGAGTACCGGCAGGCGCAGCGAAAGCAGGTTCTTGACGATTTCGCCCCAGCCAACGCCACGATGGATCTTGACGAAGTAGCCACGCCCGGCGATTTCGGTGCGCAGGGTGCGGCGCCCCTCGAGTTCGCGGAAGACCTCGCCGGCGAGGGCCTCGACGGCAACGAAGGGATCCTGCCCCGCCCACAGCGAGCGAAAGGGCTCGTCAAGGACGAGCACGCCGCCGCTCAAGGCGGAGCCTTCAGGATCAGCTCTGCAGCGCGTTCGGCGTTGCTGTAGATGTCCGCGTGCTCGGCAAACGCCAGGGCGTTCGACTGCCATTGCCGACGCGCGGGCTCGTCGCTCAGCATCTGCGCCAGGAGGCGGTCGAGAGACGCCTGTTGAAAAGGCTCGGCAACGACCAGCCCGGCGTCGGCATCACTGACGAAATGCGCGTAGCCGCAAACGGCGGTGGTGAGGACCGGCAGGCCGGCGACCATCGCCTCGAGCAAGACGGTGCCGGTATTCTCGTTGTAGGCCGGATGGATGAGCAGGTCGGCGCCGAGGAGAAAGCGCGGGATGTCGCTGCGACCGCGCAGGATGCGTACCCGCTCGGCCACTCCGAGCGCCCGCGCCTGGGCATGAAAAAGCTTCGCCTCGTCGTCGCCGATGGCGAACAGCCGGCAACGGCTGGCGAGCGCCGCCGGCAGGGCGGCGAGAGCCTTCAGGCTGCGATCCAGACCCTTGGTCCTGAAGCCCGAGCCGATCTGCAGCACGAGCAGGTCATCTTCTGCCAGGGCGAACTCGCGCCGAAAAGCGGCGCGGATCTCGGCGGCATTGCCGGGCGCGCGGCGATCGGACGCGATCCCCGGCGGCAGGAGATGAAAGCGCTCGCCGGGCGTCGCGTAGTACTTCTCGAACAACGGCCTTTGCAGCGGCGAGATGAGCAGGATCTCGGTACACGCCTCGGGCGCGAAAACGGCGCGCTCGTAGGCCGCAAAATGGCGGTAGCGTCCCGTCATCCGATAGAGGGCACCGCGCAGCGTACGCGCCTTGTCCTCAAAGCACGGGTCGGCCGCGAAATAGACGTCCAGTCCAGGCATCTTGTTGAAACCGACGACCCGGTCGGCCGGTCGTCTGGCCAGATCGTCACCCAGCCAGCCACTGAACTTCGCATAACGGCGTTGATTGGTCAGCGCCTTGACGGGCACCAGGACCACTTCGAAGCCCGCCGGAACATCGCCGCGCCATTCCAGCGTGTAGACCCTGACGGCGTGACCACGCGCCTGGCAAGCCAGGGCAATACGCAGAAAATCGCGCTGCAGGCCTCCGAAGGGGAAGTATTTGTACAAACAGAAGGCGATCTGCATCAGGGAATCCCGGCGCCGGAAACAGCCATGCAGCGACGATGGCCAGAAGCACTCACCGCTGCGCCTCGGACTGGGCGCCCTGCTGCGCAGCTTCTGCCGACGTCGGCAAAGCCTCGCTGCTGCGCCGCCGCTTGTAACGGTTGTAGCCCCAAAGGTACTGCTGGGGGCACTGGCGGACCAGCACTTCGATCTGCTGGTTGATCTTCTGCGCGCGCTCTTCGAGGCTGCCGCAGATCGGCTCGGTCGGCGCCTGCAGATGGAAATGGTAGCCTTTCCCAGCGGGTAGGCGCTCGGCCCAGACCATGATCACGCTCGCCCCGGTCTCGACCAGCCTTGCGGCGAGGGTCATCGTATAGGCGGGTCTGCCGAAAAAGTCCAGCCAGCGCCCTTCGCCAGCCCGCGGCGCCTGGTCCGGCAGCATGCCCACCGCTTCACCGCGCTTCAAGGCCTTGAGCAGGCCGCGAACGCCGGAAAGATCGGCCGCCGCCAGGTGCAATTGCGCGCGCGCGCGCCCGGCTTCGATCATCGTTTGCAACCAGGGCTGCTTGGGCGGCCGATAGAGAACGGTAATCGGCGCATGGGTAGACAGGTACTGTGCGGTAACCTCGAAACATCCCAGATGCGGCGTCAGGTAGAGTATCCCCTTGCCCCGCCGCGAAGCCGCTTCGACCAGTTCCCAGCCAGAGACCTCGACGACACGGCTGGCGGTCTCGGCGAGCGGCCGCAACCAGATGCGTGGCAGTTCGAGCATCCCCTTGCCGGCTTCAGCGATGGCTGCCGAGCGGATACGTCGGGCTTCGACGTCGCCCAGTGCGAGCAGCATGTTCTCGCGCAGGTGACGGCGATAGCTTGGCGACAGCAGCCAGGTCAGCCAGCCGAGAACAGAGCCCAGAGCATGCAGCCAGGCGAGCGGCAGGCGGCTGAAGAGGCGAAAAAGTGTAATCACGTAACCATCCGGTCGCTGCCGACGTTTGACCCGCCCGGCAGAGAAAAACTATAATTATCCCTCCGCCGAGTTAATCAGGACAACTTGCAGGGCGGGGAAGCCGTAACAGCGGCCAAAAAAATACTGCTAAAGCGTCGTCTGCTCGAACCCCGGAGCCGGCAACGCCGCCGTTTCGGGGTTTTCCATTGGAGCAGACAGAAACATGAGCACAGAGCACCTCTTTACTTCGGAATCGGTTTCCGAAGGCCATCCGGACAAGGTCGCCGACCAGATTTCCGACGCCATCCTCGACGCCATTCTGGCCGAAGACCCGCCCGCGCGGGTCGCCTGTGAAACCCTGGTGTCGACCGGACTGGTCGTCATCTCCGGCGAAATCACCACCAAGGCACACATCAACTACCGCGAAATCGCGCAGGATACGGTTCGTCGCATCGGCTACGACAATTCCGACATCGGCTTCGACTACAAGAGCTGCGCCATCCTGACGGCCATCAACCGCCAGTCACCGGACATCGCGCAGGGCGTCAACGAGGGCCAGGGCATCGACCTCGACCAGGGCGCAGGCGACCAGGGGCTGATGTTCGGCTACGCCTGCAACGAGACACCGTCGCTGATGCCGCTGCCGATCCATTATGCGCACCGGCTCATGCAACGCCAGGGTGAAGTTCGCCACGACGGCCGCCTGCCGTGGCTGCGCCCGGACGCCAAGAGCCAGCTCACCGTCCGCTATGTGGACGGAAAACCCATCTCGATCGACACCATCGTCGTCTCGACGCAACACGACCCGGACGTCTCGCACGCGCAGATTTCGGAAGCCGTGATCGAAGAAATCATCAAGCCGGTCATCCCGCCGGAACTGCTCAACAGCGCAACCCGCTATCTGGTCAATCCGACCGGCCGCTTCGTCGTTGGCGGCCCGCACGGGGACTGCGGACTGACCGGGCGCAAGATCATCGTCGATACCTACGGTGGCGCGGCCAGACACGGCGGCGGCGCCTTCTCGGGCAAGGACCCGTCGAAGGTCGATCGCTCGGCTGCCTACGCCGCGCGCCACGTCGCCAAGAACGTCGTCGCGGCCGGCCTCGCCGAGCGCTGTGAAGTCCAGGTGGCGTACGCCATCGGCGTTGCCCGCCCGGTATCGCTGATGGTCAATACCTTCGGCACCGGCAAGGTCAGCGACGAGGTCATCGTTGCGTTGATCGGCAAACACTTCGACCTGCGCCCGAAGGGCATCATCCAGGCGCTCAACCTGCTGCGGCCGATCTATCGCACGACCGCCGCCTACGGCCACTTCGGCCGCGAGGAGCCGGAATTCACCTGGGAAGCCACCGACAAGGCGGCGGCCCTGCGCGCAGAAGCCGGCCTCTAGAAGCCGGGCTGACAAGTCAGGAAAGCAGCCCTCGCGGCCGCTTTCCTGTGACTGGAGACAGTGTAGACTGTCGTCGGCTCCAGTGTGGAGCCGCCACCGAGACCCCGCCATGCTCAAGCGAATCGGCGTCCAGCAGCTTATTGTCGGCATGTACCTCAAGGAATTCTGCGGCTCCTGGCTCGAACACCCCTTCTGGCGTTCGTCGTTTGTCATTACCGACGCGAAAGACATCGACACCATCCGCGCCAGCAGCGTCAGGGAAGTGTGGATCGATTGCGCCAAAGGCCTTGATCTGCCGCCAGGCGAGGCGGGCGTTTCGCTCGCCGAGGTGGAAGCCTGTGTCGAGGTCGAACAGGTGGCGACTGCGCGCGCCGTGCGCGACACGGCACGCGTTTCGAGTGCCGCAGAGTTCGCGCGCGCGGCCAGAATCGTCGCCAAGTCCCGGCAGGCGGTGACCTCGATGTTCGAAGAGGCGCGCATGGGCAAGGCGGTCAACACCGGCGGCGCGCAGCGCCTGGTCGAAGAGATATCGGACTCGGTGAGCCGCAGTGCGGGTGCGTTGATCAGCCTGGCGCGCCTGAAGACCGCGGACGATTACACCTACATGCACTCGGTTGCCGTCTGCGCGTTGATGGTCGCCCTGGCCCGGCAACTCGGACTCAACGACGAAGAGGTGCGTTCTGCCGGCATCGCCGGCCTGCTGCACGACCTCGGCAAGGCGGCGATACCGCTCGAAATCCTCAACAAGCCCGGCAAGCTCACCGATGCCGAGTTCGCGATCGTCAAGGAGCATCCGGAGAAAGGGCACGCGATGCTGCTCCCGAGCAGCGACGTCGACCCGGTCGCGCTGGACGTCGTCCTCCACCACCACGAAAAGGACGACGGCTCGGGCTACCCCAGGCGCCTGGCAGGCGCGGCGATCAGCATCTTCGCCAAGATGGCGGCGGTCTGCGATGTTTATGACGCGATCACCTCGAACCGCCCCTACAAGGCCGGCTGGGATCCCGCCGAGTCCTTGCGCAAGATGGCCGAGTGGAGCAAGGGCCATTTCGATCCCGCCGTCTTTCAGGCCTTCGTCAAGAGCATCGGCATCTATCCCATCGGTTCGCTGGTGCTGCTCAATTGTGGCCGCCTCGGCGTGGTCATTGAGCAGAACACGAAGTCTCTGCTCAGCCCTCAGGTCAAGGTCTTCTTCTCGACCGGACGCAAGGCCCGGATTCTTCCGGAAGTATTCGACCTCGCGCGCCCCGGCTGCCGGCAGAAGATCATCAGCCGCGAAGACCCGGCCAAATGGAACTTCCCCGACCTCAACGAAATCTGGTCCGGACTGGCCCCAGCCACACGCTGACAGACACGCGGCCCGGGACGGCCGCCACGCCGATCTCTGCGGAAGTCTCCGCTTCAGACGAGCTTGCCGAGCAGCTCTGCCTTCTTGGCGTCGAATTCGGCCTGCGAAAGGACGCCCTTGCCGACCAGGGCATGCAGCTTCTCCAGCGTCGCCACGATCTCATCCGCGGCGGGCGGCGAGGCGCCTGCGGCTGGCACCGTCGCGGCCGTCATCGCCGACCCCATCGCGGCAGTCATCGTCTGGCCGATGCCGAGCCCGGCACCGAGACCGGCGCCGATGCCGGCGATGCCGCCTTCATTCTCCGCGGCCAGCGGAATGCTGCTCGCCACCTGGTACTGCGTGTAACGCCCGAGGTCGCCGATCATGTTCATGCCGATACGCGTATCGAGAACCTTCTGCAGTTCCTCGGGCAGTGACACGTTCTGCACGACCAGACGATCAAGGAGCAGCCCGTAGCGAGCGAAGGTCGCGTCCAGCCTGGCCTTCAGCGCCCGACTCAACTCGTCCTGGTTGGCGGCCATATCGATGAAAGGCACGCCCGATTCAGCGAACAGGTCGGTCATCGAGCTGATCACAAGGTTGCGCAACTGGCCGTCAAGATCCTCTACCGTGTATTCGGCTCGCGTTCCGGAAATCTCGCTGTAGAATTTCTGCGCATCGTTCAGCTGGTACGAGTAGATGCCGAAAGCACGCATCCGCACCATGCCGAAGTCCTGGTCACGGAGGGTGATCGGATTCGACGTTCCCCATTTGCGATCGAGCTGCAGCCGGGTCGAGAAGAAATAGACGTCCGACTTGAAAGGCGACTCGAAAAGCTTGTCCCAGTTTTTCAGATAGGTAAGCACCGGCAGCGTGCGTGTCGTCAGCGTGTACAAACCGGGAGCAAAAACGTCGGCAATCTTCCCTTCATTGACGAAAACCGCGATCTGCGAATCGCGCACCGTCAGCTGCGCCCCGTATTGAATCTCCATGTCCTGCATCGGATAACGCGTGGCGAGGAGTCCGTCACCCTCTTCCGTCCAGTGGATGACATCGATGAACTGCTTCTTGATGAAGTCCATGAGGGCCATTGCGGTCTCCTGAAATCAAGCGTTGATGATCCGGCGCGGCCAGAGGGCGGGCGGCACCGGCAAAGGGTCGGTCGACAGATCGCGCAGGCAGCGCTGCTCAGCGCCCCGGCGAAGCGGCAAAGCGGCGCAGCCCGTCGAGAATCAGATTGTCCATCAACCGGAAGGGGATCTTCAAGTGCGCAGCCAGGCGCGGGGCGGCGCCGCCGGTCAGCAGACAGCGTGCCGCGGGTTCGTCGGCGATTTCCTGGAACATGCGTTCGACCGCGCCCAACTGCGCTTGCAGGCAGCCACTGACAATGGCGTCCATGGTGTTGCGCGGCAGCGCGCGGAAGACGCCATCGGCCAGCGGCAGTTGCGCCGTATTACGCGCCAGCGCCGTACACATGAGGTCGAATCCGGGAAGGATCAGTCCGCCCGCAAAGATCCCGCCGACATCGAGCCGATCCACGGTGGTCGCCGTTCCGGCGCAGACCACCAGGCAGGCGCTATCGAGAACGGCGCGCGCGCCGATCAGCGCCGCCCAGCGGTCGGCACCAAGTTGCTGCGCACTCTCGTAGCGGCTGCGCACGCCACAGGCGGCGGCACTGGCGTGCAGAAAAACCAGGTCGGCGTGGCGGCCGGCAAACAAGCGCGAAATGCTCTCCGCGACTGTCGGCCCGGCGACATTACAGACGACGCCGCGGGCATGCGCCGGCCACTGGTCAGCGACTTCGGCCAGCCTGCCGACGTCAGCGGTCGCCAGCGCGCCGCCGTCAACCCAGGCACTGCCATCGTGAACCCCCCATTTGATGCGGCTGTTGCCGGCATCGATGGCGACGATCATGCGGCGCGCAGCGACACGTCGCCGGACAGACAACGTTCGATGCCCGCTTCCGTCTGCAGCAGCAGTGCGCCGTCGCTATCCGCACCCAGGCACAGCCCCTGTCGATCGACCAGCACGCCGTCGAGCAGGCGCACCTGGCGACCCTGCCAGACGTGATACGCCTGCCAGTCGTTGCGCAGGGCGGCGAAACCGCCGTCCTCAAAACGGTCCATGATCTCTGCCAGGTCGGTCAGCAACTGCGCCAGCAACAGCTGGCGATCGGGGACCGGCGCCATCACCTGCGCCAGCGCTGCCGGCCGGTGGAGAAACTCTTCGTTGCCGTCAGGAGGTAACTGCAGATTCAGACCGATGCCGATCACCGCCCGCGTGCTGGTTGCTGCCGTATCGAGATCGACCAGAATTCCGCCGACCTTGCCGCCTTCGAGAAGGATATCGTTCGGCCATTTCAATCCGACGCCGCCGACACCGCTGTTCGCCAGACCGCGCGCCACCGCCAGACCAACGGCGAGGGACAGGCCGGCGAGCCGCGCCACACCGCCGTCGAAGCACCAGAGCAGGGAGAAGGTCAGGCTGGCTTCGGGCGTCGACAACCAGCTTCGCCCGCGTCGACCGCGCCCGCCTGTCTGCCGGTCGGCCACCAGAACGGAGCCCGACGGGGCGCCCTGAGCCGCGCGTTCGAGGAGCACGGTACTCGTCGAAACGCACTCGGCGAGCGCCGTGACCGTGAAACGCGGGCTTAGAGCGCCGAGCAGGGATTGCACGTGGCGCGGATCGATGCGGCAGGTGCTCCCGGCATTGGTGGCAACGTCGCTGGCAGCAGCAGTGGCAAGATCGGTCACCGACGCGGCAGGCGACCTGGGAGCGGACTCGTTCATGGCTTCGTCATCAGGAACAAGGCGCCATTATCGCCGATTATCGAGACACGCAGGCCTCGCGATCTTCCCCGCCACTGGCGCTGCCAGCATCGAGTCCGAGCTCCTGAATCTTGCGGGTAATGGTATTGCGACCGATGCCGAGGGTCTGCGCGGCCTCGATCCTGCGTCCACCGGTGTGCGCCAGCGCGCGGTTGATCAACACCCGCTCGAAAGCCTGCGTCAGCTTCTCGTGCACCTGCCCGGCGTCACTGACCAGCATTCGCTCGACTTCCGCGGCCAGTGCGCTCTGCCAATCGTTTGCCGCCAGCGCCGGCGTCGCCTCACGCAGCTCCGGCGGCAGATCGGCGAGTTCGACGAGTTGCCCCGGGGCCATGACCGTCAGCCAGTGACAGAGATTCTCGAGTTGCCGGACGTTGCCCGAAAAATCGAGCGCGCAGAGGTGCTTCAAGGACGCTTCGGAAAAACGCTTGCCCTCGACGCCGAGTTCCTTGGCGCTTTTCTGCAGGAAGTGGCGGGCCAGAATCGGAATGTCCTCACGCCGTTCGCGCAGGCAGGGCAGGCGCACGCGGATGACGTTCAAGCGATGAAAAAGATCCTCGCGAAAGAGCCCCTGGCGAACTCGCTCCTCGAGATCCTGGTGCGTCGCGGCAATGATCCGGACCTTTGTTTTCAGGGGGGAATGGCCGCCAACCCGATAGTAATGACCATCGGAAAGCACGCGCAGCAGCCGCGTCTGCAGCTCCGATGGCATATCTCCGATTTCGTCGAGGAACAGCGTCCCTCCCTCGGCCTGTTCGAAACGCCCTTGCCGCTGCGCCGCCGCACCGGTAAAGGCACCGCGTTCATGGCCGAAGAGCTCGGACTCGAGCAGATCGCGGGGAATGGCGGCGGTGTTGATGGCGATGAACGGTTGCTCGGCGCGCGGACTGTGACGATGCACGGCGCGCGCCACCAGCTCCTTTCCGGAACCCGACTCACCGGTGATCAGAACCGTGGCGCTCGATTGACTGAGCCGGCCAATGGCGCGAAAGACTTCCTGCATCGCCGGCGCCTGGCCGAGAATCTCGGGCACCAGGCCGACTTCATTCGGCGCACCGGTCTGGTGCATGCTTTCGCCGATCGCGCGCCGTATCAGTTCCAGCGCCTGATCGACATCGAAGGGCTTGGGCAGATACTCGAAGGCGCCGCCCTGAAACGCCGACACGGCGCTCTCCAGGTCGGAGTAGGCGGTCATGATGATCACCGGCAATGCCGGAAAGCGTTCCTTGAACGATTGCAGCAGCTCGAGCCCGGACTGCCCCGGCATGCGGATATCGGAGACCAGCACCTGTGGCGGCTCGGCGCCGGCGTCGAGTTCGGACAGGGCTTCGGTGGCCGAGGAAAAGCTCCGCAGGGGTATCTTCTCGCGGGACAGGGTCTTTTCGAGCACCCAGCGAATTGATTTGTCGTCGTCAACGATCCAGACTGCTTTCATCGATTCCTCAGGGTGTGTGGCCAGTGTTACCGACGATAAAAGCAAGAAACCTGCCAGACTTCAGCCAAGCGGCAAGCGAATCGTAAAACAAGTGCCGCCCGGCCGGCTTTCACAATCGATCGTTCCCTGGTGCTGCTGGACGAAGCTCTGGGCCAGCGTCAGACCCAGGCCGCTGCCGCCCTCGCGACCGGAAACCAGCGGATAGAACATGCGCTCGCGTATGTCTTCGGCGATACCTGGGCCATCGTCGATCACTTGCACTTCGAGCGCCAGGCGATAGCGACGCTTGAACAAGGTCGTCTGGCGGGCGACACGGGTGCGCAAGGTGATCTGGCCCGAGCCGCGCGCCCCGTCATCGGGCTGACGCTGAATCGCCTGTGCTGCGTTCCTGGCCAGGTTAAGGAAGACCTGAATCAACTGCTCGCGGTCGCCGATCAACTCCGGCAGGCTGGTATCGTAATCGCGTTGCACGGTGAGCAAGGTCGGAAACTCGGCGGTCAGCAAACTGCGCACGCGCTCGAGAATCTCGTGAATATTCACCGGTCCGGGCTGCATCGGACGGTGCGGCGAGAGCAGGCGCCGCATCAGATCCTGCAGGCGGTCTGCCTCCTTGATGATCACCTGCGTGTACTCGCGCAAACCGGGGTTGTTGAGTTCGTGCTCGAGCAACTGCGCGGCACCGCGGATGCCGCCCAAGGGGTTCTTGATTTCGTGCACCAGGTTTCTGATCAGCTCGCGATTTGCCTGCTGCTGCTCGACCAGTCGCTCTTCCCGGGTTGCCCTGAGCTGCTGATCTATCGGCCACAATTCGAGCAGCAGACTGGCTTCCCGCGTATCGACCGGATTCACCGCGCAGTTCAGGCGCAGCAACTCGCCCGCGGTAAGGCGCAGGTCGATGTTCTGCCCGGTGTAGTCCCAGCCATGCTTGAGCGCGCTGTCGAGCGCCGCCAGGAAGCGGCTGGGGCACTCGATGACGCTGGCCAGCGGGCAGCCGACAAAGACTCTGCTGCTCATCGCCAGCAGGCTCTCGGCGGCCGGATTCATGTGCCGGATGGCCAGATTCTCGTCGAGCAGGATGACTGCCGACGAGAGCAGGTCGAGCCCGCCGAAGGGGTGTGGGGAAGATTCAGACATGGCTGGTGACGGGCGCCGGAGACGTCCCGCCCGCGCGCTCAGCGTAGATTGGCAATCTCTTTGCTGATCGCCTCGATATTGCGATCGTGCAGCGCCACCTTGTCCTTGTACGGCTGCAGGCGTTCCTCGACCTTGCCGCCACTGATCGCGCCGCCTTGCATGCGCTCGTTGGGCAGTACGATGGCCTCCTGCTCGGCGAGCGCTTTCTTTGCCTGCTCGGCGTTTTTCTGCTCGGCTGCAAGCTCGTTTTCGAGAATCCGTCGGCGGTCGCCATCGCGCGCCTTCTGCGTCTGGTCGTCGACCTTCGGGAAGTTGGTCGGCGTTGGCGTCCGCGCCGCCTTTGGAGCCGGCGACAGGTTGACCGGGTCGAGAATGAGCTTTCTGCAGTTCCTGGTCGGGACATTCGAGTAGGTAATTCGCCCATCGACGTCGCACTTGTAGATATCCTGCGCGTAAGCAGGCCATGCCAGCAACGAAAGCAGTGCGCTCGAGATAAACAGTTCCTGCGCTTTCATCTTCGTCCCATTCCTTGGTCGCAGCCCGCCACCCGGTGATTGCAGGCTCGCATCATGCTCAATCGCGAATCACCTACGAGTGTATTGGATGACCCGAACTAATACAAACGCACAACCGGGGCATTCGGCAGACGAAAAAAAAGGACGGGCAAGCCCGTCCTCTTCCCCGCGCTGCGTGATCAGCAGCTGTAATACAGGTCGAACTCGACCGGATGGGTGGTCATGCGCACCTTGTTGACCTCGTCCATCTTCAGCTCGATGAAGGCGTCGACCCACTCGTCCGAAAAAACACCGCCACGGGTCAGGAACTCGCGATCGACGTCGAGCGCGCCCAACGCCTCTTCCAGGCTGGCGCAAACCGTCGGGATCTTGGCATCCTCTTCCGGAGGCAGATCGTAGAGGTTCTTGTCGGCCGGATCACCCGGATGGATCTTGTTCTGGATGCCATCGAGGCCGGCCATCAGCAGTGCCGCGAAACACAGATAGGGGTTGGCGATCGGATCCGGGAAGCGCGTCTCGATGCGCCGCCCCTTGTCCGACGCGACGTGCGGCACGCGGATCGACGCCGAACGGTTCTTGGCCGAATACGCCAGCTTGACCGGAGCCTCGTAGTGCGGCACCAGACGCTTGTACGAGTTGGTGCCCGGATTGGTAATCGCATTCAGCGCCTTGGCGTGCTTGATGATCCCGCCGATGTAGAACAGCGCCAGTTCCGACAGCCCGGCGTAGCCGTTACCGGCGAACAGGTTCTTGCCGTCTTTCCAGATCGACTGGTGGACGTGCATCCCCGAACCGTTGTCGCCAACGATCGGCTTGGGCATGAAGGTGGCGGTCTTGCCGTACTGATGGGCAACGTTGTGCACCACATACTTCAACTGCTGCGTCCAGTCGGCACGTTTGACCAGCGTGTTGAACACGGTGCCGATCTCGCACTGACCGGCCGTGGCGACTTCGTGGTGATGGACTTCGACCGGCACGCCGATCGACTCGAGCGTCAGCACCATTGCCGACCGGATATCGTGCAGGCTATCGACCGGCGGCACGGGGAAATAGCCGCCCTTGACGCCCGGACGATGGCCGGAGCCACCGCCACCTTCGGCTTTCTCGCCATTCGACCAGGCGGCCTCCTGCGAGTAGAGCTTCAGCGAGCAGCCCGACATGTCGACACTCCAGGCCACCGAGTCGAAGATGAAGAACTCGGGCTCGGGACCGAAATAGGCCGTGTCGCCGATGCCGGACGACTTCAGATAAGCTTCGGCGCGTTTGGCAATCGAGCGCGGGTCGCGGTCGTAGCCGCGGCCGTCAGCCGGATCAACGACGTCGCAGGTCATCACCAGGGTCGTTTCGTCGAAGAAGGGATCGATGTAGGCAGTGCTCGGATCAGGCATCAGCTGCATGTCCGAAGCCTGAATTCCCTTCCAGCCGGCGATCGACGAGCCGTCGAAGGCGTGGCCATTCTCGAACTTGTCTTCGTCGAAAGCGCTGACCGGCACGGTTACGTGCTGCTCCTTGCCACGGGTGTCGGTGAAGCGGAAGTCGACGAACTTCGCCTCGTTTTCCTTGACCATGTTGATCACGTCTTGCGGGCTTGCCATTGCAGAGTCTCCTGAACAGGTGCCGGATCAACCGGCGGCAGTAGAAAATAGGTACGAGGGAAAGGAGAGCAGAAAACGTGCCAACCCCTGTCCTGCAGGTTTTTATTGTGCCACAAGCCAATTGAGCGTTCCTGGGCTTTTTTCTGCACCGCGACGGTGCAACCACTGCGAGTGACGCACCTTTCTGGTGCGTAGCGACTCGCTCGCTTGCGCCCGCGCCGCTGCCAGCGCGCGCGCAAGCGAGCAGTCACAGGCCGTTTCTCGGTTTATACTGCGCCCCTGGTGCAACTACACTTGGCAGGCCCCATGGGAAGATTGACCGATCTGCTTCAGCTGGCCCGAGAACGCGGACGCGAACTGGGTCTCCCCTACGCAGGCGCCCTGACGCCGCGGGAAGCCCACGAGGTGTGGCAACTGGCGCCGGGAGCCAAGCTGGTCGATGTGCGCACGCGCGCCGAGTGGGATTGGGTCGGGCGCATCCCCGGGGCCATCGAGATTGAGTGGATGAGCTACCCGGAGAACAAGCCGAACAGCCACTTCCTGGCGCAACTCAAGCAACAGGTCGATCGCGAAGCGCTGCTGATGTTCATCTGCCGCAGCGGTGCGCGTTCGCATAATGCCGCGGCACTGGCCGGCCAGGAGATGCAGGCCGATTGCTACAACGTGCTCGAGGGCTTCGAGGGCGACAAGGACGCCAACGGCCAGCGCGGTACGATCGGTGGCTGGCGTCAGGCCGGCCTGCCGTGGCGCAGCTGAACTTTCTTGCCGCGAACCCGGTCTGGGTTCTGTGCGATTGCCCCGAGTAAGCGAACATGCCAACCGCCACCATCAGCTTTGACAAATTCAACCAGTTGCAGGACGACGCCTGCCACCGGCGCATTCGCGCTGCCCGCGAACGGCTGGGTACCAGGGCCGTGCTGCTCTGTCACCACTACCAGCGCGCCGACGTCTATCAATACGCCGACCTCACCGGTGACTCGCTGAAACTCGCCCGTCTGGCGTCGCAGACCGACGCGCAGTACATCGTCTTCTGCGGCGTGCATTTCATGGCCGAAGTCGCCGACATCATGTCGAAGCCGGAGCAGACGGCGATTCTTCCCGACCTCGCCGCGGGCTGCTCGATGGCCGACATGGCCAACCTTGCCAAGGTCGAACGCTGCTGGCGCGAACTCGGCGAAGTGCTCGACGTCGAGCAGCAGGTGACGCCGGTGACCTACATCAACTCGGCCGCCGACCTCAAGGCTTTTTGCGGCGCCCGCGGCGGCATCGTGTGCACCTCGTCGAACGCCGGGACGATAGCCGCCTGGGCCTTCGGGCGCCGGGAGAAGATCCTCTTCTTCCCCGACCAGCACCTCGGCCGGTGGACCGGCCACAAGATGGGCATCCCGCTCGACGAGATGGAGGTCTGGGACCCCGACCTCGAAATGGGCGGCCTGAGCGCCGAGCAGATCCAGCGCGCGAAACTGCTGCTCTGGAAAGGGCATTGCTCGGTGCACCAGATGTTCCAGCCGGCGCACATCCTGCGCTTCCGCAATCAGCATCCGGACGGACTGGTCATCTCGCACCCCGAATGCAGCTTCGAAGTCTGCCGGCAGTCCGACTTCGTCGGCTCGACCGAACACATCGTGCGGACGATCAAGGAAGCCAGCCCGAATACCCGCTGGCTGGTGGGCACCGAACTCAACCTCGTCAATCGCCTGGCCGAAGAAGTCAAACACGAGGGCAAGATCGTCCAGTTCATGGCGCCGACGGTGTGCATGTGCTCGACCATGCAGCGCATCGACCCGCAGCATCTGGCATGGACCCTGGAGAACCTCGCCGACGGCAGGGTGGTCAACCCGATCCAGGTTCCCGCGCACGAAGCCGAACTGGCCAGAGTCGCGCTCGAGCGGATGCTCGCCGTCTCGTGACATTCCGGGCCGTCCAGCCCCGAACAGATGACCGCCGACCCGCCCCCGCCTTCGCGCCACCTGCGCATTTTCGGCATCCGGAACTGCGACACGATGAAGAAGGCCTGCACCTGGCTGAGCGATCATGGCGTCGCTTTCGACTTCGTCGACTACCGCCGGCAAGGCATCAGCGCGGACCAGATCGCCGAGTGGAGCCGGCGCAGCGACTGGAAGCTGCTCCTCAACACGCGCGGAACGACATGGCGAAAACTCGCCGAAGAGCAACGCTGCAATGTCGACGAAGACCAGGCGCTGCGGCTGATGGCGGCGTATCCGAGCCTGATCAAGCGGCCGGTAATCGATTGCGGTGACCGCCTGCTGATCGGCTTCGACGCGCAAAGCTACGCCAGGGAATTCCTGGAACCAACGGACAACGAATGAGCAACGACACCCTCCACCGCTTTCTCCTCGACGACCTCGACATCTCCGGAGCAGTCGTCCGCCTGGGCCCGGCCTGGCGGCTGATGCTCGACAATCGTGGCTATGCGGCGGCGGTCGCCCAACTGCTCGGTGAAATGACCGCGACGACGCTGTTGCTCGCCGGCAACCTCAAACAGCCGGGTCGGCTCACCATCCAGCTCCGCGGCAGCGGCGCGCTCTCGCTGCTGGTCATCGACTGCAACGAACAGTTGCAGATCCGTGGCATGGCCAAATGCACGGCCGCCATCGAAGCCGGCGCGGCGTCGGAGCTGCTCGGCGACGGGCAACTGCAACTGGCTCTTGACATGGCGTCGATGCGCGAGCCCTACCAGAGCATCGTGCCGCTCGCCGGCGACAGCATTGCCGAGATTTTCGAGCACTACCTCGCGCAGTCGGATCAGCAACCCGCGCGCCTGTTTCTGGCCGCATCGCAGGATGGCGCCGCCGGACTTTTCCTGCAACGCCTGCCCACCGCCGAGCAGCGCGACGCCGACGGCTGGACGCGCATCGAGGCGCTTGCGGCAACGGTCAAGCCCGCCGAGCTGCTCTCACTCCCCGCCGACAAACTTCTGCTGCGCCTTTTTGGCGAAGAAACGGTGCGCCTCTTTGCCGCCAGGCCAGTCGCCCACAACTGCCCGGAGGACTGGGACAAGGTGCGCTCGATGCTCCTTTCGCTCGGCCGCGAAGAAGTCTATGCGGCACTCCACGAACAGGGTGAGGTGCTCATCAAGGACGACATCTGCAATCGCGAATACCGTTTCGACGCGCAGGCGATCGACGAACTGTTTGCCGGCCAGCCGCCCGCAGCGGCCACCGCCAGCACACCCGCCGCGCCGCCGACGCTCCACTAGCCTGCTGGCGGCCGTTCGCTCAGAGTACCTTGCCGGGATTCATCAATCCTTGCGGGTCGAGCGCGCGCTTGATCGCCCGCATCATCTCGATCTCCAGCGGGCTCTTGTAGCGCAACAGCTCGTCGCGCTTCAGCTGCCCGATGCCGTGTTCGGCGCTGATGCTGCCGCCGAGTTCATGCACCAGGTCATAAACGATGCGGTTGACCGCCGGCTGCGCGGCGATGAAGACGGCGTTCTCGCCGGCCTGCGATTTCGACTGGTTGTAGTGCAGGTTGCCGTCGCCGATGTGCCCGAAAGCAACGATGCGGATCTCGGGGAAAGATTGCGCAAGCTCGCGGCCGGCACGTTCGACGAACTCCGGGATGCGCGAAATCGGGACCGAAACGTCGTGCTTGATGCTCACTCCTTCAAGTTTCTGCGCCTCGCCAATGTTCTCGCGCAGGGCCCACAGGCGCCGCGCCTGCTCGCCGCTCTGGGCGACGACCGCGTCGCTGACCGTGCCGCTTTCCAGGGCTTCGCCAAGGAAGGCCTCGAGCGTCTGCCGGAGCGACTGATCGTCGTCGCCGCCCGAGAGTTCGACGAGCAGATACCAGGGGCTGGCCGAAAAGCTCGCCTGCGAACCCGGGAAATGCTTGCGCACCAGGCCAAGGGCAAGGTCGGAGACCAGTTCGCAGGCGGTCAGCAGGGCCCCGAAACGGGCCTGCAGGTCACCGAGCAGACGAACCGCCTGCGTCGGCGAGGCAATCGCCAACCACGCCGTGGCGATCGCCCGCGGCAAGGGAAAGAGCTTCACAACCGCGGCGCTGATAATCCCCAGGGTTCCTTCGGCGCCGATGAACAACTGCTTCAGATCGTAGCCGGTGTTGTCCTTGCGCAGGCCGCGCAGGCCATCCCAGATCTCGCCGCTGGGCAGCACCACCTCCAGTCCCAGGGTCAGCTCGCGCGTGTTGCCGTAGCGCAGGACCTGCACCCCGCCGGCGTTGGTCGACAGGTTGCCGCCGATCTGACAGCTGCCTTCAGCCGCCAGCGACAGCGGAAACAGGCGCCCCGCCTGCGCCGCGGCTTCCTGCAGCGTCTGCAGCACGCAGCCGGCCTCGACGGTCATCGTGTTGTTCGCCGGATCGATCGCCCGCACCCGCCGGAGACGACTCAGGCTGATCAGTACCGCGTCGCCTTCCGGCGCCGGCGTCGCCGCGCCGCAGAGGCTGGTATTGCCGCCCTGCGGCACCATTGCCACCCCGACCTGCGCACAGGCGCGAACCAGCGCCGAGACCTCGGCCGTGCTGGCCGGACGAACCACACAAATCGCGGCACCACGATAGCGCCCTCGCCAGTCGGCGAGGTGGGCGGAGATCGCCTCGTCCGCGGTGAGAACGTGATCGGCGCCGACGACTTCGACAAGCCGGCTGATCAGAGACGCGTGCTGGGCTGACTTCACTGCGGGTCCTCGGGCTGGAAAGCTGGAAAGCATGAAAACGAGAGGGGAAAGTGCCGACGCTGGAACGGCGGGCGACGATCCCTGCTGATTGTACGGATCTGCGAGCCGCGTGGCTGCAAGCCCGGCGTGCTGCCGGCTTGACAGAACGAGCGTTGAACCGACAGACTCGCGACAGGCTTGCACTCGTTCGACGGGGATCGTCCGGCCTGGCAACATGAATCGTTGATCGGCGCAGCAGGTGGTGCGAGGATTCGCGCCCCGGCCTTCGCTTACCGCCCTCCGGGCATTTTCCTCTCGAATCTGCAGCAACCTTGTCGCCAAAGGGGCAAGTGTCGGCTGCGCACCTTTCGGCAAACCTCCATGGAATCCACTCACCCGTCCAGCCCTTCGACTCCGACGAACGCGGCCGACCCCGCCACCGGCGCGGGCAGGTCAGCGGCGCTGCTGGTCGCCGACATCGGAGGCACCCGCGCCCGCTTCGCGCTGCTCGACGAGCACGGCACGCCGCAGCGGGTGCGCATTTTCGCCGTCGCCGACTTCGCCGGACCGATCGAGGCCATCGAGGCCTATCTCGCCGAGGTCGCCTGCCCCGGCTTGCGCGCCGCCGCCATTGCCCTCGCCGCGCCCATCCACGAGCAGGTGATCCGACTGACCAACGCCGGGTGGAGCTTCGCGCGCGAGGAAATAAAGTCGCGCCTCGGGCTGAGCCGCCTGCTCCTGCTCAACGACTTCACCGCCCTGGCGCTTTCCTTGCCGCGACTTGCCCCCCGTGACCTGCAGCAGGTCGGCGGCGGCACAAGCGTCGCGCTGGCCCCCAAGGCAGTGCTTGGCCCGGGAACCGGCCTCGGCGTCTCCGGAGTGATCTTCGGTCGCGGACACTGGCTGGCGCTGAGCGGCGAAGGCGGACACTGCTCGCTGGCACCGGCAGACGGACGCGAAGCAGCGATTCTCGGCCTCGCCTGGCGCGAACTTCAGCACGTCTCGGGCGAGCGGCTGATTTCCGGAAGCGGCCTGCCGCTGCTGCATCGCCTGGTCGCCGAAGTCGACGGCCGGGCCAGCGAATCCCTGACCACCGCCGAGATCGTCACCCGCGCGCTGAGCAACGAAGACGTCCAGTGCAGCGCGGTCCTCGACACCTTCTGCGCGATGCTCGGCTCGCTGGCCGGGAATCTGGCGTTGACGCTCGGCGCACAGGGGGGTGTTTATATCGGCGGTGGTATTATTCCCCGCCTCGGCGAGCGCTTTGCGCGGTCACCCTTTCGCGCCCGCTTCGAGACCAAGGGGCGTTTCGCTGCCTACTTGGCCGCAATTCCGACCTATGTAATGCTCTCGCCTACGCCGGCCCTGCTGGGCGCCGCCCATGCCCTGGCCGAGAGCGAGGATGGCCTATGAAACCTACTACTGGAGTACTTCCCTGATGTCCAAAGCCATTGAATCGCAACCTGACGGAGAACCGCTGCGCGCGCAGATCGACCACAAGCTGCTCTGTCAGGTGGCTACCGACCGAGATGTCGCCGGCAAGGCGGAGTACTACCATGCGCTGGCGCAGGTGGCACGCGAGCAACTGGCAAAACGTTGGGTCGAGACACAACACGCCGACCGTGCCAACAAGGCACGGCGGGTCTATTACCTGTCGATGGAATTCCTCATCGGCCGGGCAATGAACAACGCCCTGTCGGCACTCGATCTTCGTGAGCAGGCAGCGACCGTGTTCACGCCGCCGGGTCCGTCGCTGAACGAGGTGATGGAATGCGAACCCGACGCCGCACTGGGCAACGGTGGCCTGGGACGCCTGGCGGCGTGCTTCCTTGATTCGATGGCCACCCTCGGACTGCCTTCCTGGGGCTACGGCGTACGTTACGAATACGGGATGTTCGCGCAGTCGATCGTCAACGGCCAGCAGGTCGAAAAACCGGAAGCCTGGGTGCAAGATCGTTCGCCATGGGAATTCCCGCGCGCGGGCAGGCACCATACGGTGCACTTCGGCGGCAGCGCCGAGCACAGCGGCGACTGGGCCGAGTGGCATCCGGCCGACTCGGTCGAAGCCAAGGCCTTCGACCACGTCATCCCCGGTCACGGCACTGACCGGGTGAGCACCTTGCGCCTGTGGAAGGCGGCTGCCCCATCGGAAATCGACCTCGGCGCCTTCAATACCGGCGACTACCAGCGTGCCGCCGAATTCAAGAACCGCTTCGAGAACATCTCCTGGGTTCTCTACCCCAACGACAGCACCTCCGCCGGGCGCGAGCTGCGCCTGCGCCAGGAGTACTTCTTCGTCTCGGCGTCGATGCAGGACATCCTCAGCCGCCACGACGACGAGTACGGCAGCTTTGACAACCTCGCCGACAAGGTCGCCATCCACCTCAACGACACGCACCCGGCGATCGGTGTCGCCGAGTTGATGCGCCTGCTGGTCGACGAACACGGGCTGAAGTGGAATGCAGCCTGGGAGCAGTGCCGCCGCATCTTCTCCTATACCAACCACACGCTGATGCCGGAAGCGCTGGAGACCTGGAAGGTAACGCTGATGCAGCGCGTACTGCCGCGCCACATGCTGATCATCTACCGCATCAATCACGAGTTCCTCGACGAGGTGGTTCGCCTCTACCCTGGCGACATCGACCTCATGCGACGCGTGTCGCTGATCGACGATGGCAACGGCCATGAAAAAGACAAGCGCGTGCGCATGGCGCACCTGAGCATCGTTGGCAGCCACCGCATCAACGGCGTCTCGCAATTGCATTCTGACCTCATGGTGCAAACCATTTTTGCCGACTTTGCCCGCCTTTACCCGGAACGCTTCCACAACAAGACCAACGGCGTCACGCCGCGGCGCTGGCTGGCGCAATCCAATCTCGGCCTGTCGGCGCTGCTCGACGAGCGCATCGGCAAGGAGTGGCGTCTCGATCTCGACCGCCTGGAAGGCCTGCGCAGCGTCGCCGACGATGCTGCGTTCGGCAAGGCGTTTGCCGCCGCCAAGCGAGACAACAAGCTGCGCCTGGCCGACTACGTGGCCCGCGAAGTCGGCGTCAGTCTCAACCCGGACAGCCTCTTCGACGTGCAGGTCAAACGCATCCATGAGTACAAGCGGCAGTTGCTCAACGTACTGCACGTCATCACCCGCTACAACGCGCTGCTCAACGGCGAGACGGCCGGCGTTGCGCCACGCAGCATCATTTTCGCCGGCAAGGCCGCCTCCTCGTATCACATGGCCAAGCAGGTCATCCGGCTGATCAACGATGTCGCTGCGGTGGTCAACAACGACCCACGCACCCGCGACCTGCTGCAGGTCGCGTTCATTCCCAACTACGGGGTTTCCGTCGCCGAATTGATCATGCCGGCGGCCAACCTTTCGGAACAGATTTCAACCGCCGGAACGGAAGCCTCCGGCACCGGCAACATGAAGCTCTCGCTCAACGGCGCGCTGACCATTGGCACCGAAGACGGCGCCAACATCGAGATTCGTGACCAGGTCGGCGCCGATAACATCTTCATCTTCGGCAACAATACGGCGCAGGTCGCCGCGCTCAGGCAGACCGGCTATCAGCCCAGCGAGCTGTACCAGAACGACCCCGTACTGAAGGAGGCGCTCGACAAGATCGACGGCGGCTTCTTCTCGCCCGGCGAACGCTCGCGCTATCACGACGTCTTCAACTGCCTGGTCCATTACGGCGACCACTACCTGCTGCTCGCCGACTACGCCGACTACGTCGCCACTCAGGCGCGCGTCGACGCGCTCTACCTGACGCCCGCCGAATGGCAGCGCAAGGCGATCCTCAACGTCGCCGGAATGGGCACCTTCTCGGCTGACCGGACGATCCGCGACTACGCCGACGATACCTGGAAGCTGCAAACGCTCACCAATCGAGGAACTGCCGAATGATTGACAACGCAGAGATCATTTCCCTTTGCCGGGCCGAACACGGCAACCCCTACGCCGTCCTGGGGATGCACACCGATGCCGACCAGCGGCTGTGGGTGCGCAGCATGCAGCCGGGCGCGCGTGCAGTGGCGGTGGTCGACGCCAAGACCGGCAAACAGGTTGCCGAGCTCAAGGAGCGTGACGTCGAGGGCGTCGAGGGATTTTTTGAAGGCGTCATCCCGCGCCGTCGCAGCAGTTTCCCCTACCGCCTGCGCATCACCTGGGAAAACGG
Organism: Candidatus Accumulibacter sp. ACC005; assembly: GCF_907163215.1. NCBI lineage: Bacteria > Pseudomonadati > Pseudomonadota > Betaproteobacteria > Candidatus Accumulibacter > Candidatus Accumulibacter sp. ACC005. The sequence continues at coordinate 211,138 of NZ_CAJQUB010000012.1, read as the reverse complement.
CGTCCAGGAAACCGACGATCCGTATCGTTTCTGGGCCGTGCTCGGCGAGATGGACGTCTGGCTGCTCGCGGAAGGTTCGCACCTGCGCCCCTTCGAGCGCCTCGGCGCGCACCTCTGCGAAATTGACGGTGTCGCCGGAACGGCTTTCGCGGTCTGGGCGCCTGACGCCCAGCGGGTCAGCGTCGTCGGTGATTTCAATGGCTGGGATGGCCGCCGCCACCCGATGCGCCTGCGCCGCGAATGCGGTGCCTGGGAGATCTTCCTGCCCGGCGTGACCGCCGGCGCCCGCTACAAATACGAAATCCGCTCGCGCCACGGCCATCTGCTGCCCCTCAAGTCCGACCCCTACGGCTTCGAAGCCGAGATGCGGCCATCGACCGCCTCGGTGGTCTGTGCCCTGCCACCACCGGTCGAAGCCACGCCCGTTCCGGCCGGCAATCAGCTCGGCGCACCCGTGTCAATCTACGAAGTGCACCCGGCTTCGTGGCGGCGCGCCGACGATGGCGGCTTTCCCGACTGGCAACTCTTGACCGAAACGCTGATTCCCTACGTCGTCGACCTCGGCTTCACGCACCTCGAACTGCTGCCGGTTTCCGAGCATCCCTTCGACGGTTCCTGGGGCTATCAGCCGCTCGGGCTCTACGCACCGACTGCCCGTCACGGCAGCCCGGCCGGCTTCCGCCAGTTCGTCAGCGCCTGCCACAGCGCCGGCCTGCGGGTGATCGTCGACTGGGTACCGGCGCATTTCCCGACCGACGAACACGGTCTGAGTCGCTTTGACGGCGACGCGCTCTACGAACACGCCGACCCCCGTGAAGGCATGCATCAGGACTGGGGCACGCTGATCTACAACTTCGGCCGTCGTGAAGTGAGCAACTACCTGATCGGCAACGCATTGTTCTGGATCGAGCGTTACGGCGTCGACGGCCTGCGCGTCGATGCGGTGGCCTCGATGCTCTACCGCGACTACAGCCGCTCCGAAGGGCAGTGGGTACCGAACGTGCATGGCGGGCGCGAGAACCTCGAGGCAGTCGCCTTCCTGCGCCGCATGAACGAGGTCCTCGGTCAGGAGCACCCGGCGGCCGACACCTACGCCGAGGAGTCCACCGCCTGGCCGATGGTCAGCCGGCCGCCGTCGATGGGCGGTCTCGGTTTCCACTACAAGTGGAACATGGGCTGGATGCACGATGTGCTCTCCTACATGTCGCAGGATCCGATCTATCGCCGCTACCATCACAACAAGCTCAGCTTCGGGATGATGTACGCCTTCACCGAGAACTACGTCCTGCCGCTCTCGCACGACGAAGTGGTACACGGCAAGGGCTCGCTGATCAACAAGATGCCCGGCGACACGTGGCAGAAATTCGCCAACCTGCGTTCGCTGTATAGCTTCATGTGGGCACACCCGGGCAAGAAGCTGCTGTTCATGGGCGGCGAGTTTGGCCAGTGGAGCGAGTGGAACGAAGCCGTCTCGCTCGACTGGGCCTTGCTCGACTTCCCGAATCACGCCGGCGTCCGCAATCTAATTCGCGACCTCAACAGCCTCTACCGCAGCCGCCCGGCCTTGCATGAGGTCGATTTCGAACCGGCCGGTTTCGAATGGATCGCTGCCGACGATGCCGACAGTTCGGTCGTCGCTTTCGTGCGCTGGACGCGTGATCGCTCACGCGCCATGCTCTACGTCGGCAACTTTACCCCGGTCGTTCGCCAGGGCTACCGCGTCGGCGTACCGAATGCCGGCAGGTACTACGAGCGCATCAACACCGACTCGCAGCACTACGGCGGCAGCAACGTCGGCAACGGCCCGGACGGACTGGTCGCCGAACGAGTCCCCGCGCACGGCCGTGAATACTCGCTGAACCTCACCTTGCCACCACTCGCCGCGCTGTTCCTCGAATGGGTACCGTGAGCGAGAACGCGGACAAGCTCGCCGCCGGACGGCCGTCACCGCTCGGCGCGACCTGGGACGGCCAAGGAGTGAACTTCGCGCTGTTTTCGGCGCATGCCGAAGGCGTCGAGCTGTGCCTCTTCGAAGGCAAGCGGATGCGCGTCCTGCCCCTGTCCCGCTGCAGCGACCAGGTCTGGCACGGCTACCTCGCCGGGGCGGAGCCGGGCCAGCGCTACGCCTACCGGGTGCACGGCCCGCAGGCGCCCGAGAACGGCCAGCGCTTCGCCGCCGGACGCCTGCTGCTCGACCCCTACGCGCGCCAGGTCGTCGGTGACTTTTCGTATCCGACGGCGGCAGAACCGGCACACGGTCTCGAGTGCTGCGTGGTGGATGAGCGCTTCGACTGGCAAGGCGACACCCCACCGGCGACGCCATGGGCCGACACCGTGCTGCACGAAGTGCACGTCAAGGGCATCAGCCAGCTGCACCCGGACGTGCCGCAGGCACTGCGCGGCACCTACGCCGGGCTCGCCACAGCGGCGATGATCGCCCATTTCCAGCGCCTTGGCGTCACCGCCGTCAGCCTGCTGCCGGTGCACCACTTCCTCGACGAACAACGTCTGCTCGGCGAAGGACGGGTCAATTACTGGGGCTACAACTCGCTCGGCTTTTTCGCCCCGGAACCGCGTTACGCCGCCACCATCGACGGGCAATCGGTGATCGCCGAGTTCAAGACCATGGTCCGCACGCTGCACGCCGCCGGTCTCGAAGTCATCCTCGACGTGGTCTTCAACCACACCGCCGAAACCGACGAGTTCGGTCCGACGCTGTCGTTTCGCGGAATCGACAACCAGAGCTACTATCTGCTGCGGCCGGGCAATCCCGCCGCCTACGAAAACTACAGCGGCTGCGGCAATACCTTCAACCTCACTGAGCCACGCGTCCTGCAACTGGTGATGGACGCGCTGCGCTACTGGGTCGGCGTGATGCACGTCGACGGCTTCCGCTTCGACCTCGCCGCCGCACTGGCTCGCGACAGCGCCTTTCTCGCCGCCGTCCGCCAGGACCCGCTGCTGCAGAATGTCAAGCTGATCGCCGAGCCCTGGGACATGGGCCCCGACGGCTACCGGCTGGGCCGCTTCCTTCCCGGCTGGAGCGAATGGAACGACCGCTTCCGCGACGACGTGCGCGCCTTCTGGCTAACCGGCGAGGTCGGCGTCGGCGCACTCGCGCAGCGGCTCTCCGGATCGAGCGAACTGTTCAAGGGCGCGGGCCGCGCGCCGCAGGCCAGCGTCAACTTCCTCACTGCACACGACGGCTTCACCCTGCGCGACCTGGTCAGTTACCAGAACAAGCACAACGAACTCAACGGCGAGCAGAATCGCGACGGACACGGCCACAATCTGTCGTGGAACTGCGGCGAAGAAGGCGAGAGCGACGACCCGGCAGTGCTCGAAAAGCGCCGTCGCCTGCAGCGCGCGCTGCTGGCCACGCTGCTCATCGCGCAGGGCGTGCCCATGCTGCAGGGCGGCGACGAGCTCGGCCGCACGCAAGGCGGCAACAACAACGCCTACTGCCAGGACAACGAAATGACCTGGCTCGACTGGCAGCATGCCGACGGCGAGCTGATCGACTTCGTCGCCGGCCTGGTTGCCTTGCGCAAGCGTTTCCCGCAACTGCGGCAAGTGAACTGGCTCAGCGGCGAAGCGGGCGACCACGCGCAGCCCGACGCGCTCTGGTGGCATCCTGCAGGCCGACCGATGGGCGTCGCCGACTGGCAGTCGAACAAGCTCGGCGCCTTCGCGCTGCAACTCGCTCCCCAGCCAGGCAACGGCACGTCTGCGCCGAGCAACGCGACACTGCTCTGCCTGATCAACCGCGACGAGATTCGGGTTCCCTTCCTGCTCCCGTCTGGCGTCTGGAAACAGCTCTGCGACAGCAGCGCGCAAGAACCATTTGCAAGCTTCCGACGCGAAAAGACGAGCCCGGTTGCGGCGCGCAGCGTGCAGCTTCTCAGCCTGGAGTGATGCCTGCTGGCGGCGTGGCGGCAGCGGCCGGCAAGCGGGCCACTGCGCGCCGATCGCTGCGCAGACCGCTCGCTTTCGCCCTCCTCGCGCTGAGCGCCGCGGCGGCGGCCGATGGCGAAACGATGACCGGCGCGCACTATGCAGCGCCGGCCGAGCGCTATGGCCATTTCGCGCTTGGCCGACCCCACGAATACGCCCGCTTGGTGGTGAGCACCGACGCCGGTCAACGCCATTCGCTCGCCCTTCCCGACGATGAAGTCTTCGAGGACCTGGCGCCGCGCCTGGTCACTCTGGCGACCGGCGAGCCCCCGGAACTGCTGACCATCGTCAGCCAACGCGACAGCGGATCGCGCCTGGCGCTGATCGGCTTGCGCGATGGGCGCCTCGCAATCAGCGCGCAGTCGCCACCGATCGGCACGCCGATGCGCTGGCTGAACCCGGTTGGCGTTGCCGACCTCGATGGCGACGGGCAAGCCGAGATCGCCGCGGTGAGCACACCGCACCGCAGCGGCACGCTGCGCATCTACCGACGCCACGGACAGCAGCTGGTCGAGATTGCCGCGCTGGCCGGCGTGTCGAATCACGTCTACGGATCACCCGAGCTGGGCCTGTCGGCGCCGGTCACCATCGACGGTCGAACGCTGCTCGTGGTCCCCGGCTCGACGCGCCGCCAGCTGCGCATCATCGCACTGCAGGACGGGCGCCTGGTCGAAACGGCTCACTGCCCGCTCTCCGCGCCGCTGACCGGTGCCATCACGCTGGCATCAGGGGCGCAGCTTTCGGTCGGACTGCTCTCCGGGCGCGCACTGATTGCTCTGCACGATTGCCCGGCCAGCAAGTAGTCGACGCGCGCTGATCGGCACTGCCTGCGGGCCGGGTGCTCGCCACTTCGGCCAACGCTCGCTCAGCGCCAGCCCCGCATCAGCGCGACGCCGTGCGCCCCGGCGCGGCAGGCGGTTTCGAGCATCTCCGGCTGCAGCCCGCCAAGCGCGTAGACCGGAAGCGGCGAACGTTCGACGAGGCGCGAGAACTCCGCCCAACCGAGACCGGCGGCACCGGGATGGCTGAGGGTCGGCAGCAGCGGACCGAGAACGACAAAGTCCAACCCCAGTTGTGCCGCCCGCGCGAGGTCGGCGGCGCTGTGGCATGAAGCGGCAACACGCGCGAAATCCGGCCGGCAGTCGAGCTGCCAGAGCTGCTGCGACGACAGGTGCAAGCCGCGGGCGCCGACCGAACGGGCCAGTTCCTGATCGTCGTTGATCAGCACGCAGACCCTTGGCGCGCAGCCCTCTTCGTAACGCTCGTAACGCTCGTAGCGACGTGCAAGGGCCATCACGGCGCGCGCGAATTCCGCACGCCGCGCCGGTGCCAGCGTCTTGTCGCGCAGCTGCAGCAGGCGCAGCCCCCCGGCCAGCGCGCGCTCGATGCGCAGCAGTTCGGCTTCGACGCCGTTCTCCTCGGCGTTGCTGAGCGCATACACGGGCGGCAGCGCGAGCGCCTGCAGGATCGGGCCATTGGCCGGCAGAATCGGCTCGACACAGGCCGCCGCGCCCGCTTTCAGCCAGGCGAAAGCGCTGTGCTCGATCGCTGCGATCGCGCCCTGCCACGCGTGAATGCGATAGAAGCGCAGGCGGACGGTGGCGTGCGGATAGGTAAACTCGCAGCAGACCCACGGCCAGACGTCGTTCACCGTGATCCCCAGCTCTTCCTGCAGTTCGCGGACCAGCGCCTGATGGAGCGTCTCGCCCGGATCGACCTTGCCGCCGGGAAACTCCCAGTAACCGGCGTAGACCTTTCCGGGCGGGCGTTGCGCAAGCAGGAACTCGGGTGCGGCCGCATCGCCGCGCAGCAGGACGGCGGCGACGACTTCGGTGATCTCCGTCATCGGCGAGCCCATTGCACGGCGCCGCGCGGCACGCCGACGATCATGCGCCGCGCGGGCGCTTGCGCGCCACCACCGATGATCCGGGCACCGTTTTGGTGCGCGAGCGCTGCGGGCGAGCGGGCGCCACGCGCTGCCGACCCGCCCAGTCACGGGCAAACTGCCAGGCGACGCGGCCGCTGCGCGAACCGCGCTCGAGCGCCCAGTTGAGCGCGTCGCGCTCGGCGCCGGGAATCTCGTCCGGCGCACAGCCAAAGGACTTCAGCCAGTGGGCGACGATGTTCAGGTAGGCGTCCTGGTCGAACGGGTAGAACGAGATCCACAGCCCGAAGCGTTCGGAAAGCGAAACCTTCTCCTCGATCGCCTCGCCGGGATGGATTTCCTCGCCGACGCGCTTGCTCTCCAGATTCTCGGCGAAATACTCGGGCATCAGGTGACGGCGGTTCGAAGTGGCATAGATCAGCACGTTTTCCGGCGCGGCGGCGATCGAGCCGTCGAGGACGACCTTCAGCGCCTTGTAGCGCGCGTCGCCGGAATCGAAGGAGAGGTCGTCGCAGAAGACGATGAAGCGTTCCGGACGCCCGTCGACGAGCTCGACGATATCCGGCAGATCGGTGAGCTCCCCCTTTTCCACCTCGATGACCCGCAAACCGTCGGCCCCATAGGCGTTCAGCAGCGCCTTGATCAGCGACGATTTTCCCGAACCGCGCGCGCCGGTGAGCAGCACGTTGTTGGCCGGCTTACCGGCGACGAAGTGACGCGTATTGGCGTCGATCCGCGCCTTCTGCTCGTCGATGTCGTGCAGGTCGTCGAGCCGAATGGCGGGCAGGCGGGTGATCGGCTGCAAATAGCCGACACCGTGGCTCTTGCGCCAGCGAAAGGCTTTCGCCGCCCGCCAGTCGGGCAGCGCCGATGCGGGAGGCAGCAGGGGTTCGATGCGCTCGAGGAGAGTCTCGGCGCGCAGCAGAAAGCTGGCAAGTTGCCGGAAGAGGTCGGTCATCGAACGGTATACTCCGCGGTTTGACGAACCCGATACTCTAGCCAAACGATGCTCAAAAGCCAACCACGGACAACAGGTCCACTCCGCGCTCTTGCCGCCGCCCTGCTGGTCTTGCTGCTCACCGCCTGTGGCACGCGCAGCGAGGCACCGCAAGGCGACTGCCCCGCCTGCCCGGCTTGCCCGGGGTGCGAACCCGGCGCGACGGGCGAACCGGGCAAGCCGGCCACTCCCGCCTACAAGCCGCTGCAGCCGGCACGCTGGAGCGACCTGCCGGCGTGGAACGACGACGATCTGCGCGCCGCCCTGCCGGCGTTTCTGCAATCCTGCCGGGCGCTTGCCAAGCGCCCGCAATGGCCTCTGTGGCGTCCTGCCTGCGAGCAGGCGCAAGCGCTGAGCGCGCCATCGGCGGCGGCCATCCGCAAGCTCTTCGAGGCCCGCTTCCAGCCGTGGCTGCTGACCAACCCGGACGGCAGCAGCGACGGCCTGGTGACCGGCTACTACGAACCCCTGTTGCGCGGTTCGCGAACCCGCGGCAAGCCCTACGTCGAAGCCGTTCTCGGCGTTCCGCCCGATCTGCTGAGCATCGACCTCGGCGCCGTCCAGCCCGAGCTCAAGAACCTGCGACTGCGCGGCCGCCTGCAGGGCAACAAGGTCGTCCCCTACTACTCGCGGGCGGAAATTACCCGCGGCGAGCAGAGTAACGGCGGCCGGGTCCTGCTCTGGGTCGACGACCCGGTGGAACTGTTCTTCCTGCAGATACAGGGCTCCGGGCGCGTCCGCCTGCCCGACGGCAGCATGACGCGACTGGCCTTCGCCGACCAGAACGGCCACCCCTACCAGTCGATCGGCAAGCTGCTCGTCGAACGCGGCGAAATGACCCTCGACCAGGCTTCGATGCAGGGAATCAAGCAATGGGCGCGCGCCAACCCGACGCGCCTCGCCGACCTGCTCAACGCCAACCCGCGCTACGTCTTCTTCAGCGAGCAGGCGATCAGGAGCGGCGACGGCGAGGGTCCGAACGGCGCACTGGCCGTGCCCCTGACGCCCGAGCGCAGCATCGCCGTCGACCCCCGCCACGTCCCCCTCGGCGCGCCCGTTTTCCTGTCCACCACCCGACCGGCAACGACCACCCCCCTGCGCCGCCTGATGCTCGCGCAGGATACCGGCAGCGCCATCCGCGGCGTCGTGCGCGCCGACTTCTTCTGGGGCTTCGGCGACCAGGCCGGCAGCGAGGCCGGGCGCATGAAGCAGCAAGGAAAGATGTGGGTTCTTCTGCCGCCGGGCGCCGCACCAGAATAGGTTCGGCACGGCACGGACTGGTGCATCAAGCCCCATAAAGGGGCGACAGCAAGCAAAAAGCGCACAAGACTGGTGCGCTTTTTGTCTTTGTGGCGCGTGCTTCCTTGATTACACGCACCGTTTGGCATCGGCACGCATCTTGCTTGATGGCTTCGACACGATTTTCAGGAGAAACCATGGAAGCCCTCAAGTCTGGTAGCGACGTTCTCTTCATTCTGCTCGGCGGCATCATGGTCCTGGCAATGCACTCCGGTTTTGCCTTTCTCGAACTGGGCACGGTGCGCAAGAAGAGCCAGGTCAATGCGCTGGTGAAAATCCTTACCGATTTCTCGGTATCGACGATCGCCTATTTCTTCATCGGCTACAGCGTTGCCTACGGCATCGGCTTCTTCCACGGCGCAGAAACCCTGATTCAGAAGAACGGCTATGAGTTGACCAAGTTCTTCTTCCTGCTGACCTTTGCGGCGGCCATCCCGGCCATTGTTTCGGGCGGCATCGCCGAGCGCGCCAAGTTCAATCCGCAACTGGCAGCGACGTTCATGATCGTCGCCTTCATCTACCCCTTCTACGAGGGCATCGCCTGGAATCAGGCCTTCGGCGTGCAGGCGTGGCTGAAGGCAAGCTATGGCGCCGAGTTCCACGACTTCGCCGGATCGGTGGTGGTACACGCCATGGGCGGCTGGATCGCCCTGCCGGCCGTACTGCTGCTCGGCGCGCGCCACGGGCGCTACACCAAGCAGGGCGGAATTTCGGCGCACCCGCCGTCGTCGATCCCTTTCCTCGCCCTCGGTGCATGGATCCTGACCGTCGGCTGGTTCGGCTTCAACGTGATGAGCGCGCAGACGATCGAAAACATCTCCGGGCTGGTGGCGATGAACTCGCTGATGGCCATGGTCGGGGGAACACTGGCGGCACTGGTGGCGGGCAAGAACGACCCCGGCTTCGTGCATAACGGCCCGCTCGCCGGTCTGGTCGCGGTCTGTGCGGGGTCGGACATCATGCACCCGATGGGCGCACTGGTCGTCGGCGGCGTCGCCGGCGGACTGTTCGTGATGATGTTCACGCTCACCCAGAACCGCTGGAAGATCGACGATGTCCTCGGCGTCTGGCCACTGCACGGCCTGTGCGGTGCCTGGGGCGGTATCGCCGCCGGCATTTTCGGCAGCAGGGCGCTCGGTGGCGTCGGCGGAATTGCCTTCATGCCGCAGCTGATCATGACCGTGCTGGCCATCGTCATCGCCCTCGTCGGCAGCTACATCGTCTATGGCGTGCTGAAAGCCAGCGCCGGCCTGCGCCTCGATCCGGAGCAGGAATACAACGGCGCCGACCTCTCGATCCACAACATCACCTCGACGCCGGAGCGGGAGAGCAACTGGTAAGGGCTCGTCACAAGAGTAGAGCCTGTCGGGCAACGACAAGGCACCGGACAGCCTTGCTGGCCATGTAGACTTCTCCATCGGGAAGCCTGTTATTCTTTTCAGACTTCGCAAGCAACGGTCGGGGAGGCGCATGGCAGTCAGAAAAATGACCACGAAGGCCCCCCCTGCAACGGGGAATTCCCGGCACAGCAGCCCTGACGCAACCGCGAGCGTCGCGGAGACGGCGGTCCCCGATGTCGGCGTCGGCCTGGTCGATTGGGCGCTGCCGCCCGCCGAGATTCCCGCGCAACTCATCGCCTATTCGGCACACGCCGTTGGCAGACTCCCGGCGCTGGTCGCCAACCCGGCGCCGAAGATCGAGGCGCTGGACGACTACGTCAAATTTCTGCAGCGGACCCCGTGCGAAGTGGACGCCTTGTTTCGTGACCTACTGATCGGCGTGACCGCTTTCTTCCGCGATCCGGAAGCCTTCAGCACGACGACAGCAGCGCGGCTTCCTCCGCGTAGCGGCTTCGTCCAACCACCGCAATCGCGGCGGCAGATAAGCGCTATTCGTAATAAATAACCACAGGGATCGAAATTGCTATGAATCTTGTCAAGGGTCAATCTCTGATTTTTGCCGTCCTGTTTTCCTCGTCACTTTCATGGCCCGCATCGGCCTCCGCCGCAGATCGCATTGAAGGCCAGGTCAAAGGGGGTGGTAGCCCTATCGCCAAGGCCGACGTCACCCTTTGGGTGACCACAGCAGGTGGTCCCCGAAAGCTTGCGCAGACCAGGACGGCCGACGACGGCAGCTTCCAGTTATCGACCACGGGCAAGAATGATATCGCCAGTGTGCTCTACCTTACTTCCGAGGGCGGCATTGCGAAGGCGGCAGCCAGCACCAAAATCAACCCCGCGATCACGATGATGGCCACATTGGGGACCAAACCCCTGCCGCACGTAACGATCAACGAACTCACTACGGTAGCGTCCGCATGGACCGGAGCACAATTTCTGAACGGTAGCTCGCTAAGCGGCAACGCGCTTGGGCTGCGCATCGCTGCCGGTAACGTGCCGAACCTGGTTGATCTCGATACCGGCGGCTGGGGAGCAGTAATCGTGAATCCCCTGAACGGGCCGCAAACCAGCACATTGGCCAAGTTCAATACGCTGGCAAATATCTTGTCGGCCTGCATCGTGGCGAAAGCCGGTGCCTGTAACAAGCTCTTCGAAGCGGCCACCCCGCCGGGCGCGGTTGCGCCGACCGACACGCTATCCGCAGCGCAGAACATTGCCCGCCACCCGTGGCACAACGCAGACAAGATCTTCGGACTGCTGAACGAGTTCTATCCAGTCCCCGCCGGAAAGCGCTACCGCGAAGTTGCATTCATCCCGTATCTCTACTTCGCGCCCAGTGCCTGGACCCTGTCGCTGGTCTATTCCGGGGGTGGCTTCTACGGGGTGGGCGGCGCGGCCATCGACAGCGAGGGCAATTTCTGGTCCAACAACAACTGGCTGGTCGGCTCGCAGACGACGATTTACCAGCAGTTTGGCGGCGGCAACGGAAAGTTCGCGCCCGACGGCACGCCGCTGTCGCCAATGATCACCGGCTATCGCGGCGGCGGGATCGACAGCCCCGGCTGGGGCATCGCCTTTTCAGCCGATGACAAGGTCTGGGTCACCAACCTGATCGGCCGCACGATTTCCGTGTTGGACCGCAAGACCGGCAAGCCGCTGTCGCCCGAGACCGGCTACGATTTCGACGGCAGACTCGGGCAGATGCAGGGCGTCCTCGTCGCCCCGAATGGCGATGTCTGGACCGTCGACAACGAGAATAGCCAGGTCGTACATCTGCCAGGGGGCGACGTCTCGAAGGGCCGCATTCTCGGCCGAACCGTGGACGGCAAGCCGGTCGATGGCACGCTTCGCGTCAAGGGGCCCTTCGGTATCGCCATCGACCAGCAGGACCGGATCTGGATCACCAACAGCGGCTCCAACACCGTGACCCGCTTTCCGGCCAGCGACCCCGGAAGGGCCGAGGAGATCGAGGTCGGCTTCAGCCCGCATGCTGTTGCAATCGACAGCCGCGGCAACGCCTGGGTCGGCAACCTCCTTGGGCATCCGGGCACGATGGAGAAAATAGCTCTGATCAAGCAGAAGCTCGAAAGCAAGGCTGAGGCGTTGGAAGGGTCGATGTCGGCTGACGCAATGGCAGCCAACATGTGGGTCAATCTATGGAACATCCTCAGCGAAAACCCCGGCGGCGATGTGTCGATGATCCGCCCGGACGGCACGGTGCACGGCCCCTTCAACGCCGGCGGCGCCATCACCGGCCCATGGGGGATTGCCATCGACGGCAATGACCACGTCTGGGTGGCGAGCTCCACCAGCCATTCGGTGACCCAGCTGTGCGGCGTGCGCACCGAGACCTGCCCACCAGGGCTGAAGACCGGCGATCCGATTACCCCATCCGAGGGCTACATCGGCGGTCTGCAGATTGTTGCGCCAATCGCTCTCGATCCCGCCGGCAATGCCTGGGTTGGCAACGGCTGGAACGACACGAAAGCAGGATTCAGCAAAGTCCCGCCCGAAGCGCAGTCCACCCAGTTCCCCGCCCACACCATAGTGGTCTTCGTCGGAGTCGCCAAGCCGGTGCGCACGCCCCTGATCGGGCCGGCCAAAGCTCAGTAGGTTCGGGGGTTTGGCGTCGGCCAGCATCACAAGAATCGCGCATAACCAGCCAAGGTAGAATGCAGCCACGCAACCGGACGTGGCCATGCCACGCCGCAGGCTTACCGGTTACGATCGTACGCCTCGTCGGGAACGTTCTTCCGGGCCAGGGTCGTAGGCATGGCAGGCTCCAGCCAGAGTGGAACCACCATGGTGCCGTCTTGCCAACGCGTCAAACTGTGGGCTAACGGATGGGGATGGATCGTGCGCAGCCACGATCCGATCCGTTCGTTGGACCAGCCCGGGCCGGAGCGCTGGGCGGCGCTGCCGCTGGACAGTCAGCGAAAACCTTTCGAAACGGGCCGTTTTAGCCTGAAGTTCCGCCCGATTCATCACCGTCTCGCGGATCGGGTGCGTACGCACATCTTCCTTTGCATGCTCGCGTACTACGTCGAGTGGTACACGCGCGAGTCCTGGCGCGACCTGATGTTGGCCGATAGCGACCAGGAGGCCAAGGCAACCCGTGACCGGGACGCGTCGACTGACGGCCGATTTCGACAACCGGCAACCCACAGAATCGGACACGCTGGAACACGGCATGCTCCTTGCTTGGTAAGTCTTATTTACCAGGGGATCAACATGGCGAACATTCACTATCCGATAACCGATCTGCTCGACGCCGCTGACTTCATCAGCCATGGCGGCCTGGCGAGGACCCCACCGCACAACCCGGCCTTGGCGGAGTGACGACGATGACCAGGATCGGCATTTTTTTTGGCACCGAGAGCGGGCGCACGCAGATGGTTGCCAGGTACATCGCCAAGAGCCTGGGCGACGCTGCCAGCCCACCCATCGATATCGGTCGTGCAACCCTGGCCGATTTTCTCTCCTACGACGCGCTGATTCTTGGCAGCCCGACGCACGGCGGCGGCCAGCTGCCAGGCCGCTCGCTTGCCGCGTGTCCGCCAAGCTGGCAGGCGTTTCTGCCGCAGCTGGCCGGCGTCGACCTGTCCGGCAAGGTGGCTGCCATCTACGGTGTCGGCGACCAGAAGCAATATCCGGGTGCCTTCGTCGATGCGATCGCCGTTATCCAGGACACGCTCCTGACAGGCGGAGCGCGCATCGTCGGGCGCTGGCCGACCAGTGGCTACGATTTCACCGCATCGCGCGCCGTCGATGGCCGGCATTTTCTCGGGCTGGCACTTGACCAGATCAACCAACCGGGATTGACCGGACAACGTGTCGAGAGCTGGCTCGCGCAAGTCCGACCGGCACTGCTGCCCAAGCAGGGTTCCGGCATGCCGGCAGCCTTGCGCAGCGCCTGAAAGCAAGGGAACGGGGTCGGCAAGCCCCCTCTCGGGCGCCCGAAACTGGGGCTTCTCAGCGCGGCGTTGCACCACCATCGTGCACGCACAGCCAGGCCCAGATGGCGCTGGAGCGGCTCCTGATGAAGAACCGCGGATCGTGAAGCCAGCGCCCCACCAACCCGCGCGGCAAGGGCCGGCCGAAAGCGACCGAGGGTGGCTGTGCTATCTTGGGAATTTCCCGTCGTCGGGTAGCGTCGAACGCTTCAAGGCACTGGACACGCCCGCCTGAATTTCAAACAGAGACAGCCAGGAGACCACCATGAGCCAAGCCATTCCGCCAGGCATGACGGCAATCACCCCCCACCTGACCTGCCGCGACGCGGTCGAGGCAATCGACTTCTACAAGCAGGCCTTCGACGCCAGCGAAGAAGCCCGCCTGGCCAGTCCCGACGGCAAGCTGGCGCATGCCATGCTCCGCATTGGCGGCGCCTGCGTGATGCTGGTCGACGAGTATCGGGAACAGGGAATGCTCAGCCCGCTGTCGCTGAACGGCTCGCCGGTAAGCATCCACCTCTACGTCAGCGATGTCGATGCCACCGTCGCCCAGGCCGTCGCTGCCGGCGCACATGTGACCATGCCGGTTGCCGACATGTTCTGGGGAGACCGCTACGGACGCCTGGTCGACCCTTTCGGCCACCACTGGTCGGTCGCCACCCACCAGCGCGATCTCAGCCCCGAGGAAATCGCCGCCGCCATGATGAGTGACTCCGGCTGTCCGCAGGCGGGAACGAAGTGAAGAAAGGCCACGCCCTGGCTTGCTGATGATCGTTGAGCCGCAAGGCGCGTCGTCATTGCGACGAGGCGCCGGATTGGCCGCTGCCTTCAAGCTTTCCTAAAGTCTCGTCAAGAAGGCAACTCCAAACGAGCACTGGCCGCGCTTGCGCTGGAAACAATGATGTCGCGTGTTTGGCAGCAGCGGGGAGCTCGCCTTGAATAGATCGCGGCGACGACCTGCCAACGGTCAATTGCCGCCCCCGCCACCCAAACCCGCCCTCAGGAGTTTGCGATCAGTATCCCTTCGATGATCTGGGCCGACTCCTTGCAGCGGGCGAGAACCTTTTCCTGCCGTGAATAGAACTGCCGCATGCGAATGGCCAGCAAGGCGGCATCCTCGTCGCCCTCATTCTCGAACAGCGTCTTGATGGCCCCCTGCATCACGGCGTCGGCTTTTTCCTCGATACGTTCGATTTCCACGCACAGGTTGACGGTCTCTTCGCTACGCTCCTTGTCCTTCAGCGAGTTGATGGCGCGATTGAGACGGGTACAGGCGTCGACGGCCATCGAAGCCAGTTCGCGCGAGGCGGCCGTGGCCTCCGAAACGTGGTAGATCGCCACCGACTGCGCAACGTCCTGGACTGCGTTTACGACACCGTCGAGTTCGAGGGTCAGGGCATAGACCTGGTCGCGATTGAGCGGAGTGACGAAGGCCTTGTGCAGCATGGCGAGCATGTCCTGCTTGATCTGGTCGGCGCTGGCTTCGTTCATGTTGACTTCTTCGACCAGGGCGGCGACGTCGTCCTTGCTGACGCCCAGGCTGGTGATCAAACGCAACATGGCATTGGTGCTTGCCAGAACACGCTCGCTATGTGCCGCGAGAAGAGCAAAAAATTCGGAACGCTTCGGTAACATGGTCAGTTCCCCTTGATAGACATTTGTATGACAAGTTTTGGCAACAGGACGCAATGACTGCGGCAGTCCTAGCAGACGCAAGCGGGAGATGACCGGGGGGTCGGCAGGCGAAGCCGGACCGCGGTCAACAGGGGCTCGCAGCCGCCCCTTCTGGAGCAATGCAGCAGGCAAGGCGGGAACGGCGCCCCGTCGCAGCGGGGCGCGTTCTCCACCACTACAGTGAGCAGCGCCTAGAACGACTTGGTTCCGATATACCAGAAGATTGCCGCGATCAGGCCTGAAGCGGGAATCGTCAAAATCCACGCAACCAGGAGATTGGCGGTAATCGCCCAGTGCACTGCCTTGACGTCGGTGGCGGAACCTACACCGATGATCGCACCGGTAATGGTGTGCGTCGTCGACACCGGAACGCCCCCGAACGTCGCCATTGCGAGAGTGATCGCACCACCCATCGACGCACACGAACCGCTCACGGCGTTGAGCTTGGTGATCTTGGTGCCCATCGTCTTGACGATTCGCCAGCCGCCTAGGTAGGTCCCCCAGGAAATGGCGAAGTAGCACGAGTAAATCACCCACATCGGCAGCGTCGCCACGTCCTTGGTCGCCACACCCGCGGTGATCATCAACAACCAGATGATGCCGATGGTCTTCTGCGCATCGTTGCCGCCGTGAGCCAGGCTATAGGCGCCCGCCGCGAACAACTGCGCGCTCTTGAACCATTTCCCGGCCTGATGTGGCGAGTGGTTTCGAAAAATCCAGGAGACCAAGACCATCAGCAGGCCACCGATGATCATCCCCACCAGCGGAGAAATGATGATGAACGCCAGTATCTTGCCAAAGCCCTCCCAGACGATGGGCGCACCCGAGCCCGACTTGGCGACCGTTGCGCCAACCAGCCCACCGACCAGGGCGTGCGACGAGGACGACGGGATCCCGTAGTACCAGGTGATGATGTTCCAGGCAAGTGCTCCCACCAAGGCGCCGAAAATCACGTAGTGATCGACGAACTGCGGGTCTACCGTGCCCTTGCCGATCGTCGCCGCCACCTTGAGCTGAAAGACCCATAAGGCGGCAAAGTTGAAAAAGGCGGCGAAAAGCACCGCCTGCTTCGGTGTCAGCGCACCCGTCGCAACAATCGTCGAAATGGAATTCGCGCCATCGTGAAATCCATTCATGAAGTCAAAAGCCAAAGCGACCGCGATCAGCAGCCCCAGCACCCAGATGCTGATATTCAGACCTTCCATCTTGGCTTACCTCTCAGGAGTTTTCGATCAGGATCTCTTCGATCATTTTGGCTGCGTCCTGACAGCGATCGAGGACGCCCTCTTGGAGCGAGTAGAACTCCCGCATCTTCATGGCTTGCCAAACATTGACCCCCTCCTGGAAGAGGGCGGTGATCGCCTTGCGCTGAACGCGGTCGGCCTTGCTCTCGATCTCCTCGATTTCCTTGCACAGATTGAGCGTTTCCGCGCTGCGCGTCTTGTCGGACAGCGCCATGACGGCACGGTTGAGGCGCATGCAGGCGTCGGCACTGAGGGACGCCATCTCACGGGCCTCAACGGTCGATTGCTTGATGCTGTACATGCCCAGGGCGTTGGCAACGTCCTGCAGAGCATTCAGCGTCTTGTCGAGATCCGTGGTCAGTGCGTGAATCTGGTCACGGTTGATCGGCGTGGTAAAGGACTTGTGCAGCCGCTCGATCAAGGTGGCCTTGATCTTGTCGGCCTCTTTCTCATTGAGGTTAACCTCGGCGACCAGGGCCGGAATATCCTCGCCACCCTCGCCCAGGCCGTTGATCAGGCGCAAGGTCGCGTTGGCTCCCGCCACCACTCGTTCGGAGTGCGCAGCGAGAAGCTCAAAAAACTCTCGACGCTGCGGCATCAGACTACTAAACATACGACTACCCCCTCATGATCTCTGCCCCTTCGGGCACCCACCAGTCATAACCCCCACGCCGAGCGAACCTCGGCACCCTTTGCAGCGACTACCAGATACACGCCAGGCACTTCCCTAGCCTTTGCCGACTCCCCTCGGCGTAGAAACCCGCCTGGACGGCGACTCCAGGGAATCGCTTGTCCCGCGAGCTGATTGCTAGGTCAGCCCTCTTCCTGCTCTTACGCTTGCTCCACCCTTTCGCGCTGACTAGGCGACGAGCGAGCCGTTCCAGCCCTTCTTTACCTGTGGGGGACGGCTTGCTCACCGCGCCCCTTCCTTACTTCTGCGGACGCTCGACCGCCGCGTACACGTTCCCGCGCGCTGCGCCGAGGTCGAAACCGGCAGCAGGCCCGTTCAACAGGCAGGGGAACTGCCGGCCCTGATCCTTGGGGTAAATGCTGGCTTTGGGGTCGCCACCTGCCTTGTGGCTCGGACGAGCACCTGCACGGGCGTTGCGATCATGACTTGGTAGCCTATCGAGCTGTAGACGTGGCAAAGGCCCCCACGGGCGCGCCCCGACAACCACGAGACATGACTCGCGCGTGAACACGACAACGCCATAAAGTTCCTAGGCTAATAGTTTTACTGGCGAAACACAAATTGGCCGCCATTATGTCACTCCCAAAAAATGGGGACAAGAAAAATCACCCTTGTTTAGGTCCTTTTTTTGTACCTCCCGCAAGGAGGTTTCTGCTCACCGCCAAGAGCCCATTGAGAGCACTGTTTGCCGCCGTCGAAGGGGCTTCCGGCGCGCGGGCCGCACCCGCCCTGAGCAATGAGCCAAAGGCCGAAGCCGCCGCCTCGCTGGCACGCCACGTGGACCAGGCGTGCGCGGCGAAGCACTGGCCCGCATGCAACGCCCGGGCCAGGCCTGCCCCGAACTCGAACGCAGCGCACGGCTCACCCACAACACCGGCGAAGCTGCGTTACTATTGGACGAAATGGCTGGAAGTCACATGACAGGCACACGCGCAACCAATCACTTCGACGTCAACGCCGCCACCTGGGACGCCGATCCCGTCAAGCAGGCGCGGGCGCTCGCGGTGGCCCGGGAAATTCAGAAACGGGTGCCGCTGTCGCTGCACATGCAGGCGCTGGAATACGGCTGTGGAACGGGCTTGCTCAGCTTTGCCCTACAGC
Source organism: Candidatus Accumulibacter sp. ACC005 (assembly GCF_907163215.1). Classification (NCBI taxonomy): domain Bacteria; kingdom Pseudomonadati; phylum Pseudomonadota; class Betaproteobacteria; genus Candidatus Accumulibacter; species Candidatus Accumulibacter sp. ACC005. Next base: position 192,940 of record NZ_CAJQUB010000012.1, on the reverse strand, counting down.
CAAAGCTCGGGCGCATTTCCCTGGCCGACAGCTCGCCAGGAATGCTCGCGGTTTTGAACGAGAAAATCACCGCCAACGGCATCACCAACATGCGTGCCGCAAAGCTTGACCTGGTTACCGACGCCCTGCCGGCGGAACGCTACGACCTGATCTACACCTTGATGACCTGTCATCACATCACCGACACCGACGCCCTGCTGCGCAGCCTCTACGCCCTGCTGGCGCCGTCGGGCTATCTCTGTATTGCCGACCTCGACGCCGAGGACGGCTCTTTTCATGGCCAGGGATTCGACGGCCACAACGGTTTTGATCGTCGTGAGCTGGCGGCAAAGGCCGCCTCGGCAGGATTCCGGAAAGCGCGCTTCACGACCGCCTTCAGCATGACCAAGGGCGAAGGCCCGGCACAACGCGAGTACCCGGTCTTCCTGCTGGTGGCACAGAGGTAGAGCCGTCAACATACGGCGAAATTGCTCGTGGCCTGCCTTGCCGACGATAGAAGGCGTTCGGTGGCTGCCGGCGCCGCCTCGATTGTTTCACCACCCGGCAAGGAACGCCGCCGACCGAAGCCACGTCTTTCCCGCAGCCAGCCCTGTGCCACCTGGACCTTCCGCCATGAACCGACACCTTCTCCTCGCCACCAAGGCCCCCGCCCTATTGCTCGCCACCTGGCTCACTGTCGGCGCCACCGCGTCGGCGCTGGCCAGCCCCTGGGCGCAGGTAAAGCTCCCCAGCGACGGCCCCCCCCGGGTCATCGGCGCAGTCTCCAACGGCTGCATAGCAGGCGCCCAAAGCCTCCCCGCCGAAGGCGACGGATATGTCAGTATTCGCCGCTACCGCAACCGCTTCTACGGACACGCAGAGCTGTTGCACCTGGTCGCCGACCTCGGCCGCGAACAGGCGAGGCGCGGCCCCGGCCTGGTGATGATCGGCGATCTGAGCCAACCCAGGGGCGGATTGATGTCCACCTCGCACCGCAGCCATCAGAACGGGCTGGATGTGGACATCTGGTTCCAGCTCGCGCCCTCTGCGGCAGCCGCCAACCGCGATACCGCAAACCAGCCCGACCCGCCCAGCATGGTCACCGCGGACGGCGAAGGCTTGAGCACGCTGTGGGGCGACGATCAGCAGGCCCTGCTCAAGGCAGCAGCCGAGGATCCCCGGGTCGACCGCATTTTCGTCAACGCCGCCATCAAGCGTGGCCTGTGCGCGAGCGAGAACGACAGGGCGTGGCTGCGCAAGCTCCGCCCCTGGTTCGGACACGACGCTCACTTCCACGTCCGCTTGCACTGCCCCGCCGATAGCGGACAATGCCAGCAGCAGGCCGTCATCCCGGCCGGCGACGGCTGTGGCGATGAACTGGACTGGTGGTTCAGCGCCGAGGCCCGTCAACCGGCCAAGAAAGGCGCAGCCCCCCGCGCCGAGCCCGTCACCCTCGCCGCCTGCCGGTCGCTGCTCTGATTCGATTGCGCGGCGACTACGGCCGCGCTCACTTGCCGGACGCCGAGATCAACCGACGCCAAAAAGACTGGCCAGGAATGACGAGCGTTCGAGCAGCGTGTGGCGGCGCGATTCGTCGCTGAAGACGTGCAGGCAAACGACAAAACCCCAGACCGAGACAAACGACCACAGCCTTCCCGCGAGCGTGGACGAGGGGCGGTAGCCCGCGTTCGCACGCACCTGAGAGATTCCGATGCCTGTCGCCAGGACGAGGCAGTAGAACGCGTAGCTGGTGAACGACTCGATCGCCGCCGACACACCCATCGCCGCGACCAGGTCGACTTCGCGGACAAAGTGAAAAATGACATTGCCGACGCCGGCGGCCATGAAGGTCGCGAAGAACATGCGTAGCCGCGGGTGCCTGCGAAACACCCTGAAGAAGGTCGGCACGAAGAAGAAGTCGACCAGCAACTCCTTGAAGTAGTAGGAGAAGCGATTGAAGTACTCGATCAGTGTCCGTGCTTCGAGTGGACGCCATGTGGCGCGTGGCAAGCGGAAGCCGGCAAGCCGTGCGCCACCGATAAAGAGATGTCCCCAATACGCGGTCCGCAAACAGAACTTTGCCGTAGACCAGAACAGCGCCGACCAGCCAATCAGAACCGGGAAGGCCTGACCATCGAGGTAGGCGCCCAAAGCCATTTCGACACTGGGAATATTCAGTTTCTGCTCACAAATCCACGTCAGCGCCACCTTCATGGCCAGGAGGACGTTGGACCAGAGCAGCAACTTGACGCCCTTGATCTGCGTGATCGCCAGATCTGCCGGAGTTTTCGACAGAGTCTTGCGCAGGAAGCCAGCTCCCTTGCCAAACGGAATCGAAGACGGCCCGCCCCAGAAGGGATGGAAAGTCCCGAGTTGAAAAGCGTCGGGGCTGCGATCGCGCGCGCGCTGGTCGACGATGGCATAGGCCAGGAACCAGATATAGGGGGTATAGACGCTCAGGAAAGACCACAGCGCCAGACGCGGCAGGCCGTGCACCAGGTCCAGGGAAGTCAGCCCGCAGAGAGCGAACTCGACGGTCAGCAGCGCGACCACCGGCCGGCGGGCGAGGATGAAGCCCTTGTGGCTGCGGACGACCACCAACGTCAACCACGAGAAGATCATGAACGTGATGAGCGCAAGATGTGCGAGCAGCAACGGCGAGAACTGAGCGGCCCTTTCCTGCGCAGCGACGACGGCGATGCTTTCCTCGATAGCCGTTTCCGACAGCCACAAGGCGGAAAATGCCATCAGGTAAGTGGCGGCAAAGAGGATCAGCTGGCGCTGCTTCTCCAGGTAGGCAAAGGCCATCGCCGCGCCGACAACGAAGGCAGCTTCCCACCAGGCGTTGTAGGTCGAGACAGCCAACACGGCAACGGCAAACAGAAGTACGCGGCCACGAACCGTCTGCGCCAGCTGGACAAGCGTCTCGCGTTCATCGATCGCCAGGAAGCTGCGCAGGGTCGAGCGGCCCGCTGCACCGCTCATGCAGAATGCAATCCGTATCCGTCATTGCCCCGGCGCGCCGGGCGGTGCCACTTGAGCCCCGTGACCCGGTCCGGAAAGCTGCCGTCGATCTTCAGCGCGGCGGCCTTCCCTGTGAACTCAACTACTCGCGTTGGCATCGACAAACGCCTCGATCTCGTCCAGAGAATCAATCAGGCTGACGTCGAAGTCGACCGTCGAGAAATCGAGCCCAAAGCTTTCTTCCAGCTGCATCACCAACTGCATCATGGAAAACGAGTCGAGCCGGCCACTGACGAAAAGCGATTCACTGTCATCCAGCTCGCCGTGGTCACCATGCTTTTCCAAGGCTTCCTTGAGAAACTTGCGCAACTTCAACTTGCCATCACTGTTCATTAGCTCACTCCAAAAAGACTACCGACAAAGGCGAGTCGCTCGCCAAGCGTGTGGCTGCGCGACCCATCGCTGAAAGCATGCAGACAGACGACGAAAGACCAGACGAAAAGGAACGACCGCAGCCTCCCCGCAAGGCTCAACGAGGGCTTGAAGCCCATGTTCATGCGCACCTGCGACAGGCCAAGACCAGTGGCCAGAACCAGGCAGTAGAAGGCGTAGCTCTCGAAGCTCGCCAGTACGCCGCCAAGTCCCATCGTCACGATGAGGTCGATATCGCGCAGGAAGTGCCAGATCGCATTGCCCACCCCGGCCGCCATGAAGGTGGCAAAGAACAGACGCAAGTGCGGATGACCACGAAACATCTTGAAGAACGTCGGCACGAAGAAGAAATCGACCAGCAGTTCCTTGAAGTAATAGTGGAAACGGTTGAAGTACTCCATCAAGGTCTTCGAGCCGAGCGGACGCCAGGTGCTGCGCGGCAATCTGAAACCGGCAAGGCGTGCGATGCCGATGAAGAGATGCCCCCAGAAGGCGATCTGCAACGAGTACGTCGCCGTGGACAGGATCACCGCTGCCCAGGCCTGCGCAAGCGACTGGGACTGCTGGGCCAGAAACGCATCCTGGGCGGCCGCCAGACTCGGCACCTGCAGTTGATCGTGAAAGACGCCGACCAGAACGATCTTCATGGCCAGCAGGACATTGGCCCACAAGAGCAGCTTTACACCCTTGATCTGCGTCACCGCCAGATCTTCCGGGGACTTGGCGAAGGTCTTGCGGAGGAAGGCTGCGCCCTTGCAAAAGGGGAGAAAGGTAGGCGACCAGAAGGGCCGCAGCACGCCCATTTGAAAAATCGGCGGACTCGCGTCACGTGACCGTTGATCGGCCAGCGCGTAGGCGAGGAACCAGAGGTAGGGGGTGAAGACGATGAGCAGTGACCACAGGAGCACGCGCGGCAGACCGTCGATCGAGTTCAGCGAACAGAGCCCACAAAGGACGACCTCGACACCCAGCAAGGCGAGCACCGGACGACGCGCAACGAACAGCGTCTTGTCGCGGCGGCTCATCGCCAACACGCTCCACGCACCGACGAAGAAGGTCGCCATGGCCAGCAGACCGAGCGCCAGCGGCGACAGGGCGTCCACGTTTTCCACGACCATCATCTGGCGGATGTTCTCCTGGATATCGTTCTGCGCCAGGCACAGCGCGAGAAGCGCTGCCGTCCAGGTGCCGCCCAGGAGGATCCAGTCACGATACTTCGGCAAACGCGCGTAGGCCATGGCCAGAGCGACCAACAGACCCGCCAGCCACCAATCCTCGAAGCTGCAGGCGGCAAGCGCGGCGACCAGGAAAATGGCCAGCTGACCGAACCAGGTCTGCGCCGCGGCGACGACCTGCGGGCGCTCGTCGATGGCCAGCAGGTCGCGCAGATTTGCTTGCCCGAAGAAAACCCTGCGCTGGCCTGTTTGCGCCCGTGCCGGGCTATCCGCCGCCGGCTGCAAGCTCATAGCGGATCTTGCTCAAGCCGTTTTCTCAGCGCCTGCCGGTCGACTTTCCCGCTTTGATTGAGCGGCATGCTCGCGAGAGCGACCAACTGATTGGGAACCATGTACGCCGGCAGCCTCGCCTTCAGGTCCCGGATGACCTGGACCGAGTCGAGCGAGCTCGCGGCGACGAAACCGACGATCCCGCGTGCCATGCCGTCAACCGTCGGCCAGGCGACGGCGCCGACGAGGTCGATGCCGCTCACCGCTCGCAAGTGCGCGTCGATTTCCTCGAGCTCGACGCGGTAACCGAGGACCTTGACCTGGTTGTCGATTCGGCCAAGGCAGTGAAAGGTCCCCGCGGCATCGACGCTGGCCAGGTCGCCGGTCAAATACCAGCGCTTGCCGTTGATGGTCGGAAATCGCTCCGCCGTCAGTTGCGGTTCGTTGAGGTAACCATCGGCCAACTGCACGCCGGCGACTGCCAGTTCACCCGCTTCCCCGTTGGCCAGGACCTGCTTGTGGCCATCGACGATCATCGCTTCGTTCCCCGGCAAGGGCGTACCAATGGCGATGAAGTCTCGCCCGGCGGTGATCGCCGTATCGTGCTCAACCGCCTGCCCCAGGCAGAAGACAGTCGCCTCGGTCGGGCCATAGAGGTTGAAGATCGCCGTGTTCGGCGCGGCCACTCGCCACGCCGCGACGGTTCCCTCCGGCAGCGCCTCACCGCCGAAGACAGTGACCCGGAGGTCTTTCAAACTGTCCGCATGCAGGGTCTTGACCTGACGCAGCATGCCCACCAGCGAGGGCACCGAATTCCACACCGTCAGCTGCGCATTGCGCACAAACTTGACGGCATTCATCACCACCGTCGCCGGCAGAATGTGCAGCGCGGCACCCGCTTCCCAGGTGCTGAACATGTTATGCACCGAAAAGTCGAAAGTGAGTTCGCAGGTCTCGAGCGCGCGATCAGTGGCGCGCAGGTCGAGATGGCGCGCGATCATCTGCGCGTAGTGCCTCGCCGCAGCCGCCGAGATCATCACCCCCTTGGGTACGCCGGTCGTTCCCGACGTGAAGATGATATAGGCGACATCGCCGGCGGCCATCGGCTCGGGCGCCGCAAGGCCTTGCGGCGACGATGACCCTCCGCCAGGCGCGGCGGCGGGGCTTTCCCCGGGCTTCGCCAGCGCAGCATCCGGATCACTCGCCGTGCAAATGACCAGCGGCGGACAGGCGGCTCGCACGCGCTCGCTGAGCAACTTGACCCCGTCGGCGTCAGCAACGATTGCCGTCAGCTTGCACAGCGAGAGAATGGTGAGGATCCGCTCCTCGGGAAGCTTCAGCCCGATCGGCACGTAGCTTGCGCCTGCCCAGCAAGCGCCAAGCAAGGCCACGCAGGCGTCGATCCCACGCGAAGCCAGAATGCCGACCCGCGGCGGCTGGCCGTCATCGGCTGACCAATGCCCGCTCTGTCTGAGCTCCTGCGCGAGGCGCGCCGCGCGCTCGGCGAGTTCTCGGTAGCTGACCGACTGGCCCTTGTAGGCAACGGCGACGGCATCGGGCGTCTGCAGGCCATGACGATGAATCGCGCTGGCCAGATTGTAGTTCGTGCTCATTGTCCGGGAAGAACTTGAAATCGTCGGCAGGTGGCCCTGGTCACCCACGCGCAGCGTGTGGCCGGTGCGCTTTGCGCACCCTGGCGGTCGTGCATGTCGTTCACCTCAGAATTTAGTGAAGAGGGGCGGGGAAAGTGGCGAACTGGCTGCCAGTTGCGCAGATTTGCGGTTTGGCCTGGGGGCCAGGGGCTGACGCCAGCGCGCGGATGAAGAGAGTGACGAGAAGCCAGGCGCAAGCGTTCGCGATTGTCAGGCAAGCGATCATTTACTGATTGAAGCGCTGGCCAGGACCATCAAGAGGTTGACGCAGTTAGCCGTTGCAAAAACATCAAGCGCGGATTGTATCCCGATGGAGCTGGATTGTATCTCCAGGTCGGGCCGACTGGCGCCAAGTCGTGGATTTTCCGCTTCATGCTTGACGGCAAGGCGCGCGCCATGGGAATGGGACCGACACATGCGATGACCATGACAGAGGCCCGAGCCGACGCAGCCGAATGCCGAAAGCAGCTGTTGCAAGGTCACGACGCGATAGACGAGCGCAAGGCTGCCAGGCTCGCAAAGCGGCTGGACGATGCGCGTGCAATCACCTTCAAGCGATGTGCCGAGCAGTACATCGCGACGCACCGGGCCGGCGAGTGGAATGCCAAACACGCCGCTCAATGGGAGAGCACCCTGCAGGGCGATGTCCATCCCGTGATCGGCGAGCTCGCGGTTGCGGCCATCGACACCGACCTTGTAATGAACTGCCTGTCCGGGATTTTGACCAAGAAGACCGAGGCCGCCTCGCGAGTTCGCGGGCGAATTGAGTCCGTCCTGGATTGGGCGACAAGCAGCAATTACCGCCGGGATGCGCATGTGCGGCGGGAGTGCGTCGGCCGGCTCTGGGTCGGCCTGAAGCAGACGCACGCCCGGGTAAGTGGCTGTTGCAGAAGGCCTGCCTGGCCGAAAGCGCACGCAACGCCTGGGGAACGGATTCGTGACATCACGAGGCCTGAGGCCACAATTGTCGCGAATGGATTTAGAATGAGACCACATTAGTGCACGAGGAACGACCATGCCCATCGCCATTCGCGAACTCAAAGCCAGCCTCTCGCGCGTACTGCATCGCGCGCAGGCAGGCGAAGTCATCGAAGTGACCTCCCATAACAAGACGATCGCCCGCATCGTCGGCATTCCGCCGCAGGCGGACGAAGGGCTCCGCGGCCTGATCGCCAGCGGCGGCTTGTCGTGGAGTGGCAGCAAGCCACAGCTGCAGCCCCCCGTTGAAATGGTCACGGGTGGAACAGCCGTCAGCCGGATCGTGCTGGCGGATCGCGGTTGATTCTCTTCTGTGACACCTCGGCGCTGGTCAAGCTGTACGTCAGAGAAGAGGCCAGCGAGCTCATGGTGGCGCTTGCCGGGTCGGCCGATACCATCGCCGTGTGCCGCCTGGCCTGGGCTGAAGCGATGGCGGCGCTGGCACGCCGCGCGCGTGAGAACCCGGCCGATGCCGAACTGATCACGGCTATCCGGACCCGTATGCGTAGCGACTGGCCCCGCTATGCGATTGTCGAGGTCACGCAGTCACTGGTGGAACTCGCCGGTGAGTATGCCGACACCTTTGCCCTGCGCGGCTACGACAGCGTTCAACTCGCCGCCGCGCGCATTTTGCAGGAAGCCACCGACGAAGAGTTCCACTTCGCCGTTTTCGTTACCCGGCTGGAGAAGTCCGCCAGGGTGCTGGGCATGCGTACCCTGGCCAGCGGTTGACAGGGCGAGCTCAAGCGTGGCGCTCGCGCAAGCAGCGCGCGAACGCCGCCTCGGCGATCCGGCGAGGCTCGCGTCGTGCAACAGGTCGACGACGCCGGTCGAGCCAGCGCCAGCTCCCTTGGCGAGCTGGCGGACAGTGTCGTGGTAGTCGCGCATACCAACAGGGGACAGATGGCCCTTTTTAAGCACGCACAGGCGGCCACTGGCGGGCCGTATTAACAAGCGTCAGTATCCACACTGTTTCGGCGTCGATCTCATACACCAGGCGATAGCTTTCGTGCGGAATCAGCTCGCGGGCGCCGGGAATCCTTCCCGACTTGCCACAATGGGGATGTTGGGCCAGCCGGGTGGCTGCGTCGCTGAACAGTTCATCCATTCGCGCGGCCGCACGCGGGTTTTCGGCAGCGATGTAGTCCCATACGTCGGTGCGGTCCTGCTGCGCTTCTGGTGTCCAGACGACCCTCACGGGCGATTCGTCACATCGGCGCGCCGTGCGGAAAACTCGGCTTCAACCTCATCGTTCGATCGCCCCTGCCCGGCACGCATCGAGGCCCGGCCGGCCTCGACCTTGTGGCGCAGGAACTCATCGTAGTCCCGTGCCTCGCGCTGACGGTGAACAAACTCGCGCATGAGCTCACGCAGCACCTGCGACGCCGGGCGGTGGGCGGCTTCGGCTTCCGCCATGAACTCGGCGCGCAGCTCGGGTTCCAGCTTCATCGTGAAAACGGCTTCTTTCGACATGATCAGGTCTCCTGCCAAAGGGTACTTGCAAAGTATATACATAATCATCACAACGCGCGCACTCGAAAAGTGCAACAAGGCGAGTTGTGCTGTATCAGCCGTGCCGGCAAAGATCTGCTTGGCAATGGGCTCGGCAAGGTTGTCGAACTATTGTTAACCTATTTTATCAATAGTAAAGTGTGGTTTACGAAGGAGGCCGACCCGCGCCGGACGCATTATCAAAGATTGACAATCATTGACAATGCGGATAGTTATGATGCGACATGACCACTGGAGACACTCATGACGATGAACATCAACCTGACCCCACAGTTGGAACAGCTGGTGCGCTCGAAAGTGACCACTGGGCTGTATAACTCCGCCAGCGAGGTGGTGCGCGAGGCTTTGCGGCTGATGGAGCGCGAAGACCAGTTGCGCGCGGCGGCGCTGGCGCAGCTTCGGCAAGACATCCAGGCCGGTCTTGATAGCGGACCTGCGACGCCGCTCGATATGGAAGAGATCAAGGCCGAAGGCCGCCGTTTGCGCGCGGCGCGGTTTGCGAGCACCGGCGAGCAGACCTGACGATGCCCCGTGTCCTCAAACGGCCGCTTGCCTATTCCGACCTAGCTGAAATTTGGTCGTTCATCGCAGATGACAGCGCGGACGCCGCTGACCACTTTCTCGCAGTCCTGGAGCAAAAGTTCAGGCTACTGGCCACGCAGCCGCAGATGGGGCGGTCGCGGCCGGAACTTATGCCAGAGCTGCGGAGCTTTCCGGTCGGTCGCTATGTTGCTTTCTACTTGGCCATGGCGGACGGCATCGACTTGTTGCGTGTTCTGCACGGCGCGCGCGACATAGGGGGACATGATTTTGAAGACGACAACCTCGAATGAAGTGACCAACCCACTGTCAGCGCCGGCGACCTCCGCCGGCCGGCTGCTGACCGCCGACCAGTTTCAACGCCTGGCCGACGTGCCGCCCGAAATCGAATGGTTCGCCAATCTCGGCAACAAGGCCACCCGCCGCGCCTACGAAAACGCCCTCGGGGATTTCATGAAGTTCACCGGCATCGTGAAGCCCGAGGAATTTCGCGGCGTGACCCGCGCCCATGTCATCGCCTGGCGCGACGACCTGGTGCAGCGCGCCTTGAGCGGCATGACGGTAAGGCATCGCCTGGCAGCGCTGTCGTCGCTGTTCGAGTCCCTGTGCGAGAAGAACGCCGTGACCCATAACCCGGTCAAGGGCGTCAAGCGTCCGTCGGTGGAAAGCTACGAAGGCAAGACCCCGGCCCTCGGCGACCACCAGGCGCGCAAGCTGCTGGACGCGCCCGACGGCGCGTCGCTCAAGGGCAAGCGCGACCGCGCCATCCTGGCCACCCTGCTCTATCACGCCCTGCGGCGTGACGAGCTGTGTCGGTTGACGGTCAAGGACTACAAACACGAGCGGCGCGGGGTGCCGCACCTGAAGGTGTTCGGCAAGGGCGGCAAGATCCGCTATGTGCCGCTGCACCCCGCTGCCAGCGGCTTGATCGGGGACTATCTTGAGGTCGCCGGGCATGGCGCGGACGATGCCGGTGCCCTGTTCCGGCCGCTACGCAACAACTGCACTACTGGGGGTAGAACAAGCAGTCGTGTCACCGGCCGCCATTTCGATCATGACAAGTCGAGCCGAGTGTTCATGTCCAGATCGAACCGCCCATACGGGTTGACGTGCTCCCAGATCAGCGGCGTCAGAGCGGCGTAGTCGCGTGGCGTGAACTTGCCCTGCCAATGGGGTTGAGCCAGCACCTTCTGGATCATCAGCGTATTGATGTAGACCATGCAGTTTTGGAGCAGGTGCAGTGCGAGCATGCTGACCTCGTGATCCTCGCGGCGGTTGCTCGCCATTTCGCCACGACGCGCGAAGAACACAAAGTCGGTCGCGCCGTTCCACTGCTCGACCACGTTCAGCCCCTCGTTGATCTCGCGCCGCAGCGCCTCGTCGTGCAGGTAGTGGCACAGGAAGATAGTCTTGATCGCCTTGCCCAACTCGGCGAAGGCCTTGTAGGTTGGGTGCTGCACGTTCTTCTTGGTGAATCGGCGCAGAATGGCTTCAGTTTCCGCCGTGCCAAGGCGAAGCGCCGTGGCGTACTTGACCATCTGGTCGTATTGCTGTCGCACTGACTCAAAGTCAATGGGCTTGGTCAGAATTTGTTGCAGGTTCGCGTAGGCGTCGACCTTGCCGGTCGCCGGCCGGTACAGTTTCTGCGAGTGGATCGCTTTGAGCCGTGGCAGCAACTGGAAGCCGAGCAGTCGGCAGAAGGCGAATGCGACCGTGCTCTGACCGTGTGAATCGACGTACTGGCGATCCACCTCCATCTCGGTGCAGTGATGAATCACGCCCTCGATCATTGATGCCACTTCCGACGACGAAGGTGATTTGAGCTGCGAATGGATGCACAGCGAGCTGCGCTCGACGTGCCAGTAGATCATGATGCCGCGCCCGCCGTAGCGCACGTGCCATTGCGTGGTGAGGTTTTGATCCCACGCGCCGAAGTGCTTGGAGTCGGAGGCGCAGGCGGTCGTGCTGCTGCCCCAGATGGCAGGGTTGCGAGCATGTAGCGCGCCATTGGCAACGACAGCGATCGCGCGGCGCATCGCATCGACGCTGATGTAGCGCCGCCGCACGTAGGCCAGCTCTCGCGCCGTAGTGCCCGAATCCAGCCCGGCCATGCGCTGCAAGCCGGCATTGGTGCCCAAGCCATGCAGGCACAGCAACAGGCGTGGTTGCAGTACCGCGCGATCCATCGTCTCGTAGGAGGTCGGGCTTTTCAAGGCGTCCGTAAAACCCAGCCGCAGGTCGGTTTCCTTGACCATGTCGAGCAGGCTGGTCATCGGCCAGATGGCGTTGAGTTCTGCCTTGAGCGCGGTCAAGTTAGGCGGATCGGGCTGCGCATCGAGCGGCGTCAACGTGATCCAGCCGCCGCCTTTGCTGCTCAACCGGACGGAGGGATTCTTCTTCAGGCCGGCGTCGAAGGTGGACAGCGCCTCGCGCATCGCCGACTGCAAGTCGGCGATGAAATGATCCGCGTCAAGCGGGAGATTCAACGCCTGGTAGTAGCTCTCGCGGTTCTCGTCAAAGTCGGCTGGGAGGTCGTCGTCGGGATCGCGGTAGCGGTTTGCGCCAACCACCCAAACTTCCTTGCAGCGCAGTCGCTCGCGCAGCGCTTCCAGCACCGCGATTTCGTAGGTGACGCGGTTGACCCGATCCCGGCCGGCAGCGTCCTTCTCCATCACGGCTTCGCGCCACAGGCCACGCACCACGCCGTCGAGCGGGACGTCCTCGTCGGCCGGGAAGGTATGCACCTTGGTATTGGCGAAGCGTTTCACCAGTTCGAGCGCATCCATCACCGGGCGGTGGCGGTCGTTGTTGGAACGGAATTCCAGCGCAGCCAGCAAGGTCGGCACCATGCGCCGATAGTGGCCCTGGTATGAATTGCGGATCACGGTACGCAGCGTGATGCGATAGGTTGGCCCGCTGGCCTTCCATTCCTTGACCAGATCGCGCAGGGTCTGTTCATCGACCACCGGGAACACCACGTCGCGCACCACGCCATCCGGTTGGGCCAGCGTAGCGTCGGCCAGGCTGAACAGGAGGTTCTGCTTGCCGGTGACACGCTTCAGATCTTCCAGCAATTCCCGCTCGACCTTGCGCTCGGCACGCGCGCCGATCTGGTGGATGGTCTCGATCAGCAAGTCCACCAGGTCATCGGTCAGACTGCGGGCGCGCAGATAGACGAAGGCCGCCAACCAGGTGATGCGAGCAGCATCTGGATGCCGGCGCAAGTCGCGAGGAACCTCGACCGAAACTCGCTGGCGGCAACGCTCTAGGTCGCGCGGTGAAGTTCGGTCGAACAGATCGGCGGGCAGGTTGATTCCCCGGATCAGTTCCAGCCTCGCCAACTCGTCCTGCATGCTGGCAAGGCTAGGTCGACCAGGACTGCCACGTAGCTTCAGCAGGACAGCCGGTGCGCTGCCTATCGCGTCGTCTTGGTTGAGTTCTTCGCTGCCGTCACCCTCTGGACGCAGTAGGGCATCCAGGTTCTTGCGTGTTGCGAGCGACAGCCGTGCATAGACGCCGTTATGGAAGCGGCCTTCGTGAGCGCGCAAAGCGCTGCGCGCGATACGCTCCACCCTGTCGGCCGTCGGCGGCTCGATGGCGAGTTCCCGGCAACGCGCTTCCAGCCGCTCAATCATCGAATCAATGTCGCCGGCGAGCTCGCCGGCGACATGATCGCGCAGCCAAACCGTCAGCATCTCCGAGTCGGCGACTGTGGCTTCGCGGAAGCCGAAGCGCCCGCGAATTTCAGCGCGTAGGCGCTCCTCCGTGCGCCCGGTGAGGAAGGCTTCGCCATCGATTGGCATCGGCACATCGAGTTGCTGGCGCAGTGAGGCGACCCCTTGCGCCTCGATTTCATCCTTGTCGCGCGGGAACCGGCCACGCTCACGGAAGAAGGTCAGCAGGACGGCAAAGCCCAGCCGGTTCGTCCAGTTCTTTGTCATCACCAACTCGCGCTCAGCCGATGCCAACAGCCACTGATCTTCTGCGCTGCCGTTCGCCATGCCGCTACGCTCCTGGACGCGAGGACTCGGGCCAGCCGACCCGCGCCAGGGTCTCGATCAAGGTGGTGCGTTTGACGCCGAAATTCCGACACACCGCCGCCTTGGACATACCGCCGTCGAGTGCGGCGACGATCGCGTTCAGCTTTTCGCCAGTGATTGCCTGTGGTCGGCCGCCGATCCGGCCACGTTTGCGTGCGGCGGCCAGGCCGGCGACGACACGCTCTTGAATCAAGGCGCGCTCGTACTGCGCCAGTGCACCGAATACCTGGAACAGGAACTCGCCCGATGGCGTTGTTGTATCCAGGCTCTCCGTCAGCGAGCGAAACGCCACCTGTTTGCCCCTGAGTGAGGTCACGATAGCGAGCAGGTGCGACAGCGAGCGGCCGAGCCGGTCCAGCTTCCAGACGACCAATACATCGCCAGGGCGGACAAATTCTAGCGCCCGAGCTAAGCCCGTGCGGTCATCCTTCGCGCCGGAAGCGTGATCCTCGAATAGGTGACGTGGATCGACGCCGGCCGCGAGCAGCGCGTCGCGCTGCAAGTCCGTGCTCTGCCGGTCGGAGTCCGACGACACGCGCATGTAGCCTACCAACATATCGGATAACCCATAAATTTAGTTTCCGTATAGTAGCGCATAGCGACATGGTTTCCCGCACATTATCGAGGCCTGTCGTGAGCCGTTTCGTTGGCAGTTTTCTACGTGTCGTAAAACACTTGTTTTGCGACATCGGCTCTATTGGTATCGTGCTTTATATTTTACCTGAACAGGTATAAACTGCCGCCATGACCCATAAAGAAAAAGCGCTCGAATGGATCGCGAGCAGCTACAAGGATCTGATGGCGTTGCCACCTGACGTGCGCAGGCGCTTCGGTTACGCACTGTCGTTGGCGCAGATGGGCGATCAGGACGACGCGGCAAAGGTGCTCAAGGGCTTCGGCGGAGCCGGCGTGCTTGAGGTTGTCGAGGACGATGCCGGCGGCACGTACCGGGGCGTCTACACGGTGAAGTACGCGGAAGCAGTGTTCGTCCTGCACTGCTTCCAGAAGAAGAGCAAGAGGGGGATCGCCACACCAAAGTCAGATATGGACATCATTCGCGCTCGGCTGAAAGTGGCCGACGCATTGGCACAGGAGCTACGAAATGCAAAAACGAATCATTGAAGGCGTCGAGGTTCAGCGCAGCTCGGGCAACGTCTTTGCCGACCTTGGACTGCCAGACGCCGAAAAACTCAAGATCAAGACCGGCTTGGTGGTCGAGATTAGGAAGGCGATGCGCGCCCTTGGGCTGACTCAACAAGAGGCGGCGAAACGCATGGGCATCCCGCAACCGAAGGTGTCGGGCATGATGCGTGGTGACTTCACGAACCTGTCCGAGCGCAAGCTGATGGACTGCTTGAACCGCCTCGGCTACGACATCGAGATCAAAGTGCGGCCGGCCGCCGAGCCGGTCGGACACCTGACGCTCGCGGTCGCTTGATCAGGTTGCCAGCCGATGGTAACCCGCATTACCGATGAAGAGTGGGACAAATTGTCTCCGGAGAATTTCGAGACGCATTCGCTGCTGCGTGCCGTCGATGCCGTGGACGAACTGCGTGCCGATCTCAACGATGGCGAATACGCCACCCCGCCGCAGCTTCGCACCGACCTGCTGAAGCTGCACCAACTGGCAATGGCCGTCATCAACGAGGGATCGCGCAGCCAGGTCGCTTCTCTATTCGAGCTGGCCAGCGATCTGGATGAGCAGGTTTCTCACATGATGACCAATCTGGAAGAGGTGCAGGCAACGCTATCGCAATTGACGGCGCTGTACCCGGACAGCTTGTGCTATGAAGGCCTGGACGACGACGGATGATGGCTGGCCGCTCCTACTCTGGCCCATTAAGCGTCAGGTCGCCACGGCGAATCGCATCGTCGCCAACCACAAGGGACGCAATCCGCAGGAGGAACGCGCCTCCTTGAAAGAGCGCCTGCCACGCTATGGATGAGCAAATAAAGTCTGGCTTACTCCAAGGTGGCGGCTGGTGACACAACTGCTTGTTCTACCCCTACTGGCGGACTGGAAAGGGCGATCACGCCCGACGCGGTTTACAAACTGGTGCGGCAATATTCAGCGGCGCTGGGTTTCGCGATCGGGGCGCACGCGTTGCGGGCGACCGCTGCGACCAATGCGCTCGACCACCAGGCCGACATTGCCAAGGTGCAGGAGTGGCTGGGTCATGCCAACATCGCCACGACGCGTATTTATGACCACCGCAAGACTAGGCCGGAGGATAGTCCGACCTTCAAGGTCGCCTACTAGCAGCCGCTGTGGCCGGGGTGTTCTCGAAAACCGCTCTCGCTTGAAGCGGCGTTAAATGGCGAGCTTCGAGAAGGTCAGGCAGCTTCAAGCACTCGCATTTCGATGTGAAGCCCGGCAGCCGTCGCCATGTTCACCAGTGCATCGAGGCCGAATAGGTTGATCTTGCCGCGCATCAGGTCAGAGACACGCGGCTGAGTCACACCAAAGAGTTTGGCGGCCTGCGTCTGGCTCATTTCGGTCCGGGTAAGGTGGTTCTTCAGCGCCGTCAGCAGGACAGAACGCAGCTTCATGTTTTCCGCTGCTTCAGGGGTGTCCTCGATGGCATCCCAGACGCTGGCAAATCGTTCGTTGCTCATTGGTTTAGCTCCTTCAACAAATCGCGGTAACGCTTGGCGGCCAAGTCCAGATCGGCCTTGCTGGTCTTCGCGGTCTTCTTCTGGAAGCAGTGAAGCACGTAGACGGCATCAGCGAACTTGGCGACGTAGATGATCCGAAACGCCCCGGCTGCATCCTGAATCCGAATCTCCCTTCCCCCCTGGCCCACGGTGCTCATAGGCTTCCAGTCGTCCGGTTCCTGGCCGTTCTGTATCTGGTCGAGTTGATGGCCTGCCTCGCGTTTTGCCGCGATTGGGAAGGCGCGAAGGTCATCAAGGGAGCATCCACGGAATTCGACTGGCTTGGGATTGATCATGCCTAGACTATACAAAAACTTGTATGTGCTGACAAGATGGATTGGAACCGCGGCACAGGCAACCGGCTTAGCGCACGACTTTTCCGACTCCTACGCGTCTCGTTCCTTGAGCTACGCTGCGCGGACCTCCGCCTGTCCAGTGACGCGCCCTATCGCAAAGTAAGACGCGACAGCTTCGCTCCCGCGTAAGCCAATGGTAGGCGCAGTGTTCGAGCTTCGCTCAGACATTGCGCCCAACCCCGCAGCCACACGGCCCCGAGCTGAACTCGGGGCCGTGTGGCTGGCGCCTTCCGGTCACTTTGCCGCCAAGAAAAGCAACTCTGCTTCTATTCAGGTTGACCACCTTCCAGAATTTGGTTAATTTCATGAAATGTTTATTTCCTTCATTCATGAACGGTGGTTTTCATGAAAACAATCGTAATCACATCCCAAAAAGGCGGCAGCGGTAAAACGACCCTTGCCGCTCACCTCGCAGTCGAAGCTGAACGCATGGGCGATGTCCCCGTGTGGCTCATTGATACCGATGAGCAAGGCACACTCAGCCAATGGCACGCGCGACGGGAGCAAGACACCCCCAACCGCGCCGAAATGCCATTTGCCCGTATCGCAGAGGGACTGGCCAACATGGCTCAACGTGGCGCGGCCTATTGTTTCATTGATACCGCCCCCACGATCTCCGGTCAGAGCTCCGCCGTCATCAACATGGCCGATCTCGTGTTAATCCCCGTTCGCCCTTCTCCCGCCGATCTTTGGGCCGTTTCGGAAACCGTTGCCTTGGTCAAGCAAGCGGGGAAACCTTTCCTCTTCGTCATCACTCAAGCCAAGCCCCAGGCCACCATCACCGCCCAAACGATCGCCGCTCTTTCCGAGCATGGTCGGGTTGCTCAAGCTTTCATCGCCGACCGCGTTCCCTACGCAGGCGCGATGACCGGAGGCCGCACCGCCCCAGAGCTTGCCCCGAAGAGCCCAGCCGCCGACGAAATCGCCCGTTTATGGCTTAGCGTGAAATCATGTTTTCATGAAAACATTAAATCAGTAAGGAAAGTTAAGCATGGCTAAGACTGTTGCTATCACCGCCGCCGACCTTTCGCCGACCAAGCCACGCCAGCAGAGCATCACCCGTCAGCGCGGCGTGACCTCATCCGCCGAGCTCGTGCCTTTGCAATTCCGCATGCCTCCAGATTTCGTGCGATCCTTCAAGCAAGCGGCTCTCGATCGAGGCCTGAAGCTTAATGAATTGCTGAATGAATGTTTTCATGAATTCATTAAAAAAACAGGCTAGCCACCAAGCAGGGTAGGGCGGTAGTGCAACCGCGCTTAAGAAAACCCAGGATACTTGCCCCGCCGCTTACAGAACGCCAGAAAGTGAGCCTGAGCATGAAGCGGGCTGATCTTCTTACGATCAATCCAAGCTCGCCACTCTGCTTCAATTCTGTGAATGTCCCAGCCAGGCGCGTAGTTACGCCCCAGCGCGTAAGTATCCTCACTCAAGCGGATAAAAACCCCGCGCTCGGTAAAGGATGGCAGCTTGCTCTTGGTTCGCATTTCAACCATATCGCCATCAAGCATGAAACCGTACCCTGGCATGTGATCATGCAACTGGTCGGCATCAATGATCGTCTGCAACAGGCGCCGAAACTCTTTTAGCGTGGATTGTGCCCCGCACTTTGCCCGCAGCTTCTCCAAGCCAATCTTAAACGAAATCTGTTGCCCTACATGCTTGCGTGCCAGCTCGTAAAGTCGCCGTTCGAGCGGCTTGGCGAGTTGAAAATACTGGCGATCAAGCGTTAGTACTTCATGAGCTTCGACCGCCTGAAACACCCAATCCGAAAGAACAATTTCGATTTCCTGCATTCGCCCTTCGCGGCTCTCCCGCACGATCCGCGCCCGATCAATCAGGCTGAACAAATCGAACGTCTCCTTGCCACCCGTAATGATGTTGGTCGCAATCTGCGTGCCCTGCAGCCGTTCGAGAGCTTCCCTGAGCTGCAAGTAGCCACGCCCGCTTGTGTCCCGATTGGTCGCAATCAAGAGATCATGCGCCCGCAGCCGCAGGGTTCGCGACACCGGACGGCTATCATTCACCGCCGCCATAAGCTGGCTTATGCAATAAATCAGAATGTCTCGGTCAAAGACCGTTGCTAACCCCTTCGCGCCAGGCCGCACCTCCGCCCAACTCGCCCCGTTCTCATAACGACGGGTCTTCATGTCTGGTTTCTTCGACAGCGAAAATATCGGGTGCTCCATCGAGGCGCTATCGCCCTTCAGGGCAGCATCAAACACGTCGCAAACGAAGAAATCCCGCTCGTGCCGAATTGGCCCAGTGGGAGCGAAGCTGCAATTTGAGGCCATATAAGCCGCGGCTGATGTTTCCGTCATCGTTTTGTCCACCTGCTATCTCTATAATCCGTCCAAATCGACCTCGACGGAGCTTTCCTTGGTGCAATCGTGGACTGATATCGACTTGCAAGAACAATGGGCACTGAACGCTGACGAGCTCGCCCTGCTACCCGGCATGACCAACACGGGACGCCTTGCCTTCGCGGTCCAACTAAAGTTCATGGAAATCCATGGCCGCTTTCCGGAACGTCATGATGAGATTGATCCGGCCGTACTTGATTGGCTCGCGACTCAAGTCGGTAGCGGTAGTGCCACCGATGGTTTCGTAGCCTTCGAACTCGATGGCCGCCAAGGACGCCGGCAGCGCCGTACCATTCGTGGGATGTTGGGATACCGTCCCACGACGGGCGGCGACCTTCAGCGCCTGAGCGAGTGGCTGGCCAACGACGTGCTGCCGTTCGATCCGCAGGCCCGCCACGGCCGCGATCTCGCGCTGGAATGGTACAAGGCGCAGCACCTTGAACCTCCGGCGATCGATCACCTCGATCGCGTCATCCGCTCGGCAGCCCATGGTTTCGAGACGCGGCAGCAGGAAGCTATCCATAGGCGCCTGTCCGCTGCCAGCAAGGCGGCAATCGACGGGCTCCTGGCAAGCGAAGACCCCGACACCGGCAACGAAAGCGAAGAGGTATCGACCACCCCTGCCTCCGCATTGACGTTCTCCCAACTGAAGGCCGATCTCGGCAAGGCCAGCCGCGACAACCTCCTGGTCGGCATCGCCCGGCGCCAATCGATCGACGCTATCGGCCTGGTCGCCGACGTGTTCAAGGGCGTGCCCGCCAAATTCATCGACCAATTCCGTCAGCGCTGCGCCACCGAATCGATCCGCGAGTTGCGTCGCCATCCGGCGTCGATTCGCTACAGCATGGTGGCTATGTTCTGCTGGCGCCGCCGGCAGCAATTGACCGACGCGCTGGTTGACATGCTGCTGCAGCTCATCCACAGCATTAGCACGCGCGCCGAGAAGAAGATCGACAAGAAGCAGTTCGCCGCCTTCAAGAAGGTGCGCGGCAAGGCGCGACTACTGTTCAAACTGGCCGAGGCGACGGTGGACCAGCCGGAAGGCGTGATCAAGGACGTGGTCTACCCGGTGGTCAGCCAGAATACGCTAAAGGAGCTGGTGTCCGAGTTCGAAGCCATGGGCTTGGACTTCGAGCGCGAGGTGCAGGAGACGATGCGCTCGTCCTACGGCCGCCACTACCGCAGCATGCTCGCACCCGTGTTGGATGCGCTCACCTTTCGCTCCAACAATACGGTGCACCGGCCTGTGATCGATGCGCTCGCCGTCCTGCAGGCGAATCGCGACAGCAAGCGTCAATACTACGAGGCGGACGAAGTGCCGCTCGAAGGCGTAGTGCCGAAGAAGTGGCGTCACATCGTCATTGATACCGCCAAGGACGGCGCCGAGCGCGTCAACCGCATCGACTACGAAGTCTGCGTGCTGCAGGCATTACGCAAGCGCCTGCGTACCAAGGAAATCTGGGTCGAAGGCGCGGACCGCTACCGCGACCCAGAACAGGATCTGCCCGCCGATTTCGACGAGAAGCGCGACACCTACTATGACATGCTCAAGGTGCCGAAGGACGCCCAAGTGTTCATCGAGCAGGTCAAGGCCGCCATGCGCCAGTGGCTCAAAACCTTCAACGACGGCCTGCCGAGCAATCCCAAGGTCAAGCTGCGCAAGCAGGGCAAGAACATCATCCACTTGTCGCCCTATACCGCGCAAACCGAGCCGCCCAACACCGCCGCGCTCAAGCGCGAAATCGGCCGGCGCTGGTCCGACGTCGAGCTGATCGACATCGTCAAGGAGGTCGACCTGCGCCTCAACTTCACGTCGGCGTTCCGCACCGCCGCTAGCCGCGAAGTGCTAGACCCGCCCGTGCTGCAACGGCGCCTGCTGCTGTGCCTGTTCGGCATCGGCACCAATGTCGGCCTCAAGCGCGTGGCCAGCCAGCAACCGGGCGTCACCTTCGACGAGCTGCGCTATGTGAAGCGCCGATTCGTCAACAAGGAGGCGCTGCGCGCGGCCGTCGCCGAGATCGTCAACGGCACCTTCCGCATCCGCCAAGCCGCGATCTGGGGCGACGCCACCACCTCGTGCGCCTCCGACTCCAAGCAGTTCGGTGCCTACGACCAGAACCTGATGACGGAATGGCACGCGCGCTACGGCGGGCGCGGCATCATGATTTACTGGCACGTTGACCAGAACTCGACCTGCATTTACTCGCAGATCAAGCGTTGCTCATCGTCCGAAGTCGCGGCGATGATGGAAGGCGTGCTGCGCCACTGCACGACCATGGAGATCGAGCAACAATACGTCGATACCCACGGGCAGAGCGAAGTCGCGTTCGCCTTCAGCTACATCCTGGGCTTCGACCTGCTGCCGCGCTTCAAGCTGATCGCCCGCCAGAAGCTGTCCATGGTCGATGCCGATGACGCCAAGCAGTTCGCGAACCTGGAACCGATCCTGGTGCGCGCCATCAAGTGGGATCTGATCGCGCAGCAGTACGACGAGATTATCAAGTACACCACCGCCTTGCGGTTGGGCACTGCGGATTCGGAGGCCATCCTGCGCCGCTTCAGCCGTGCCGACCCGGTGCACCCGACCTATCAGGCGCTGGCCGAGTTGGGTAAGGCGATCAAGACCCTCTTCCTCTGCCGCTACCTGCACGAGGAATCGCTGCGCCGCGAAATCCACGAAGGCTTGAACGTGGTCGAGAACTGGAACAGCGCGAACAGCTTCATCTTCTACGGAGAGAAGAGCGAGATCGCCACCAACCGCGTCGAGGACCAGGAACTGGCGATGCTGTCACTGCACCTGCTGCAAGCCTGCCTGGTGTACGTGAACACGCTGTTCATCCAGGAGGTACTGGCCGAGCCGGTGTGGCGCGAGCGCATGACGGCCGACGACTGGCGAGCGCTGTCGCCGCTGATCTATCACCACGTCAATCCGTACGGGCGGATCGAACTGGATATGAACCGGCGGCTACCCCTGGCCGCATAACCTCCCGGAAACCCTCGTTTGTGGGAGGTCCGCTGGTGATTTTCCAGATCGATCCAGTCGAGGCCCTCGAGTCTCCCAAAACTATCCCTTGATTGGCTCTCCCGAAACGTCCACTATGTAGTCGAGTAACAGGAGAAAATCATGGCCATCGTGATCGAAGACATTCAAATGGAGCGCCTGGCGGAGCAAATCGCCGTTGCCGAAGGCGTGTCCGTCACCGAGGTATTGCGGGAAAGCCTGATATCGCTGGCTGGCCTACGCGGCTTGACCACGCGGAAGGCCCCGTTGCGTGAGCGGTTGGCGGCGCTGGCGAAAGAGGTCGACGCGGTTCCCGCGCCCGTTCCGACCGACCTGCGCAGCGATGATGAAGTCCTGGGCTACAACGAGCACGGCGTATGGTGATCGACACCTCCGCCATCCTAGCCTGGCTCAAGCACGAACCGGAGCGCGAGCGCATCGTAGCGGCGCTGGAAGCGAACCCGGTTTGTCGCATCTCGGCGGTGAGCCTGCTCGAAGCGCATATTGTCGTGCGCGCCCGCGAACATCCGACCATGGTCGGCAAGCTGCAGCGCTTCCTGGAGGAAATCGGCGCCGTCGTCATGCCGTTCGATGAACGCCAGGCGCGGCTCGCTGATGCAGCTTTCATACGTTATGGCAAAGGTCAGGGACACCCGGCTCAGCTCAACTTCGGCGACTGCGCCGTCTACGCCTTAGCCGCCTCGCTCGGCGAGCCGCTGCTGTTTGTCGGCAACGACTTCGCGCAGACGGACATCCAGCGATGCTGATCGGCTACGCACGGGTCTCCACGCGCGATCAGAAACCGCACCTGCAACTTGATGCGCTGCAGGAAGCCGGTTGCGAGCGCATCTTCGAGGAGACCGCCAGCGGCGCCAAACGCGACCGCCCGGAATTGAAGGCGGTGCTCGACTTCATGCGTGCCGGCGACAACCTGGTGGTGTGGAAGCTCGATCGTCTGGCGCGGTCGACGCGTCAGTTGCTTGAGACGGTTGAGGCGCTTGAGCTGCGCGGCATTGGACTCAAGATTCTGACGCAGAATATCGACACGACCAACGCCGGCGGGCGGCTGATTTTTACGGTGTTCTCGGCGATCGCCGAATTCGAGCGCGAGATCATCCGCGAACGCACGCGCGCTGGGCTCGATGCGGCTCGTTCGCGCGGGCGTACGGGTGGCCGTCCACGAGCGCTGTCGGACAAGGATTTGAAAGAGGCACGCGTGTTGCTGACCGACCCGGAAATCACCGTCGAGGATGTGGCGCGGCGACTCGGCGTCGGGCCGTCAACGCTGTACCGCTATCTCCCCGCCGCTAGGCACTCCATCCGTGACGCTGGCTTGTAAGGCGCCGCATACAAACCTTCGACCCTTAGGCGTCGCTGCCCGAGATCAGCGCCAGCGCGCGTTCCGGCATCATCCCCCAAGAGCCTTCCTGAACTGGCATCGGGACTGGCGGGATTTCGAATGAAAGCTGTTTCGGTCACGAGGGAAGGTTGGCTGTGAGCAACGTCTACCCGCTGCTGCCTAAACTGGCGCTTAACAGGCGCTTTGTCCGCGATTTTCTTGGCGCCGCCGAGCCCTGTTGCGCGCTGGGTGTGATCGAGGAGCGCAAGCAAGCCTCCCCACTGCTGGCCCTACGGCCAGGCGTCGTGCTGCCGGATCATTGCACCGAACACGGCTTCGAGCTCGGCCATTCGGTGCTCGGCGACAGCAAGTACGAGATCGTGCACTTCGCGTTCGAGTTTGGCGGCTTCGCGACCTACAACGTCCTGCTCAACCCGAGCGACCCGCTGGTGCGTGCCGTGCTGTGGCGCATGGTGGACCAGGGGTGCTACTTCGTTCTGGCGATCGGCCCAGACCAGCAGGTAACCGCCTTCCGCGCCAATGTCGGCGAGGCGGTGCTGGCCGGTCTGCACGAACACTTCCCGCGCATCGAGCGCTCGACCACCAGCAGCATGCAATACGACAAGGCGCTCGCGCAATTCCGTCGGCGGCCGGAACCGCCAGGCCAGATGCTGGGGTGGGTCTGCCGCGGCGACCCGTCCTACCTCGACCTGGCAAACGACCGGATGGAACTGGTGCCGCACTGATCGTGGAAAGCAATGCCCGCGTGCCGGCTGGACCGACGGTGTTTTGAGAGCAGGAGGAAGGGCGCCGTTTGTCAGAATCGGCCTCTTAAGGAACAGCAAATGCTTATATGGCCTCAAATTGGAGCTTCGCTCCCACTGGGCCTATGATCCGCTCCGAACTCATCAACCGACTCGCTGCCCACTTCCCGCAGTTCACAACCAAAGATACTGAACTTGCGGTCAAGGCCATTCTAGAAGCGCTGAGCAACACGCTGGTGAAGGGGGACCGCATTGAAATACGCGGTTTCGGAAGCTTCGGGCTCAACCACCGGCCGCCCCGCACTGGGCGCAACCCAAAAACCGGTGAGGCCGTGCAGGTCTCAGCAAAAGCTGTGCCCCACTTTCAGGCGGGGAAAGAACTGCGTACCAAGGTCGACTCGGGCAGATAAGGGCGTCTTGATCGGGTTCTGCGCGTGCGCAGACATGCAGAAGGCATGTATTGTAGAGCGGAACTGGCCGACTCAGATCGGCCACTATGCTCAGTAGGAAACTATGTGTGGCCCTAGTGAAGCAAAGGGATCCCTTGTTGGTGGCTGCTGCCACCAACAACAGGCGCGCCTCGCCTGTGTTCGTTCACACGAACCTCTACCGGCTTGCAACTCACTGAAAGTGGGACGTAACAGACGTGCAGGGCAGGCCCAGGCCACGTTTGTGCTTCATGCGCGTGAGCTCGCCGTTCTGGTAAAGCCAGTTTTCGCCAGGAACGACGCCCTCACCGCGGTTGCGTGGACCGCCAGGAATCGATATTACTATCCGGTCCTGCTCGACGGCGATCGATGGTTGGGCGCCGCCGCAGAAATCGACATTCGTCGATAGGCTGGCAGGGCCGTCCGCTCGAAGCCCGAGCAGCCATAGCGGCCCGCCGTCGCACGCGTTGCCTGCCATCTGCTGCTGAAAGATCACAACTTCTGAGAACGGTTTGGCGGGTACTTTGGAGTAAACGAGGATTTCCGGTCTCGGCGCGCTGGCGTTTGGATCCTGTTCATCGTCGCAGTCAGTCGCGATCAGCCTTTTTCCGTTGATGGTCACCTCGTAGCGACAATTTCGCTCAAGTTCGACGATCCTGAGTTCACCGGCGACGGTATGTAAAGTGTCCGCATACGACGCTTGGGGCCTGCCCTGCGCAGCCACGTCAGCCAAACCCCAAGCCCAAAGAGAAGAAATCGCAAGGAGAAAAGCGGCCTTTGGAGTGCTCAGCCGCATCAACCTTTGCTCGCCGGTTTTAGACCCTCATCGAGCTTGGCCCTGACTTTCGCGGCCGCTTCAGCCTTGGTGACCTTGCCATCCTTGTTGCTGTCGAGGCCCTTGTTCTGCTGGTACGCCGTTGATGGGGCCGCAAAAAGAACGAAATCATTGTCTTTACCGACAGCCTTCGGCCAAAGTATTGCCATGTAGACGTCTTCGAGTTGCTTCAGCCTGCCTTGATAAGGAAGAAAGTATTTCTTTACGTAGTCGAGTTGTTTGACCGCCGTCATTTTGGCGAGGTCATCGGTGCTTGTCCCAAGGCCTATCGCCGTTTTCGGCATGAACTGGATCAAGCCCGTCGCGCCACTGCCCGCTAGATTCTTAACCGCGGGATTGAACGTACCGCCAGTCTCGAACGCCATAGCCGCCATCAGATAGTCAACGTTCACGCCAAGCTCAGCCGCGATGAAGATCACCTTGGTTTTGAATTCCTCCGATACCTTCTTGCCGAAGGCGATCGCCGGTTCGCCGGCTGCACGAAGCGTGGGTGTAATCGGTACAGTCTCGATGTCGATACCGGCGTGCGGGGCCGCGACCGCCGCATTCTGCCCTGTCCCGCTACCGCCAGCCATCACGGACAGCGTGGCTCTTGCTGCGCTCGCGTTCGACACTGTCCACACAACGGTGAGCGTGCCGTCACCATTGTCCGTCACTATTATTGTGATTTCCAGTCCTTCGATACGGGCTTGTCGCCGGAGGTCGGCTTCCATCGCCTGCCGATCGCTCTTGGGAAGAGTCCGATGCTGTCCGCTTTTCATGGCTTATCCTTTCGAACAAGGAATCAATGGTGACTCCTGCAACCGTCGGAAGACCTTCGCCTGCCATAGCTCAGTCGCCGGTCTGCCATCCCTGATGAATGATCCGATGACCAATCCATCCGGATCGGGTCCTCCTACGCAAATATAGGCTTCCTTTATCGCTCTGAAGCGATTATCGATTTCTGCTTCCTCGGTGATTCCGGGCGGGTTGGCATAAAGACGTAGCGCCCTCGCCGTCTCAGATTGGGATAGCCCCGATGCAACGTCCATGGAGCGCTCCGCCTGATTCTCGAAGTCCATCCTGACTTGAGCGTTTGTAGCCAGGAAGCGGGCAGCCTGGCCAGTCGCGAAGAACTGGGCGTTGCGAAGCCCGGTCTCACTTGCTGTTCCCGCGGTAGCCGCAGTGTCGATGGAGGCGAGTATCGAAGGGTAGACGTCGTAAGCATCGTCACCGGTGCCAACGGTTCCGATCGGAATATATGAGAATTCCTTGCGTCTGAAGCCGAAGGTCAGGCTGTCCGGCAAACCGGTAGTGAAGCCCACTTTCAGGCCGGTAGTCGTCGCCGTACCAAAGAACATGAGTTTCTTGCCGCCGCTGAGCTTCGGGCCCCTCTCCGTAGACGGGGCAGGATCGGCTCTGGCCTTGACGACGATCTCTGCGGCGTCGCCGGTCGCGTAGACCTGGCGGATTCGCGGGTTGAAGATCGCTCCGTCGGACTTGACCGATGCGATCACGGGCGGGATCTCTCCATTGTCGTAGCGCGGGCCCATATACCCCTCCACCCGGTCATAGGCGAGGCTTGCCGACGCCGGTTTCGAATCCAGGTCGATTCCGATCGAAGTTTTTGTCACGAACAACACGTGGTCGGGTGCCGCACAAGCGGCCACAACCAGTATCGACCCGACCATCAGCGTGACGTTGGCGTAATCTCGCATGGCTTTCCCTCCGTGCAATATTGCAAGCTAACAACATGGACATCATTACCCGCGTACTCGATATAGACCGATTCGTCGCTTGGGAGTCGGGCGCTGAGCGTGTTGTGACTGTAGCCCAGAGACACGCCTGCGAGCGGAGTGACCGCCGAAATCTCGAGTCCGATCGTCATGAGCTCCTGCGCCAGCGCCGTGTGATGTGTTGCGGGAAACCACAGGAAGTACCACCCCGGACGCAAGGTGTCGTCGGCAGGGAAAACGTAGGTTCGATGTGAGTAACCAAAGTGTGCGCCAAAATCGTCAGGACGCGTGCGCAGATGCAATCCGGCGGAATACAGATCCAGAATGCAAGCATCACCGTTTATCTCTACCTTGGCGGCAAGCGTTCCGACGTTCCCAATGGCGCATGCACTCAGAGCACCAGAAAACGTTAAGAGGAGAGCGACTTTCGGAGCACGATTCATTTTTCGAGTGGCCGGCTGTTATTGTTCGTGTTAGTTCTTGGCATCGTTGCCGACGTTTTGGAGCGCGACGCCGGCTCAAGAATCTCTTATTCGAGTGCTTCTAATAGCGAGGCCATTTCTGCTTCATCAGGGCTGACGGCTGGCATTAACTCGCGTTAAATAACCAAGTTGGGCCGCATCAGACAGGCGGCTGCGAGAACCAATCATCTTCGTCTGCAGCGCCGCTTCGAGCGACTATCTTTTAAGGCCGAACCTATCGGATACCGATCGAGCAAGTCCATCCAGATCGGGGAACATCGTCCGATGATCGATTCCAGCTAGCGCAAGGAACTCTCTTGCACCTGGAATTGCGGATTTCGGAATCTCAATCTTGCGGAGGATGGCGGACCGATCGCGAAAAGTGTCCTCCAGCGGGCGCTGGTCTAAACCATGAATTGTGAACCATCCGCATTGAGCGAACATTCGCTCACTTCTTTGGTGTGTGTATATTGCAAGTGGCGTTTCCCATAGCAGTCGCTCACCCCAATCATATGGGTGCGTTCCGAGAAGCAGCTCCCCGTAGTCGTAGGACCGATTGGCGCCCTCATCGCGCGCAAGGTATTTGGGGTCGAAGAGTCGATGCAACTTCCAGGTTGCTTGGTTTAGTGCGTAGGGGTTCAGCATCCAGACGCAAGGGCTGCGCGTGGACCCTTCATCGTGTTCCAGCGTCGCAAAGTACACCGCTACTCCGAAAGTCGAAGTCCAGTCGAGCAGCCTCGTCGGAAGGCCATGATGCTGCATATGAAAGAGGACGTCCCAATCAGTGTGCTCGTCGCCATAGAGCTGCCTGGCCCGAGCCCTAAATTCAAAGAATACACGTCGCTCCAACTTCCAATATTCGTCAAACGATTTCGCCCCTTGCCGATAGAGTGATGGCAACAGCTTGTACGCGACATCGCCGTGCCCCCGAAAAAAACACTCCTGATGCTCTCGAAGGCCAAGGCTCTGCCTAGCTTTGCGAACCTCGTCAACAACGTTGGCGAACGCCGTCGACCCGGTCATACCGTCCTCAGAACATGTCATTGGCGCGATCCTAAGCTCGATGGTTCGTGCACGTCCGCTCGGTCTGCCCAACGAATAGCATTTATCTGTCGCCCTGAAAGCGCCCGGCTCAACCGCTGGCGGCTCGTGGTAAATGAACGCAATTCGTTAAACCTAAACTCTAGGCAGTCGATATTATAATATAGCTATAATTTGGCAGTTTCTGAAACTATCGCATTCGTTATCCATCCCACAGCTCTCGTATTCCGCGACCCGTCTTCGGTGACGAAAATATCCGAACAATTTGGATTGCCGTCCATTGCTTCCTTCGCTGAGAGCAGTTTCGCAGTTTTTTCTACAGTTGCAAACGATAGGAAAGCGTTCTCATACTCTTTCTCTGCGAGGAGGTTAGTGAGCGTTAGCTCTCTGACCTTGATATTTTCCTGCCCTGCTTTCTTGGAAACAAATTTATCAAAGAAACTACGATGCAGGAGATACAATACTTTCCCTCTTTCATCCACGATTGGCAAACGATTTTTGGAGCGTTTGTCAAGTATTTCCTCAATTATGTTAGACATTAAAAGTATGGTGTCTGTATCGCCTGGCTTAGATAGGATAAGCTTTATTGTACTCGCATCATCCATCTTTATCATTACGTCTGCAACAGATATGCTTTGTAGCTTTTGTTCGGTCGTTAACTGCTTAACCAAGTCCGAAGTCTGTTTGGCCGCAGCAACGAAGTTTTCCTTGGAAAATTAGAAGGCTAGGACAGTTCCGACCCAAGTGCCTACAAGCGGCAAGATTATTGCTAATATGTCTTTAACGTAGGAGAAACGCGTCTCAGGAGGAATGTCTGTGCCCGGGAATAGGGCGACCATTATTGCGGCAAACCCCAAAATAGCGGTAACTATAAGCGCGAAATATGTTACATTGCGCCCAATCATTGCCCTAAAAACTGCTTCTTCCTGAGAAACTTGTGGAGGGACGACCTGTCCTCCTGGCGGCGTAGCGGCATTAGACATAACTTTCCCCTTGTTGGTGGCAAAAACATTTTTATACTCAGGCCCGGAATTAACGGCCATGACTTGTCGAGATACCCCAGATGATGAAAGTCGTGACCGTTTCCCCCTCTTCCCCCGGCCCTTCTCCCGCAAGGGGAGAAGGGGGCTTCGTGAGTCGCTTGCGCGACTTTCACATTAATCTGAGAAGCATTGGTGCAGTATAAGAACATGATCCCCAGATTCTGGGCCGACCGGCAATAGAGGAAAGGTCGGATGGCAGTGAGGGTAAGGCAGGACACTGGCGAGGCGACGCCAGAACAGCGGTATGGGGTGAGGAACTGCTCTGATTACGATCGCGCGCAGGCCAATTGAGGCAACGGCACGATCTGGTTCGACGACGCCAATATCAAAGACAATTGGACGACGGCGGCGCCGGTTGGTCGGCGCAAGCCCGGGCTGTACTCGGAGACGGCCATCCACACCTGTTTGACGATCAAGGCCCTGTTCCAGTTGCCTTACCGCGCCACCGAAGGTCTGATGGAGTTGTTGATGCGCCTGTGCCAACTGAACCTTCCCGTACCGGACCACACCCACATGCCCCGGCCTGCGGGTGCGATCTCGGTGAAAGTTCCGCGTCGGCCGAGCAAAGGGCCGACACATGTCGACTCGGCCAGACTGAAAACTGGCGGCGGTGTCGTTGTCAGATAAGAAGCGATCAACCTTCATTTGCATTTCACGCGGGGCTGTTCGTATCCGGACAATGGAGCATCAATTGGTATTTGTCTATTTGTGAGGACGTTGCCCTCAAGCTCGACGGTCTGCTAATCCAATTGGTTTAGAAGCTACACAGTGATGTTTTCTTGCAATACGGTCGTTGAATCTTGCTAGTGGAAAACGCAGGGACGTGCACACCCTCATAGCGCACTTGCGCTGCTTGCCAACGGGAGTCCCGTCAAGGTACAAGACGTGCCATTAACGTCTAGACTTGCTGCCTGGTGTTGTCGACGACAAAAGTGTCCGAACCGATTTACATTAGGCGATCACGCGTCGCGCGTCCAATAGATAAAGATTATAAGGTTAGGCGGTTTCTGGCGTGTCAGTGTGTATTCCACGCAACTGGACAGTGGAAGAAGCCGAGGAAAACGTTGTTTGCCATGGTTAGCGGCCCGCAATCGAAGTTGCAATCCACTGCCCGATGTTCTGGCTTATGTGCGCATAGACATCGCCACTAGCGGTGTAGGGCGGGTCATAGAGCTTCACGGCTGCCGACAACTTGCGTCCATCGTTCAACGTGAACTGATCGAACGGGTTGCTACCAGCAACCGTCGCCTGCTGGCTGTGATCAAGAAGACGATGGATGCGGATGCCAAAGAGTCCTTTATTTCCATCGTTCCAGGACTTCTCGATTTCGTATTTTACCCACCGACGGCTTGCTGTTTCGGCACCAACCAACACGATGGTGCAGCTGCGGCTAGTCATTTGTTCGTCAATCCATCTGCGGATTGCTGCGTCACCGCCGCGTTTCACGTCTTCCCACTTGTTGTCCGTGGCCGAGGGGTTGCCCTCGACGGCGCCAATATTCCGAACCTGAGATGCGCGCCATGAGTCTCGCTGGTAGTGAAAACTGAAAAATACCCTACGCGCCATACCGGTTTCCTTGAATTACCTATTGTCGTTCGTCGACTGATGCGTGGTCGGGTCTTGCTTCGGCGAAGGGAGCAATTCCGAGTAAAACAGACGGGCGAAGTCCACGCTGGAGAGTACGGACTCGTTAGAAATTCCGATCCGTTCGGCAAGTTGGCGTGCAGCGCCGCCGGGTGCTGCAACTGCCAGAGTTTTTGCACCAGGATGAAAACTTCCAAACAGCTCAAATTCCGCTTCGACGCCCTCCATGCCGCCAATGAACACCGCCGCGGTCAGGTCGGATCGCGATAGCATGGCCTTACGCATTCTCAAGAGACTGGCCTCCCTGTCATTGGGAACGGCATCGACAAATACGACATTGCCGAAGTTTTTGTTCTCCTCAGGGAACCGGTCCTCAAAAAACCGGCTCTGGTACAGCACGACCGACTTTGCGTAGTCGATTCCGAGGTCCTCGCAGATGGACCAGATCATCGGCGTGATGGCGGGATGCCCACCCCAGATGATCTGCTGGGTCTTGATCACGGCCATCACTAGTTCACGGACGGCGCACTGGATCAAAAATGGGTCGGCCGTTTCGTGGTAGTTGCCTCGGCCAACCAAGGGCACACTGGCGGACAGGAAGATAGCGCTCACCTCTTATGTCTCCCAATCTGCAAACTGCCACGCGGCTTCGCTGGCCTTGACCCAGCGAGCGCCACGAACATGGCTTCCTAACCAATCGAGGTGCCCGAGCCAGCTGGGGTGCAAGCCGATCGGGTCATACACTACGGCGACAGAGCGATCAGGCGCATTGGTCGTCGCATCATGCAAGGTTATCGAAGTAGGTACGCCGACAGTGGGGTAGACCACGACTTCCCGCCCATCTGGCAAGTTAACATAGACGGCCTTGTTCAGACCAACGCCCACAATCTGTCCACCAAGCTGCTCTACCGCATTGCGGATGTTGCTCACTAGCAGCCTGTCGGACTGACCGCCGGCCTGGCCGGCGCGTTTCACCATACGCAACAAAAAAGCCGAATTTCGTCGGTTTTCAGGCTTTTCCGAGGGTTTTCCCCTCATTTTCCCTACTGCAGGCGCAATACGGCCAGGCGCTTCAAATTCCACGCCATACAAACCAACGTCCACTCGCCGGTGACCTTGTTCAAACCGCGCAGCGAGAAGCGGCGAAAGCCCATCACCGACTTGATGATCCCGAACACCGGTTCGATGGTCTGCTTGCGTAACGCATAGCGCGCCCGTCCTGCCTGGGTCTTCAGGCGATGAGACATGGCCTGCACGGGGGTGGCATTGTCGGGCAAGGCTGCCGGCTCACTGTGGCGCTCCCGCCAGCCCGGGTGGTGCTCGTCACGAGCGACGGCGATCAGGGGATCGATGCCGGCCGCCTCACACGCCTTGATGTTCTTCTCGCTGCAGTAGCCGCTGTCAGCGATCAGGCATTCCACGGCGCCGAGCACCACCGCCTGCGCCTTGAGGGTCGCCAGCATCGGCTCGACTTGCTGTTTGTCGTTGGGCGCTTGCGTGACCCCGGTGGCGACGATCAGCATCGTTGCCGCATCGGCCGCCGCCTGGGCGTTGTACGCCTGTTCGAAGCCGCCACCGGCCACCGGCAGGATGCGTGACTCTTCGTCAGTCAGATTGAGCTGATCTTTGTCCCGCGGTCCAGGCTCGGGCGCCCTGGGCGGCTTGCCGCCCGGCTTCTTGCCGGTGGCTTTTTCCTTGGCGGCGCGGCAGGCCATCTTCTCGTCATATTCGGCCTTCTCACGCTGATCGCGCTCCTTGGCCCGGGCGACTATCGTGGCCTTGGCGGCGGCCATGGCCGCCAGCCGATCTTCGCGACGCTTGAGTTCCTCGGGCAGGCTGACGCCATTCGGGATATCGGCTCGATCCGCTTGTTCCGCCAGCGCCAGCAGTTCCTGAATTTCGCCCTTGAGCTGCACTTCCAGCTTTTCGATGTACCCGTGCGACAACGCACTGTGCCGCGAGGCGTTGGCTTCGATCTTCGTGCCGTCAAGGCAGATGTTCCCCACCTTGAGCACCTTCATTTCCTTGGCCATTTCCAGGACCTGCAGAAACAGGTCGCTCAGTTCGTCAAGGAAACGTCGGCGGAAGGCCGCCAGGCTGTCGTGATCGGGATGCCGGTTGGCGGCAAGAAAACGGAAGGCGACCGAGTCGTAGGTGGCCTGCTCCAGCCTGCGGCTCGAGAAGACACCGGTGGCGTAGCCATAGACCAGAATCGCCAGCAGCGTCGCCGGGTGGTAGGCTTTCGATCCGCGCCCCGCGTACTGACGCGTCAGCTTCGACAGATCCAGCTGGTCGATTACCTCGACAATGAAGCGCGCCAGATGGTCCTGGTTCAGCCAATCGTCCACCGACGGCGGCAGCAGATAGTCCGTCTGGCGGTCAGCAACGATAAAGTTGGACATGCGATGACTCGGTTGCTCGAAGAAGTATGATTATAGCATGTTCGGATCTGGCGCCGGGAAAGTCCGACAGGCTGCTAGGTTGAGATTGCGAACTGCATGGCTTTGGCTGCGCACGGCCTCGAGTTGCAGACAGATTCGCGCTACGGCTTCCTCCGTCAATCGACCCGTCGTCGGGTCGATCTCATCGGGAACGAGCTCAGCCCGGCTCGCAGTTACGGTGCGTACCGAAGGTGTTGAATCCGGCCAGCCGACGCGGAGCACCGATATACCCTTGGCCAACGCACGTCCGAATTCGGCGCTCGTCCAGCGGCTAGCGAAATAGTTAGGGGTGTCGAGCATGACCAGAACATCGGAGTCGCACAGCCGATGCCATAGCGTGGCCTGGAAATCCTCGGCCGGAGCGATGCCGTGGGTGTCCAGGAAAACATCGAACAGCCGAGCGGAAAACGCATCGAACAGCTGCAATGCCGCCTGGCGTGCCTCGTCTCGGCGATAGCTTACGAAGATGCGGCGTTGGCGGGGCAACAAGCCTGCGCATTCCAACAGCGCTGAGGTGGTCCTTTGAACACCGCCGACGTTATAGGCAAGGCAATTCAGAGGGCGCAGCAGTGCCGGAATCTCATCATTCACTTTGGTGACGTCAGAGACGACAGGTAGAATCGGAATTCCGCGGCGCAGCAAACGTTCCACATTGGCCACAGGGGCACCTACCGCGCCGAAGAATACTGCAGCGGCAGACTTCGTCTCCGCGGGGTCGAACGCGTTTGGGCGCACATGCCAAGCAATCTCGTCGCCTAAGCGCAGTCCGAATGGCGCCGTTGCCGCCGAGATGCTGCTTTCAAGTTCACCGAGCATCGCGTCCGTAGGTGCGCCGAGGACAGCCAGTTCGTAAAGGACGGTCAAGGCAGTCCCCTTCAAAGATTCTTAACGAGCACACCGTCGGTGTTTTGGCCGGGCTGCCATACAGCGAGTTCGTTCTTGTCAGACAGAGTAATTTGGCGATACAACTGCAGATACTCGTTGCCGTGCGTCTGTGCGCCGTCTTCCGTGGGAACGATCAAAATCCGGTCGAGCTGCTTCTTCCCGTCGGCATAGCCAATTTCCCAAGGGCACCAGCGCGACGCCATCGAATTCTGCGTCGCCAGAAACAGAAAAAAATCCAGGTCAATGATCTTCTGCTTGATGCGTTGGGCGGTTTCTCGATTCGGTGTGTTCGGCATTTCGGCGTCCTGCCAATCGATGTAAACACGCCAGCCGGCGTCAGACAGCAGATGGACCAAGCCTTTCGCCAAGTCCGCATCCTGGTGACTATGGCACAGGAAAGCCGTCTTGACATCCAACGTCCGAGCCTCGTCCAATGAACGGGCGACAACGGTAGCTTGTCGCGTCGCCGCCGAACGCAATGCGTCAATCCTGATTGCCATCTGGTTTCCCTCGTTCCTCGTCTATCCGTTCAGGGGTTGTAGGCCGAAACCCCAGAATATCCGTGAATCTGAAGCGTGAGCGCAAAGCGAGATGTTGTGCCATCTGATGCCAGCACCTGGGCATCTCTACGCTTCCTGCTCGTTCTACCCTCCCGTTTGGCTCACTCTGCCATTGCTTTCAGCAGCGCATCTTTGGCGTCAGAATAGAACTGGATGTCGATCTTGGTAGCCATATCATCGGATAGGTCGACCAACTGACGCCGACAGGCTACAGGCATAAGCAGGGAGGTGGCCCCCTTCTCGACGGCGATTTCTGCAATCGTTACTGCGTTGTGCACCGGCTCAATAGATCCGCCGAGGTTGATCTCGCCGACGATGATGAGGCCACCGCGTACACCGCGTTTCAGCAGCGATGTGCTCAGCGCGACCAGTGACCCCACGCCAAGTTTCGCGCCGGACTTCGCCGCGTCAAAGGCTCGGAGCTGTACAGTGAACTCGTGTTGCCTGGGGTCTTTGTCACCGACAAGTTGTGACGCCCGGGCGTAGAGATTCTGCTCGGCAAAGCTCAGGCTCTCGCGAAATGCTTGCGGAATCGGCTTGTTAAGCACCTTCACCCCCGAGCCCGGCCCTTCATTCACATCGACACGGTACAGCCCTGAGTTCTCGTCGTTGCCGCCTGGGCTGATGCTCCACACCTGTCCTGGTTCCAGTGGATCACCGCCGATGCTGTTGTCGCATTGGAGTTCTGGCGTTGACACAAACTTCTCAACACCATCAGCCCCCATGGTGTAGCTGAAATGCGTGTTGCGGAACTCGGCTGCACCCACACGCTTTTGCTGCTCCTTAACGCGGCGGCGCCCTTCCATCGCAATGCGCACCGCCCATTCCAGGTCGCCCTCCGGCACCGCGTCCTCGCCGCTCGGGTAAAGTAATTTCAACAACCCACTGACTGTCTTGTTGATCGCATTCGTGTCACGGCCGGATAGCGCACCGCCAAAGAAAACGCGGTTTTGCAGCTCGCTCACGCGACTCTGGTTTCGCAGCTGGCTCCAGCATTCGGACAGGAAATCGCTGACCAGACCGAAGTGGTCGGTGACTAGGTCTTTGTTGATCTTCGGCACGTCCCAACCAGGCAGAAACGCGTGGATCCGGTCCATGAAGGCGGTGTCGTCGCGCATTTCTGGCGGCATCGGGCCAAACAAGTGCCCCACGCGCTGTTGATGTTCAACGTCAACGTCGAAATTGCCGACCAGGACAATGCTGCCGTCCGCGCGGATACTCTCCTTGCCGCGGCTGAACTCGCCGGATTCCATGTAGCCCTTCATGATGTTCACGCCATCCTTCTGGTCGAAGGAAATGCCTGACACCTCGTCGAAGCAGACCACGTCGTACTGGCACACCAGACCCCGGCGGCCCTTGGCCGTGTTCTCCACGAACATCTTGGCCACGGTGGCCTTGCCACCTGAAATGAGGTGGGCATAAGGCGAGACCTGCTGGAACAGATGGCTCTTACCGGTGCCACGCGGTCCGAGTTCCACCAGGTTGTAGTTGCGCTCCACAAACGGAACCATGCGCAAGAGAAGCGCGTTGCGCTGGCGGTCGCTCAGATCTCCGGATTCAATGCCGATGGAGCGCAGCAAAAAGCACTTCCATTCTTCGGTGCTGAACGCCTGGCGTGCCTTGGCCAGGGTATCCAACACATCGCGCTTGGAGAGCTGAATTTCGCGCAGTGACGTGATGCCAAACGGACGCCCTTTGCTTTCCTGGGCGATTGCCACATCGAACGTTACCCCCAATTCGGCATAGAAGCCCCCGGTCAGCATGCGTTCATGTTGATTGACCAACTCGCTACTAATGCGCACGTCGGTCAGGCGCAGGCTCGGCAAGCTCGCTACGTACTCGCCTTTGTTGTCCACCCGCGCCGTGACAATGTCGATGATTTTGACCTCGCCAGTTTCCAGCGCCTTGGCCTTGAACAACTCTTCCTCACCGGCCCGCACGGTGCGGGATTTGAGCTGTCGTTGAACAATCTCCAGCCCTTCGTCGATCTCCTCCTGATCGGTACTGGCGCAATACCGACCGAGCATGAATTCGACCACGTAGGTGGGTACCGGGAACTGCCGACTGAAGGTGCGAACCAAGTCTTTCCGGACCAGATACCCGTCCAGCACCGAGGCGGCTTTTCTGTCGAGATGATCCAATTCAATCATTCATCATTCTCCGCCGATCACGGTGTTTGCTTCGGCCACCAGCTCGCCAGATGTGCTGAGCAGGACGAGAAACGCTTCGTGGCCTTGCAAGTCTTCGTTCTCAACAACCACCGATGCGGTGCCATTGTCCTTGAGCGGTTTCACGCTCACCACCACGCTGGAGGCCGGGTCGCCCGCCTGCGTCCGAATGTCCAGAGACAGATTCGCGTACTGGCCATCCACGCCAATCGTGCAACGCAAACCTCTCCACGCGATGTCAGTCACCTCGGCTACCGGTTTTCCCGACGCGTTCCCGCCTCGGGTCACTACCAGATCCAAGGTGAGACATTCCTGGAGGCTCAACCCTCCGTGGTTATAGTCCACCGACTTGCTGTAGCAACTCACCCCATCGGCCAAGGCGAACTGCTGATTTGGATTCCAGAACCAGGGGTACAAACGCTCACTGGTGGAAGCGCCGGGCTTGATCGAGGCGCAGCGCCCCCATTTGTTCTCGGTGAGGTCCTTGGACATCTGAATCGTGGGTAACTTGCCCGGCATGAGTAGCCAGCCGTGATCGGTCACCACCCGAACGCTGTTCCAACCGACAGCCAACAGGGCGGCGATACGTTCCGCAATTTCTGCGAGAAGCGGGTCGATGTGCTTGGCCAGCTTCCAGCCGCGCGCATGTCCTTCGCTGTCGATGTCGCCGAATTCGCACCATGCGTTGCCCTGGCCGTCGCCGTTCTCGGTACGGTCCAGTACCTTCCAATGGTTGTCGTTCAGGAGCTTCTTCAGATGGTAGCCACCCTTGAGCGACTGCCCTGTGGCAGCGACACAAGGCTCAAAGTCATCGCAGTCATCGGTACCGCTGATCTTGGCCCGCACAGGCGAAGCAGCTGCCTTGCCGGTTGCGGTCACACTGGGTAAGGCCGTCCAGATCATGGTTTCAGCAACCTGGCAGCCACCCGCCTCCAGGGTGGCCGAGAGTCGGCGAGCCGCATCAAAGCGCAGGCCATCGACGAACAGAACGCATTCGCCCTTTGAGGCGGCAAAGGTCTTGGTGTTAACGGTGTCGCTTTTCCGCCGAAATCTGGCGTCCACGGCCTGACGTGGTGGAAAGGCCAGTCGGTTTGGTTTTTGTTTTTGACTTTTAGCCAAGCATGAATATGCTGGTTTTCCGGTTTGCCGCCGGCTAGGCTCCCGGCGGACGGGTTGCGCAGCAAACCGTCGTCTGGCAAGCGAAGCGCGGCAGGAATGGGCAACCAGGAATCGATGAGCGCCGTCGGGTATCGACGTCCCGGGGTTTGAGCGGGAGGTGAGCTGCGGCCCGGCATGACCGGCGCGGCAGTAGCGTTCGCGTGGCCGATGCGGTAGAACGCCCGGCGGCCGGTGGAGACGCAGGCGCGACACCGGAGCCAACCGCCAAGCCAGACCCGATGCCGCGCCCCGTAGCCCCATAGCGGCGACGTTGCCTGCCTAGTATTTCACGAAGCGCACCTCGCCGTCAGATTCCCATTGGCCGGGACGGCCAATGGATCTCCCTGGAAGACGCTACCTGTGCGCCGCTTGCCGCACAGCCGTGCTCATTTGCAGCCACTGTGATCGTGGCCAGCGCTACTGCACCACGAGGTGTGCCGACCAGGCCCGCCGACAGTCTGTCCGCGCCTCGGGTGGCCGCTATCAAGACAGCTTGCGCGGCCGTCACGCCCATGCCGAACGCCAGCGCCGTTACCGGGCCCGGCAGCAGAAAGTGACGCATCAGGGTTCCCCACCCAGGGCCACCCCTGTTCAACTCTCCTGCGAACCGACGTTGCCGGCCGCACCGCTGCCAGGGCACTGCTGTCGTTGTCATCGTTCCTTGCCGGACGGAGTGCGCCAGGACTTTTTGCAGCGTCGGATTCGCCGTCACCCACCCGACCGGAGAAGACATGGCCCTCAGCCCCGAGATTGAAGCGCAGATCCTGCGTTATTACCACGCCGAACGCTGGCGTATCGGCACCATCGCGACCCAACTGCACGTGCATCGCGACAGCGTCGCCCGCGTGCTCGCCCAAGCCGGCTTGCCGGCACTCGGACCGGTTCGCCGCGCTTCGGCGATCGATCCTTATCTGCCGTTCATCCTCGAGACCCTGACGCAGTTTCCGCGCCTACGTGCCTCGCGCGTGTACGACATGGCCAAGGGTCGCGGTTATCCGGGACGCCCGGATCACTTCCGGCACCTGATCGCCCGCCACCGACCGCGCCCGAAAGCCGAAGCCTACCTGCGTCTGCGCACCCTGCCGGGCGAACAAATGCAGGTCGACTGGGGTCACTTCGGTCACCTGGAAATTGGTCGGGCACGCCGGCCGCTGATGGGCTTCGTCGCTGTCCTCTCCTGGTCGCGGCAGATCTTCCTGCGCTTCTACCTGGGCGCCCACATGGAGAACTTCCTGCGGGGCCATGTCGGCGCGCTGACCGCCTGGGGCGGCTGCCCGCGGGTCGCCCTGTACGACAATCTCAAGAGCGCGGTCCTTGAGCGCCAGGGGTCGGTCATCCGCTTCCACCCGACACTGCTGGCCCTGGCCGGTCACTACCGCTTCGAGCCGCGCCCCGTGGCAGTGGCGCGGGGCAATGAGAAAGGTCGCGTGGAACGGGCCATTCGTTTTATCCGCGATGCGTTCTTCGCCGGCCGCCGCTTCACGGATGTGGACGATTTGAATGCGCAGGCCGACGCCTGGGTCATCGGGCCTGCCGGCGAGCGACGCTGCCCGGAGGACGAGGCGCTGACGGTGCATGAGGCTTTCGAGCAGGAACGAACACGCCTGCTGACGCTACCGGGGAACGCCTTCCCGACCGACGAGGTCAAGGCCGTCTGCGCCGGCAAGACGCCGTACGTGCGCTTCGACCTGAACGACTACTCGATCCCGCATACCTGCGTGGCGCGCACGCTCAGCGTCGTCGCCAGCCTGGATCAGGTACGCGTCCTTGATGGCCAGACCGTGGTCGCAACGCATCGGCGCAGTTATGACCGCCGGCAACAGATTGAAGTCCCCGAGCACATCGCAACCCTGGTCGCGCATAAGCATCAAGCCGCCGCGCATCGCGGCACCGATCATCTGGTGCAGGCGGTGCCGACGAGCCGTGAGCTGCTGACGCAAGCGGTCGAACGTGGCGAACCGCTGGGACGCACGGTGCGCGCGCTGACCGAGCTGCTGGAAG
Organism: Candidatus Accumulibacter sp. ACC005; assembly: GCF_907163215.1. Lineage (NCBI taxonomy): Bacteria > Pseudomonadati > Pseudomonadota > Betaproteobacteria > Candidatus Accumulibacter > Candidatus Accumulibacter sp. ACC005. The sequence continues at coordinate 152,602 of NZ_CAJQUB010000012.1, read as the reverse complement.
CTTACGGCGTGGCCGAACTGACGGCGGCGATTGCCGACGCGCTGGGGCGCGGCGTGCCGCATCCCAATGCGGTTCGTCTGGCCCTGGAGAAGCGCCGCCAGGCGAAGGCGGAACCGCCGCCGTTGGCGGTGCCTTTGCCGGAACACGTGAAACGGCGCGATGTCCCAGTGCGCCCGCACAAGCTCGATGACTACGACCAGTTGATGGAAGGGACACCGGATGACGAATGATGCCCGCCGCCAACGCGCAGCCGCTTTGCAGTTGCACGGCCTCCTCGCGCATTGGGCCGAGTGTGCGGAGCAGGCCTGGCTGGATCCTTTGCTGTCCTGGGAAGAAAGCGAACGTGCCCGCCGCTCGCTCGAACGGCGGCTGCGCTGCGCCCATATCGGACGCTTCAAGCCCTTGGCCGATTTCGACTGGACCTGGCCGCAGCAATGTGATCAGCGCGCGATCGCCGAACTGATGACCCTGGACTTCCTGCAGGCGACGACCAATGTCCTCCTGGTCGGCAGCAGTGGCCTGGGCAAGACGATGATCGCTCAGAACATTGCGCATCAGGCGGTCCTGGAGGGACACACGGTGCTGTTTGCGACCGCAGGGCAGTTGCTCGGCGATCTGGCCGGCCTGGACAGCGACTCGGCGCTGCGCTATCGGCTACGTCGCTATGCGGCGCCCGACCTTCTCGTCATCGACGAGGTTGGCTACCTTTCTTACTCGAACCGTCACGCGGACCTACTCTTCGAGCTGATCAACCGGCGCCACGAGAAGAAGAGCACCCTGATTACGACAAACAAGTAATGCGGTGCACCGCATTATTTGTTTAATGCGGAGTTGAAGATTATGCAGAGCCCCTTGGTCAGAGGCTCTGATTTGATGCTATTTCTTGGGCTGTTGGCTGCGCATAAGGGAGCGGGTCTTGAGCAGGGCGATCAAGTGATCGGTCGCCTTGAAGCGCCCGGCGCGTAGTTTGGGCGGGATGATGGATTCGAGCGCTTCGAGCTTTACCGAAGGATCGACGCGAGTGTACATTTCGGTAGTCTGTAGATGCGTATGTCCTAACCAAAGAGACACTTTCCGAAGATCTTTGGTCGCCTGCAAGACCGTCAGCGCGCAAGTGTGTCGCAAGACATGTGGGCTTACGCGTTTGGTCGCCAGCGAGGGACAGCGCTGCGATGCCTTTGCCACGTGTTTGTGCAGGATGTACTCGAAGCCGGAACGTGTCATCGCTTCGCCTTGAGCATTTACAAACAGTTCGGGCACCCGCACGTCTCCGCGGACCGCCAACCATGCACGTAGTGCGGAGGTGGTTTCCTTCCACAGCGGCAAGCAACGTTCTTTTCTGCCCTTACCATGAACGAGTACGCTTGCCTGCGGCTGTAAACTCAGATCGGCCAGTTGCAAGCCGACCAACTCCGACACGCGCAATCCTGCCGCATAGCAAAGGTGGAGCATGGCGCGGTCGCGGATGCCTTCTCGATGCTCGGGCAGTGGCGCGTGCAGAAGCGCTTGCATTTCATCACCTGTAAGGTGACGAACCAGCCGCGTATCGGCCTTCTTGAGCGGAATCGCCAGGACGCGCTGAATCTGCTCCATCGCCGAAGGAACGCGATAAGCCATGAAACGCATGAACGAGCGGATCGCGGCAAGCCGCGTGTTTCTCGAAGTCGCTCCATTGCCGCGCGTGGTTTCCAGGTGATTCAGGAAGGCGCTTACCAGACAGGCGTCGAGCTGCTCAAAGTTGAGCGCACACGGAGCCACCTTGAGGCGATCGCTGGCGTACTCAAACAGCAGCTTGAATGCGTAGGCGTACGACTCACAGGTGTTGTCGCTGGCATTCCGTTCGAGGAGCAGGCGTTGTTGGAGAAAGGCCGTGATGTGGGGCGCGATCGGAGTCGTGGTCATGGCCGCTCTCCGGTGAGGAAGCGTTCGCACCGCTCGGCGATGTTTCGCATCAGCTCCGGCGTTGCTTCAAGGTACCAGTACGTGTTGGCCGCCTGGGCATGACCGAGATAGGTTGACAGCGACAACAGATGTTGCGTGATGTGATCGCGATCATCCGGACAAGTCTCCAGGGCTCTGACGGCGAAGGTATGACGCAGCGAATGCGGCGTCGCACGAGGCTGCCCGCGGTTGCACGGCAGACCGATTTTTCGAGCGGCCGTCTGGAATGCGGATTCGACATTCCCCAGGCGCAGCGGCTTTCGATGCATGGAGACGAAGAGGTGAGGATCATCGAATGGAGGCTGACGACGTCGTCGTTCGAGATAGCGCGCGAGCTGCGCTTGGGCGGTGTCATGGAGCGGAACGAGGCGGCTCTTGCGGAATTTGGAGGATCGAATCACCAGCCCATCAGCGGTGACGTCCTCATAGCACAAGCCGATCGCCTCCGAGACGCGAAGACCCGTGCAGGCAAGTAACGCGAAAAGCGTGCTGTAAGTGTCGCGCCGCAAGCCCTGGTAAACCGGCTGAAACGCTGCCGCCACCAAGCGCTCCACTTCGTTTCGGGAGAGGATGTAAGGCGTCGGCCTTTGCCGCGACTCGCCGCCAAAAACGGGCTCGGGTAGCTCGTGGCGTGGGTCTTCCGCTCGCATGTAGCGGGCAAAGCGGATCACTTCGCCGAGCCGGCGGGCGCGTTGGTGAAGCGTTTGGGAAAGTCCGGCCCACTCGATGGCGATTCGTGAGCAAACGTGCTCTTCGCCTCTCGCGCTGGAGAAAGCCGCGAAGCTGTTCAGCAGGTGGCCCTCGGAACGTAGCGCGAATCCGCACGCACGGCGTACGGCCAAATACGATTCAACCGCCTTCCTTAACATGATGGCATCTCCGACCACGGTTGGGCAATCTGCCGCAAAGCACTGACATCCACCTTGGCGTAAATCTGCGTGGTCTCGATCGAACGGTGGCGCAGCACCGTGGCGATATCCTGCAATGACGCTCCTTGCCGCAACATTGAGGCGGCCAGCGAGTGGCGAAGTACATGGGCGGCGCCCCGGCTCGGGCATTTGACCTGAGCTCGGCGCATCGCTTGTTCGACGATCACGGAGACGGCACTATGATTCGCGAAGCCTCGAAACGGCGCACGAGCACGAAGAAAAACGGCGTCGGCATCGCTTTGCGGTCGTCCCTCCAGCAGGTAATCCGCAAGGGCTTGGCCGACCTCTTGGGTAAGCGGAAAACGTGTGGTACGTCGGCTCTTCCCACAGACCGTAATCCAGGCGCCCTTCCAGTCGATATCAGCCAGCTGTAGTTCAACAATGTCGCCAGCCCGAAGGCCGAGGCGGGCCAACAGAAGCAAAATGGCGCGATCGCGCTTCCCGAGCGGAGTGCCCAGATTGCACGAAGCGATCACACGCTCCACGTCATCACTTGGCAGATAGCGTGGTAGCGACGAAAGACGCCAATGCGCGACAACCGGAATCGCCGCATCCAGACCCGCGGGGCACTGACCTTCAGCGATCAGAAAACGCAGGAACATGCGCACCGCTGTTGTACGCTTCTTGGCCGCCGCCCACCCGGACTTCTGGACTGCTTCAAGGACAAACTGGCGCAAACCCTGCGCATCCAGTCGACGCGGATCACCGCCGACACGCGCGATCAACCGCCGCAGCGGGATGCTGTAGTTATACAAGGTCGCCGCACACGTTCCGCGTTGCTCACGCATCCACTGCTCGAATGCACAGAGCAAAACCGGTTCGGTAGAGCCCGGTGTCGTCGCCCGCGCGCAGGCGACGACACTGCCCGCACGCTGAAGCTGTTCGACGAACAAGCGTGCGCCGCGCAACACGTCGCGCTGGTTGCTATGACCGTAACCTGGGCACCGACATTGCTTCAGATGAACAGCGAAGCGTGAAACGACCTGATCGTCAAAACCGTCGGCGGTTATGCCCGCCTTGTCTGCCCAAGACAGAAAGTGTTCCGCCCCACGAATATGCCTACGCGCCGTAGTGCGCGCATACCCCGCCTCGCTCAGCGCTTCCGCAAAGCCAGCGAGCAAATCTCCGCCAGGACCGCCGCGAAGCGCTCGCATTCGTTCACAAGAATCGAAAAATCTCTCGAACATGACCTCTCCTTTCATGGATACCTTTGGCCGGATGACCATCGATATTATGTGGAGTGGATCAGCCTGGGCTGCCGCCATGCTCTCTTGATTCAACAGGAAAATCTTACCGCTCAGACTCCTTGGCTCTGCATAATCTTCAACTCCGCATTAAACAAATCGTTCTCGGAATGGTCGGAGGTGTTTCCCAACGCCAGCTGCGTGGTGGCGATGATCGACCGCCTGATCCATCACGCGGAGATACTCGCCATCAAGGGAGAGTCTTACCGGCGCAAGGAGGCCCAGGAACAGGCCGCTGCCAGATCCAGGAAGCGCACGGCGAAGGCGGCGACGTGAAGCTCATTCATCAACCTTCCGGTTTGCAGGACGGTCTCGACTTGCTCATCGACTCCCGCTGGTCACCGGATCAGGCGATGGCGGTCATCGAGCTGCTTGATGATTTGCGTGATCGCATCTGGGCGCATTACGAGGTCGCTTTGCAGACCCGATTCCGCGAGCTGCGGGTGACACACCGCGACGTCGAGACCCACCATCCGCCGTTCTAAACCAATTCCACACCATCAAGACTCAGGGGCCCGCCGGGCCCCTGTTTCGTTCACGTCGCTCCGCTCATGTCGCCGCCAAATCCCGCCGCCATTTAATGCCGCCAGATTTCTGCGGATGTACGCAGCCGCTAACACTTGGCGTCGGCGATCGTTCCACCGGGGTAGCTCGACCCGGCCACCAGCATTTGCAGGTAGCGCGCAGACTCCTCCAGCCAGGGCAAATAGATCGCCCGCGTCGCTGCTGTCACCGCTTCGATGTCAGCAGCTTTGTCCGCGCAGGCGAGCGCCGACAACACCGCGTCGTCGGCCCGCCAGCCATGGGTGGCGTAGCCGGCCTGCAAGTCTGAAACCGAGCCGGCCGCCAGGGCTGTCTTGGTCATCTCCGCCACTACGGCCAAGTATTTGGTGGCCAATGCCAGTGGCGATTCACCCAGCTCTGCCCAGATCAGGTCACGGCGGGGTGCATGGATCTTCTCAATCTCCAGCACCCGTTTCCTCGCTTTGTGCGCAGGTAGGTGGTTCAAGGCCAGCAGATCATGCTGTAGCAACTTCTCCTGCTCCTCGTTCCATTGCGGCCAACCACTCAGCTTCTCGACGGGCGTGTCGAAGATGCCCAGATCCGGCGGTTTGCATTGGCGGATTCGGCTCGGGATGTTGGGGTAGCGCTTTGGTGCCTCGCTGTACCGCTCCCACACCGAATGCCAAGGCCCCTCGCGCATCGCCAGTTTGCTGGCGCCCGCGAGAATGCCGTCGCGCTGGGGGTTGAACGCCAGTTGCGACTTGCAGACCTCAACAAAGGCTTTCCATTCGTTCGCACCGCGTGTGGTTTGAAACGCATCGCCCAAGTCCAGCCACTGCAGCAAGTCACGAACCGGGTCGCCACCGGTCAGCAAGGTGTTGAAGTAGTCCTTGTTCAGCCGCTTGCCTTTCAGCAGCTCCAGCTCTTCATCCAGCAAGCGGTATAGCGCCAGTTGCATGGCGTTCTTGGCTTCATTGTCCTGGGCCACATCCAGACCCATGCCGCCTTGGTCCGACTTCAGAAAGGCCATGATGGTCCAGTCCTTGGCGTTCGCCTGCGACCAGATCACCCCCCGGTACTGCAATTCAGCCAAGGGTTTCAACAGGTCCGGGCAGTCTTCGATCGCCCGCAAGTCCTGGCGGCTCACCCCAGGCAGGTAAAGCACCGGTACCCGTTCGGCCGGTAAGGATACATCCGGCGCTTTGCCAGCGATCACGCAGCGCAGCCAAATGGCCGGTCCGACGCGTTTCTCTGGCACGTAGTCGCCCAGCACCAGCAGTTCGCCCAGCTCACTCTGCAGGCGCGAAATCACCGCCTCCCACTGGCGGTCTTTGTCTGACCACAAGATGCATGAGGGCGTGACTTGAACCTCTGGGTTGAAGATCGCCGAGTCGCGCAGGTTGAAGACCAGGTGTTCGATTACCCTCATAACAGTCCCTGGCGATTCGCTTCAGCCCAGACAAAGGGGGACTTGCTCTTCAAGTACTCCGAAGGCAGGCCGTGCTCCAGATACTCTTGGTACCAGCGAGCGCGCAGCTCTCTACATTGCGGATCGTCAAGCCCAAGTCGTTCTATAGTTTCCTCGACAAGGCGCATCGGCACGGCACCCAAATTCTGGTTCGGGTAAACATGACCTGTCGAAAGTTGTAAGCGAAACAGGTCAGATGCAAGGTGGAACGGGTCTAACATGTCGCTGAACTCGCGCTTTCGACTGTTCATGGTCGAGCACGCCAGCCGATAGTTGCTCCACTCATAGGCAAGCCCCGCATTGGCTGATTTGGCGATGAAATGATCAACGCTCCCGCCTCCCATCACACGCTCAAAAAAGATCCCAAGGTATGCGCAAACCCCTCCGTACGCTTGGTGCAGGTCTGTCAGACAAGCGCGCCAGTAGGGTTTAATTTCCGCCTTGGAGGGCAAGGGTTGCCCCCGTGGAAATCCCTTCTCGATGAGGTGGGTCAAACCTTTCTGGCGTACTGCCGCATCGAAAGCAGCGGGTTCTGGCTGCGCAGCAACTGGAATCATTGCAACCACCCCTGCTTTTCACCGACATAACGCCAACGAATCCAGAACGGATCAGTGTCGCCCAGCAGTTTGCGCAAGCTCGCATCCAGAGTCGTTGCCTTCGCGTGATCAATCTCCTTTTCCGACAGGATCAAGGCTGCTTGCTGCAGTACCTTTTCTGCCTCAAGAGAGCGCGCGCTACCAAGATCGAAAGCTTCGCTTACGAGCCATCTCGACACATCTCCCAGCCGCACAAAGGGACGGCGGCTGAACGCTACAGTGGCCACGTCATTCTCGTGCGGGCGCAATAAATCCAGATCCCACCAGGCATCATGCTGCTCGTCAAACATGGGCTCGACCGAGGCCATCACCAACGGCGAATGCGTTACCGCAATCAGTTGCACTTGGGCAGACGCGGTCAGTTGCGACATCACCTGCAGTAGGGTTGGAATAACCGTACGTTGCCACCTTGGATGAAGATGAGACTCCACCTCGTCAATCAGGAAGGTGGTCTTGGATTCAGGCTCCTCGCCCATCAACTCCTTGGCCTTAAGGTGTTCTTCCCAGCACCAGACCAGAAAATAAGCCAAAGAGATGACCCGACGCATGCCAGAAGACGCATGCACCACCGCGACTTCTTGCCCATAAGGCATCTTAAGCGTCGGCATGTCACGCACATCATTCAAACTAATACGGGTCAGCGCCCCAGGCAGCAGAATCTCAGCCGTTGAGGGCGAAAGCGCAGCCAGAACCGCCGCCAGGCTCTCGAAAGCCCGGCCTTTTTCCTTCTGCCAGCCCGCCCAGTCGCGAATTAGGCCATTGCACAGCCAGGTGCCATCGTCACGCTGAAGGCCATCCCAGACCTCCTTGGGGCTGAACACATATGCCGGCGGACGATCCAGGGCTTCTTCCGCTTTGGTTCTCCAGTAGTTGCGCGCCGGGTCCCATACGGCAAAACTGCCGTCCGCCATAGCGTAGAACACCAGCCCCGGATTCGCGGGTCGTCCCGGTGGGATACTCCAGTTCTGCAATCGGGGCTCGAAGGTGCTGACATGCTTCTTGGTCTTTACGACACCGGTAAAGGAGAAATCAATCTCTGCCTTCTTCTTTTTGTCGGTTGGCAACGCCACCCTGCCCGACGTCAGTCGAGAATTCAACTCGCCGGGCCACTTTCGCGTCATCGCCCACCATGCGATATCGAGCAGAAAGCTCTTGCCCAAGCCGTTGTCCCCAGTGATCAGGTTAAGCCGGTCGGCAAAATCCAGCTTGGTATCGGCAGGACCAATGTTCGTCAGTTGCAAGTGTTTCAGCATGACTTTCCCCCAGATAGGGCAAATAAACTCATGACCCGATCCACCAGCGCGGTCGTCCGCGCATCGATCTGCTTCACGCTCCACGCCTCGGCCGTTGCCAGCTCGGCGTTCAGCTTGAGGCCATTCTTGTAGCCCACTTCACGGCCGTTGCTGTCGGTGCGGTCGCGCTTGTCTTCGAAGCTCTTGTTGCCCAGTGCGCTGTTGAAGCCCGAAATCGTCAGGTTGCCCAGCTTGTGGACATGGGTCTCCTGAATGGCCTGGGCTTTCTTCGCATCTCCGTCCGCAATCATGGTCACCCAAGACGCGGGAATCTTGTCGCCCTGCGGGAAGATGTGCTCGATGGTCCACACGAAGAGCTTGCCTTCGTACTTCCAGAGGTCCACCCAGGTTTCCTTGGTCATGCTCTGCTCGGCCAAGGCGCAAAGCACAAACCGGGTGACCCCAGCGTTCTCCTCGTAGATGGCGCCTTCCAGCTTGCTGCGGAAAGTCTCGTCGCTGGCTGACACCGCCAGCAATTCGTCGCGGATGATCTTCACCACGGCGTCACCAGAAAGCTCTGCCACCTTGTCGATGGTGGCCATGAACAGGCGCGTCAGGTCGCGAGTGGGCGGCGTGTCGGTGAGGTTGCGTCGAACGAAGAAGCAAACCAGCAGCCGCGCAATCTCTTCCAGTTGCGCCACGTCGATGCCTAGCGCTTCACGCCGCACCAGCAGGTACAGCATCAACAGGTATGACGGGGCGCCCTGAATGCGGTCCAAGTCCTTCAGCGGCTTGTCCAGCGGAGCCCAGGCCTCGTCGGTGTTCCGGGCCAGCATCAGTGCATACAGCTGGCCGGCGGAACGAATGGCCTGCAGATGGTGCTTGGCATCCTGGTTGATCAGCTTCTCGTAGATCTGGATCAGGTTGGACCTCGTGGCCACCGGGCCCAGGGGGTCCTTCTTCTTGTCGTCGTCCTTGCGGAACGGCACGTTCAGCGGGTCTTTGAACGCGTTGTAGTAGTGCCGGAAGAAGCGCTCCTGGACGCTGTAGTCATCGCCCAGGTAGCCCAGCAGCTTGTTCCACACGCCAAAGTAGTGGTCCACCTTGCCAGGCTCGGTGGTTTCCAGCCGCGCCAGCAGCTTGTTCTTGATCAGGTCGATGGCCGTGAGCGGCATGCCCCGGTTGTTGAGCGACTCGAACAGCGTGTAGGCATCGGCGTGGCTGGCCACCTCGATCTTCACCAGGCAGGCCTGGCTCACCTTGTCGAGGAAGGCCATGATCGACGCCAGGCGATCGTTCTCGCCGTCCACCATCTCTTCGATGCGACCCTGGAAGTACCGGAAGGCGCGGAAGATCTTCCGGTTGCCCGCGTAAGCCGGCGTATCGAACGGGCTGATCACGCCCACGTCGGACAAGACGGCGCGGTAGTCGATCTGGTTGTTGTTCTGAATCTGCGGGATGACGCGCAACTGGTCGTCTCCCTTCTTCAGCACCAGCTTGCGCTTGAGGTTGATCAGCTCAACGCGCTGATCGTCATCCAGGTCTTTCTCGTGCAGCTTCAGCGACTGGTACAACGCCGCGAAGAGCAGCGACAGCGTCGTCAGCCGCTGCTGGCCGTCCACCACCTCCAGCCGCTGCACCGCCAGGGTATCGGTGGTCTGGTTGATGCAGATGATCGAACCCAGGAAGTACCCGGGGTCGTTCTCTTCGACGTCATCAAACAGCGTCTCCCATTGGCTCTTGCTCCAGGTGTATTCGCGCTGGTAGCGCGGGATCGCATAGACCACGCCCGCCTCGATGTCGAAGAGCTGCGAGACCGGGTAATTGTTGACCGACTTGATCATAGGGACTCAATCACCTCAGCCGTTTGGCGGTAGTCGGCCAGGTAGCTGTCAAAGGAAAAATCAGGGTTCTTGATGGCCGCAATGAAGTCGTCCATCCAGCTGCCCGCCTTTTGCTGCAAGCCATGCATGCTGGCATCGGGTGCGATCACGCCCGCGGGGCGCGACGCGTAGTCCGTCAGCACGTTCAGCGCGGCATAGCCGTGGGGTCCCATCTCCGTGAAGTAGGCCGTGGTCAGGCTCTTGGCCTGCTCACGCAGCGCCAGAAGGTCGTCGACGCGTCTTGGCTTTTCAACCACGTCCTTGGTCGCCTTGATGTCGAAGGCGCGGCAAAGCAGGGGCAGCATCTCCTTCTCAGGCACGTGGTAGCGCTTGAGCTGGTGCAGCTTCTCGGTCAGCGAGGTTTCCAGCTTGCGGATGTCGCCGATGTTCTCGACGAAACGGACAACTCGGTCCATGCCGCGCCGGGTGTGGGCGTAGCTGAACTCGATGCTCTTGCTGCCAAAGATGATGCCGTTCAGGCAGATCCAGCGGCAAAAGCCCAGCTCGAAGCGCAGCAGCCGGGTGCGGTTGTAGCTGTTACTGATACGCAGGAACGCCGTCCACTTGTCCCTCTCCCACGGCGAGAAGTCGGCGGTCTTGTGGATCAGGTCGATGTGGCAGAACGACCGAGTCTTGGGCATGGTGATGTTCAAGCACTCCATGTCGCCGATCTGCGTGGTGTGGAACACCTTCTTCATCACCTCGGCGGCCATGTCGTAGGCCGCTTTGTTCGTCACCAGCTCGTAGTCGTCGGTCACCACCGCAAAGGGGTTCTGCCGCTCCACATCGACCAGCGCGAAGTGGCGCTTGAGCTGCTGATATTTCTCGAGGCCGTCTGCAGTCGGCATGAACAGGGGGCGCATCTCCACTGGGAAGAATGCCTCTGCGGGGTCTCTGGCCTTCCAGGCTCGGGCGGTTGTCATGGTCTTATGCCTTTCCCTGTTTGGCGCGAGCTGCGCGCTTCTCGGCGAGCGTCAGGTGGTGATCGTTGATGCGGTCGCCAACCTTGCCGTCGTATTGCAGCCCGAGCTCGTACCAAGGGGCTAACGGCACATCGCTGCCACGGTCTTTGTCCCAATGCAGGCTTTTCGGCTTGTCGCGCAAAACGCCCGCGCCGCGCTTGCCCACGTCCGGCACCGAAAGGAAGGGGCGAATATTGAGGCGCACTCCGTCGTTCAGATCGGGGTTCCAGCCAATCGGCTGCTTTTCAATCGGCTTCCAGCGAACGAAGATGTCGTAGGGAGCCTCGCCGGCAAGGATCAACTCCAGGCGCTTCTTCAGCACCTCTGCGGCGGCGAGCTTTTCCTGAGCACCGTCGACGCCGTTGTCAGCGTCACGCTTCTGACGACTGATCCAGTCCCCCAGGTAGGTGTAGATCAGGGCTTCCAGCGTTTTGTAGTCGAGCTTGTGATAGTTGACTAAGGCAGCAAAGCCATCGCGCAGACCGTCCCAGATATGCCACACAAACGGGCGATTGCCGAACAGCGCACAGTGCTGGGCAAAGAACTTGTCGCGCAGCCAGGTTTCGAGCGACTTGCCAGCATGGTCGGCGCTTTTGAGCAGCGTAGCCAGGGTGTCATTGGACCATGCCCCACCATAGGCTGCCGCCAGCAGGTTCAGCAGACGATCGGAAGCCGACGCCTCACCCCGTACTGGCGGGATGCAGACGATGCCATCATCATCGGCGTAGCTGGCCAGGGCTTCACAACGTTTGACCCATTCACGCTGTTCATCAGCCAGTTCCATGCTGGTGTCCAGTTCGGCAGGCCAACGGTAGCCGAGGAGACGGGCGACAGCGACTTGCAGCACGCTGTCATCAGTGCGTAGAGGGCCGTGGACAGTCCATTTTTTCTCCTCATCCCAGATCACCGAGCCGCAGGGGTGGCCGTGAAAAAGCCATTGGTTGGGACTGTTGGAAAACGGAGATGGCAAACCGTGGGGAAATTCTTCACGCGCGGTGTCACGCCAATTTTCTAAATTCAGTTTAAGCTGCAGTAGGGTCTTTGGTGATTTCAGGTTCCACGTTGGATTTATTTGCTTTAGATCTTTCTTGAGATTGCCACTCTGCGAGTACGCTACAAGAGCGGCAACATCATCCTGGTCATTGGGAACGACTGCAAAACAGCTGCCATCGTATTTTTCGCCTGAATAAATCGTCGTTATTGCGCCGATTTGATTTACCACCACACCCCACTTCCACCAGAGTGGCTTGCCTCGTCTCCAATTCTGCGCGGCATGATTTAAGTGTTTCACCGATTCGGCAAGGGCAGCCATCTCGCCTGTTTCTTTTTCCCAGCGAATGATTTTATCTCTTCCCAAGAAGAGCTGGACGCTAGCCGCCGAGCTTTGAAGGTATTCCCAAACTACCCCACGCCTGTCAATTTCCCAGAAAACCGCTTCAAATCTGGCGCCATCCCCTGCTGACATTCCATTTCTTGCATCACAAAACTTCGAAACCTCCACTTCTTCATCATCAATATCGGAGCGCGAGTTAACAAGGAAGCGGCAATCGACTTGCTCTTCCCATTCCCTTTGATGCGTAATATCTAAATCCGACCAAATAAGCCCCACAGGCTTTTCTTGGAGCGGCATGTTCGATATGTCTAGAGATATTGTTCGCGAATTTGAATGGCCAAGAGATGAAATTATAAGAACAGGATTGGCTCTAATTCCTGTAACGAAACTATTAAACCCTAGCCTTGCTATCGCGTGAATGCTGCTTGTTCTAAGCAGTTTTTCACGGAATTTTCTATTGGATCTTACAAAAGTCCACTCTCCGGGCAGCACAAGCGTTGCTGTTCCATTATTTGCCAGTAGCGCCTGTATTCTTTCGAACATGCATAGTGCGAGTTCTCTCTTCGCAAACGGAAAGTTTTTCTTGATATATTCTTCAAGTCTTGAGTCTTGACGTTCAAGACCGAGGAATGGCGGATTAGTAAACACACAATGGAATTTATTTGTGAGCAGCTTGGCGGCTTGGCTAAGACCTTGGGCTACAACTTCCATCTCCGCTCTCTCGTAGTCCTCTTCTCCAGCTAACGCCTTAGTCAAAACCGGGCCAACTTCGTCCCATTTCAGTTCGAACAGTGAACCTTTACCCAGACTTGCTTCTGGGTTGATCAGGCTGCCGAGTGTTGGTGCGTCTTTGAACAGCTTATAAAGCTCATCGAGCGTTATCCGCAGATTGGTGTTGTCCCCCGCTAAAGCTAGCCATTCCTCTTTCTTTGCGCTGATCGACAATCCGGAGCAGGCGACATTAAGTCCCGGCAAAACGCGGTAGCCGCCAGCGCCCGGGTATTTCCATGCGGTCAGCGCCAAGGCGAAGGCGGCTAGTTCCACGCAACGGTGGTCTAGCTCCAAGCCATGGATGTTTTCCCTCAACACCGCATCCACGGCCTCTCTGGCCGGCAGACGGTCGTGCTCCATGCGCATAGGTACCAGCATCAAGAAAGCTGCCACCAGGAAGTGGCCCGAACCACAGCAGGGATCGAGGGTTTTGAGGTCAGCAAGTTGCTTCGGCCAGCCGTCGAAAGTTCCTGCTGCAGGTGTCCAGGTTCCGTCTTCCCGCTGCACAAAGCGCAGATTGTCCAGTGGCACACCTGGAATGGCCGCTTTCTTACGAAGTTCCTCTTCGTTGCTGGCGTTCTTAATGTCGGCCTCTGTGAGCCTTCTTGCTGCCCACCAGGCACCGAGGGAGTTATGCAGTAGGAAGTCAACCATGTAGGGCTCGGTGAAGAGTTGGGTGACGGCGGGCAATTCGTCAGCGCCGATCTTCACCTCCGAGTCGTTGACCTCGTCCTTGCGCTTGGCCTGCCAGAACTGGTAGACCCAGCCCAGGCTGTCGCTGGCCTTGAACACCTCGGTCGGCAGCCCGGCCAGCAGACGCTCCAGCTCACGCTGGTACTCAGGCGCGAAGGCTAGTTCGAACACAGCGCTCTGCGGCTTGAACACCTGAGGCAGCATCCGCGCCGCCAGCCTGCCGGCAAGCTCCCAGCCATTCTTAGCGCCCTCATCGGGGGCCAATTCATCGCACTCTTCAATGGTGACGGCGACGCCGTCGTACATCAACAAGTTGTTGTCGGCCAGGAAACGCGCGAACAGCATACGGTTCCAGTGCTCATAGGCAATCTCCCACACCAGGTGTTGTGTGGTTTGGGTGCCATCTGCTCGGCGATGATCGCCTAAACTCCGTCCGTGCGCTCGCAAACGGCGTCGCAGTTGTTTGTCTGTGTCTACCAAGAAACCATCGGGCGTGGCAGCACCGACGGCCAACTGGAGTAGCGCCGCATCAGCAGCGCTTTCCGCGATGTCTCGGGCCTTTTTGATGGCTTTTTCCAGCGCGCTGCGCAGGTCTTTATCCAGTGCTTGCATCATGCGTGTTCAGACCTCAATGAAGAACGACCGGGCCGTTTTTCAGGGCCTGCGCTATGGTTTGTCGGGCATCGTTCAGCCAGGCGTCGATCTCGGCCTCAGACTTGATGGTGCGGCTGGGCAGCTTGACGAATTGCGCCTTGGGTTCCATCAGCTCGGCGGCAGCCACCAGCACGGCGTCGAATCGCGAGTCAATGGCGGCCACGCGGTCCGCGAACGACGAGAGCGACAGCCGATCCACAGTGGCTAGCACCTCGTCGGTGTTGGCCACTTGCACCTTGGGTGCATCAGCGAGAGTGAGCTTCTGGGCGGCCAGCAGGCTGTTGCGCTGCTCGGGCTCTAGCTGCTGCCAGTTGGTGTCGGCGTCCAGTCGCGCCATGCCGCTCTTGTGGCGGGTCTGGTAGTCGGTGTGCAGACGGTTCAGTTCGTCGCGCAGCAACTGGGTGAGGCTGGACACGAGCGGCGTGACCGGATCTGGCTCTTCCAGCAACTGGCGCTGTTGCTCCAGGTGCGTGACCTGGGCCACCAAGACTTCGGCACCCGACAACCCATTGGCCTGGGCCAACAGGCGCTTGAGCGTGTTCCAGGCGGGCAGGCGCTTGTCGATGCGCTCGGCCAGATCCGTCCAGGTGTCGATGGCGGCACTGAGTTCATCGCGCTGGTTGTACAGGGCCAGCAGCTGCTCGTTGCCAGCGGTGAGGCGGATCTCCTCCAGTCCCTTCGTTTCCGGGTGCGCCGGACGTGGGGCGTCGCCTCCGGCGCGGTTGGCCAGCTCTTGCGCGCTGACCAGGAACTGCGGCACGTGGGCCAGCTCTTCGCCCTGCTTGGCGGTGAGGCCGACCTTTTGCAGCACCTTACGGATCTGGATGCGCTGCGCCGCCGACACCGTGGCCGACTCGACCTTGAACATGGTCTTGCCGATGACCTTCCGCTCTAGGTCTTTCGGGTCGATGGTTTGGCCCTTGTCGTCGTGGGCACGGATCAGCCCGGCCACCATCAGCACCTGCAAGCCACCGTCCACCGCGTCGCCCGGCCAACCGTAGGTGGCGCCTTCAAAGTTCTTGCGGATGTCGATGCCCTTCTTGCCGCCGGCAATGAAGGCCAGGACGGCTTTGCACACCGGGTTTTTGGCGGGCTCACCGTCGTCGCCCACGCTCTTGAGCGCATCCGGGGCGCCTTTTTGCGCCTTCTCGTAGACCTTAGTCCATCCGGCGGGGTCAGTGTGGTCAGCAATGTGAAACAGTGGATAGAGCCGTTGCAGCGCGTTGCCGGCCGCTTCTAGCACCATCTCGTTCAAACTATTGCCAAGGATTTCGTTCCCACCGCCTTGAAAGACACGAGCGCCGGAGAAGGCTTCTTGCAGCAGTTCGCGGATCTTTCCCTCCGCTGTCTGCTTGATTGTCTCCATAGCGGCCCGCGCCTCAGTTCCATCGCCGGGAACAGGCACCCCGCGCTTGTCCAGCGTCGCGCTGGCGGCTTTGAAGTCGATCAGGTAGTGGCGCAGGTCATCGGCCGAGCGCTTGGGAATGAACACGAACACGGTGGGCGACTGGTTGCCCGCCTGGCGTGCGTCGGCGCGCACCGAGTTTTCGTCGATGCTCCAGCCATCGCGCACCCAGACGCAGACTTTCTCGCTGGCGTCACCGGGCAGCAGGGCATCGAACACCGGGAAGATGTCACGCATGACCTTGGACGTGCCTTGGGTCAGCGACAGCTTGCGCACCAGTTCGCCGAAGTGGCGGCGTATGCGGTCGCCGCGCTCCGAATCCACACGGTGGGCTTCGTTGGCTAGGCTGTTGCGCTGGCTGAGGAACTCGTCATTCCAGGCAGTGCTTTCCTCAGTCTGTATACGGTACTCGTCGCCGACCTTCATCAGCAGCTCGCATTTGTCGAGTAGGCTTGGGAGCTTGCTGCGCAGTGCACTGCTGCCTTGGGTGAGGTCTTCCACCAACAGATCGGCCAGTGTGTCGACCGTGGCGCGAATGCCGATTTCGTTGTTGCTGCTGGCCAGTTTGTTGATCAGAAATACCAGGCCGCAGGCGCGGCCCATCAGGCGCTCGGCATCGGTGCCCTTGGCCCAGACCATGGTTTTTTCATGGACCTTGCGCGGCAGGATGCGCGACTGGAGCAGTTTGTCGGCCGCGTCGAAGTACAAGTAGTCCGCTGGCACCACGCTGCCGACGGGTGCGTCCACATTGGTTTGAATGACCTTGTGGATCATCGAGAGCTGGTTTCGCAATTGGCTGTCGGTGCCGGTCTGGTCCAGCACGCGCAGGGTATTCTCCCAAAACCGACGGCGCACCGGCAGGATCGGATAATCCTGCGGGAAGAATTGAATGTCGTCGGAGCGGTGTCCGATGGTGGTGCCGGCCAGGTGGCGGGAGATCTCGCCCAGGTTGGTCTGCATCACCTTTTCGACCGGGGCCTTGGCTTCTGGCTTCTTGGCCAGAATGACCTGCCGGATCACGGCATCGACGTCGGCGTCGGACAACTCAACGCGAACGGTGAAGCGGCCTTCGAGCTTCTTGAGGTTGGCGATGCCGGTCACGGCGGTTTGGCCGGTGCCGATGATCAGAATTTTGGCGCCGATGTTCTTGCAGCAAGCTTCGACCACTTCCTGTACATCAATGGAACGCTGGCTGTCCTCGCCAATGTACTGCTGCACCTCGTCCAGCACCACCAGGGTGAGTGGGAACTTGCCATCTCGGATAAGCGCCTGGCGAATGGCTTTGAGCATGTCGCCGCTGGAGACGTCCTGCACATAGGGGTACAGGTTGTTCAGAGTCTCGACGCAGGACGCCGGCGACGTGAAGAGGTTGGGCTTGGCCTTGACCAGGGCTTCGTGCAGACCCTCGGCCACGTAGAAGTTGTCGAGTTCTTCGTTCCAGTCAAAGCCGCTCTTTTCAACGTGGCCACGCACGGCGTCGTAGATGCGCTCGTGCTGGAGCCACATGACAAAGCGCGCCACCGGGTACTGTTCGGGAAGGTCAACGGATCGGAACAGGATGCCCAGCAGCGCCATGCGCACTGACTTGTCACGCGAGCTGGAGCCCAGCGTTCCCGATGCGGCGTGCAGCCCACCATGGCGTTTGGCCTGGGTGGTGAGCTCTTTGAACTGATCGCTCACGCTTTGCGGCAAGGTGGCAATGCCGCGGGCGGTGGCGCCATCGTCAAACGCGCTGTCCACCCAAAGTGCCCGCAGCATCTTGACCAGATGAGACTTGCCCGAGCCGTAGAAGCCGCTGACCCACACGGCAGGTTGCTCAGCCTGCTCGATGTTCTTCAGGTAAACGTCGAGGATGTGCTCCAGGCCCTTTTCGTATTGACCATCGCAAACGAAGGTTTCGAGCTCGTACCGCAGAACGGACAGCGCCTGGTTGGTCTTCTCGTCATTGACACTGGCCACGCCCTCGTTGACCAGCTTGCGGGTCGAAGGATCCTTTTGGTAGATGTCGCGATTCAGCATGTTCGACCCTTCACTCAATCAGAATTCTTTGTCTGCGGTGATCGGCACGGCCAGGTAGTTCCAGCCGTCGTACCCATCCAGCAAGCGGTAGTTGTTGTCTTCGTAGCTGCCGGGGAAAAACACCAGCAGGCGGCCCTTTACTCTGGGGGCGAGCTTTTCCACGACTTCTTTGACCTTCAGGAAGCCGAACAGAGAGCCCACGCCCTTGAGCGCCACAACAAAGTTCTCATCGATGGCCTTGTGCTGCAGGAAGGTCTCGAACTCGGTTTCGATGTGGCTGAGGTACTTTGGCAGCAGAGTGGACAACAGCTTGGGCTTTTGGAAGTAGCTCTTAGCGTAGCGTTGGGACGCCAGCCAGTTGGGGAACGAGTCCGTCAGGTCGAACAAGGCCCAGTCATGGCCCGCCGCCCTGGTGGCAAGTTCAAATTCATCGACTTTGGCGCGCAGCCGCAGCTCTTCCGTCTCGTGGTAGACGCAGAAGATGACGCGCTGAGCGGCGGCTGCGTCGTCGCGCCAAGGGACAGCCACGTACTTGTTGTAGGACTGGGTCAATCGCTTAATTCTGCTCACGTAGCCACTCCATTTCCTGCGCAGTAAGCAGGCTCGGGAAAAGCACCTCGACTACCTGGCCAACGCGTTTCAGCGAGATCCAGCCCCGGCGCGAGGCGTCTTCAGCCATCTCGATCGTCTTCTCGAACGAGCAGTCGAGCATCCGGCTAAAGTCGCTCTTGAAGAGCGACTCCCCGCGCAGCCCGCTGACGTAGCCCAGAAGCAGTGCAAAGGACACCGTGCCTGGCGTCGACGCCGCGCGGGCGCGCACCTTGCGAACGCGGCCAACCAGATGGCCTGATTGGGTCCAAGAGGAGTTGATGTTCTGAGCGGTTGACTTGAGCGTGGCCTTGCTGAAGCGACCCGGCTCTTGAGCGTCGATGAACTCCTCCATCGCCTCACGGGTAACGGTGGCCCCTTCCTGGAATCCAAAAACAAAGGGGGCACTGGCCCTGAGAATGGGATCGCGCGAGTACGCGCACAGCGCCGCCAAAAGTGGCTGCCCATCTACATCCCGCTGCCAAAGGAAACGCAGAGCGCGAAACACCAGCAAGTTGGGATCCAGCGCGTAGAGGTCGGCCAGGTGCCGGAAGGTCAGCGCCCGCGTCTTGCCCGAACGCTTGCCGAGGCAATTGGCGGTCTGGATGGCTTCGAGGTATTCGGTCCTGGCCGCGTCGGCCTTGTCTACATAGGACAGCAAGGCGCGCAGTTCGACCAGCATCATCGTCCGGGCGGTATGGACCCCGCCGCGCTCATAACTGAACCCGAGGCGCTCCAGTTTGTTCTCTCCGCTCACTTTGGCGTCAGTCATGATATGCATGCGGCATCGCTCCGCTGTTGCTCTGGCGAGCGGTAGCCAGGTGCCAAAACGGCCTGATGGTTTGATGCATCGTCGTGGTTCACTCGAAAAGGCTGGACTATTTCCAGCGAACGACGGCCGGCTGCCCGATTTTCGGAGTTGTTCGCACTCCTATCTCCCTCGTCACTCTGCCTGGCATTTCTCGCAGCCAGAACCCCGTCAGTATCGCTTTTGCCTTTGCTGAGCGCGGGCATTAGTTCCAATCTGGATGATCTTACCCAAAAATCATAGCGCGGGCCGATATAGTTCCAGTAGGAATGGCTTTTTGGTCTATTCGATGCTCGATTCTTGTTCTTCTTCTGAGTCTTGTTTTCGCCAGAGACCCCAGCATCCTTCGTGACAGACCAACAGGCTTCACGGGCCATGATTCCATGGCGAACTGTACCCATGGGCGGCGCGGGGTGCTGTCCTCTTGCGCGCGGTGTATCCGGCGACGATTTCCAGGCTGTGAACAGGCTTTGATGGAGGGGCTGCAGGCACCTTCAGCTCGTCCTGCCGTCCGTTTGGTGTTTGACGTTGCCGAACAGGCAAGGCTTAACGTGCTTTATTTCCCGTTTTCTGAGGCGCCCCCGATAGCATCAAAAAAAGGGCTGCACGAAGGCAGCCCTTTAACAGCATCAACGAACTACGAAACGCACTCGTAGAGCGAAAGCAGATTGTTCGGATGTTCGCCGTCCGCTTCTGTCTTCAAGTACTTGTTCCCGAATCGGCTAACCGCAATAATGACATTGACAATATGGCCACGCACGGCCACGTAGAAGCTCCATTTCCCGGCCTCAATGCCTTGAATGGCCTGCTCCTGCGTAAGCTTCCAGTTCGTCCCATCATCGTTGATTCCGCCTATCGCGCGGATGCGCTCATGAGCGTTGTAGCGGTCAGTCTTGTTGATGCACTTTACTTCGTGGCGCGATGCCATGGTTGTGATCCTTATAAAGCAACAGCCAGTCCGGGCAACCGGCCATTGACGAAAGAAGGGGACACCGCTTAGACTGTTCGAGCCAACAAGTAGTCCAAGCGGGGCTCCGGCCCCTACGAGAAGCCAGTCGTTAGCGCGACTGGCTTCTTGTTTTTTGCGCTTAGAAAAGCGCGAACTCGTTTCATTCCTTCAGTTTTACGACACCCTTCCGCTTCGGAACACTTTCCAGATGCCCGGCTTTGGTCATCCGGTAGAGCCTGTTCGCCATTGTGCGTCTGTCTTCCGTCACGTACTGAAAATCTCGAAACAGGCCGACCATGATCTCGTCAATGCTCGCGGCTCCGTCGTAGCGTTCCTTGATGGTCCGGAGGATTTTTTCCTCAAGATCGCCCATTTTCGCTGCATTTAATTGCTTGCGCAGCGCCTCCGGCAAGTCGCTCAGGTCGCCCAATCTCTTACCTACATCGCTAAGAACGTCGCCGCCCATTACGCACCCTCCGTGAATTTCGCAAGTCTACAGCAAAGCCTTGTCGGAGCGCAACTGTGCGACGAAATTGCGCGGCAGAACCCGCGTCGCCAGCCGCACGCTTCTAAACACTTTGTTTGGTACATACTAAACAATGCGCTGCGCGCTTCTTACAAAGCGCCGCATATCACCACTAAACTTGCTGTGCGCGACCACAAAAGCATCTGCAAGCCATATTCAAAGGCTCTCTGTCTGCTCTTATCAAACAATCGATAGCGAGCACTCAGGCTGGTATGTATTGCTGTCAGGGCTTTAGTTGCTACGCTCCCCGAGCCTGGAGCAACAGCCATGTAGTAGTCATATGTTTCGCAGAACTCGGCGTCGCCGCTTGTTGTTCTCCACCGGTCTCACCAGCGGACGTGTCACCCGCATATGGTGGTGGATGTGCTGCCACATCGTATTCTGCTGTTGAATAAGGGGCGCAACGCCGGGTGGCAGAGAGGCAACGATGTACGTTCTCTCGGAGACAAGCACGAAGTACTATGGGGTCCGTCTGGTACGCTCAGGGCTATCTTCGTATCAAGCGAAGAGGAAGGCATGAAGATGATCGAGACCGTGGACGAAGTCCGAACTCGCCGCGGATACCTTCGGATGCCTGTTTAGCCGTTCGGCCCCTACGCAGGAGCGCAAGCTGCCACTTCGTCTTCCATCCAGGCGCTCGTGCGGTTCCAGTTGTCCACACAAATAGGGGATAGCCCTGTGCGCCCTGCCCGGCAAGCCAACGCCAGAGTGCCTTGGGGCAATCTGCCCGGAACTTGAGCAACCCACAGCGCGGCCAACAACCTGACCAATTTGCCAGCCACAAAATTTTAGCCGCTAAAATCGGACCCGAACGATCACGGCTGGGCGTTGCGGATCAACTTCCGCGGGACATATCCGGAAATCTCCCACGTTGCTGTGGTCCGTGGCGTTGCGTCCATCGCTACCGCTGCCACCGGCTTACTCCTCTTGGTAGCTACCAAAGAAGGAAGTAATCGAGTCGCCGGCAGCGCGCGCGCAGCACCCGCCTTCGTCACATCCGCCGTAACAAAACGCGCTTCCAGCCAGTCCGCCCACTTGGCAGCTTTCACGCGCAGATCGCTCCGGTACACCGCGTTGTATCGTGGCGTCCGAGAGTGGTAGTTGGCTGCCTTGGTCCAGAGGTCGCCCTTGTCGTTCTTGAGGTGTCCGCGGATCCGCCAGACGGCCAGGTCGAACGCGTAGCAGCCGGCCGCGGCAACATCGTCTGCCGTGATCCCGTAACGGGACAAGTCGCGGAGATAGGAGGTGTTGAACTGCATCGACCCTACGTCATGCGTACCGTTGCTGTTGCGCACCCATTGACCTGGCTTCCCCGCTTCTTTCTCGGCCACGGCCAGGACGATGTTCGCGGGGACCGCGTACTTCACGGCCGCCGAAATCGAGCACACGACGCGCTCTTGAAGCTGCGGCGGTAGATCGACAAAAGGCATTGCCCTTCCTTCTTGCTGGTTCCTGCCGTGATCACAGAAGGCGCCGTTGCGCTTCTTCTGCTGCGATTCTGGCGTTGTACTCCGCCTGTGCCCGGTCGTAGACGTTGGCTTCGACCCAGTACCCTCCCCTTTCTGGCGTCCCCACGTAACGCGGCTGCGTGCCGGAAAAGTCGGTGTAGGCGTGGCCGGCATAGGCTGCACAATAGCCTGGCATCTGGTTGCCGATGAGCACCGTCTCGTTGTCCCAGTTCCATGAAAGAAGCGTGATGTTCAGCGAAGCCGCGTCGCAGCGGCCGGCGCCGTTCGCCATCGCGTTGACCAGCAAACTCATTTCAGGAGTTTGGTTGGCCACCGGGCACAGCTTCAGGAAGTTGCCCCGTGCGCGGATGGTGTCGCTCAGTTTCCGGTGCGAGATACTGAAATACCGGTGCAGCGACGGCGAGCACTCGCCGGGGCGAGTGCCTGTCGATAGGCACAGGATGGCCTCGCACGCCAGGCGAGTATCGCCGGTCAGTACCTCTTCGGCGCTGGCCGATGCCGAGATTGACGCCGCCGCGGCCAAGGCGAGCGAAGCGAGAACAAGTTTTGGTTTCATGTGTAACGCCCCTTGCGTGATGGAGAGTGAGTGTCGCGGTCGCGGAATGCGGAGACTTCCGAGTCAGCGTCCACCGAAGTGTCGCTGGCCCCTGACAGGCTGTTGCCGTCGAATGTGGGTTCCGGCTTGAGCTGCTCGCTGGATGTTGCGGTCGTCCCCTGGGCCTTGATGGCTGCGGCCACTTTGCCGCCGATGGTCTGGCTGAGGCGTTCCTGCGCAGCTTCGGCACCGGCGTTGGCTCTCTCCTTGGCGACGTCCCAAGTGCCTTTGACCAGGTTAGCGGCTGCGTCGGTGGCGACCCGGCCGACCGTACCCAGAGCAGATTTCTCGCCGCCTTGCGGCTGCTGACCTGGTGTCTGTCCTGCGGCCCTGGCTTTGCTGTTGCCGGTCGTGCTGCCCTTGGCTGCTGCGTTGCCCTTGCTGCTGGAACTCGAACGAGAGCCGCTCGAGGTCGCTCCGGATGACGGGCTACCGCTCATCGCCGGGCCATCCATCGCGCTCGCCAGGGGGCTGCCGATGCCGGCCGAGCTGCCGCTCGCTCCGCCACCGCTAACCGCATCAGCCATTCCTCCAGTCATGCGCGAAACAATGTCCGTGCCTCCGGCGACGTTCTGCGATGCTTTCGAGGCGGCGGCCATCAAGGCTTGGGCGCCGCCCGCCGCGTTCGCCGCGCCTGCGGCGATCGCGGCACCTCCCGTGGCGACGGCCGCACCCGCCATGGCCGCTGCGCCCATCGCCGCGCCGGTTCCGAAACCACCGCCCAGAGCATGCGTGCCGCCATGCATCGCCAGCCCACCAATCAAGGCCGGTACCTTGTTCACCAGGGCCAGCAGGACCACGGCGACAATCAGCATCACGCTCAATTCCTTGAGGCTGATACCGGCGCTCATGTTGACGTAGTACTGGTCGACGAAGGACTTGCCGATGCCGACCAGCAGCACCATGGTGAGCAGCTGC
Source organism: Candidatus Accumulibacter sp. ACC005 (assembly GCF_907163215.1). Taxonomy (NCBI): domain Bacteria; kingdom Pseudomonadati; phylum Pseudomonadota; class Betaproteobacteria; genus Candidatus Accumulibacter; species Candidatus Accumulibacter sp. ACC005. Next base: position 129,115 of record NZ_CAJQUB010000012.1, on the reverse strand, counting down.
GCGGCGATACCCAGAACGGTCTTGTAGTAATGGATCGCCATGTCCGAAGTCCATCGCGAGCCACCAAAGCCGAGGAAGAAAACGCCGGCGTAAGCCAGGATCCAGCCGCTCACCAGGAGCAGCAGCATGTTCACGCCGATCAAGGCCAGGATGATGAGGATTGCCGCGCTGATGAGGATGCCGGCCGCACTATCGACTGGCGACCATCCGGAGGAGCGATCGAGAACCTGGTAAAAAATGGTGAAGCCGATGTCGACGATTCCTGAAGGCGACAGCGCCGGGCCTGTGCCGCTTGCCGTGCCGCCGATCGTGCGCAGCGAATTCATGATGTCGGTGGCGAAAGTCGGGCCGTTGGTCAGCAGCCACCAGAAGAAGCCGGTGAAGATCGTGAAGCGCGCGAACTCTGCGTAGAACTCGCCAATGTCGGCCTTGCGCAAGGCCAGCATGCCGAAGGTCCAGACCATCGAGATCAGCGCCAGGGTCCAGAACAGCCACGAGGCCCGCGCCGTGATCGTTGCCGCCCACATGCTGGCCGCGGCCGAATAACGTGCCAGGACGTTATCCAGCACATCCGAACTGTCGATAGCCGCCTGCGCTTCGACGGAAAAGAGCAGCAGCCACAGCAACAGCGCGCCGGTGGTGGCACCTAATGGGGCGGGCGTTCTTCTCATAGCTACCTCACCAAGCTTTCTGTTGGCTAGGTTTGAACTCTCCTTGTCGTGGGCACTTATCGAGAAGTTCAGCGCGTTGAGCGGGATCTTGCACCTTGTCCAGATCGGCGCAGGCCGGGCTGGCCACGGGATTTTTGGTTTCGGGCTTGTCGCCACAACCCGGGACAATCGCTATCACCATGGCAACCAGCGCCACGCTCGAGAGTTGTCTTGCGTTCATGTCATCTCCTTTTTACCAATTACGCCCTGTGCTGCTGCGGAAAGTGCCACTGCGCAGTTGCTCGCCAGCAGCGGCTTCTTGTGCTTCACGATCGGCCAGCGCCTGATTGCGGGTGGCGATGGCGTTTTGCTGCGCGATCAGGAGTCCCCGGATCTGCAGCAACTGGTTCGCCTGTTGGCTGGCCAACTGGTTGGCGTAGCCGATGGCCTGCATCTGGCCCGTCGCGCCTTGCGCGCTCGACTGCAGGCGCTGCAAGGTGCGTGCATCGGCTTGCATCGCGTCCTGCTGACGGTCGAGGCCTTTGAACAGCGCATCGGTCGCCCTCTTCTGTGCTTCGGATCCGAGGCGCTGGCTGTCCTTGATCGCGGCCCATTCCGCCGCCGTGCAACCGCCAGAGTTGAAGCAAGGCGAACTGCGGTAGTAGGCCGTGTCCTGGAACTTGCCCAGGTAGTTGTCGATGCTGCCGAGGTTGGCCTTGTAGTAGTCCAGGGTGTCGATCGCACCGCGCAGGAGGTTCATCGTGGTGACCGCCTGATCCCAGATGTAGGCGGCCGGCGCAGCGGTATTCCTCAGCATGTTTTCGTACTGCTGCAGTTGCGTCCGGTATTGCTCGATTTGCTGCAGCGTTTGCGCCACGCTTTCCATGGCGGTCATCACGTTCTGCGTGAGGTTGCCGGCATCGAATACAGGGATCCCGGTCGCATGTGCCGGCGCCATCATCGCTGGGCTGGCCGAGAGGGCCATCGCCAGGAAAATTTTAGCCGCTAAAATTTTCTTCCCGGGCTTCATCGTCTTTTCTCCTTGGCGTCATCAGTAGTCAAAGGATTGGTACGGCTTGGAAAACGTCATGTCCTTGGTGACGATGACGTTAAAGCGATAGCCGGGCCGGATCTCCAGCGTCGGCGCAATGTTCATGTTCTTGGCGATCAATTGCGCGGTCACCTGCCCGAGCTGCTGCCCCAGGGCCTCGCTCATGGCGCTACTGGCACTTGGCGTGCCGTAGGGTGTCTGCGTCTGGTTCTGCTGTTGGCTATAGCTGATGCCGGCGGTGACGGCCGACATCAGCAATGCGGACCCGAACAGCCGCAGGTAATGGTTGTTTACCTGGTCCTTGAAGCCGGCGTAGCCGACACCATCGGCACCCGGCATCGAGCCGATGTCCATCGCCTTGCCGTCCGGAAAAACGATGCGCTGCCAGGCCACCAGCACTCGCGCCTGGCCGTAGGCCACGTCGCTCGAATAGCTGCCGACCAGGCGCGAGCCTTGCGGGAGCAACAGGTATTTGCCGGTGGCGGTGTCGAAAACGTTTTGCGCGATCTGGGCCATGATCTGGCCCGGCAGGTCGGAATTGATCCCCGAAATCAGCGTCGCTGCCACCACGAATCCGGCGCGCAGTTCGTACGGCGAACGCGGCGCTTCCGGTTGGGAGTCAAGCCTCCAGCGGTCGCCCGATCCGGTGTTGCCGAATTGCGCAACGCCGTGCTTGCCGCCGGTCGCCGCCGTTGGCAGCAATTGCGGGGCAGACGAGGCGCCGCTCCTCCCTGCCCCACTCATTCCCTGCAGCTGCGCCAGGCGAGCCTTGTAGGCCGCCGTCGGGTCATCCCGGCCAGCGGCATCGATCTGCTGCCGCACGGCAGCCAGCCGGGCAATGGCTTCTTCACGACTCCCAGGAGCGCCGGTCACACCGCCCGGTGGCGAGCCAGCGCTGCGCGGGGCGACGACCGGCACGGTGGTCCTGGCCTTCACCGCCTCTTCGAGCTGCTGCATCTTCACCATGCGGATACGATCCAGCTCATCGTCGCGGGGAGAGCGTTGGAGCGTGCCATCGCCTGTCGAGCGGGGTGGCAGTGGCGGCGCGTCGAGGTTTTCTGGGCGGGCAATCGGGATTGCGCCGAGCGGCGTAGCCGGGCCAGCGAGTTCCGGGACTTGTGGCGGCTTCGCGGCTTCGGCGGGGATGATCCCGTCCTTTTGCTTGCCGGCGATCTCGTTGGCGAACAGGCTGCTGTTGCCGCCCTTCTCCTTCGCGCCCTGCGCCGGCTCGTTCTGCTGAGCCGCGCGATCCGCGGCCACCAGGACCATGACGAGCAGGAACACGCTCATGACGCCGCCGACGAGGTACACGGGCAGGTTGTTCACCCGGCGCACACCCGACCGCCTGGACAGTTCGCCAGGCGAAGCGTCCGGTGACATTTGTTCTTCGGTGAGCTGCTCAGCCATGGCCGCTCACTCCTTCCGAACCCAGGCACCGGCCGGCGCCACGGCATCGTTCTGCGCCACGTAGGCGCGACTCAGAGACTGCGAACCGACCATCACCGTCACGCGGTAGAGGTTCGTGCTGGCCGGTGCGTCGAGCACATAGCGCAGGCTCAGTCCCGGCCTGGCGGTGTTCGGGTTGTCCGGGTTGTCCGCCGATGCTGCCTCGTCCGGTTCGAACTCCAGGATGGCGTAGCCCTTGATGCGCAGCGATTCGACCAGTGCGCTGCCGTAGGCATCGGGCGTCGGCTGGCCAAGATCGAAGCGGGTGCTCGCCGGTGGGTACAGGACCGTGAGCTGCTTCACCGTGTCCGCGGCGAGCTTTTCATTCAAGGTGGCCGGGGCATTGGCGCCAAGGAAGTTGCCGTAAGTCTCGATCGAGGCGCAGCCGGCCAGGCCGGCCAACAGGAAGATGAGGGGCGCGGGGCCCAGGAGCTTGCGCATGGTCATTGCCCCTTCTGGATGGTCACTCGGTCCTGGCCCGATCCGACGCCGGCAATCAGGATGGCCTTGTCGAATACGGCGTCGACGATGTAGCGGTTGCCCTGCACGCGATAGTTGACCATCACCGTTTCGTCATCGGAGAAAAGGCCGCCGTCCTGGCGTACGACGAGAAGGGTCGGCGCTTCGCCCTGGGCCATCGTCGAGGGCATCTGGATGATGGTCTTGCTGCCGTCGTTGTACACGCGCAACGGCTTCCAGGCCGCGCTGCCCGAGACCTCGTAATCGAAGCTCAGGTTGCCCAGGTATTCGCCGGTTTGCGGCAGCGTGTTGTCTCGGCGTTCTCTCCCCTCGCGGGTCTTGATGGCTTCCCACTTGGCCATGGCGTCTTCGGGATAGGTGAAGGCGACTTGCGGCATGTATCGCGTGCGATGCGAGCGCAGCCGGAAGTGATAGGTGCGCCGGTTGGTGGTCACGACCAGGGACGTTTCCAGTCCCACATCCAGCGGCTTGATGATCAGGTGTTGAACCTCGCCGCCACCACTGCCGGTGATCGCCGGTTCAACCGTCCAGCGAGCCGTATCGCCGAGGTTGATCGAGTTGACCTGTTCGCCGGGTTGCAAGGCGACGTCGCACACCTGCAGCACGGCACAAACGATGCTCGGTTGCTGGGCGCCGTACAGGAACTTGATCGAGCCGTTAGGCCCAGCCACCGGAGCGGTGCCCGTTCCACCGGAGGCCTTCCATTTCTCGGCGATGGCAATGGCGACTTTCTCCTGCTTGGTCAGGGTCGGGTTCTTGCCCGAGAAATAGAGGTCGGCGAGGTCGTCGCCAGGAGCCGCCAGTGCGACTGCGGGCATGGCGCCCAGGATCATTGCGTAGAGAACCTTCTTCATGGGGGTGCCCCTCTCAAAGCTGTTTCGACCAGGAGAAATCACGGACATAGAGTCCCAGCGGGTTGTTGCGCATCTGTTCTTCGCTGGTCTCGGTGGTCGGTTCGACGACATAGATCGTCACCAGGGAGCGCATGCGGAAAGGCTGACCCTTGACGATCCCCTGCCGATCGCGGGTGGTCTCCAGCCAATCGACTTGCCAGGTTTCTGGCGTTTGCGCGAGTACCGAGGCGATCTCGATGCTGACCGTCTCCTTTGCCGCCCGCTTGAACGGGCTGGATTCCTCGCTGCCGTTCAGCCATTCATTCATCCTGGCCGTGGCCGGATCGTGCGGGGCCAGCATCGAGTACGCGCGGAACACGGCCTTGCGCTGCAGGGCCACGTCCGGCGTGACCACGCGCGCGTCGCTGATGAACGAGGCCACCGACGCTTCGATCACCCGTACATCGGCAGGCGCCGCCCGTTCGGCCGGTGCCACGGCGAGCGCCTGCCCGAGCTTGTCCACCTGGACGACGTACGGGACGAACTTCGCCTGGCTGCCAATGTGGATGATCCCGCCGACGCCGGCCAGCGCGATCAACAGCGACAGGATGCTGAGCAGTTGCCAGGTCTGGCGCGCAGAAACGACGCTACCGACGTGCTCGTTCCAGGTGCGACGAGCAGCCAGGTAGGGGTTCTCGTTCTCGCCGTTACGGCGCCCCCCGACCATCGGTTCATGGGAACGCCGGGGATCGGCGTCGGGAGTGGCTCGCTTGAATGGCCAGCCCTAGAGTTGATCAGCAAAGCTCATGCGGCGACTCCATATTCGCTAAGGTTCAATCCCCTGCCCTGTAGCCACTCATTCACCCAGCCATAACCAAACTTGGCTTCCAGGTGCTTGATGGTGGCCACTGATTCCTTGTCGGCGGCACCGACGAAGGCCAGGGCCAACGGCCCCAGGGCGAGGTCGTAGAGACGGCGGCCGTTTTCCGAAACGTAGTAGTACTGGCGCTTGGGAATGGCGGTCGCGAGGATCTCGATTTGCCGGGCGTTGAGGCCCATGCGGCGATACAAAGCCGCCGTGTCCTCGTCGCGGGCGTAGATGTTGGGCAGGAAAACCTTGGTCGCGGTCGATTCGACGATCACGTCCAGGATCCCCGAGTTGACCGCGTCGGAGAGGCTCTGCGTGGCCATCAACACCAGGCAGTTCGCCTTGCGCAAGACCTTGAGCCATTCCCTGATCTTGGCGCGGAACGCCGGGTGTCCGAGCATCAGCCAGGCTTCGTCGAGGATGATCACCGCCGGTTGGCCATGCAGGGCGCGCTCGATTCGCCGGAACAGATACAGCAGCACCGGCAGCGCGTACTTCTCGCCCAGGTTCATCAACTCTTCGATCTCGAAGACCGTGAAGTCGGAGAGCGACAAGCCGTCTTCCTCGGCGTCGAGCAGGTGTCCCATCGCGCCATCGACCGTGTACTGCCGGATCGCGTCGCGAATCGCCTCGTCCTGGATGGTGACCGAGAACTCGGAGAGGGTGCGGCCACCGCTGGAATGCAGACTGAGGATCGCATTGCCGATTTCGTTGCGCTGCGCGGCCGAGGTATCCAGACCGTTCAACGCCAGGATGGTGTCGATCCACTCCATCGCCCAGGCACGGTCCCCCTTGGTTTCCAGGAACTGCAAGGGACAGAAAGCCAGGCGCTCATCATCGGCGGCCACCGTGAAATGCTTGCCGCTGCTGCCCCCGGTCTGAGCGCGGATCGCAGCGGCGAGCGGGTACATCGACATGCCCTTGTCGAAGGCGAAGATCGACATCCCGGCGTAGCGGCGCAGCTGTGCGGCGATGATTCCCAGGTGTGTCGATTTGCCGGCGCCGGTTGGGCCGAACATGAAGGTATGGCCGACGTCGCGCACGTGCAGGTTCAGCCGAAACGGCGTCGCGCCGTGCGTCACGCAGTGCATCAGGGCCGGCGCCAGTGGCGGGTACATCGGGCACGGCGCACCGTCACTGCCTGTCCAGATCGTGCTCGTCGGCAGCAGGTCGGCCAGGTTCATGGTGTTGATGAGTGGCCGACGAACGTTCTCGACACCATGTCCGGGCAAGCTGCCGAGGTAGGCGTCCATGGTGTTGATGGTCTCGATGCGCGCCGCGAAGCCGAGACGGTTGATGGCCTTTTCTACCTGGCGTGCAGACGCTTCAAGACGGGTGCGATCCTCATCCATGAGCACGACGACACTGGTGTAATAGCCCTGGGCGACCAGGCCGCTATTCACTTCGGCGATGGCCGATTCGGCATCGGCGACCATCGATATCGCATCCTGATCGATGGACCCGGTGTTGGTGTTGAACACCTGGTCGAAGAAGCCGCGAATCTTCTGCCGCCACTTCTTGCGAAACTTGTCGAGGTGCCGCACCGCCTCGTGCGTGTCCATGAAGATGAAACGCGACGACCAACGGTATTCGCAAGGCAGCTCGCCAAGGGCGGTCAAGATGCCCGGCGTGGACTCCAGAGGAAAGCCCTCGATGGCGACCGTCTGGATGAACTGGCGGCCGACCTTGGGCACCACGCCGGTCCACATTTCCTGCCCACCAATGAGTGCGTCCAGGTACATCGGATTGGTCGGCAACTGCAGCGGATGATTCCAAAACATCCCGATCCACCGCGGGCGGCGCCGATCGGGACGCTATCCAGAACCATTCTACGGATGCAAAGAATGCAGGTCTCGAAAAAGTTTTCCACAGAAATCGACGCGTACCGACGCCGTGCAGCGAACTCCAGGATCGGAAAACAAGAACCCGCCAGCCAAGAGAGAAACAACAATCTCGACGGCCTGACCCGGAGATGGTGAGGGTAGTCGTCGAAAACCCGGTTGCCAAAACGGCGGTGCAGAAGATCGGCGAGGCCAGGGCGCTCGATACCTACGCAACGCACGCCTGAATTGAAGGGTTCGTGACCATGAAAAACTTGTTGCGTAGGGAGTGGTGCGGCGGAAAAACGCCGGCCGTCGAGACGAGCGCTAACCAACCAGGACTACAGGTAAGACAGTCGCGCCCCGCCCGTATGGCCAATACGTAACCGACTGGCCGCCACGAGGAGTCCTGTCGCCGGCGCGGAAACGTTGGCCTCGGGGTAGAACAGCAAGGCATCCTCGAGCCTCTGAAGGAATTGTTTTTTGAAGTCCAGCAAGCCGCGAAGCGAGTCGCCGTAGTCGGAACCGAACTGAAGCTTCAATGACTGCCAGGGGATGAGGACGCTCCGACGCTGGGTGACACGCAGGACAAAGATGCGGTAGAGCAGCCAGGAATAGATGCCATAGCCAAGGGCGACCTGGAGAGGGCGTGCAGCACGCGCATGTCGATCGGCACCGGCGACTCGGTAACATTGCGAAAAAAAGCCTCCGATAGCTTGAGGCTGCTTGCCCACGAAATCCGATCATCCGACCGCTGGGGATCCCGGAAAACGAATGCTTGATCAGCGAGCAGCATGTCTTTGAGGCCGCACCTCTCGGATCGGCGACGATCGATAGTGACACGGGTCCGCTCGTCCGTTCGAAGCTGGACACCCCGGGGTCGCTATGTGGCAAGGTGGTCTGAACCAGGGCCTGCCCCAGGAACGCGAACGAACCCACATCGACCCTGGCAGCGCCGATGTCCGAAGCCAGGGCAATCAGCTTCCCACCGCGCGAGACGCCGGTCAGCAAGCGTGTCCCCTTGGCCGGTCGCGCGTGCCGAAGGCTTGTGGTGATCGAATACCGGGAGAGACGAGAAGGAGGCGGGCGGGCATGCCGGAATTTCTAGCACCCAGGCTTTTGCGGAGGCGGGGGAAAAGCGCCCAACAGGGTCACGTTTCGGACGTCGGTGCGGACGACTTCAGATGGCGCGGGTGGTCGGTGGCAACCAGAGAAGGCGATCATTGGGCGATGACTCCCGCAGCCGGCGATGGCCAAGGTCTCTGGTTTGCTGCTCGAACATCTCTTTCAGCCGGGCTTGCCGCAGTGCTCTGACGTCGCGGATTTACGCTGTCATCGGTAGTTCATGCCCCCTCTCAAAGATAAGGATTGGTCACCCCACCAATCCTTATCAGAAATTCGCCAAAACGCCGTAGCCCGGCCACCCTGGCACGCGACCCATTGCGGACGCCAAGAGCACTTCCCGGCCATCAAGGACGGCCAATTCGCCGATCTGGAGTACTTCACGGCCTCGCAGGGTGTCGACCAGGGGGCAATTCGAGGGCGACGCGTAGGCTTTTTCTTCCATAAGGCTGCGCCCCACCCAATCCTTATGGAAGAAGGATTGGGTGGGTGCAATCGTAGGCACCCCCAGCCTCCCCTTGTGACCGCGAGGCATCTTTTTCGATCACATTTTGAAGCCGTGGCCAGATCAACGACGCAAGAAGCGCAGCGTTTGCGGAAAGCCTCGATCACCTGGCTTGGCATTGCCCTCTGCCGGTGTCGTTACAGGACGAAAGCCGGCCGCTCGGCTCGGCCGTCTCGCAGACCTCTCCACCCGAGTCACTATGCCGGGCAAGGTACAGACGCAGCCTCGGCCTCCGGCGCTCCCTCTTGAGGGAGAACCCATTGGCGCATCTTTTGTTGCGGGTTGTTTGGCGGGTCTGATTTCCTAAAATTTATTCTTTATATTTTTCAGGAACTTAATGTCATTTACTGGCGGAAGCGGTGAGATTCGAACTCACGGACGGTTGCCCGTCGCTAGTTTTCAAGACTAGTGCAATCGACCACTCTGCCACACTTCCTGCAAGCTCACCGTCGGTGTTCGCCACCTGCCGCAACGGCGGGGCGAATGATAGCACGGCGCCGCGCCCCGGACGCGCCACAGTCTACCTGCCAACGACGCTTGCAACCCGGCACCAGACAGCAATAGTGATTGAAACTTTTCACGTAGTTGGCTAGTCTCAGCGCCGTAATCCTAATTCGATCAACAGGAGGAAGTCCATGCAACCCCAGTTTCAGATCACCGGCCAAGCCACTCGCGAGGTGTCGCTGCAGCAGAACCGGGTTCTGCGCAATACGTTCATGATGCTCGCGCTGACCATGGTGCCAACCGTTCTCGGCGCCTTGGCTGGCATACAGATGCAGTTCACGTTCATGTCCGGCAGCCCGCTGATGTCCTTCCTGCTCTTCCTCGGCATTGCCTTCGGCTTCATGTGGGGCATTGAGCGTACCAAGAACAGCGGCATGGGAGTTGTGCTGCTGCTCGGCTTTACCTTCTTCATGGGGCTGATGCTGTCACGCATTCTGCAGGTGGCGCTGGGCTTCAGTAACGGCGGCCCGCTGATCGCCATGGCCGCGGGCGGTACCGGCGTGATCTTCTTCTCGCTCGCCGCCGTTGCCACGATCACCAAGAAGGATTTCAGCTTCCTGGGCCGGTTTCTTTTCATCGGGATGATTGTCGTTCTGCTGGCGATCGTGGCCAACATTTTCTTCCAGATCCCGGCCTTGTCGCTGACCATCTCGGCGGTTGCCGTGCTCGTCTTCTCGGCGTACATCCTCTACGACATCAGCCGCATCGTGAATGGCGGTGAGGACAACTACATCTCGGCGACACTGTCGGTCTATCTGAGCATTTACAACGTCTTCGTCAGCCTGCTGAACCTGCTGCTGATGCTCAGCGGCGAACGCGACTGATCGGCGAGGGCATAAGAAAAAGGGCGGCCTTGGCCGCCCTTTTTCCGTTGACCGGCTGGCGCCGGCGCCGCCTGGGAGACGCCGCGCCGTCAGGCCAGCAGCAGGCCGGCGGCGACCTTGCGGCCCTCGCCAATTAGAACGTTGTAGGTACGACACGCGGCCGGCAAATCCATCACTTCCAGACCCTTCTGCGCCTGTGCCAGCGGACGCATCAGGTCGGGAGTCGGAAAGCGCAGCCGATTACCGGTGCCGAGCAGAATGATTTCGGCGTCGAGCGAGGCCAGCCATGCGAAGTCCTCGACACGCAGGGTGTCGAAAGTTGCCTGCGTCCAATCCGGGATCAGGCGCTCTGGCAGCACCGCCAGGTTACAGCTGTGGCGGATACCGTTCACGCTGACGTAGCCCTCGCCGTAAGCGGTGAAGGTGTTCAGGCCGTCGGGTCTGTCGAGCTGTAGTTTCATGAAAATTGCGGCGCACAAAACCTTAAAGTACGATTATAGCTTTTTTGCCGATCGCCTCCAGAGAGGGACAGTGCGCAAGCGCCGCCCCGTAGCGCTCACCGATCGACGCGTCATCAACAGCGCTGCCACTACTCGAGCCCGGATCATGAGAGAGTTTTCCCGCATCCAACGTTTGCCGCCCTACGTCTTCAGCATTACCGCCCAGCTGAAGATGGCCGCTCGCCGGCGCGGCGAAGACATCATCGACATGAGCATGGGGAATCCGGACGGGCCGACGCCGCAGCACATCACCGACAAGCTGGTCGAGGCGGCGCTGCGCGAAAACACGCACGGCTACTCGGTCTCGCAAGGCATTCCGCGCCTGCGCAAGGCGATTTGCGACTGGTACCAGCGGCGCTACGACGTGAGCCTGGATCCGGAAACGGAAGCGGTGGTGACCATCGGTTCCAAAGAGGGCATCGCCCATCTGATGCTGGCCACCGTCGACCGCGGCGATACCGTCCTGGTCCCCAATCCCTCGTACCCGATTCACATTTACGGGGCGATCATCGCTGGCGCCGATATCCGCTCGGTGCCGATGACGCCCGACGTCGATTTCTTCGCCGAGTTGCAGCGTGCGCTCATCGAAACGACGCCGAAACCGAAGATGATGATTCTCGGCTTCCCGAGCAATCCGACCGCCCGCTGCGTGGACCTCGAGTTCTTCGAGCGCGTCGTCGCGCTGGCCCGCGAGCACGACGTCCTGGTCGTCCATGACCTGGCCTACGCGGACATCGTCTTCGACGGCTATCAGGCACCGTCGATCCTGCAGGTGCCCGGCGCACGCGAGGTCGCGGTTGAATTCTTCACCATGTCCAAGAGCTACAACATGGCCGGCTGGCGGGTCGGCTACATGGTCGGCAACGAAGAGCTGTGCCGGGCGCTGGTGCGCATCAAGAGTTATCACGATTACGGCACTTTCACGCCGATCCAGGTGGCGTCGGTGATCGCCCTCGAAGGATCGCAGCAGTGCGTGGAAGATGTGCGCCAGACCTATCAGCGGCGCCGCAACGTGCTCGCCAAGGGGCTGCACGAAGCCGGCTGGATGGTCGAAGTGCCGAAAGCGTCGATGTACATCTGGGCCAGAATCCCCGAGTTCTACCGGCACCTGGGATCGATGGAGTTTGCCAAGAAACTGCTCCTCGAAGCCAAGGTCGCGGCCTCGCCCGGCGTCGGTTTCGGCGAATTCGGCGACGATCACGTGCGCTTTGCGCTGATCGAAAACGAAGAGCGCACGCGGCAGGCGGTGCGCGGCATCCGCGACATGTTCAGGAAGGACGGCCTGCTGCCGTCGGCTGGCGGTCGCGAAAGAGCCGCGCCATGAAGCCGATCCGCAAATCGAACAAGCTGGACCGTGTCTGCTACGACATCCGCGGCCCGGTCCTCGAACAGGCCAGGAAGATGGAGGAAGAAGGCCACCACATCATCAAGCTCAACATTGGCAATCTCGCCGCCTTCGGCTTCGATTCGCCGGAGGAAATCCAGCTCGACATGATCCGCAACCTGCCCAGTGCGGCCGGCTACTCGGATGCGAAAGGGATTTTCTCGGCGCGCAAGGCGGTGATGCACTACACCCAGCAGAAACACATCCAGGGCGTGACGCTGGACGACATCTACATCGGCAACGGCGTCTCCGAGCTGATCGTAATGGCCATGAACGCCCTCCTCAATGCCGGCGACGAAGTGCTCGTGCCGACGCCGGACTACCCGCTGTGGACCGCGGCGGTGAGCCTTTCCAGCGGCACGCCGCGCCACTATCTCTGCGACGAAGGCAACGACTGGTTGCCCGACCTCAAGGATCTGCGCGCCAAGATCACCCCGCGCACGCGCGCGCTGGTGGTGATCAATCCGAACAACCCCACCGGCGCCCTGTATCCGGAGAACGTGCTGCTCGAATTGGTCGACATCGCCCGTCAGCACAACCTGATCATCTACGCCGACGAGGTGTACGACAAGGTTCTCTACGACGGCGCAACGCATACCGCAATTGCATCGCTGTCGACCGACGTGCTCACGGTGACCTTCAACGGCCTGTCGAAAAACTACCGTTCCTGCGGCTATCGCGCCGGCTGGATGGTCGTCTCCGGCGATCTGCGCGACGCGCGCGACTACATCGAAGGCCTGGACATGCTGGCGTCGATGCGCCTGTGCTCCAACGTCCCCGGCCAGCACGCCATCCAGACCGCCCTCGGCGGCTACCAGAGCATCGACGACCTGGTCGCCCCAGGCGGGCGCATGTGCCGCCAGCGCGATCTGGCGTACGAGCTGATCACCGCCATCCCCGGCGTCACCTGCGTCAAACCGAAGGCGGCGCTGTACATGTTTCCGCGCCTTGACCCGAAGCTCTATCCGATCCGGGACGACCAGAAGTTCATCGCCGAGATGCTGCAGAAGGAACGCGTTCTGCTGGTCCAGGGTAGCGGTTTCAACTGGCCGCACGCGGACCACTTCCGCCTGGTTTTCCTGCCGCACGAAGACGACCTGCGCGACGCGATCGCGCGTATCGCGCGTTTTCTGGAAGGCTATCGGCAGCGCGCGGCCACTCCCGCCTAGGCCGTGGCCTTCCCGCGCCCGCGCACCCTGCTCGCGAATCTCCACCCCCGACCCGCAACTTCCAGACCCTCAACCTCTACTCCTGGCTGCTCTATGAAACCTATCAATGTTGGACTTCTCGGAATCGGCACCGTCGGTGGCGGTACTTTCTCGGTCCTGACACGCAACGGCGAAGAGATCGCCCGCCGTGCCGGCCGGCCCATTCAGGTCAGCGTCGTTGCCGACCGCAACCTCGAACGCACCCGCCAGCTGACCAAGGGTAGCTGCCGGGTCACCGATGACGCGTTCGCGGTGGTCAGCGACCCGGACGTCGACATCGTCGTCGAACTGATCGGTGGCGACAGCGTCGCCAAGGAACTGGTCCTGCAGGCGATCGCCAACGGCAAGCACGTGGTGACGGCCAACAAGGCGCTGCTCGCCAAGCACGGCAACGAAATTTTCGCCGCTGCCCAGAAGAAGGGCGTGATGGTCGCTTTCGAAGCCGCAGTCGCCGGTGGCATCCCGATCATCAAGGCGCTGCGCGAAGGACTGACCGCCAACCGCATCGAATGGATCGCCGGGATCATCAACGGCACCACCAACTTCATTCTCTCGGAGATGCGTGACAAGGGGCTGTCCTTCGACGTGGTGCTCAAGGAAGCCCAGCGTCTCGGCTACGCCGAGGCCGATCCGACCTTTGACGTCGAGGGCGTCGACGCGGCGCACAAGCTGAGCATCATGTCAGCCATTGCCTTCGGTAACTCGATGAGTTTTGACCAGGCGCACATCGAAGGCATCAGCCAGCTCGACGCCGCCGACATCAGGTACGCTGAACAGCTCGGCTACCGCATCAAGCTGCTCGGCATCACCAAGCGCACCAGCGAAGGCGTCGAGCTGCGCGTCCATCCGACCCTGATTCCGACCAGGCGCCTGATCGCCAACGTCGAGGGAGCGATGAACGCCGTCCTGGTCAAGGGCGACGCGGTCGGCCCGACGCTCTACTACGGCAAGGGCGCTGGCGCCGAGCCAACGGCTTCGGCGGTGATTGCCGACCTGGTCGACGTCACGCGCATGCACACCGCCGACCCGGAGCATCGCGTGCCTCATCTTGCCTTCCAGCCCGACGCGATGGTCGATCTGCCGATTCTGCCGATGGCCGACGTGATCACCAGCTACTACCTGCGCCTGCGTGTCGCCGACCGGACTGGCGTGCTCGCCGACGTGACGCGCATTCTCGCCGATCAGGAAATCTCGATCGACGCCATGATCCAGCGTGAGCCTGCCGAGGGGGAAGAACAGACCGAGATCATCATGCTCACCCACCAGACGCGCGAGCGAAACATCGACGCGGCGATTGTCCGCATCGCATCGCTCGACGCCGTCAAGGGGGCGATCGTCCGTCTGCGCCTGGAAGAACTTCTCTAGGAGCCGGCGCAGCGGGTGGCATCGGCGGCATTGCTGCCGACCCCTGCGCGGCGAGGTCGCGCAGGCTGATGCCGCCAACCGCCGTGTCGAGCGCCAGCCGCATGCGCTCGAAGACGGCGTCGACCGCCGGCGCTGCCGGTAGGCCGACGGGTGAAAAGAAGCGTTCCTCACCAGCGCTGCGCACCGTCTCCAGGACCTGCGTCACGCTGATCAGCGCCGGGTCGCGCCCGAGCAGGTAGAGCGGCGGGTCGTCGCTGCTCTGCAACAACAATTTCTCGCTTTCCAGGGCATCGACAACGGTCTGCAGGACGTGCCGCGGCATGCCCAGCAGGCGAATGAATTCCGTCAGCGAGGGCGTGCGCTCACCGGCCACGAACCTGCCCGTCACCAGGGCCATGGTCGACAGGGCCAGCCGCTCGCGCATGCGGTTGCTCAGTCGCGGTTCGCCGGCGCCGGCGTAGAGATACTCCGGGTGCTGGGCGTAAAAAGCGACACTGGCGCCGAAAAGCAGAATCAGCCAGCTCAGATAAAGCCAGATCATGAACAGGATCAGAATCGCCAGGCTCGAATAGATCGCCGCGTACTGGTTCGAAGTCGCCACGAAGGCCGCAAATCCCCACCCGGCGGTCTGCCAGGCAATACCGCCGGCAGCACCGCCGATCAGCGCCGGAAGCAGACGCACGCGCGCGTTCGGAATGAACATGTAGACAAAGGTGAAGGCAGCAATGACCAGCAGATAGGGGGTCAGCCGGCTGATCGTCTGTACCAGCTGACCAAGCATCTCGATGGCCAGCAGTCCGCGCACCGTCTCGACATTCATCACCGTGGCGGTGATGCCAAGCGCGGCGAAGACCAGGATCGGACCCACCATGAGCACGCTCAGGTAGCGGCTGAAACGATCGGCAAGCGAGCGCGGGCGCTGAATATGCCAGATGTAATTCAGCGACTCCTCGATCTTCTGCATCAGGGAAATCGCGGTGTACAGCAGTAAGGCCAGGCCGAGCGCGCCAAGCACGCCGACGTTCATGTTCTGGATGAAGGTCGTGATACTGGTCGCCACTTCCTCGCCTTTTTCACCGAGGGGTTCGAGGAAGTTCAACAGCATCGGCTGAATCTGGTTGTGCACGCCGAACGCCTTGAGCACCGAAAAGCTCAGCGCCAGCAGCGGCACGATCGACAACAGCGTCGTGTAGACCAGACTCATGGCGCGCAGGGTCAGTTGTCCGTCGACGACATCACGGATCAACAGCAGGAGCGTGCGCACGACGCGTATGCCGCGCGCCTGCCACAAGGACAGGCTTGCGCCCTGCCCCCCCCAGATGATGCCGTCCAGACGACTGAGCAGATTCGTACCGACTGCAGGCTTCACTTGACGACCTCGAGTTCAAGTTGCAGGGTGACCGCCTTGGCGTTTGCCGCGCTCGCCGGGCGCGCCTTGCCGAGCAGTACGCGCTTGGCGTCCACTCCGTCGGCGCTGGTCATTTCGGCAATGATCGCTTCGCCGCGACGAGTGGCAAGTTGCGCCAGAGCCTCGTCGGAAACCGGCTGCTCCTTGATCATGCGCTCGAGAAGACTCTCGTAGAACGCCAGCGGCGGCCCCGCGGCCGGCTTCCCGGCCGGCGCCGTGCTGGCGGACGATTCCCCTGCCGGCTTGCCAGACGGCCCGGCGGCAAGTGCACGCTGCTTCACCAGCGCCAGGACCTCAGGCGCATAGCGCTCGCTGAACAGCGCCTCGATCGCCACCTGCGCGCGCGGGTTGGCGGCGTCGACCGGACCGGGGTCCTCGCCAGGCGTCACTTCGAGGCCCATGCGGACGACAAGGTCGCTGCGCACGGCCAGCGACTTCAGCGCTGGCGTGTCCACCTCGGCCGCTTGCGTTGGCGGCACGAGAAGCTTCAGCGTCGTCCGTTCCTTCATCGCGCGCGCCACTGCCGCCAGTTTTTCGCGCTCGGGCGGGGCAAGAACGGCGCTGCCAGGTTCGAAGTCGATGCTGTCGAGTTTGCTGTCGCTACCGGCACCGAAAAGGGCACCGAGCGCCCGGAACGGCGCCGTGATGATGCCGCCGATCAGGTTGCCGAAGGCCTTGCCGACCACTGCCCCGTAGGCAAATTCCGGGTCGTTGAGATCGCCGCTGACCGGCAGGCCGATGTCGATGACCCCCTGCGAATCGCTCAGGATGGCGATCGCCAGGTCGAGCGGCAGGTCTGCTGCGCCGGGGGTATCGACCTTTTCGCCGAGTTTCACCTGCTTGAGGACGATCTTGTTCTCGCCACGCAGCTTGCTGTCCTTGACCTTGTACTGCAGATCGAGCGCCAATTGTCCGCCGGTGATCCTGCGGCCCGCGAACTTGATGACGTACGGCGACAGCGAGCTCATCGTCAGGTTGCGGAAAGTCATCTCGATGTCGGTCAGCCTTGCCGGGCGAAAAACGCTGATCTGGCCGCGAATCTTCGCCGAACCGTACTTGTCGACGCGCGCGTCGAGCTGCACTTTGGCACTGCCCTTCGGATCGGTGCCGAGACCGGTGATCACCCCCTTCAACTCGTGCATGCGCGTGCCGAACTGGGGTCGCAGACTGAGGTCGGCAAACTCGAGCGCGCCCTTGGAAATGCGGATGCGCGCGATCGTCACCGGGAAGGGATCGTCGACCGCCGCGCCTTCATCAGCGGCCGCCACTGCCACTTCGGCGGGCCCTGCAGCACCCTCCCCTCCCGCCGGCTGGTCGGCGGCAGCCGCGGACTCGCCGTCCCTGGGCTTCTTGAGAACGTCGGTCAGATTCACCGATTGGTCCTCGGCAATGATCAGGCGCCCCGCCGGCGCGACCAGCCGCAGCTCGCCGATGTCCAGGCGGTTCGGCTCGACGGTCAGCAGCAAATCGTCGCTGGCCAGCGCATCCCAGGTGACGAACGGCCGCTGCGCTTCGCTCTCGTCGATGCGCAGTTGATCGACCGCAAAACCGCCCTTGTAGGCCAGCTTGGCGGCGGCCGCGGGATCGCCGTAGCGTAGACGCCCGGAGGTCGATAGCGTACCCGATGCCAGATTCAGTTCGGCGAACTCCGCCAGGTAGGGCTGAACGGGCGCCAGCGCGATGGCCGCCAGCTTGAGCTGCAGGTCCGCTGTGCCGTTGTCGGCACGAACACTGCCCCTGGCGTCGATTTCGCCGCCGCTGGCGACAGTGGCCTTGAACTCCACCTGCATCGGTGTGCTGACTCCGGTCGCGAACCCGGCGATGCGCGCGCGGATGGCCTGCAGCCCGACCGTCAGCGGCGGCCCGCCGCTGCGATCTGCGAAACCGAGTGCGAAGCGATCGACCTCGATCGCCTTCACCGCCACCCGCCAGGCACTATCCGCTGCCGCGGCCGCGGCACCAGTGGCGTCGGTCTCGGGTGCGGCAGCTGCCGCCGCCGCGGCAGCGCCGCGAGTGACGATCAGTCCGTTGAACCTGCCCTCTGCGTCGAGCCAGGCTTGCGCCTGTCCATCGGCCACAACGATCTTGTCGACGCTGATCAGCCGATCCTTCAGGCGCAGCACGCCGCCCGAGACCTTGGCTTGCGCAAAGCGCAACATTTCCGTCGCCGGATCGGCAGGACTGCGCACCACCGCATTCGTCAGCGCCACGCTGAGGCCATCGCCGCTGACCTCGACCGGACCGGCGGGCAAGGCGACCAGCAGCGAGTTGGCCGCAAGGCTCGCCGCCGCGATCTGCGCGATTTCCGACGACGCGCCCTGGGCAACGGCAGCGAGAGACTTCAATGCCAGCGCCACACCGTCAAGGCGAAGGTTCACGCCAGTGGAAGCAGGCGCGGCGGACGACCCACCAAGGGTCGCGGCAAGCGCACGCACGTCAAGGACTGCGTCCTGCCAGGCCAGGCGATCGGCGCCCTGGCGTGCGGCAAGGCCGGCCATCGCCACCTGTACAGCGCCAGCGTCGATGCGCAGCGCTGCGTCGTTCTGCGCCAGCGACAGCTTCTCGCCACCGATGGCGAGCTTGCGCAGATCAACGCCGTCGGCCCCTCTCTGCGCCTTCAGCCCGGCAAGGCTCGTTTGTGGTTTTTCGATGCCGAGGTCGAAACGCCCGTCGGCGATGAGCATGGCGATCTTCTCCGCGGCGACCAGCCCCTCCGGAAAAGCCAGGGTGTCGGCGCCACTCTTGAGCCGCGCGCCGCTCAGTGACAGCTTGGGCTGCGCCAGCTCGACGCGCGTTTCGGCCGCCGCCAACTCGATCGCCGGAGACGTCTCGAAAGCGAGCGCAGCGACGTCAATGGCCAGCGCCTTCGCCGGGTCCGCGTAGGCGAATTCGAGCGCCGAGATTTCGGCGCTGTCGACCACTACCCGCCAGCGGGGCGCCGCGCTTGCCGCCGCAGTATCGGCAGCAAGGGCGGCGGGTGCGGTGACCGTTTCCGTGTTCACCGCCACCACCGGGTCGGCTGCTTCCCGGGCGGTCGCCGCTTGTGCTGCATCGGTTGGCCCGGTTTTCCTGTCCGCGCCCTTGTCCGCTTCTTCCACCGCGCCAGCCGCCGGGACCTTGGCCGTGGCGTGTAGCAGCTTTTCCCAGTTGAGCTTGCCGTCGTCGTCAAAAGCGACGGCGACGTTGCCTTTCGCCAGCCGGAGAGTAACCAGCCGTGCCTCGCGTGCGGCGAGATCGACGCTCCCCTGCGATAGCGACAGCGTCTCAAGGGCGAGCAGCGGTGAAGCGGCTCCGGGCACGCTGACCGACAAGCCGCTGACGTCGAGAGCGACATCCTGCACGCTTCCCGACAGGCTGCCGCCGGCATCGAGCGCGAGGTCGAACGCGGCGCTGAGGTCGGCTTTCCCGGCGGGCGCGTCGATCGCCAGCAGACGCGACAGACTCCTGACCAGCGTCGTCACCTGCACACCGCTCAGCGTCAGCCGCCCCTGGCTGGCCATCGGATTGAGTGCCAGTTCGCCGCTCGTCTCGACGCTCTCGTCGGCAGCGCTGTGCGCCGACAGGCGGTAGCTGGCCGCCTGCTCGGGCAGGCTGGAGAGATTGTCGATCTCGATCACGATCGGCTCGATGTGCGCGACCAGCGGCTCGTCGAGCAACTGGTCGGAGAAATCGACGCGGCCGTCGTTCAGCGCGACGCGGCGGACGACAAACCGCGGCAAGCCTGCGTCTTCCGCAGCGGGCTCGCTTTCCGGCAGGCGTTCGAGCAGCGCGGCGAAGTTGTGCCGGCCGTTCCGGTCGAGTGCCAAGTGCACAACCGGCGCCTCGAGACGAGCTTCGGCAAAGGTCCAGGCGCGATCGATGACGCTGCGCAGCTCGAAATCGACCAGCAGGTGTCTGAAGCCGAGCAGCGGCTGGCCGTCGGGGTCGGAAAGAGCGAGATCGTCGACCTCGAATCTGAAGAGCAGCGGATTGAAGCGCACGTCACCGACGCTGATCGGGTGGCCGAGTTGCGCCGGGACCTGTTTTTCGACCTGCCACTTGATGATCGCCGGCAAGGCGAAAAAACCGCCGAGCACATAAAGGGCGAACAGAAGCACGGCGACAATCACCGGTTTTCTGGAAAAGAAGATTCGCAAGCTGTTGAGCATGAATGGGCGCTTCCACCGCCTAGACGACGGCTAGACCTCCGCAGTGGGTGCCAGCGACACGGGTTGGGCACGGCCACACCGTGGGCGGCGCTTGAGCGCTGGCAAAGCCGCCAGGAACTCTGTCGCATCTCGCGCGACAGCTCACTCCGACAGCGCGAGTGCGATGCTTGTTCCGGACGCCTGGCCACGCACCTCGACAACCCGGACACGCCGAGCCAACCGCGATTCATGATAACGCGTTGTAGCCGTGGAGCATAACGCCCAGCGCTCGCGCCCGGCTCGGCGCGCAAGGCTTACAATGCACCATTTGCCACGATTGGCCAGCATTGGCCATGCTTCGGCTTTCCGGCCCTTGCCGACGCGCCACTCCACCACCCGACAGGTCGCACTTCGCAGTTCGGCGCGAACTTGCCGTGTGGCCATCGAGCCCTGCCAGCCCAACCCTTCGAAAGCCCCTCCGCATGCGCCCACCTCCTCTCGCCGGACTTCGCGTCCTTGATCTGACCAGACTTCTGCCCGGCCCGCTGGCCACCATGCATCTCGGCGATCTCGGCGCCGACGTGATCAAGATCGAGGACACCGGCGGCGGCGATTACGCGCGCACCGCGGGCGCGGTGCACGGCAAGACCAGCTACTTCGAATTGGTCAATCGCAACAAGCGCAGCCTCACCCTGGACCTCAAGCAAAGCGCCGGCGTCGAGGCGTTCATGCGCCTCGCCGCCAACGCGGACGTCATCGTCGAGGGCTTTCGCCCGGGCGTCGTCGATAAGCTCGGCGTCGGCTACCAGGCTGTGGCGGCGATCAACCCACGCATCGTCTATTGCGCGATCACCGGCTACGGCCAGGACGGCCCCTACCGCGACCGCGCCGGCCACGACCTCAATTACCTGGCCTACAGCGGCCTGCTCGACCAGATCGGCGCCGCAGGCGGCGCGCCGGCGATTCCGAACTTCCAGATCGGCGACCTGCTCGGCGGCTCGCTGAGCGCGCTGATCGGGCTGCTCGCCGGCGTCGTCGACGCCCGTACCAGCGGCCGCGGGCGCTACGTCGACGTGTCGATGACCGACGCCGTTTTCGCCCACACCCTCTTCCCGCTGCTGGCAGTGCTCGACCGCGGACACGCCGTGCCGCGCGGCGAGGACCTGCTTTCCGGGGGCATGCCCAGCTACGGCGTCTATGCGACCAGCGACGGCCGTCACCTGGCGGTCAGCGCCATGGAGCCGAAGTTCTGGCAGACCTTGTGCGATACCCTAGACCGCCCCGACCTGCGTCCCTGTGCGTTTGCCACCGGCGCCGAGGGCCAGCGCATCCGCGGCGAACTGGAAGCGATCTTCGCCCGCCGCAGCCTGGCCGAATGGACCGCCGTTTTCGACGGCGCAGACTGTTGTGTTGCGCCCGTGCTGCGCCTCGAGGAGAGTGTCGACAACGCGCAGTTGCGAGCCCGCGAGATGATCGTCGAGGTCGCTGGCGTCAAGCAGTTCGCGCCGCCGTTCAAGATCAGCGAGCACCCTTTCGTAGCCCGCCACGGCGCTCCGGGCGCCGGCGAGCACAGTGCCGAAATCCTTGGCGAAGCCGGTTTCAGCGCCGGCGAGATCGCCGCGCTGCGCGCGCAGCAAGTGATCTGAAGCGAACCGGCCGAAGCCCACGCCATGCAAGGCATCGTGCTCCTGCTTCCCGATTTTAGCCTGATCCTGCTCGGCTGGGCGCTCTACCGGCTGGTCGATTTCGGCGATAACTTCTGGAGCGGGCTGGAAAAGCTGGTCTATTTCGTACTCTTTCCGGCCCTGCTGTTCAAGGCCCTGGCCGGCACCAGAATCGATTTCGCCACCGCCGCCCCGCTGTTCGCCAGCGGCGCGGCGGCGCTTGGCTGTGGAGTGCTTTGCGGCCTCTTCGCAGCGCCCCTGTTCAAGCACAACAAAACGGTTTTCGCCTCACGCTTCCAGTGCGCTTTCCGCTTCAACTCCTATCTCGGACTGGCGGTAATCGGCAAGCTCCACGGCGCCCCGGGAATCGCCGCGATGGGAATTCTCATCGGCGCGATGGTGCCGCTGGCCAACCTCGCCTCGGTCTGGATGCTCGCCCGGCAAGGGAATCTCGGCCTGCTCCGCGAAATGCTCCGCAATCCGCTCATCCTGGCCACACTGGCCGGCTTTGCGTTCAGCGCCAGCGGTCTGACGCTACCAGCCTCCGCCGGCCAGTTGCTGGGCAGACTCGGCGACGCGGCGGTCGCCCTCGGGCTGCTGGCCGTCGGCGCAGCGCTGAAGTTGCGCGGCACTTCCGGATCGCACGCGGCTTCCTGCTACCTGCTGGCGGTCAAGCTTCTGGCCGTGCCGGCGGCCGGGCTGCTGGCCGCGAGCAGCCTCGGCTTGAGCGGGGTGTATTTCGATACGGTGATCGTTTTCGCCGCCCTGCCGACAGCCACCTCCGCCTACATTCTGGCCGTACGCATGGGCGGCGACGGCCCCGGCGTCGCCTGGCTGGTTTCGGCGAACACGCTGGTGGCCATGCTCACGCTGCCGCTGTGGCTGACGATTGCCTTGCGCTACTGAGCAATCCCGGGCTTTCGCCAGCACTCAGCGATCGGCCATCGCCGCCGCATCCTCGCCGGTGGCGACTGGCCGGACGACGACCACGGCCACCGAGACGTTGTCGCTCCCGTCGCGCGCACAGGCGAGTTCGACCAGCCGCTGGCTCGCTTCGCGAGGCTGCAGAGAAGCGACGACCTCGGCAATGTCAGCGGCGTCGACCGATGCGTGCAAGCCGTCCGAGCAGAGCACGAAGGTGTCGCCGATCTGCGGCGCGGCGCAACTTCGCGTGGCAATCTTCAGGCCCGAATAGGTCCCCAGGGAACGCATCAGGACGTTGCGCATCGGGTAAAGGCGGGCGGCCTCGGCGCTGAGCACGCCGTTCTTGACCATTTGCTGGACCAGGGTATGGTCCTCGGTCAGTTGCCGACAATGGCCTTCGGCACAGTGGTAGAGGCGGCTATCACCGACGTGCGCGAAAAGCACGCTGTCGTCCACGATCACCAGCGCGGTGGCCGTCGTCCCCATCCCCTCCAGCGAGGGATCCGCCAGGCCGGCCTGGCAAATCGCGCGGTTCGCGTCGAGCATCGCCCGTTCCAGGGCCCGCAAGCGATCCTCGCCCGGCCGTGCGGCAAAATAGCCGCGGCAAATCGTGTCCACCGCCAGCGTGCTCGCCACCTCGCCGCCGCGATGACCTCCCATGCCGTCGGCGACCATCGCCAGCACGCCGAGGCGTCTGCGCAGGGCAATGTCATCCGGGCAAACAAAGGCCAGAGCATCCTCGTTGCTGCGTCGCACGCGGCCGACGTCACTGGCCATCCCGGCGCGCACGGTGTACTCGGGCGGCGGGTCGGAGACGGGGCCGCTCACTGGCGCCTTGGCAGGCATGGTGACCACGCCAGACCCTCGTCAGCGCGTTCGCGAGCAGCAAGGAGTCCGGGTTCGTGCGCAGGGCGCTGCGCTGCGCACGTCGGGACGACTCTCAGCAGCAATGGTGGCTCCTTTTCGAAGGAGCGACCATTGTGCCATGCGTCTCCGCCGTTTCGCGCCCGACCTTCAGGAAGAAGCGCTTCACGACGGCGCTGCCGCGGCGGTCGGCCTTGCGGCACTCATGCTGGCTTGCCAGCGATGCCGTGAACGAAGTGTGCAGTGTGTAGTGGGCGTCAGTGGCAGACCGGCTGCCCCGATTCAACGGTTCGATGCACGGTGCAATCGTCGCAGATCTCCGGCAAAGAAAACCTTCGCGTCAAACGCCATCGATTGCCTCGTCGCCGGCCGCGCAACCGATCGGCAGGGTGACGCGGAAACAGCAGCCTTCGCCGTCTTGCGCGCGCACTTCGATGCGTCCGCGGTGACGCTGCACGATACTGTGCGAGAGCGACAGGCCCAGCCCGGTGCCCTGACCAACCGGCTTGGTCGTAAAAAAAGGCTCGAAGACGCGGGCCAGATTCTCCGGCGCAATGCCCTTCCCGGTATCGCTGACTTCGACCCAGACGGTGTCTGCTTCGCAGCCGGTTCTGAGGGTGATCCGGCCATACCCTTCGATCGCCTGCGCCGCATTGACCAGCAGGTTCATGAATACCTGATTGATCTGCGAAGGCGCGCAGTTCACCAGCGGCAGCTCAGCGTAGCGCTTCTCCACCTTCGCCTTGTGCTTGATTTCGTTCCAGACAATGTTCAGCGTACTTTCAAGGCACTGATGCAGGTCGCTCCGCTGCCAGTTGGGCTCGCCTGGCCGCGAGAAGTCCTTGAGGTCGAGAACGATGCGGCGTACGCGGTCCAGCCCCTCGCGTGACTCGTCTACCAACCTCTTTAGGTCCACGCACAGATCCGAGTAACCGATCTCCTCCTTGATCTGTTCGACCCGGGCAGCGCACTCGGCGCTGTGCGATCCGTCTTGTTCGTAGGCATCCACCAGCCGCAGCAGGTGGTCGGCATACTCGCCCAGGACGTCAAGATTGGAGAGCGCGAAACCGACTGGATTGTTCACCTCGTGTGCGACCCCGGCGGCCAGCTGGCCGATCGCCGACATCTTCTCCAGTTGTCCGATGGCCGCCATTTTTTCTGATCGCAGCAACCGGCTGTGCGCCTCGGCGAGCTTTCCCTGGGCGATCTTGTCCTGGGTCAGGTCGGAGAACACGCCCACCAGATGCGTGAGCACGCCATCGCCGTCGTGGATCTGCGTGACCGAGAGAGACTGCGGGTAGAGTGAGCCGTCCTTGCGCCGGTTGATGACTTCTCCATGCCAGCAGCCCTCTTCGAAAATGGCCGCCCACATCCGGTCAAAAAAGGCACGGCCATGCTCGCCTGAGCCAAGCAGACGCGGCGTCATGCCGCGCGCCTCCTCCGCCGAGTAGCCGGTGATCTCGGAAAAAGCGCGATTGACGCGGACGATGACGCCGTCGGGCCGGGTGACGACGAGGCCTTCCTGCACACTCTCGAACACCTGGTCGGCGAGCGCCAGCTGCTCCTCCATCGCGTATCGTACGGTGGTGTCGCGCAGGCTGACAGCGGTTGCCGGCTGACCAAGCCATTCGAATCGCGAGGCACGCAGCTCGGCCCGACCGATGCAGCCCGCACGATCGATGTACTCGATTTCGGCGTGCCTGCCGTCCAGCGTGATCGGCAGGCCAAGATCCTTTCCGACGAGTTCGCGGCCACCAAACATGTGATACGCACCACGGTTGGCGTAAAGAACGACGCCCACCACATCGAGCACCAGGATGCCGTCCGGAATCGCCTCCAGCAAGCCAAGGATAGTGTTTTCCTCGTACGACGGGGCTTGTTGTTGAAGAGCGTGCAAGTTGGTGATCATCGGTCGGTCCCTGCGTCGTCAGTTACGCTGAACAAGTGGTAGCAATTCCTGCCGGCCCGTTTGGCCTGGTACATTGCCTGGTCGCATCCCAAGCCCTACGCTCCGCAGGTCCGCTGCTGGTCTGCTGAACCGTTCGCAGGCGCTGCGGTTCCATAAAGCACCTTGCCCCGAAGATCAGGAATCAGAATGCCGTCGCTGGTCGTCTCGACGATGGCGTTGAGGTGCTCGCGACTTCCGCGCCGTGGCCTCTTCGGCGCTCGCGTGCTCTCGCCAATCGACATCGCCTGCCCTCGCCTGCCGACCTACTCGCCGAGTTCTTCCCTGAACAGCGAACCCATGCGCTCGATTTCCGGCTGCGCGATCTGCATCGGCTGGCCGGAAAGAATCCCGGAGATGCCGTGGAACTGCGCGCCGATGTGCATCCCCTGCCCGTCGATGGCGTACTCCCTGATCCCCTTGTCGTGCATCGAGCCACGCATCTTGAGCACCGTAATACCCCGCCGCATCTCGCCGAACATTTCCACATAGCGCAGCAGGAGGATCGAGTCGGTAATCGTGGAAATATGTTCCTCGGTGATCGACGCGCCCCCCAGCAAGGTCGGAGTCGTCGACGAGAACAGCCCGACGATCTCCTGATGCTTGATGAACGACGTGATGCCGATGACAAATTCGCGAAAACCCTTGCCGGTGGAAACCCGTTCCAGTGCTGAAAGGCTGTCCACCGCGACGCGCGTCGGCTGGAAGGCGCGAATCTCCTTCTTCATCCGGATCAGGTGGTCTTCGAGGCCCATCACCTCGGGGTACACGCAGACCACCTTCAGCCGGCCTTCCTGCTCCATGGTCTCGAAATCCATTCCCCAGCCGGAGGCATTGCGAAAGAGCTGCTCGCGACTTTCCTCGAAGGCAAACAACAGGCATCGATCGTCCTGCTTCTGCGCGCCACTGACGAAGGCGGTCACCAGCAGCGTCTTGCCGCAACCAGTCGCCCCCGAGACGAGGATGATCGAGTCCCGGAAAAAGCCGCCGCCGCACATTTCGTCAAGCGTGTCGTTACCGGACGTCACGCGCAAGGTCGACGACTTCTGCTCCAGCTTGGTCTCCGAGAGGGGAATGATCACCAGGCCCTCGCCGGGAATGACCGTGAAGGGGAATTCGCCCTTGGCGTGGTCGGTACCCCGGAACTTGAGGATCTCCACCGTCCTGCGCCGTTTCTCGTCGTCGAGGACATTGCGCAGAATGATGACGTTGTCGGCGACGAACTCCTCGACGCCAAAGCGGGCCAGCGTGCCGTACTCCTCGGTTCTCTCGGCGGTCAGGATCGTCGTCACGGCCATTTTCTTGAGCGCCACGGCCATCCGATAGAGCTCACCGCGAACCGTCGCGACATCCGAGAACTGACTGAATACGGCTCCCAGCGAGTCGACGGATACGCGTTTCGCCTGCACCCTGCCGACCGCATACTCGATGCGCGCCACCAGGGCGCCGAGGTCGTAACTGCCAGCCTCGACAACCTCCTGATCAGGTTGCGGGCTGGCGTCGACGAAAGCCAGCTTGCCGTCGCGCACGAACTCCCCGAGTTCCCAACCAAAGCTGAGCATATTGCTCATCACGTCGTCCGGCGACTCTTCGAAGGTGACGAAGACGCCACCCTCGCCGCGACGGATCCCCTCGACAAGAAACTGCACGGCAAAGACCGTCTTGGAGCTTCCCGCGGTCCCCGACAGGAGACAGGTGCGACCCTTGGGAAGCCCGCCCACGGAGACATGCTCGAAACCAGGAATGCCGGTTTCGAGCTTTTCCACTGCCGTGATCACTGAGCCGGACATGACCTATTTCCTCTTTCGTTCGTTGGCGCCACCCAGCGCCGCAATGTCAAGTCCGAGCAAGACCTTCTCGGTATCGCTGAGATCCCCGATGACTCGCCGCAAGGGCGGCGGCAGCTCTTTTACCAGGGTCGGCGTGGCAAGGATCTTCTGATCCTCCGCCAACTGCGGCTGCTCGAGGACGTCGATCACGGTCATTTCGTACGTTCCCTGGAGTTCCTCGGCGCAAATCCGCTGCAGGTTCCTGATGCCCTTCTCGGAACGCGGCGTATGCCCCGTCACGTAAAGGGTCAGTCTGAATTTGTTCATGTGGATCCCTTCTTTGCCCGGCCGTGCAGCGCTTGTGTAGTCGAATTCGGCTCAGGATGGGCCGCGGCCGGGACGCGGTTGTAGTTCTTGCGATAAAACGACAACAGGTTCCCCATCAGTTCAAGCACCAGGAAGCGCCCTTCTTCGATCATTGCCTTCGCCTTCGCCGCGGGAACGCCCTTGGTGTTTCTTGTCAGCGTCTGCGAGTGCAACTCGGCGACATCGCGCGCACCGGCCTGCAGATAACCCAGGTCGTCGGCGAGTTCCCGCAGCTGATCGGAAACGGGATTATCGACCTTGAAGGCCAGGTTCTCCACCGCCAGCTCCAGCGTCCTGCCGTACCTGTGCACCAATTCGTCAAATACGCCCTTGGCCGAGCGTGAGAGTGGCGCCGAACCGTACATACTGCCGACGACGGATAATACAGGAGAGTTGGCCACCGTATACCGTCGCTCGATCTCCTCAAGGAGCTTCTCCGACTGCTGCAACTGGAGGCGCGCCTCCTCGAGCGCAGCCTGGTCGGCTTTGTGCTGGGTCAGGTCGGAAAAGATACCGACCAGGTGCGCAACCTGGCCATCGCCGTCCTGAATTCGCGAGATCGAGAGCAACTCGGGATAGAGCGAGCCGTCCTTGCGCCGGTTCACTATTTCGCCGTGCCAGAACCCCTGCCCGGCGATCGACTCCCACATCCGCTCGAAGAAGGCGCGATCGTGCTCGCCCGATTTCAACAGACGCGGCGTGTTGCCGAGCGCTTCTTCAAGCGAGTAACCGGTGATGGTCGTAAACGAGCGATTGACGCTGACAATCACCCCATCGGGTCGGGTGACGATGATCCCTTCGCGGGCGTTCTCGAAGACCTGGCCAGCCAGCGCCAATTGCCTTTCCAGGGCGCGTCGTTCGGTAATGTCACGCAGGCTGGCAACGGTGGCCGGTTGCCCCAACCAGTCAAATGTCGCGGCGCGCAGCTCGGCACAGCCGACTCGGCCCGCACTGTCGATCACCTCGATGTCGGCATGACTTTCGCCGGCCATGATCGGCAGGCCAAGATTCTTGCCGAGCAGCCGGCGGCCCCCGAACATGCGATGCGCGCTGTCGTTGGCATAGAGGACGATGCCCATCGCATCGAGGACGATCATCCCGTCCGGCATTGCCGCGAACAGGCGGAGAATCGCGTCCTTGTCGAAAGACGGATCTTCCTGAACTTTTTTTGGGCGCAGGCTCATCGCTCAGTCAAAGGCTTGGCGCGCGAGGAACGAAACATCGATCAGCCGCCCTCGCCACCTGTGCCATCGGTGGCGATGATCGAGAGAATCTTCTCGGACTGGGAAATGGCGCCGAGCAGCTTGAGGACCGGCAAGGGCACCAGGCGGACCAGCGTAGGGGTGGCAAAAACGTCGCCCTGAAGTGCTTTCTCCGGCTCCTCGAGAACGTCGACCACGTCGAGCACCCAGTGGTCCAGGCCGACTTCGGCGTTCATTGTCCGGCCCAGACTGGCGACCTGTTGCCGGATTTCGTCATTGACCCCGGCGACGTACAGGGTCAGTTGGAGTTTGCTCATGGCTTGCCTTCCTTCGCGCGGGGGTGGTCAATCGCCGTTGATGATCGACTTCACGATGATGCGGATTTGCTCGGGCGAAAGTGGCTTGGCGGCAAGCTGGAAACGAAGGCCGGCCTGTTGGGCACGGCGCAGCCCTTCCATGTACTCCTGGGCAAAAGCGGTGGCAACATAGACCGGAATCGTCGCATCCGTGGCCTGCAGACGGCGCAGCGTTTCGACACCGTCCAACCCGGGCATCTTGAGGTCCAGGAACACCAGGTCGGGACGCCGGGCAGCCGCAAGCTGCAGACCGATCTGCCCGCTGTCTGCCAGCTGAACCTCGTAACCGTCATCGGCCAGCGCGAGTTCAAAGGCGTCACGCACGGCGCGATCATCGTCGATTACCAGAACCACTCCTGCCGTCATCAGGCTTCCTCGGGGAAAACATCAAGTTCAATGGAAAACACCGCGCCGCCGTCCAGCATGTCGGCCAGGGTCAATTTTCCGCCCGCATTGTCTATTAACTGCCGAGAAACCGCCAGACCCAATCCGGTGCCGCTACCCGTCTCTTTGGTGGTGAAAAATGGATCGAAGATCCTGGCCTTGATGGCGTCCGGAACACCAGGACCATTGTCGGCGACACGGAGCACGGCACGCGAGTTGTCGAACTGCTCGAGCGTGACACTCACGCAATGGGGGCCTGGCGACTGCTTGCAGGCGTGGCAAGCGTTGAACAACAGGTTGAGCAGAACCTGCTGCAGCGCATCGTGACTGCAACGCAGGCGCGGCACGGGCGCCGGCAGGCGGAGGTCGACCAGCACGTCTGCCTGCCGGCGCTCGCCCTCGATGAGCACCAGCGTATCGGCAAGAACCCGCGCCGGGTCGCAACTCTGGTCGGCGACCGAAACTGGCATGCGTGAAAACACCAGCATGTTCTTGACGATGCGCGCAATGCGCTCGAC
Source organism: Candidatus Accumulibacter sp. ACC005 (assembly GCF_907163215.1). NCBI lineage: Bacteria > Pseudomonadati > Pseudomonadota > Betaproteobacteria > Candidatus Accumulibacter > Candidatus Accumulibacter sp. ACC005. Next base: position 99,028 of record NZ_CAJQUB010000012.1, on the reverse strand, counting down.
TTCGCCGACCGCGCGCTCGAGCATGCTGCGCGGCCGCCCCTCCTCCAGCTTCCCGATGGCGTATTCGAGATAGCCGAGGATGCCCATCAGTGGATTGTTCACTTCGTGGGCGACGCCACCGACCAGCGTTCCCAGGGCGCTCAACTTTTCCATACGCAGCATTTGTGCCTGCGACTGCTCGAGCGCCTGGTGCGCCGCTTCGAGTTTCGCCGTGCGCTCGACAACCTTTCCTTCCAACTCCGCGTTCAGCGTTCTCAGCTCTTCCGTGGCCATGGCGCGCGCACTTTCGATCTTCTTCAATTGCTCCGCCATGGCGTTGAAGCTGCGTGAAAGCGTCCCGAACTCGTTATCGTCGGCGACCGGAATGGCCTGTTCCAGATCACCACCCGCTGCCCGGCGCAGCCCCTCGAGCAGCACCTCGAAGCCCCGGTTCAGGCGTCGCGACAAGAGACTCAGGAAAAGCACGCTGAGCAACGACAAGGTGACCAGCACGGCGATGATCCGCGTATTCGCTGCACCCCGGACGCGCGCCATGGCCGCGCGCTGAAGATCGGCCAGCTGCTGCGCCTTGAAGCCCAGGCCCTGGACATTGACCAGCAGCGCACCGATGGCCTGCTCGCGTGCGCTGGGGTGCGCCGCGAGCAGCAGGTCCAGCAGGCGCCCATTGTCCTCATGGTCCTGCCGGAGGGTTTCCAGCAGTTGCTCACCCCCGGGCTCGCTGAAGCGCGCGCCGGCCAACACGCTGCTCAGCGAGATCTGTTGTCGGCGCAACTGGGTGCTTGCCCCGGAACTATCGTGGAGCAGGTATTCCTGGGTCAGGATGTTCATCTTGGACACCTCGCGACCAAGCTGCTCGGCGATGTCTGCACCCTGGCGAATGCGCGCGATCTGATTCCAGGAAGCCCACAGGACGCCACCGACCAGAACGGCCAACAGGGCAGGCAAGAGGGCGGCAATACGGAGCTGGCTGCGGATGAGCATGGTCGCGGACTCAAGGGTTGGCCGTCAGGGTGGCAGGCTTGACCACTGGCAAGGCATCCGGACGGAGGAAAGACTGCCGCTCGCCTTGTCCGCAGGCGCACCGGCCGGGATGCTCCGGCACGACTAGACGATCCCCGCTTGGCGAAGCGCCGCGATCTGCGTGTCGCTGTGGCCAAGTTCGCGCAACACGGTCACGCTATCTTCGCCGAGTGCCGGCGGTGCCTTGCGGTAGCCGACCGGCGTCGCCGACAGGTGTATCGGGTTGGCGACCTGCGGCGCGCTGCCGCCGCTGGCGTGCGGCATGTCGAGGCGCATGGCACGCGCCACGACATGCGGGTCGGCGAAAACAGCGGCCAGATCGTTGATCGGGCCACAGGGAACGGCCGCCTGCTCGAGCGCGGCCATCCATTCGCCGGTCGTGCGCAGCACGGTGTTTTGCCGCAGCAGTGGAATCAGCGCCTGGCGGTGCCTGACCCGCGCCGCGTTGCTGCTGAAGCGCTCGTCGCCGGCCCACTCGGGATGCCCGGCAACGGCGCAGAAGCGGGCGAACTGGCCGTCGTTGCCGATGGCCAGGATCATGTCGCCATCGGCGGTCGGAAAGTCCTGATAGGGGACGATGTTCGGGTGGGCGTTGCCCATGCGCCGGGGTGCCGTCCCGGATACCAGATAGTTCATGGCCTGATTGGCCAGGCAGGCGATCTGCACGTCGAGCAGGGCGAGGTCGATGTGCTGGCCGTCGCCGCTGCGAAACCCGTCCCGGTCGCGATACGCCAGCGCGGCGAGAATGGCGTTGCCGGCGTAGAGACCGGTGAGGATGTCGGTGAGCGCGACGCCGACTTTCTGCGGCCCGGCGCCGGGCTCGCCATCCGGCGTGCCGGTAACGCTCATCAGGCCACCCATGCCCTGGATCAGGAAGTCGTAACCGGCGCGCTCCGCGTAGGGTCCCTGCTGCCCGAAACCGGTGATCGAGCAATAGACGAGCTTGGGGTTGAGCACGCGCAGGCTGTGCTGATCGAGGCCATAGGCGGCCAGACCGCCGACCTTGAAGTTCTCGATCAGCACATCGGAGTTGCACGCCAGCCGGCGAACGATTTCCTGCCCCTCGCGACGGGTGATATCGACGGTCAGCGAGCGTTTGTTGCGGTTGGTACACAGGAAGTACGCTGCCTCGCGCGTCGCCTGGCCGTCGCCATCGGCCAGCCACGGCGGCCCCCAGCCGCGCGTGTCGTCACCGCAGCCCGGCCGCTCGACCTTGATCACGTCGGCGCCGAGGTCAGCGAGCAACTGACTGGCCCAGGGGCCGGCGAGTACGCGTGACAGGTCGAGCACGCGCAGATGCGACAGTGCGCCGCCGCTGTTCGCCCGCGAAACGGTGGGCATCGCCGGCGGCTTCAGAAAGCGGCGATGCCGGTCTGTGCCCGACCGAGGATCAGCGCATGCACGTCGTGCGTGCCTTCGTAGGTATTGACCACTTCGAGGTTGACCATGTGGCGAATGACGCCGAACTCGTCGGAGATACCGTTGCCGCCAAGCATGTCACGTGCGCAGCGCGCGATGTCGAGCGACTTGCCGCACGAGTTGCGTTTCATCATCGAGGTGATGTCCGGAGTCGCCGTGCCTTCATCCTTCATGCGCCCAAGGCGCAGGCAGCCCTGCAGGGCCAGGGTGATTTCGGTCTGCATGTCGGCGAGCTTCTTCTGGATCAACTGATTGGCGGCCAGCGGACGACCGAACTGCTGGCGATCGAGGGTGTACTGGCGCGCCGTGTGCCAGCAGGACTCGGCCGCGCCAAGCGCCCCCCAGGAGATGCCGTAACGCGCTGAATCGAGGCAGGTAAACGGCCCCTTCAGGCCACGGATGTCGGGGAACGCGTTCTCCTCGGGAACGAAGACCTCGTCCATGACGATTTCGCCGGTGATCGAGGTGCGCAGTCCGACCTTGCCGTGGATGGCCGGCGCCGACAGGCCTTGCATTCCCTTGTCGAGGATGAAGCCGCGAATCGCGCCGGCGTCGTCCTTGGCCCAGACGATGAAGACATTGGCGATCGGTGAGTTGGTGATCCACATCTTGCTGCCCGACAGTCGGTAGCCGCCGTCAACGGCGCGCGCCCTGCTGGTCATGCCGCCGGGGTCGGAACCGTGGTTGGGTTCGGTAAGCCCAAAGCAGCCGATCAGTTCGCCACTCGCCAGACGTGGAAGGTACTTGCTTTTCTGCGCCGCGCTGCCGAAAGCGTGGATCGGCACCATCACCAGCGACGACTGGACGCTCATCATCGAGCGATAGCCCGAGTCGACCCGCTCGACCTCGCGGGCGACCAGACCGTAGCTGACGTAGTTGAGGCCGGCGCCACCGTACTCGTTTGGAATCGTCGCGCCAAGGAGGCCCATCTCGCCCATTTCGCGGAAGATCGCCGGATCGGTTCGCTCGTGGCGAAACGCATCCTGAACGCGCGGCAGCAAGCGGCCCTGACAGTAGTCGCGCGTGGCGTCGCGCAGCATGCGCTCGTCTTCGCTCAACTGCGCCTCGACAAGTAACGGGTCGTCCCAGCAAAAGCGTGCTCCGGATGCATTGGCCATCGACATCTCCTGAGTATGGTTGTGACCTTCCTGCCCCCGTCGGCCCCCTTGCGCAATGCATCGGTGAGTGGCAGACAGCAGCAGGGATTGAGTATCCTGTGCCGATTGCGATCAGGCAAGCCTTTGCCGGCGCCGGCGCCAGGCCTTGATCAGATACAGCCGCCATGCCGCCCGTGTCGCCATATAGCCCGACGCCGAGAGTGCGCTGGCGAGAGCGACGAGGCCCAGTGCCAGTGGCTTGGCCACCACCAGCATCCATGCCTGCATGGCCTCGGTCCACGCGGCAAAGGCGGTGACGCTGAACGCCGGTGGAGCGACGAAGCCCGCGCTATCGCCGGTCAGCAAGCGCCCCAGCTGATACGCGACCAGGTACAGCGGCACGATGGTGAAGGGATTGGTGTACAGAGTGACGAGAAGAGCCAGCGGCAGATTGATGCGAAACTTCACCGCGGCAAGCGCCGCGCCGATCATTTGCAACGGGCCGGGAATCAGCCCGCAGAACAGACCGGTGGCTACCGCGCCGGCGGCCGAATGGCGATTCAGGTGCCACAGCCGCGGGTGCAGCAAGGACGACTGGAACGGCCGCAGCCACGGGTTGTTGCGGATGGTTTCCTGAGCGGGAAGGTATTTCTTGAGATAGCTGCGCATCCTGCTCATTATGCGCGAGAACAGCCGTTCGCTGCAGACACCGGCCCATCCCCGGGCCTTGCTCGCTGGCCCGGCTCGCCAGCGGCTTTTCCCCGCTCATTCCCGCCGCTTGCGTAGCACTCCCGAGCCGGCGGTACGGATATTGCCGGCCCATATCAAAGACAGTCTACGGCCGGCGTCGGAAAATCCGCTCTTTCAACCCCCTTGTTGCTCACGGAGACCACCATGCATGCATGCGACCAGCCCACTCAGGAAGCCGTCTATCCCTTCGACGCACGTGGCGTCGCCAAGCGCTTTCGCCACGCGGCGATCTTTGGCGCCCTCGATGCCTTGCTCGCCGGCGAAACGATGCGCTTCTGCAACGATCACGATCCGCTGCCCTTGCTCGCCCAGTTGCAGGCGCGCTTCGGCGACGCGCTGCAGATCAAGTACGTCCAGCGCGAAGCGGGCGCCATCGTCATCGACTTCACCAGAATGGCTTGACGGCAGACCGCCGAATTCACCGCCAGCAGGCGGCCAACTGCGCGCGAACGACGGCCTATAGCCGCCGCCAGCCAGGGGCTGGGCGACCTGTTCCTGGCGCAAAGGCGGCTGGCGAGCGCGTGACAGGGTGCTGATCTACCTGGGGTTTTCTGCCGTCGCGGTCTTCCTTGCCGCGCTGGTGTTACTGCATTCCGGCGGCACGTCGGTCGCGGCAGTCGCACACCTGGTGTTCACCGTCGCCGTGGTGCCGCTGATCTTTGCCGCCATCAGCCATTTCATTCCCGTGCTGACGCGCAGCCGCGCGGCCCCACGCGGCGTTGTGCTGCTGCCACTGCTGCTGCAGGTGGCCGGCGTGGTGACCTTTCTCGCCTTCCGGGGCACGCTGCCGGAGAGTGCTGTGTACGCGGCGGCGAGCGTCACCCTTCTCGTCGCACTGCTGTTTTCCGGCTGGATGATTCTGCGTGCCCGACGAACGCTGGGCAGAGCGCACCCCGGCTGGCGCTGGTACCTGCTGGCCATCGTCTTCCTGGCGGCCGCGCTGCTGCTGATCCCGGCGATGAACGGGTGGCCACAGGCACGACCGCAGCTGCGCCTGCTACACCTGCATCTCAATACCCTGGGTTTCATTGGCTTGACTGCGCTGGGAAGCTTGCAGGTTCTCTTGCCGACGGTCTTGCGAACACCCGACGCCGGAGCCGCGCAACGGCTGCGCCGCCAGTTGCCCTTCGCCGCCGGCGCGGTGCTTGCCGTTGCCTTCGGCGCCGCTTTCTGGCCACCGCTGTCGCTGGCGGGGGCGCTCGTATTGCTGGCCGTCACGCTGCAGATCGCCAACGCCTGCCTACGCCGCCACGGCTGGCAAACCCTGAGCGCCAATGGTACGGCAGCGGCGCTTTTCGCGGCGCTGGCCGGCTTTGCACTGCTGCTGATCCTCGGCAGCGCCCATGCCTTTGCCCTGGGCAACGGCGGTGACGCGGTACCGGCGTTTGTCGTCGCCTTCCTCCTGCCGCTGGTCAGCGGCGCCCTGTCGGAACTGTTTCCGGTCTGGTACCTCCCCGGCAGGCGCACGCCGGCACGTGACCGGATGCACGCCGAACTCCGTTGCGGCGGCACCTTGCGCGCCATCCTGCTCCTCGTCGGCGGCGCCCTGCTGGCGCTGGGAATGGACGACGGCTTGTGGTTTGCGGCGCTTGCGCTGCTCTCCTTCATGTTCGCCCTGCTCCGCTCGCTGGCTACCGCCGGGGCTCGCCGAACGACGCAATAAGGACTTAATTCTCATTGCAACACAATTAGTTACAAGATATCTGAGAAAAAAGTCTCAAGATCTGCGAAGCCTATCCGTATCTGGAACTATGGCCGACGCACAGCGGCCCCCAGACGGAGCCAACGAGATGTTCAAGCACGATGAGTCTTCCCCTCTACAGTCATCCCGGCACGCGTCACGCCGGCCGCACCGGCTGCCGGATCTCGCCAACCTGCCCTTGCCGATGCGCGGCCACCTTTCTCTGCCGACCGCCAACGGCCGCGTCCATCACCCGCACATCCGTCGCGTCGAAGCTCCCGTACCTGCGCCAGGTGCGCTGCAACTACTGGTCGCCGAAGCGCGCATCGCGGAACTCGAGAGCGCCTTGAGCGAAGCACGGCAAGCAGCATTCACTGACGCCCTGACCGGAGCACTCAACCGGCGCGGCTTTGACGAAGCGTATAAACGCGAACTGGCTCGCTCGCGTCGCAATGGCAGTCAGTTGGCCATTGCCCTGATCGATGTCGACGACTTCAAGCGCCTGAACGACACGCTGGGCCACCATATGGGCGACGAAACGCTGGTGCATCTCGTCAAGAGCCTGCGCGCGGCGCTGCGTCCGTCGGACATCCTTTGCCGTTTCGGCGGTGAGGAGTTTGTCCTGCTGCTCCCCGAAACCGCACTCGACGAGGCAGTCGCCGCCATTTCCCGATTCCAGCGCCAGTTCGCCGCCAGCGCCGTGCCGGGCTGTGCGCTAGCCGTGACCTTCAGCGCCGGCGTCGTCGTCAGGCAGAACAGCGAATCGCTCGAAGACGTGATTCTCCGAGCCGACGCGGCGACCTACGCCGCCAAACGCGCGGGCAAGAACTGCGTGATCAGCGGCTGACCCTGGCCAAGCGCCTGCCCTGCAGCGGGGTTCGGCGCCAAGGGCGCCGCGCCCGAGCGTGATAAACTGCGACTCCGCCGGCGTCCAGCGGCATTCCCACTTACGGTCCTCAACATGCGCTATCTCTCGACTCGCGGCCAGAGCAACTCCGACACCAAGAACTCGGCGGCGCCGAGGTTCACCGAGATTCTCCTCGCCGGCCTGGCACCCGACGGCGGCCTCTACCTCCCCGAGTCGTATCCACAGGTCGGCAAAGCCGAACTCGAAGAGTGGCGCGGTTTGTCCTACGCCGATCTGGCGTACGCGGTGCTCTCCCGGTTCATCGATGATATTCCTGCCGCCGATCTGCAGGCCCTGATCGCCAGAACCTACACCGCGCAGGTCTACGGCAACGGTCGCAACCGTGAGCAGGCCGCCGAAATCACGCCCTTGCGTTGGCTGGAGAAACCCGACGAGGCCCGCGGCGAAGGCGGCCTGGCGATCCTCGAACTGTCCAACGGCCCAACGCTGGCCTTCAAGGACATGGCCATGCAACTGCTCGGCAATCTCTTCGAGTACGTCCTGGCCAAGCGTGGCGAGGAGATCAACATCCTCGGCGCAACCTCGGGGGACACGGGTTCATCGGCCGAGTACGCGATGCGCGGCAAGGAAAGGCTGCGCGTCTTCATGCTCTCGCCGCACCAGCGGATGAGCGCTTTCCAGCGCGCGCAGATGTATTCCCTGCACGATGAAAACATCCACAACATAGCCGTGCGCGGCAGCTTCGACGATGCCCAGGATATCGTCAAGGCGGTGTCCAGCGATCACGCCTTCAAGGCGCGCTACAGGATCGGCGCGGTCAATTCGATCAACTGGGCGCGCATTGCCGCACAGATCGTGTACTACTTCAAAGCCTATTTCGCGGCCACCGGCGGAGTTGGCGGGAGCAGTGATCGAGAGGTGGCTTTTGCCGTACCTTCTGGCAATTTCGGCAACATCTGTGCCGGCCACATCGCCCGCATGATGGGCTTGCCCATTGGCCGCCTGGTGCTGGCAACCAACGAAAACGATGTCCTCAAGGAGTTTTTCCAAAGCGGCGTCTACCGCCCACGTGTCAGCGCCGAAACGCACGCCACATCGAGTCCGTCGATGGACATTTCAAAGGCGTCGAACTTCGAACGCTTTGCCTTTGATCTCGTCGGCCGCAATGCCAGCGTAATCCGCAACCTGTGGAGCGCCGTTGACGCGGGCGGCAGCGTCGATCTCTCCAAGACGTCGTTTTTCGCGAAGCTTTCCGACTTCGGTTTTGCCGCCGGCAGGAGCACCCATGCCGACCGCCTGGCGACAATACGCCAGACCTTCGAGAAATATGGCTTGGTGATCGATCCGCACACCGCCGACGGACTGAAGGTCGGCAGCGAACTGCGCAGTCCGGACATGCCGATGGTCGTACTCGAAACCGCCCTGCCGGCCAAGTTCGAGGAAACCATCGGCGAAGCACTGGGCCGCCGACCCGAGCGACCGGCAGCTCTGCAGGGTATCGAGGACCTGCCGCAACGTGTTGAGGTGATCGACGTCAGCGTCGATGCGGTGAAGGCGATCATTCAGCGACTCCTGGACTGATCACCTACGACCAGGAATTGAGAAGGGCGCCTTGTGGCGCCCTTCTTCGCGTTGCAGATTAGCCCTTGCATCGCCCCGAGTAGCGCGCAAATTCTGCTGCCGAGCGATTCCTTCAGAGGTAGATGACGGCCGGAAAAACGGCGGCGGCGAGTACCAGCACCAGCCACTCTAGGTTATGACGCGCCAGGAATCCGGTGAAGTGCATGATCAGAATCGCGATCGCCACCACGTAAAACAACGCAAACAGCATCCGAACCCCCTTTCTTTCAATGCACCAACCACCAGTCCCATCCTGCCTCACATCGACCGGCGCCGATTATATAACGCATTGCCCAGCCCTCGACGGTCAGCGCGGCGTCGCCTGTGCTACGCCGAAAAGCGCATCGACAGGTCGAGTGCCCGTACGTCCTTGGTCAAACCGCCGATCGAGATGCGATCAACGCCGGTCTCGGCGATGCCACGTACGCTGTCGAGGCTGACGTTGCCCGACGCTTCGAGAATCGCCCGACCGGCGGTCAGGGCGACGGCTTCGCGAAGCTGATCAAGACTCAGATTGTCGAGGAGAATCATTTCCGCACCGGCGTCCAGCGCCTGCTGCAGCTCGACCAGCGTCTCGACTTCTATTTCGACGAACTGGCAGGCGCGGGCCGCCCCTGCGGCAATCCGCGTGGCCGCGAGCAGCGCCGCGGCGATGCTCCCGGCGGCGTGGATATGGTTTTCCTTGATCAGAATTCCGTCATAAAGACCGAGGCGGTGATTGCCGCCCCCGCCACAGCTGACGGCGTATTTCTGGGCCAGGCGCAAGCCGGGAATCGTCTTGCGCGTATCGACGACCTGCGCCCGCGTTCCGGCCACCAAGTCGGCGTACTGCCGGGCCTTGGTGGCGACGCCTGACAGCAACTGCAGGAAATTGAGCGCGCTGCGCTCGCCGGTGAGCAAGGCGCGGGCAGGCCCTTCGATCTCGCAGAGCACCTGATCCGGGTGGGTACGCTGACCATCCTCGACGCGCCAGTCGATTTCGATCGTCGCATCCAGTTTGCTGAAGCAGCGGCTGAACCACGAGTTCCCGCAAAGAATGGCGCTCTCGCGTGCGACCACCGACGCACGGCTACGCACCCCGGCGGGAACGAGTTGCGCGGTGAGGTCGCCGCTACCAACGTCCTCGCTGAGCGCGGCAGTGACGTTGCGCTCGATTTCGGCATCGAGCAAGGCTGCAATAGGCATGGCATTCCCGTAGACTGAGAACCTGGCCGCGGGATTCTATCACTGAAGGGAAGCACAAATGCTCGACCTACTGCTTGTTAGCCTGGGAGTACTGTTCGCTCTCCTTGTCGTCGCAGCGCTGATCACCCTTTACGTGCAGGACGTGACGCAGGAAAAGCACGCCGTGTTGCGGAATTTCCCGCTCGTCGGCCACCTGCGCTATTTCTTCGAAAGCCTCGGCGAGTACTTCCGGCAATATTTCTTTCTCGGCGACCGAGAGGAACAGCCCTTCGACCGGGCAACGCGTAGCTGGGTGTACCGCATGGCCAAGAATGAGGGCGGCATCATCGGCTTTGGCTCGACCTACCCGATCCATGAACCCGGCGCGCTGGTCTTCGTCAATGCACCGTTCCCGATCCTCGACGACGAGCAGCAGGAACCACCGCCGCTGCTCATCGGCGAAGGCTTTTGCCAAACGCCTTTCGTCGGCAAGTCACTGGTCAATATCAGCGCGATGAGCTTTGGCGCCATTTCCCGCCCGGCCGTGCGCGCGCTGTCGCGCGGTGCGGCGGCCGCCGGTTGCTGGCTGGATACTGGCGAGGGCGGGCTCTCTTCGTATCACCTGGAGGGTGGCTGCGACATCATTTTTCAGGTCGGAACGGCGAAATACGGCGTCCGTGACGAGAGCGGGCAGTTGTCCGACGCGCGCCTGCGCGAACTGGCCACGCACGCGGCGGTGCGCGCGTTCGAGATCAAGTTGTCACAAGGAGCGAAACCGGGCAAGGGCGGTGTCCTGCCCGGCAACAAGGTCAGCGCGGAGATCGCCGGCATTCGCGGCATTCCCGTCGGCCGCGACTCGCTGAGTCCGAACCGCCATCCCGAGATCGGCAACATCGACCAACTGCTCGACCGCGTCGAGCACATCCGCGCGGTGACCGGCAAACCGGTCGGCGTGAAGACCGCCATCGGCGGCCGGCACTTCCTCGATGAACTCAGCGCCGCGATCGCGCGGCGTGGCCTGCAGGCGGCGCCCGACTTCCTGACCATCGACGGTGGCGAAGGCGGCAGCGGCGCCGCACCACAGGCCCTGGCCGATCACATGGCGATGTCGATCGACGAGGCGCTGCCGCTGGTCGTCGACGCGCTGATCGCCAGCGGCCTGAAAGAGCGGATTCGGGTGATCGCCGCCGGCAAGCTGCTGACCCCGGCGCGAGTTGCCTGGGCGCTGGCGAGCGGCGCTGATTTCGTCAACACGGCGCGCGGCTTCATGTTTTCTCTCGGCTGCATTCAGGCCCTGCGCTGCCACACCAATACCTGTCCGACCGGCGTCACCACCCACGACCCGCGTCTGCAACGCGGCCTGGTGGTCGAGGACAAGGCCGCACGCGTCGCCTCCTACTGCCGCAACATGAACCAGGAGGTCGCCATGATCGCCCATTCCTGCGGCCTGCGCCATGCTCGCCAACTGCGCCGCGAGCACGTGCGCATCGTTCAGCCGGGCGGGCAAAGCGTCGCTCTCGACGTGCTCAAACCCTATCCTACCGGTCCCGCCGTAGCGACTTCCTGAGCTCTCGCCTCAGGCGCACGCGGCGACAATGGCCAACAGGCCCTCGCCGTAACGTTCGGCCTTGGCCACACCGATGCCCGGGACGGCGAGCAGCGCCGGCAGTGAATCGGGTCGCACGGCGGCAATCTCGCCCAGCGTCCGGTCGTGCAAAATGACGTAGGCCGGCACGCCCTGCTCGCGCGCCTGCGCAAGTCGCCAGGCGCGCAGGCTGGCCAGCAACGGCGAATCGCGGGGCCCAGAAACGCCGCTTGACGCCGCCCTGCCGGCGCCGCCCGCCTTGCTTCGGGTCACTCTGGTCTTCGGCGGTTCGACTTGCCGGCGAAGCTGCAGACGGCTTTCGCCCTTGAGAATCGGCCGCGCGCTATTGGTCAGCTTGAGCGCGCCGTACGCCGAGGCGTCGGCATCGAGCAGGCCGGCGGCGAGCAGCTGGCGAAAGACCGAGCGCCAGCCGCGCTCGTCGATATCGGCGCCGACGCCGAAGGTCGGCAAACGCTGATGGCCAAACTGCTGTACTTTTTCGGTGTTCTTGCCGCGCAGGATGTCGATCAGGTGGCCAGCGCCGAAACGCTGGCCGGTGCGCAAGGCGGCGGACAGCGCCTTCTGCGCCGCCACCGTGCCGTCCCACACGATCGGCGGCACGAGGCAGACATCGCAATTCCCGCAGGACGTCGCCGGCTCGCCGAAATAGTCGAGCAGGATCACCCGCCGACAGCGGGCCGACTCGCAATACGCGAGCATGCTCTCCAGCTTCTGCCTTTCGACGCGCTTCTGTTCGCTCGGCGAAGCCGACTCCTCGATCATCTGGCGATGGATCACCACGTCGTTGAGACCGTAGGTCATCCAGGCTTCCGACGGCTCGCCGTCACGCCCGGCTCGGCCGGTTTCCTGGTAATAGGCTTCGAGGCTCTTCGGTAGGTCGAGATGGGCGACGAAACGCACATCGGGCTTGTCGATTCCCATCCCGAAGGCGATGGTGGCGACCATCACCAGGCCGTCCTCGCGCAGGAAGCGTTGCTGGTGGCGCTGCCGGTCGCTGCCCGCCAGTCCGGCGTGATAGGGCAAGGCGGTGACGCCCTGCTCGTTCAGCCAGGCCGCCGTCTCATCGACCTTGCGCCGCGACAGGCAGTAGACGATTCCCGCCTCGCCCTGATGCGCGCCAAGAAAGGAAAGCAGCTGCTGGCGTGGGCTGTCGCGCTCGACGATGGTGTAACGAATGTTCGGGCGGTCGAAACTGTCGACAAAGACTTTCGCCTGCTCGAGGCCGAGCCGGGTTCTGATTTCCTGCCGGGTCAGCTGGTCGGCGGTCGCCGTCAGGGCAACTCGCGGCACGTCGGGAAAGCGCTCGTGCAACTGCGAGAGCTGCATGTACTCGGGACGAAAGTCGTGCCCCCACTGCGACACGCAGTGGGCCTCGTCGATGGCGAACAGCGCCACCTGCTGGCGCGCGACGAGCTGCTCGAGCAGGCCGATGAAGCGATCGCTAAGCAGGCGTTCGGGGGCCACGTAGATCAGGTCGAGCTCACCGCGCAACAGCCTGTGCTCCGTTTCGACCAGCGCCCGGAAATCCAACGACGAGTTGAGGAAAGCAGCCTTCACGCCCACCTGGCGCAAGGCATCCACCTGGTCCTGCATGAGGGCGATCAGCGGCGAGACGACGACGCCGACGCCCGTCCGCAGAAGCGCCGGGATCTGATAGCAGAGCGACTTTCCGCCGCCGGTCGGCATCAGCACGAGTGCGTCACCGCCACTGACCAGCTGGTCGACGATCTCCGCCTGTTGGCCACGAAACGAGGGATAGCCGAAAATCCGGCGCAGGAGTTCCGTCGCCGCCACCGCCGCGCTCATCGTCGCTGGGAACTGCGCAAGGAAAAATGCCTCAAGCCAGACGCTCGCGGGTCAGGGTTTCGCCGTCCCAGCAAAGGCACTCCCCTGCCCCGTCACGCTCGTTCCAGTCCGCCATCACCCAGCGCTCGACGTGAATGCCATCGACCATGTGATCGTGTCTTGCCGGACGGTGCGTGTGGCCGTGGATGAGCGTGGCGTAGCCATATGCGCGCAGGAAGTCGTCGGTCGCAGCGGGATTGACGTCCATCAGGAAAGTGGCCTTGCCACGCTTGGCCGATTCGCTTTGCTGGCGCAGCGCAAGGACCATCTGCTTACGTTCGGGCAGCGGCTTGGCGAGAAAGGCCGTCTGCCAATCCGCCTGGCGAACGAGCGCGCGAAACGCCTGGTACTCGCGGTCATCGGTGCACAGCGCATCGCCGTGGGTGAGGACGAACTGCCATGTTGGCAGCGACAGGACATGCGGGTCGGAGAGCAGGCGCGCACCGCTGCGCGCCAGGAAGGATTCGCCGAGCAGGAAATCGCGGTTGCCATGCATCAGCGACAGCTCGACGCCGCTGCTGGATAGCGCGTGCAGCGCTGCGGCGATGTCCGCGGCGAACGAGTCCCCGGGATCGTCGAGGCAATCGTCGCCCGGCCAGGCTTCGAAGAGATCGCCAAGAATGAACAATTGCTCGGCAGAACGCGCCCGACCGGCAAGGAAATCGAGGAAGCTGCGGGTGACAGCTGGCGCTTGCGGCGCCAGGTGCAGGTCGGAAATGAATAGAATCAAGGATGCTGCAGATCGTGCGGCGGAGCAGACTTCAGCAGACTTCGGCGCGTTCGATCAGCACATCGTCGACCGGGACGTCGCGATGAAAACCGGACGAGCCGGTGCGCACGCCCTTGATCTTGTCGACCACCTCGCTCCCTTCGACGACCTTGCCGAAGACGCAGTAGCCCCAGCCTTCGGCGTTCGCCGCGCGATAGTTGAGCGACGCGTTGTCGACCACATTGATGAAGAACTGCGCGGTCGCCGAATGCGGTTCGTTGGTACGCGCCATGGCCAGCGTGTAGGCCGCATTCTTGAGGCCATTGTCGGCTTCGTTCTTGATCGGCGCCTTGCAGGGCTTCTGCTTCATGCCTGGCGCAAAGCCACCCCCTTGAATCATGAAGCCGGGAATGACGCGATGAAAAATGGTGTTGTCGTAATGGCCGGCGGTCGCGTAGTCAATGAAGTTCTGGGCTGAGAGAGGCGCTTTCTCGGCGTCCAGTTCGATAGCGATGACGCCAAAATTGGTGTGCAGCTTGATCATGCGGGATTCCTTATTTTTTCTCGGAGATGACTTTGACCGACTGGATGATGACCGGCTCGACGGGGACGTTCTGGTGCATCGCACGATTGCCGGTCGGGACCTTGGCGATCTTGTCGGCGACGTCCATACCCTGGGTGAGCTTGCCAAAGACCGTGTAACCCCAGCCGTCGGATCCAGGGGAGTTGAGTGCGCCATTATCCTGGTGGTTGATGAAAAACTGCGAACTGGCCGAATGCGGGTCGGCAGTGCGCGCCATGGCGATCGTCCAGCGGTCATTCTTGAGCCCGTTCTTGGCTTCGTTTTCAACCTTTCGCGGCGCCGATTTCTGTTCCATCGCCGGAGTGAAGCCGCCGCCCTGGATCATGAATCCCGGGATGACGCGGTGAAAGATCGTGCCGTTGTAAAAACCCTCGTTGACGTATTGAACGAAGTTTTGCACGGTCTTCGGAGCCTTCTCGGAATCGAGTTCGATGACCATTTTGCCCATGCTGGTCTGCATTTCGACCGTTGGCGCGGCCAAGGCCGCAAAAGGCAACAGTGCGGCCGCCAAGGCGGCAATTCTCTTGTACATCAGGCGCTCCCTTCGTAAATAATCTTCCAGCGACCGTCTTCACGTATCCAGTACTGGCGCTTTTTCATCAGGTTCTTGAAGTTGTTGCTGGTGTACTGCTGGTCAAAGGTGACGAAAACGACGCCATCCTTGCCCGGGCTGCGAAACATCGATTGCCGGGAAAGGTCGATCTTGACCCATTCCTTGCCGGTAAGCACTTGTCGCTTGCGCGCCGCGAACTCGGCGAAGTTCTGCTTGTCGGTTTGAAACGCCCGCGAGTAGTGAGCCAGCAGGCGGTCGACGTCGCCACTCTCCCAGGCCAGTCGCCAGGCTTCGACTTCCCGGCGCAGGCCCTCGCGCTCGCGCTGCCAGTCGCCAGGCGACAACCATTCGATGGAATCACTGATGATGACCGGTGTGACGCCCACCTGGACGTTCTTGGCGAGGACTTCGAGGTCGGCGTTGGACAGCACCACACAGCCTTCCGATGCCTTTGGGGGGCGCGAATAGGTGTCGGCCGGTGTCCCGTGCAGCCAGATGCCGTGCCCCTTCCGTCCCTGACGCTTGTCCCATTCATTGGGATAGTTGATCGGGAACGCGCCGGTGCCGTAGAGATCACTCAACTTCTTGGCCGACAGCGCGGCGGTGACATGGTAAACGCCTAACGGCGTCTTGCGGTCGCCCTCGCGCATCTTGTCGGCGCCCGATTTGCCCTGCGTCACGTAATAGTCGGCGACGAAACGTGGCCGGCCACCGTCGTTCTCGTACAGATAGAGCCGCGACTTCTGCGTGTCGACAAGCATCGCGTGCTTCTGCCCGGGCTCCATCTGCAGCAGCGAGCTGGGCAGTTGATCCGCCAGGGCCGGCTTCTCGCGGTAGGCCTTGATACGCACCAGCGCCTCGTCGCGCAGGTCGGAGAGCTTCTCCCGTGGCGCGTTGTCGGCGTTACCAAAGGTCTCTAGCGGCTTGCTGCGAGCGAGCAGGAGGTCGCCCTTGATCAGATGCCCGAGCCGGAAATTCGGATATTGAAGGAGAAGAGCTTCGGTCTTCTGGAGTGCCGCATCAATGCGATTTTTCTCTATCTCTCCGAGGATGGTGGCGAGTTGCGATTCCGGACCCGCATCGGGGAAGACCACCGTGCCAGCGGCGCCGGCAGCGATGGCCGGAGCGGCCACACAGGCGGCAACGATGGCCAAGGTGACGCGGACCCTGTTGATCAATCGACCCGCTCCTGCTCGATCAACCATTTGCCCCGTTTCTTGACGAAGACAAGTGTCTTGCGTACGGTTGATTCGAGCTTGTCCGACGTGTAATGCTGCTTGAAGCTGACCGTTGCCTTGTTGTCAGCGAAGGAGATCGTGATCTCCTCGAGATCGACCTGAATCCTGCCGGGCTTGTCGATACGCTTTCTGCGCTGGGCGTCCCACGCCTTGCGCGACATTCCGCGCGGCGTCCTGAAATCGTCAGCGTAATGCGCGAGATAAACCTTCATGTTCTTGTCCGACCAGGCCTTGGCCCAGGCCTGCAGCGCCGCCCTGACGCCGACCTGCTCGGCTGGCGGCGGTGGCGATTCTGGCGGCGCAGGGGGCGCCGTGGCGACCCTCGGCGATGGCGCGGGTGGCGCTCTTTCTGCCGGCGTAGCGGCCATGGGCTTGCCCACGGAAATCCCGGCGCCCCTGTCCACCGCCTTCGCGGGCGGCGGTTCGGAAGGTTTGCCTGCCGGCGCTGTCGGCGCTGTCTGCGCTGTCGGCGGCGGCACTGGTGCAGCAGTCACTGGCGGTGCCCTGGTCGGCTGGACAGCGGCCCTCTTGCCGGCATCGTCCGCCGCTGGCACCGCGGCACCGGGCTTCACCGACGCCCTGGAAGAGGTGCCGATCAGCTCACGAATCATCGACAGCTTGGACTGCGTCGCCTGGTTCGACGAATCCAGCTGCAACGCCTTGTCATACGCCTGGCTGGCGAGCTTGGCATAGACATCACCGAGATTCTCGTGCGCGATGGAGTAGCTCGGATGCGTCCGGATGGCCATCTCGAGCGCCGTGCGCGCCTTGTCGTACTGCTTTTGCTGAGCGTAGAGCACGGCGAGGTTGTTGTAGGGCTCGGGTAGTTCCGGATAGTCCTCGGCAAGCCTGTTGAAGATGACGATCGCTTCGGCCGGGCGCCCCATCTCGGTGAGGATAACGCCCTTGAGAAAGCGCCCCTGCGCCTCTTTTGGCTGGCTGGCGAGATGGGCATCCACCTTCTCGAGCGCCTGCGACCACTGGCCACCCTTCATCAAGCGCTGCACGTCGGGCAGGTAATCGACAATCGCCCAGGATGCAGAAGCAATCAGGAGCAGGCCGAAAAGCAGGGCAGGGAAGCAGGCGGACAAGGGCCTCTGGGAGATCGAGCGCATCGTTATGGTATACTGACCGGTGCAGCGGTTGGATGTTACTTAGCCGGTCGATTCTAACAAGAAGTACGTCGAAACCAAAGCACT
Organism: Candidatus Accumulibacter sp. ACC005; assembly: GCF_907163215.1. Lineage (NCBI taxonomy): Bacteria > Pseudomonadati > Pseudomonadota > Betaproteobacteria > Candidatus Accumulibacter > Candidatus Accumulibacter sp. ACC005. The sequence goes on along the minus strand of NZ_CAJQUB010000012.1, from coordinate 81,676 downwards.
CCCTACTCGCGCTGGCCGGCGCCGAGCACTCTCGTGAGTCCGAAAATGCTGAAAATCTACAATTCGCTGACGCGCGAAAAACAGGACTTTGTGCCGATCATCCCGGGCAGCGCCCGCATGTACGTCTGCGGCATGACAGTATACGACTACTGCCACCTTGGCCACGCGCGCGTTCTGGTGGTTTTCGACATGGTCCAACGCTGGCTGCGGGCGAGTGGGTTGCAGGTGACCTACGTTCGCAACATCACCGACATCGATGACAAAATCATCAAGCGGGCAGTCGAGAGCAAGCAGAGCATCGCCGAGCTGACGGCGCGTTTCATCGCCTTCATGGACGAGGATGCCGCGGCCCTCGGCGTCGAGCCGCCCGACCACGAACCTCGCGCCACCGCCTACGTGCCGCAGATGCTCGACCTGATCGGACAACTGGAAAAGAACGGCCTCGCTTACCAGGCCGCGGATGGCGACGTAAACTTTTCGGTGCGCAAGTTCGCTGGCTACGGCAAGCTTTCGGGCAAGTCTATCGACGACCTGCGGGCAGGCGAACGTGTCGAGGTCGACACCGCCAAGGAGGATCCGCTCGACTTCGTGCTCTGGAAGCACGCTCGTGACAACGAGCCTTTCTGGCCTTCGCCGTGGGGCAATGGCCGCCCCGGATGGCATATCGAGTGCTCGGCGATGAGTTCGGATCTGCTCGGCAAGCACTTCGACATTCACGGCGGCGGCCAGGATCTGCAGTTTCCCCACCACGAGAACGAGATCGCGCAATCCGAGGGCGCCCACCTCTGCCGCTTTGTGAACTACTGGATGCATAACGGCTTCGTTCGTGTCGCCGACGAAAAGATGTCGAAATCGCTCGGCAACTTCTTCACGATCCGGGAAATCCTCAAGAACTACGACGCCGAAGTTGTCCGCTTCTTCATCCTGCGCGCGCATTACCGCAGCCCGCTCAACTACTCGGACAGCCATCTCGACGATGCCCGTCAGGCGCTGACCAGACTATATACGGCGCTGAAGAGCGTGGGCGCCGCGGACGCCGGTGCCTCGCCAGTCGATTGGGACGAGCCGCACGCGCAGCGTTTCAGGCAGGCGATGGACGACGACTTCAACACCCCCGAAGCGTGCGCGGTACTCTTCGACCTGGCGGCCGAACTAAACCGCAGGAAGTCGCCGGCTGTCGCCGGGCAATTGCGCGGACTGGCAGGTCTGCTCGGCCTGCTGACGCGCGATCCGCAGATCTTCCTGCAAGCGGCGCCGAGCAACGAGACCGCGGACAGTGTCGCGGACATTGAAGCGCGCATCGCCGAGCGCGTTGCTGCCAAGAAGAACAAGGACTACGCGGCGGCGGATCGCATCCGCGCCGATCTGCTGGCGGCTGGCGTTGTCCTCGAGGACAGCAGCGCCGGAACCACCTGGCGACGCTCGTAAGCGCTGCCTGACCAACGCCAGCCGGCAGCGAGCAGCACTGAAAGCGCGGAAGCCCTAATGCATGATGCGGCCGTCGGGCCCGATAACGGTCAGGTCGACGAAGCGCGAACCACTCCGTTCCTGCGCTGAATAGCTGACCCGATACCCCCCCAGATCGAGGTTGTGCATGCTCTCCAGCGCATTGACCAGCCCTTCACGGGTCGGCTCCCTGCCGGCTTTGCGGAGCGCTTCGACCAGCACTCTGGCCATCGCATAGGCCTCGAGCCCATAGTACGAAGGCTTTCCCTGCGGCCCGATCAGCTTCCGGTATTCGTGCGCCAGCGGCGTTGTGTCGTTCCACGGCGACGGCATGACCTGCGAGATGCCGATACCGCGCGCCTGCTCACCGAGCTCCTGAACCAGCAATTCGGCGCCAACGGGAGAAAGGGTCATGAACTGCGGCATCTGATCGGCCTTCTTCATGCCGCGGACAAAGGCCGCCGTCGGCTTGTAGAGCGTCACCATGATCACCGCCTGCGGATTGACCCCGGCGATCTGCTCTACCGCCTGCGCGACGTCGACCGAGTTGCGCTCAACCGAGGCCACCGCAGACGGCGCCAGCCGATGCTGCTTGAGCGCGCCAACGACGCCATCGAGGCCCGATTTGCCGAAACCGTCGTTCTGGTACACTACGGCAATGTTCTTCATGCCCAGCGAGACCAGATGCTTGACCAGGGCTTCGGTTTCGTTCGCGTAGCTGGCCCGGACGTTGAACATGTAGCGGTTGTTCGAACTGTCCTTGGGCGACTGGCGGAGCGAATCGGCACCGGAAATCGCGCCCACCAACGGCACCCTGGCGACGCCAAAAGCCTCGTTCATGGCGGCCGTCGTCGGGCTCGATCCGTATGAAGCGAGCAGGGCAAAAACCTTTTCAGTGTTGATCAAGGCCTTGGTATTGGCCACCGCGCGTTCGGTCTCGTAGCCGTCGTCAAGAACGCGCAAGGAAAGCATCCTGCCGTGAATGCCGCCGGCTTCATTGATCTGGCGGAAGTAGGTCTGGATGACTCTCTTCATATCCAGGCCGTAAACGCCGTTGGGACCAGAAAACGGCGCCGTCATGCCGATCAGGACACCGTTTGCGGTAACGCCCGTCTCGCCCGCGGTGACGCAGCAGCCAAAGCCGCTCAAAAAAACGCACAGCAGCGCCTTTGCCAACCTCATGCTCATGCGCTTGTCCTCCTCCCGAATAGGGGTCGCGGTCGTCTGCGGACCGTTTCGACCAGACGGGGAAGGATGGCAAGAAAAGCTGACAGGCGGCTTACAGGCTTGAGAAGAAACGGGTTTGAAGCTTACGAATCAACAAGCGTGGCAGTTGGCCAGCGGACGCGGGCGGCCAAACGGACAGGGCTGTGCCGGCCCGCCCACCCGCCGAACCCTCAGGTCGCCGCAAAGAAATCGCGCACCCGATCCATCCAGGATTTGGCGCGCGGATTGTGACGCCCCGAGTTTTCCTGACTCGACTCCTCGAGTTCGCGCAGCAGCTCCTTCTGACGTTCAGTCAGATGGACCGGCGTTTCGACGACGACGTGACACAGCAGGTCTCCGTGCGCGTGGCTGCGCACGCTCTTGATGCCTTTTCCACGCAGGCGGAAGACCTTGCCAGACTGCGTTTCCGCAGGGATCCTGATTTTGGCCGCACCGTCGAGAGTCGGGATATCGATCTCTCCACCGAGCGCCGCCGTCGTAAAGCTGATCGGCATCTCGCAGTGCAGGTCGCTCTGCTCGCGCTGGAAGACGGCGTGCGCCTTGAGATGAATCTGGACGTAGAGATCTCCCGCCGGGCCGCCATTGACGCCGTGCTCGCCTTCGCCGGAGAGCCGAATCCGATCGCCCTCGTCAACCCCGGCGGGGATCTTCACCGCCAGCGTCTTGTGTTGCTTGACCCGACCCGCGCCGTGGCAGGGAGCGCATGGGTCGGCGACGAAGCGACCGGTCCCATGGCATTTCGGGCAGGTTTGCTGAATCGAAAAAAAGCCCTGCTGCAGGCGAACCTGGCCACTCCCCTGACAGGTCGGGCAGGTTTTCGGTTGCGTGCCAGCCTTGGCACCGCTGCCGTGGCAGGCATCGCAGACTTCCATGGTCGGAATGCGGATCTTCGTTTCAGTGCCGAAGGCCGCCTGCTCGAGGGTGATCTCGAGGTTGTAGCGCAGGTCTGCGCCACGATAGACGTTCGAGCGCCCGCCACGAGCACCGCCGAAGATCTCGTCGAAAATACCGCCAAAAGCGTCGGAGAAGCCGCCCGGACCTCCACCGCCCATGCCGGACTGGGGGTCGACCCCGGCGTGGCCGTATTGGTCGTAAGCCGCACGCTGCTGGGAGTCCGCGAGAATTTCGTAGGCTTCCTTGACTTCCTTGAACTGCTCTTCTGCCTTGGGGTTATCCGGGTTGCGGTCCGGATGGTGTTTCATCGCCAGCTTGCGGTAGGCTTTCTTGAGATCTTCATCGGATGCGTCGCGATTGACGCCCAGAATGTCGTAAAAGTCGCGTTTAGCCATCGTTTCTCAAGCACGTTGTGGGACGGAGCGAGGCGCGATTATACGCCCCGCCCTGCAGCAGGATGCCTACTTCTTGTCTTTGACTTCGGTAAACTCGGCATCGACGACGTCGCTGTCGTCCTTTTTCGCCGTCCCTGCGGACTCGGCTCCGGGCGCGTGATGCTCGCCGCCCCCACCCGCCTCGGCCTGCTGCTTGGCGTACATTTTCTCGCCAAGCTTTTGCGCCGCCGTGCCGAGGGCCTCGGTTTTCGCCTTGATGCTCTCGACGTCGTCGCCGCGGATCGACTCCTCGGCCTCCTTCATCGCGGCTTCAATGACCGCCTTCTCCCCATCGGCAAGCTCCTTGCCGTATTCGGCAAGAGATTTCTTGACCGAATGGACCATGCCATCGCACTGATTGCGCGCTTCCGCCAGTTCGTGCGCCTTGCGATCCTCCTCGGCGTGCACTTCGGCATCCTGCACCATGCGCTGCACTTCCTCCTCGCTGAGGCCGGAAGAGGCCTGGATCTTGATCTTGTTCTCCTTGCCGGTCGCCTTGTCCTTGGCCGAGACATGCAGAATGCCGTTGGCGTCGATGTCGAAAGTCACTTCAATCTGTGGCATGCCACGCGGCGCCGGCGGGATGTCGGAGAGATTGAACTGCCCGAGGCTCTTGTTGCCACTGGCCATTTCACGCTCACCCTGCAGGACATGAATGGTGACCGCCGACTGGCCGTCATCGGCCGTCGAGAAAACCTGGTTCGCCTTGGTCGGGATGGTGGTGTTCTTCTTGATCAGCTTGGTCATCACCCCGCCAAGCGTCTCGATACCGAGCGACAGCGGCGTCACGTCGAGCAACAGGACATCCTTGACCTCGCCCTGCAGCACGCCACCCTGGATCGCCGCACCAACGGCAACGGCTTCGTCCGGATTGACGTCGCGGCGCGGTTCCTTGCCGAAGAAGGCCTTCACTTTCTCCTGCACCTTGGGCATGCGCGACTGGCCACCGACGAGAATCACGTCGTCGATGTCGCTCATCTTGCAGCCGGCATCCTTGAGTGCGATACGGCAAGGCTCGATGGTCCGGTCGACGAGTTCGTCCACCAGGGCTTCGAACTTGGCACGGGTGATCTTCAGCGTCAGGTGTTTGGGCCCGGAGCTGTCGGCGGTGATGTACGGCAGGTTGATCTCGGTCTGCTGGCCCGACGAAAGCTCGATCTTGGCTTTCTCGGCAGCATCCTTGAGACGCTGCAGGGCAAGCACGTCGGACTTCAGGTTGACCCCCGACTCTTTCTTGAACTCGTCGATGATGTAGTCGATTAGACGCTGGTCGAAGTCTTCGCCGCCGAGAAAAGTGTCGCCGTTGGTGGACAGAACCTCGAACTGATGCTCGCCTTCAACCTGCGCGATTTCGATGATCGAGATGTCGAAAGTGCCGCCGCCGAGGTCATAGACGGCGATCTTCTTGTCGCCCTGCTTCTTGTCCATACCGAAAGCCAGCGCCGCTGCAGTCGGTTCGTTGATGATCCGCTTGACTTCCAGACCGGCGATGCGACCGGCGTCCTTCGTCGCCTGACGCTGGCTGTCGTTGAAGTACGCCGGCACGGTGATCACCGCTTCGGTGACCTCTTCGCCCAGGTAGTCCTCAGCGGTCCGCTTCATCTTGCGCAACACTTCGGCGGAAACCTGCGGCGGGGCGATCTTCTTGCCGCGCACCTCGACCCAGGCGTCCGCGTTGTCCGCCTTGAGAATCTTGAAAGGCATCAGGGCGATATCCTTCTGCACTTCCTTTTCCTCGAAACGCCGGCCGATCAGCCGCTTGATCGCGTACAGCGTGTTTTTCGGATTGGTGACCGCCTGCCGCTTGGCCGGCGCACCACAGAGAATTTCATCATCCTCGGTGTAAGCAACGATCGACGGCGTCGTGCGTGCGCCCTCGGAGTTCTCGATAACCTTCGGCTTGCCGTTTTCCATAACGGCGACGCAGGAGTTGGTTGTGCCCAGATCAATGCCGATGATCTTGCCCATGTAAGGATCCTTTCAGTATTTCGGTAAATTGTGACGACATCGGCCCACTGGCCGAATGTCTGGTGACAAGCACCAACTGGGGCTCATCGCAGGAATTTCAAGCCTCGGCCTTGGCGACGACGACCATCGCCGGGCGCAAGACGCGGTCAGCCAGCAGGTAGCCCTTCTGCAACACAGTGACCACCGTGTTCGGCTCCTGTGTCGATGCGACGACGCTGATCGCCTGGTGCAGGTTGGGATCGAACTTCTCGCCGAGCGGGTTGACTTCTTTCAGCGCCGATTTCTCGAAAGCGGCGACCAGTTGCTTGAGCGTGACTTCGCTACCCGCGCGCAAACTTTCGACGCTCTGCGCATCGGTGGCCAGCGCAATTTCCAGGCTGTCCTTGACCGCCAGCAGCTCCCGAGCGAAGCGCTCGATCGCGAACTTGGCAGCCTTGGCAATGTCTTCCTGAGCGCGCCGACGCACGTTTTCGGTTTCCGCTTTGGCGCGCAACCAGGCATCGTGATACTCGGCAGCTTTCAGCTCGGCTTCGCGCAAGGCATCTTCGAGATTCGGCACGCCCTCTTCAGCAGGCGCGCTTTCGGCAATCACTTCAACGGGCTCCGATGCCACAGGCGCATCGTTGCCATTGTCAGGCGGTATGTCGTTAGCTTGCATAGATGATGATCTCCCAGAAAACTGCAGGCAGGTTGGGGCGAGTTTTTCGATTTCAAGGCTTTTTTGTGGACTCCCGGAGGTGGAAGAGCGACGCAATTCGCGCATAATTGCTCATTCGGCGCCTCGCTTCGCTACTAGCATTTCAATTCTCTCTAGTCCCGAACAGGACTTGGTACCGGCATGACGGAGAAAATCGGCAAATATCAGATCATTCGCACGCTTGGCAAGGGCGCGACGGCGGTCGTCTACCTGGCCGAGGATCCGGACCTGAACCGGCAGGTAGCGATCAAGCTGATCCGCTTCGGCAAGGACAGCGCAGCGATGTCAAGGCGCTTGCGCAAGATCTTCCAGACCGAGGACGCGATCGGCCGGCGACTCGATCACCCGAACATCGTCAAGGTATACGACGCCGTCGTCGAGAAGGATCAGGCCTACCTGGTCATGGAATTCGTCGACGGCGGCGCGCTCGACCGCTTCTGCTCGATCAACCGCCTGCTGCCCATGCACCGGGTGATCGGCATTATCTTCAAGTGTTGCCTGGCGCTTGATCACGCTTTCCGCCAGGGCGTCGTCCATCGCGACATCAAGCCGGCCAATATCCTGCTCGATGCCGACGACAATCCACGCATCACCGACTTCGGCCTGGGGCTGAACCTGCAAAAGGACATGGGCCAGGACTCGACCTTCGTGATGGGCGTTGGCTCGCCGGCCTACATGTCTCCCGAACAGGTCAAGAACTACCCGCTCAATCACAAGACCGACCTCTATTCGCTCGGGGTCCTGCTCTTCCAGCTGCTCACCGGACGCTTGCCGTTTCGCGCCAACAATCCCGCGACGCTGGTCTACAAGATCGTCAACATGGATTCACCGTCGGTCTGCGCGCTGAACCCCAACCTGCCTGCCGGGCTAGATGCGATCATCAAGAAGTCGCTCGAGAAAGACCTCTACAGCCGCTACCGAAATGGCGCCGCCTTCGCCAAGGACCTCTCGGCGGTGCGCTACCAAATGCTCGACGAAGACCAGACGCAACAGGATTTGACGCACTTCCAAACGCTGCGCAAGCTCGACTTCTTCGTTGACTTCGAGGATATCGAATTGTGGGAAGTGCTGCGTATCAGCAGATGGCAAGAGATAACCGAAAAAGTGACCCTGATCCGTGAAGGCGACACGCACCGCAAGTTTGGGGTGATCATCGACGGCTTCGTCGAAGTATCGACCAATGGCCGTGTCATCTGCCGGCTTGGTTCGAGCGACGTGATCGGCGAAATGACTTTCCTGCACCCCACCGACACCCTGCGCCACGCCACGGTAGTGACCCTGGAAAGAACGCTGTTCCTGGAAGTCAACAGCGCAGCCCTCGAACTGGCTTCCGACGAACTGCGCGAACGCTTCAACAAGGTTCTCCTGACCAGAGTGCTCGCTCGCTTGCGCGACGCCAACAAAGTGCTCGCCAAACTGGGGCAGACAGCCGTCCAGGGCAGCTTTTCGGCGTCCTCGCTCGGGCTGACCCCGCCGCTGGAACTGCTCTAGAGGGCAGGCGCACTGGCGCAGCAGCCCTCAGGATGGCGCTCCCAATGCCTTGGCGCGCAATGCGCTGAGCTCGAGTCCCGCCTGGTCGGGTGCGAGCTGTGTCGGCCAGCCGCGCAGCTGCGTTTCCGCGATATCGGCGAGGGCTCGAATCCAGTCGTCGCGCTCGTTGAGGCACGGCAGGTAGTGGAATTCCTTGCCGCCCCCATGGAGGAATTCGGCGCGACCTTCGATAGCGATCTCTTCGAGCGTCTCCAGGCAATCGGCAGGAAACCCCGGACAGATCACATCGACCCGCTGCACGCCCTGCTTGCCGAGCGCCCTCAGCGTCGGCGCGGTATACGGCTGCAGCCACTCGGCGCGACCGAAACGCGACTGAAAGCAGATCTGATAGCGCTCGGCCGTCAGGCCAAGCGCTTCGGCCAGCAAGCGGCCACTCTTCTGGCACTCGCAGTGGTAGGGATCGCCTTTGTCCAGGGTGTAGCGCGGCAACCCATGAAAGCTCATGATCAGCCGATACGAGTCACCCGGCGGCCCACTGCTCGCCCAATGCTCGCGCACACTGGCAGCCAGTGCTGCGATGTAACCCGGATGGTCGGCAAAACTCCTCAGCGAGCGTATTTCCGGCTGGTTGCGAACGCTTTGCAGCCAGCTGCAGGCGGCATCGATGGCGGTGGCCGTGGTACTTGCCGCGTACTGCGGATAGAGCGGCAGCAACAGAATCCGCGTACAGCCCGCCGCCTTGAGTCGAGAAAGCGTCGCGGCCATCGACGGCTCGCCATAACGCATCGCGTAATCGACGACCACCTGATGCCCGGCCTGGCCAAGGAATCCACGCAACAGCTTCGCCTGGCGCTCGACATGCACTTTCAGCGGCGAGCCTTCGGCGGTCCAGATCGACGCGTACTTTTCGGCCGAGCGTCGCGGGCGCAGCCTGAGGATGATGCCGTTCAGGATCAGCCACCAGACGGGGCGTGGAATCTCGACGACGCGCGGATCGGAGAGGAACTCCTTGAGGTAGCGTCGCACCGCCGACGCCGTCGGTTCTTCGGGCGTCCCGAGATTGATCAACAGAACGGCGGTTTTTTCCGGCGAGCCATGACGGTAGGCCGGCTCGGGAAGATAACGAGGCATCAGGAGTTGGCCTGGTAAGAGAGTGCTGAAGAGAGGAGTTTGGCGGTGATGTCGACGATCGGGATGACGCGCTCGTAGGCCATGCGGGTGGGACCGATGACGCCCACCGAACCGACGACTTGGCCGTCGACCTCGTAGGGCGCGGTAACCACACTGCATTCATCAAGGGGTGCCAGGCCCGATTCGCCGCCAATGAAGATCTGCACGCCGTCGGCGCGATGCGACAGATCGAGCAACTGCATCAGCGACGTGCGCTGTTCGAAGAGGTCGAACAGCTCACGCAGCCGTTTCATGTTCGACGAGAACTCCTCGACTTCGAGCAAGTTGCGCTCGCCGGAAATGATGTAGCGCTCGTCAGAACCCTTCATCGCCTCGTCGCCAGCGGCCAGCGCGGCGGCCATCAGCGATTGCAGGTCACCGCGCAGCCTCTGCACCTCCTCCTGGACGCGCGAACGAATGTGCTCGAAATCACCGCCGATGAAATGCTGGTTCAGGTAGTTGGTGGCGGTGACCAGTTCCGAAGGGGTGTACGACCGCCCCGGGAAGAGCAGACGATTCTGCACGTCACCGTCGGACGTCACCAGGATCAGCAGGATGCGCTTCTCCGACAGGCTGACGAACTCGATCTGGCGAATCTTCGGCACCCGACGCCTCGGCGTCATGACGATGCCCGCAAAACGGCTCAAGCCGGAGAGCAGGAGCGACGCATTGCTAATCAACTGGCGCGGCTGGGAAAGCAGCAACTGCCCCTCGATGGCGTCGATTTTCGCTTTTTCGAGCGGCTCGACGGTGAGCAGGCTATCGACAAAGAAACGGTAGCCACGCGACGTCGGCACGCGCCCGGCCGAAGTGTGCGGACTGGCGATCAAACCGTTGTCTTCAAGGTCGGCCATCACGTTGCGCACGGTCGCCGCCGATAAGTCCAGGCCCGAGAACCTTGACAGCGCACGCGACCCGACAGGCAGTCCGTCCGCGATGTAGCGTTCGATGAGCGTCTTGAGCAGCCGTCTGGCGCGTTCGTCTAGCATGGGTCGGATTCTACAAAAATTCCCCCCCTCGCGGGGCGCCGCGGAGGCAAGCTGAATTGTGGTCTAATTGGCGCCATGAACAATGCCTTTCCTCACGAATCGACCGATTGCGCAAATCTGCCGAAGACCATTGCCTTGATCGGCAAGTACCACAGCCAGGAAATCGCCGAATCGCTGCGCATGCTGGCCAGATACCTGCACGAACGCGGCATCACCGTCCTGATCGAGGAGGAAACCGCCCGTAACCTCGTCTCGCAACTTGACCTGCGCAGCTGGGCCAGCGGCAGCTTTTCCTGGTTGGGAGCGCATGCCGACATGGCGATCGTCCTCGGCGGCGACGGCACGATGCTCAACGCAGCACGTCAACTGGCCCGTTATCGTGTGCCCCTGGTCGGAGTAAACCAGGGGCGCCTGGGTTTCATGACCGACATCTCACGCAGTGACATGCTGGCTTCCATGGACAGCCTGCTCGACGGCCAGTTCGTTCCCGAAACGCGCATGCTCCTCGAAGCCGAGGTCACGCGCGACGAGCGCCTCGTTGCTGCCCATCTGGCGCTCAACGACGTGGTCGTTGACAAGGGCGCCATCGGGCGCATGATCGAATTCGAACTCTTCGTCGACGGCGAATTCATTTATCACCTGCGCTCGGACGGCCTGATCGTTGCCACGTCCACCGGCTCGACGGCGTACGCGCTATCGGCCAACGGCCCGATCCTGCATCCTCAGGTTTCGGCGATCGCGCTGGTCCCGCTTTGCCCTCATTCCCTGACCAACCGACCGATCCTGGTTGGTGATCGCAACGAGATCGAAATCCGCATCGTCCATGGCATCGATTCACGCGCCCACTTCGACGGCCAGGTGACGGTCGACCTCAAGAACGGCGACTGCGTACGCCTCCGTCGCTCCGAATACTCGATCTGCCTGCTCCACCCCCCCGGCCACAGCTACTTCGCCATGCTCCGTCAGAAGCTGCACTGGAGCGAGCGACCGAAGGAGCACTAGGCGATTCCTGCGACGACCCCATCATGCTGCGCCGGCTGACGATCCGCGACTTTGTCCTCGTCGATCGCCTTGAACTCGAATTTCAGGGCGGTTTCGGCACGCTCACCGGCGAAACCGGCGCCGGCAAGTCGATTCTTGTCGACGCGCTGGCTTTTGCGCTCGGCGAGCGTGCCGACGCCAGCCTGATACGCGCCGGAGCCGAGCGCGCCGAAATTGCTGCCGAGTTTGAGCTGGACGATTCCCTGGCGGCCGCAGAATGGTTGCGGGAGCACGATCTCGACACGCAGGACGGTCTGCTGCTGCGCCGATTGCTCGACGCCAACGGCCGATCGCGCGCCTATCTGAACGGCTCGCCGGTCACCGTCGTTCAACTCCGTGAAGTTGCCGAAGCGCTGGTCGACATTCACGGTCAGCATGCCCACCAATCGCTTCTGCGCGGCGACGCACAGCGCGCGCTGCTCGATTCGCACGCGCGCCTAGCCCCCCTGCCGGCCGAAGTCGCAGACGCCTGGCGGCAATGGCGCGATGCCCGCAACCGGCTCGACGCTGCGGCCGACGACATAGAAGCACTGGCCACCGAGCGCGAGCAACTGGGCTGGCAACTTGGCGAAGTGAGCGCTCTCGGCTTCTCCAGCGAGGAATGGCGGGCGTTGAACGACGAACACCAGCGCTTGGCGCACGCCGCAAGCCTGGTCGAGGGTGCCCACTTTTCGCTGCAGGTCCTCGCCGAAGGCGATGCGGCGTGTGAGGCACAGGTCGCCAGTGTCGCCAACCGGCTCGACGACCTGTCCGAATACGACTCTGCACTCGAAGAAATCGCCGTCCTGCTGCACTCGGCGCAGGCGGAACTTGGCGAAGCGATCTCCGCACTTCGCCGCTACACCAACCGCGTCGAACTTGATCCACAACGCCTGACGGAAGTCGAAAGCCGCATCGAAGCGGTCCTGGACTGTGCGCGCAAGTTTCGCTGCACTCCGGATGACCTGCCGGCCTTGCTCGCGCGCTGGCAGGAGAGATTGGCCGTGCTTGACGACGCCGCCGATCTCGCCGGACTAGCCGAACGCGTCGAAGCCGCGAAGCAACGCTATGGCGAACTTGCCCGCCGGCTGACCGCCGGTCGCGCTGGCGCCGCCGCTGCGCTTGGCCGCGAAGTCAGCCAGGTCATGCAGCAACTGGCGCTTGGTGGCGGCAGCTTCGACGTAGCGCTACTGCCGGTCGAAGGGGGCAGCGCAGGCGGGCATGAACAAATCGAATTTCGCATTGCCGGTCTCGCTGGGAATGAATCGCGCTCCCTGGCCAAGGTTGCCTCTGGCGGCGAGCTATCGCGGATCAGCCTGGCCATCCAGGTGGTCACCAGCCAGGCGGCAAGCGTGCCGACACTGATCTTTGACGAGGTTGACGTGGGCATCGGCGGTGGGGTGGCCGAGGTCGTGGGCCGTTTATTGCGCGAACTGGGCGCCGAACGACAGGTCCTTTGCGTAACGCATCTGCCGCAGGTCGCCGCACGCGCCAACTGGCAGTGGCAAGTGAGCAAGGTTTCCGAGGCCGGTCAGCTACGCAGCCGTGTCGCCACGCTAGACGCCGAAGCACGCGTCGAAGAAATCGCCCGCATGCTGGGGGGCATAGAAATCACGCCAATCACCCGCCAGCACGCCAAGGAAATGCTGCAGCTCCCCTGATCCCGTGCAAGGCGGTGACTGACGCTCGCGGCGGCACAAGCAGCGCTGCCCGCCCGACCACGAAAGCCCGCGACGGCGGGGCCGTCACACGACAAACACGCGAGAGCTTGGAGAAATGTTGCGGTGAACGTGGCTGCGGAAACCTCGGCCCATCGGCAGCCAGAACAAGCGACGCCACTACCGGCGGCGCCAGCCACGATGGTTAAGCAAGGCTTAGACGGGCTTCTTGCCCTTGCCGCGGGCAGCTTTCTTGAGGGATTTGAACTGTTCCGGGTCTTCCGCCTTCAGATACTCGATGACCTCGTAGTCCTCGCGCTTGAGGCGCTGAATATCGATTTGCTCGACATGCACCAAGCGCAGCAACTCACGGACCGGCTTGGGCATGTTGCGGCCACTTTCGTAGCGCGAACCACCGCTTTGTGTCACGCCGATTCTTGACCAGAACTGCTGTTGATTGAGGCCAAGTTTACGGCGAATTTCGCGGGGATCGACCCTCTCGACGACTTTGACGGTGCTCATAGCTATCCTTTCGTACAATTACTCCACGCGAACCAGCAGGAAACCCTGCCTCCTGCCACAGATCGACACCCTATGACCCTGGTAACACACGGCACACTATAGGCGAATCAAACAGAATTGCAAGTGGCATTTGATTAGAACATTTGACTAATGCTGATCGGTTCTTTAAGACCGACGCCCTTTGCCGCCGTGTCAAGCAATGCTTTAGAATACCGATTTTTTGTGGACCTCAAATTGGATTTGCGATGGCGCTGATAGTTCAGAAGTTCGGTGGTACGTCGGTGGCCTCGACGGACCGTATCAAAAACGTCGCCAAACGCGTCGCGCGCTGGCAGGCTCAAGGGCACGACGTCATCGTCGTTCCGTCGGCGATGGCCGGCGAGACCAACCGCCTGATCGCCCTGGCCAACGAGATCTCGCCCTCGCCAGACCCGCGCGAACTCGACGTCATTGCCTCGACCGGAGAACAGGTGACCATCGCGCTGCTGGCCATGGCCATGCACGCGCAGGGCCTCAAGGCCAAGAGTTTCACCGGCTCGCAGGTCACCGTGCTGACCGATAGCTCGTTCACCAAGGCGCGCATCCTCAAGATCGACGAAACGCGAATTCGCAAGGCCCTGTCCGAAGGCAACGTGGTCGTCGTCGCCGGCTTCCAGGGTGCCGATGAACACGGCAACATCACCACCTTGGGCCGCGGCGGTTCGGACACCTCGGCGGTCGCGCTGGCCGCCGCACTGAAAGCCGACGAGTGTCAGATCTACACGGACGTAGACGGCGTCTACACCACCGACCCGCGCGTCGAGCCGGAAGCACGCAAACTGGATACCATCACTTTCGAAGAAATGCTGGAGATGGCCAGCCTCGGCTCCAAGGTGCTCCAGATCCGCTCGGTCGAGTTCGCCGGCAAGTACAAAGTCAAACTGCGTGTGCTTTCGAGCTTCGAGGACGAAGGCGAGGGCACGCTGATCACTGTTGAGGAAAAAAGCACCATGGAACAACCTGTCATATCCGGGATCGCCTTCAATCGAGACGAAGCCAAACTCACCATGCTCGGCGTTCCCGACCGCCCAGGCATCGCCTACCAGATCCTGGGACCGATCGCCGACGCGAACATCGACGTCGACATGATCATCCAGAACATTGGCCGAGACGACACCACCGACTTCTCGTTCACCGTCAACCGCAGCGATTACAACAAGGCCCTCGCGATCCTGGAGACCGTGCGGCAGAAGATCGGCGCCCGCGACCTCAGCGGCGACACCAGCACCTGCAAAGTCTCTGCCGTCGGCGTCGGAATGCGCTCCCATCCAGGCGTCGCCAGCAAGATGTTCGGCGCGCTGGCCAAGGAAGGGATCAACCTGCAAATGATCTCGACTTCGGAGATCAAGATCTCGGTGGTCATCGAGGAAAAGTATCTGGAGCTGGCCGTTCGTGTCCTGCACAAAGCCTTCGGCCTGGAGAAACCGGCGAAGTCGAAGTTGAGTTTGACCGGCCGTGACGAAACCGATATCATCACGCCCTCCTAGGAGACGTGGCCGAGAGGTCGAAGGCACTCCCCTGCTAAGGGAGCATGCGGGCATAAACCTGCATCAAGGGTTCGAATCCCTTCGTCTCCGCCAGTAACAGCACCGAAGCCCTGTTAAATCAGGGCTTTGTTGTTTATGCTATTTGAAAAACCATCATTTACCCCATCATTTTGAATGCGCTTGTGTGCGACGGGGTGAGACACGGAACCCACGCTGTTACAGCGTAACGGCCGCCCTGGTCGCTCGTAGATAAACGCATCCGTCCACCTAGACGCGGCGTCGCTGCTCGAAAGCACAAGCACCACGCTGGCTTGGCTCAGGCTCTTGCGACGCATTGAACCCATGCATTGCGTGCAGCTATCGAAGGCCGTTATTTTGGTCCGGCTATGCTATCTGGCGCATCGGCCAGAGTTGCCGCCAAGAACGATACTCACGCGGATCTAGCTGCAACGCGCTGTCGGATGGCATCAGCAATGCTCAGATCGCCCGTCACGGCCAGCCGATCCTTCCACATACCCAGATGCCGCCCTTGCAGTTCCAGAGCCCGCAGCGCCGCCGCATGGCTTGCCATGACGACGTTCCCGGCCTTGTCAGTGGCCTTGCTCATGGCATCCTGCTTAACTGCTTCGAGGTCGGCCAGCACCTTGTCATGCGTGATTCCGGTACGTTGCGCCCGGGCGTTCATGCGTTCGGTGATTGCGTCCTGAACTGTAGTTTTCTGCAGTAGCTGATAACCGATCTCTGACGCTCTCCGGAGACTGTACCCGGCGCGAATCGCTGCTTTGCTCGCCACCAGATCACAGAGATACTCGTCAACGAAACGACTTTGCCTTGGCGTCATTGCCTCTTCCTTCTCACGGTCGCCACTCTCCGACACTGGCGCTGCTCGCTTGGCCTTGCGTCTCCAAGCAGTCACGGAAGGCCTGCAAACTCCCGTGCTCTGCCATCACGGCCGCGCGACTGGTTCCGGCTTTCCCCAGCAGCCGATCGAGTTTGCACGCCACGTCGTTCTGCTGCCGGCATTGCTCTAGCTTCGTCAAGCGACGTTGCAAGGGGCTCACAAGGCAACATCCTGTTCGGACAGAAGAATCACGCGAGCTGGTCGCCGGTGAGTGCCGGCCAAGGCTTCGACCTTCGACCGTGTCATGAAATCGTCTTCCGATTCGTCGGTCTGGCGGTCCACAACGTTGTCGCCAATGATCGCTCGGACAACCTCGCCGGAGTCTGCCCGGATAATTCGCCTGAAGATGATTGCGATGCGATTTGCCTCGGGGTGTGCCGCTGCTTCAAGCTTGGTCATGCGACGTTGCAGCGCGGTGCTCATTTCGCTGTTTCCAGTTCAGTGATGCGCGCTTCGATCGCATTTCCTTCCTCGTCGATTTTCGCAACACCGCCGCCAGCAATCAGCCGAAGGCGAGACGTTACCCGCCCGGTGCCCGGCTCGATCATGTGGACGATGACGTTGAGCGGTTCGCCAGCGCCGATTGGACGTTCCAGCTTGCTAACCCGCTTCTGCAAGGCGTTCATTCTTTCACTTCGAGTGCGCTGATACGGGCTTCAAGCTCTTGAGTCTCCACCGCCTTGCGGCGTGCCTCTACGATACCGGCCAAGGTCGCAGCCTCTCCCGGCAGGAGGTCACCAATCGCTACCGCTTGCAGGATGGCCGCCTGCGCTTTTGCGACGCCATCAGCAGAGGTTGTATCCGGTAGGTCCAGGAAGATCGGGCGTTCCTTCGCCGGTGGCACAAGCCGTTCGAGTACCAGTCTGGCCGCGCTCATGTCTCCCTGTTTGGCCATTTCGACGATCTTCTTGGCGATGGCGTCGGCGCCTTCTTCCATCGCCGCCAATGCCACGAGGGTTACACGGTTCCTGCTGCCCGGTGGTCTGCCCTTTGGATTTCCGCTTTGACCGGGTTTCCAGCCAGGGCGCAAGTTTTCGGCCTTCGTCGTTTCGGTCATTGCCTGTATCTCATCGGTGAAAATTCAATGGTCTGCGTAGCGTTACAGCGTAACGTTCAAGTAGTTATCGAAAGCCTCATCATCTAGGCCTCGCGTAATCGAGTCATCAGCTTCGACAATCAGCTTTTCGAGCATCGCCCTCCGAGTGACCCCGTGATGCCGTGCAAGCCGGTCCAGGGCCCGATCAGCCTTGGTGGTCACCCAAGCCTGCAGACGCCGCTCGCCGTTGTCGCCGGCTGTTGATCGCCGAGCCCGATATGCTCGCTGTCGCTCCGTTGCTGTTGCCATGCCGTTTCCGTTACGCTGTAACGGTTCTATTCTAGCACTGTTACGCTGTAACGCGCACTGCCCGCCCTAGTTCGCTGCTGGATGCCAAAGTGGAAATATTTCCACTTGCTTTGAATCTTCGGGTGGACGTTCGTCCACTTTGCGAGCCTAAACCTTCTGCTCGTGAGTCTTTCCGTTGCGCGTCACCGTGCGCGTATCATCCATTTACGGGATGATGGCGTTTCGGATTGAATCGACCAACGAACTGCCGACGCAGCACTTCGCGGCAATTTCGGTGTTTGGAAGAACTGACCATTCATCGTCGGCAAGCATCATTTCTACCGCTTTGCGCTTGTCGGCGTTGCTGCGGCGCAACCTGTAACTCGCATTCGCGCCGATGGCATGCAGAACGGCATTGCGCAAACTTCCCGGCGTAATGAGGCTCTCAAAACGCTGCTGCTTGCCACGCCAGCATTCTTTACGCTAGTCGTTCGGCTTCTTGCTGGTCGACGTCGGAGAGGCTTTGCTGGTCGAGGCTGAAGCCATCGCCTGGTGCCGCTTGATTGCTCGCGCTAGCCGGGTTTCCGCTACCAAGTCCTGAATCTTGTCGTTCTCCGCTGCCGTCAAGCCAGCCTGGCTCTTATCCTTCGATTGCTGCATGTGACGCCTCCTCGTCTTTGAGTGCTTACCTATCTGTTCAGGATAGCTGGCCTGTTTCGATTGCGAAGGCTGCGAGCACCGCTTCGCCTACTGTCACGAGCCGCGCCCAGACGTAGTAGGTGCCTTGCTCGTCTTTTGCGTATCTGGCGGGCCGTACTTTGGACGGGGGGCCGGTCTTAGAACGAACACCCCTTGCGGGGGCTTGCCCCGTCCCGTGTAGATTCTCTCCTCCGTTTTCCCGTATCTCATTTTCGTCCTCGATGAGCAAGTCGCCGTAAATTTCACCCCGCTGGCCACGGTAGTGAGCCTCGACGGGTAAGCTCGAACGTCTGCACTTCGCCATACTTCTTGACTGAAAACATCTTGGTCCGCTCGTGACCATCGGCCAGCTTGATCCTCGCTGCCCATGCGCCTTGCGGCTCGCCCTTCGGCGTGATGAAAAGCACGCCAGGTACACCGCTCCAGTTCGATCTTCTCTTGATCTGGCAGAAGTCCCGCTTTGTCACCGTGCTGATCGCCGCCAACTGATCGTCACGCCATGCCATTGCCGCAGCGAAGGCGTTCTCCGCATCACCACGGCGAATGTCAGAAAACGATTTGTAGTGTGGCTTCCCTTGGCGCGAGAACGTCACTGAGCAGTACCATATGCCCGGTCGTCGCTCATGTCTTGAGATGGCGTACACGCAATTTAGGAGAGTCGAAATGTCTCAGGCACGAAATCAGCGGTCATGGCTTCGTTTCCTGCTTGTTCCCCTGTGGATCGTAGCCCATTTTGCATGGAGTGATACGCTTTCGGGGAGAGTGGTAAGCGTAGCGGACGGTGGCACGGTCATCGTGTTGGATGCCGACCATCAACAGCACAAGATTCGGGTCTCTGGCATCGACGCTCCCGAGAAATCTCAGCCGTTCGGACAGCGATCAAAGCAGGGCATGTCGATGCTCGTGTTCGGCAAACAGGTGGAGGTACCGTGGAGCAAGCGCGATCGTTATCGCCGTATCATTGGCAAGGTGATGGTCGCCGCGGCGAGCTGTCGCACAAATCGCTGCCCCAAGACTCTGGATGCTGGTCTTGCACAGATCACGACAGGGCTAGCGTAGTGGTATCAGAAATACGAAAAGGATCAATCGGCATCGGATGCCGGGCGGTATGGCTTTGCCCAGCAAGAGGCCCGAGCCAAGCGGGCCGGCCTCTGGGCCGATGTTGGCCCGATACCGCCGTGGGATTGGCGCAAAGACGAACGCTGATGACTCAGAAGCAGTTGGCGGTTACGATCGACGAAACGGTCGGGGTTGATCACGGCCCCGCCAGAACGCAGAACAACAAACAGACGCTCGCTAGAGTAATCCAGGACGCATCGAAGAAACCAAAAGACCAGCCAGCTTACTCAGCTCTACTAGCACGCGATCCCTCACCCGATTCAGACTCTAGAACAGGCCTATTTTCTTGAATCCAATCGTCCGACACTTCTTACCCTCCGTTATGCGTGGCGTGTATCGCCTTGACGACGCTCTAGCATCCGATTTTGGGACAGATTCCTACCCCCAATTCGTCACAGCAAAAATGAAGCTAGTACCACGACGTCTGGCAGATGCAATTAAATCTTTTCCCAATTTTAAGGAACTTCAACGGCCAAAGATTCGTGAGATGACGTCACCCGGGCGCGCGCAGACAAAACAGCGTGCGGCTGGGTTTTTTTGCGCCAATTCATATTTCTCTAATGCTGTCAGAGGTACAAGTCTGGTCGGTGAAAAAGAACTAGAAGGCGCGCAAAATTTTCTGGAAGTTCAGTTCGTAAAGAAAATTCTAGCCCCTGCATTGAACGAGTCTGGACTCCTGCGGGCCCGGCCACAGGAGCAGGTCGGGCGATACTTCATTGATTTCGCTTTATGCGGCACCAAGAAATTTGCACTGGAAATAGACGGCTTCGGAAAATTCCAGAACCGAGCTGCTCTTGACAATTTCCTTAAGCGACAGAACGATATTGCTAAGGCTGGATGGACGATCATCCGCTACTCCTACAGCCAGATCATGCATACGACCCAAGCGACCCTCCGGGATTTCTGCGCCATACTAAAATCAGATTCGGAGCTCGAACGACTCTTGAACCCAGATTTGACAATTGATCAAACCGAATTGTTCGTCGGCACCGAGGGAGCATGCGATGGCCATATGATTGATCGAGTCAACGACTTTCATCGGGCACAGGATTGCTTTGCCGATTTCTGCGCGACCCATCGGCCCAACGATGTTTCTCTTACGGTTAGAGACAGCTTGAAACCTAGCTGCTCGTTCGTGGCTGTTGCGATTACTGCACTGTATGAGTGGCTCGATGCTGTCTCTGGTGTCGTCGACGTCGACTTTGATCTCCCTAGGGTCCGGATATGCAGCCCCACTCAGCCACCCAGATTGGGGCCTTACTTGCATGCAAAAGTTTCAATCGAGGCGGAAACCGGCCTTTGGGATCTTGAAATTAATGAAGCAACGATACTTTATGGTGCGGCGCGAATCCCTGTGCCACCCGACGCAGACGCGCAGCGCATCCGCTACCGCCAAGGCCTCACACTGGATGAAATCCACCAACGGCTAACTTACTTCACAGAGAATATTTTTGACTATATCGACGGAACGAAGGCATTTCAGGATCGCATCCTCAAGCGAATTTTTGACGAGAGAAATGTTCTCGGCATATCGACAACTGGCAGTGGGAAATCCTTTTGTTTTTGGCTGCCATCGCTCCTCCGACCGGGATTGACGATTGTGGTCGCGCCGTTGCGTGCTCTGATGCGTGACCAGATACTGTCGCTTCGCACAAATGGCATCGGAGTCGCTGACTTTATAAATGTCGATGTTCCCGAAGCAAGCCGACAGCGAATAATGGCAGAAGCACGGCTCGGCTTCATCCGAATCTTGTACGTTGCGCCTGAACGGCTCCGCATTAAGAAGTTCGTTGACCAATTGGCGCAACTAAATAGATCTGTTCCAATCAAGTTGCTGGCTATTGATGAGGCACACTGCATATCAGAATGGGGGCATGATTTTCGTCCTTCGTATTTGAAACTGCCATGGGTCTGCAAACGCCTCTCAAACGGAGAGTTTCCTTTACAGCTAATCGCCCTCACTGCAACAGCTAGCTTAATAGTTGCTGCCGACATGCTCCGTGTCCTCCAACTGAAAAAGGGTGACGGCGATGAAGGCGACGTCATTCGGGATGCCGCCGCGGATCGGCTCCGATTCAGTTATCAGGTTGTTGTTGCTGAAAATAGCGAAAACAAAACTGGGCTGTTTCACAAAATCCTCACCGACCACACCCCCAAATCGCTTAGAGCAGACTCGCTCACAACTCTTCTCAAGACAGTTAACAAGAATCACGAAAAATCGCTGGGAATTGTGTTTTGCATCTACGCCAATCCCCACGGACGACACTCCACCCGGGAAGGTACGGCACATCATCTTTATGAGACGATGAGCGTTGTGGAGCCAGGCGAGATTTTTGAGTCCGGTCGTCGTCCCCGGAAGTATCGACTAAGCGCTTATTCTACAGGTCGAGTTCGCGCCTTCTCAAGCACGAAGCCTACTCTTTGCCCACGTTGTAACTCTTATGATTTCACCGCCGGAAAAGAAACCGGCCAAAAACTCTGTGGGCATTGCAAGCACACGTTTGTGGACGGGGAAGAAATCTCCCCAAAAACGTGGGACAAAGTTATCAAAGAAAATCAAGAACACTTCAAAGCAAGAGACTTCGACATTCTTGTGGCCACAAAAGGCTTCGGCATGGGAGTTGATCAGCCTAGCGTTCGCTTTGTGGTGCACACGGCATTATCGGCCGGTCTTGAATCCTGGTATCAGGAAGTTGGGCGAGCTGGCCGTGATAACGAACGTGCTCACATCGCGCTATTAACGGAGCCGCCGAACAGTGCGTGCATGACCGTGTTAATGGCCAGAGAAAAGAAAGTCCCAGACTGTAATTCCTACATTTCTGGCTGTCCGCATGGCAAACCTGGTTTATGCGACTATGGGAAGCAGCATATGTTCATAACTAGGAGCTACCCTGGTGTTGTGAGTGATGCCTTCGCTTCACTAACCATGTTGGATAAGATTTTTGCCGCTCAGCAGGCCCAACCAGACGGGCCTGTCACGGTTAACTCGCGCCATGATCGCATCTCCTCAGACGAGATTACCATTTACCGGCTGGCAGTCCTGGGGCTTGTTCGTGACGACTACGTCATCGCCTACGAACCTCACTCGCACTTTGTGGTTAATTCCAATTTTCCTAGCATTCCGGACAATCAGGAAGATCTGACGAGATTCCGAAAGGCAATGCAAAAGCAATTGATGAACTACCTTTCTCCTTTTCACGGAGAGCGTCCAGCCAGATCGAAGGTCTCACAAGAAGTTGAGGAGTGCCTGAAGGAGTTTGGCGAGCCCTACAATTTTCCGGACAAGCTAGGAAAACTTCGGGTTCTAAACCAATGCTCTCCCTTGTTCGATCAGACGGAATCACAGTTTTTGCCAATAGTTTATGGTTATCTGATTCTTCTACTCAAATACACATATGAACATGTCGTCACGATGCGGTATGACATGTTATGGAATCTTCTCACCGTGGTTCGGAGCCAGAACTCAGCGGGAGTTCCGACCTGCCGACGAATCCCACTGCTCGCGCGACTGGGTAGCTCAATAGAAGAAAGCTATCGCTGCGGCCTCTGCGATGTATGTTCGCCAAATCTTGTTTTTCCCGACAGCCGCAATCCACTTCCTGGTAGCTCCACCGATGAAGAGCTGGAGCGTCAATTGGAGAGCATATTTGCGAACGATCCCGATTCTTTTGATTTGGCTGTGCTAAGAAAGCTGGTGTACAAGTTTAAGGATTACCCAACAGCCAAATACACGCAGGCGAGAACTGTAGTAGAAGGAAGCCCTAAGAACCTATCTGCCCTCTTCGTCGCGCGCGAGTTCTCCCCGCTGGAAGAGCTCGCAGGCAATTCCAGACGGCTATTGCGAACTGCGAACGAAGCCCGTATTAGTTTTTCCTGTGTGGAAGATTTGTACACGACATCGGAAGATTCGCTAAAAGAAGAGATGCTCTTGTCGATACTCAATAGCGCTAATTCCAACTGTGACACTGTTGAAGGATGGGAATTCTTGGTTCGGGAGGTGTCAAGATTAAGTGATGGTCAAGCCGCGTCGGCGGCGACAATGAGAGAGTGCCTAGCGTTTTTTCTTGTCGTGGCCAAAATTCTTCCTCGGGAAATACCTGTGATAAAAAACCGAGTTGTTGAGTTGGAGAAAGCGTTTTATGCCTGAGATAAATAGTGTTGATGCTGTCCGCGAGAAGCTTCGCGAATTTGACGATCAGATGAATGAAGCTATCTCCGCCGCACGATCTCTTGCGAAGATAAGGGCGGACGCTGGCAAGATGCAGGACGACTTAATCAATCTTACGTCTGCCACACAAGGCGAGGTGCAGCAGCTGAGTGGGATAAAGGCTGCGTTAAAAAATGCCCGAAATGAGTGGTTGTCACTTATTAAGGATCTAACGCAGTCCCTCGCCGAGTCAATAGACGCTCGCGCAAAGTTGGAGAATTCTCGCTCATCTGCACTGCGGTCCATTGATACGAAATTAGCCCAAGCGGAGGATCGCGTACTGTCCGCCAGCCGAGTTAGTTTTGCAAACCAGGAACACGTTTTAGCGCGCCTTGAGGCGGGTACGCGTACTAATGCCGAGCTGGCTGCAAAAGCAGCCGGGAGTGCAGGCAAACACGCCGATCAGTTGCAAGAGCTCTTGCAGTCGTTACGTACTGATCTGCAGAGGGACTCAGCTAATGAGGCTCTTCGGATTGAGCAACTCCTGGGAAGCAAGTTCAAGAAGCTGCAGGGCGATTTTGAGGCCACAGCCCAATCCAATTTCCAGTTGCTGGAGGCTGCCGCCGCAAGCAACGATAAGTTTTTGCATGAGGAGGCATCTGCGCTGAGGGATGAGCAACAGCTGTTTCGTTCGAAGATGGAGGATTTCGTGGGGGCGGCCGTGGAATCGATGGCACAGCGGTTCTCAAATTTTTCTAGGGATTCAAATGGAGAAATGGCTTCATTCAAGGATGAGGTCGCCGCATCTTTGCGCGAGGAGCACGAATCAATGAGCCGGCAAGTCACGGACTTCCTCAACAAGCAAAACGCGCTGGTCCAGAACCTCTCCCAACAGATTGACGCTTTCCAGCGCGCCGCATCAGTGAATTCCGCGACTTTGCGTGAGGTTCAATTGAAGATGTCTGATCTTTCTATCGCGCTTCGACGCTGCCAAGAAACGGCGGCCGACCAGTTTGAAAAAAGCCGGAACGAGGTTTCAGAAATGCGTCGTTCAACCAACGAGATTCAAGTCGGGCTTCAGGAAGAGGCGCGAGCTCGGCGTCTGCAGGAGGGAATAGTGCAAGGGCTTGGAAGTCTCTTGGAGGAAACGCTAAAGAAACTTAAAAATCTGCCATTTGTGGGAAAGACATTTAGTTAGAGTCGGCGGACTTTCCAGCGGCATTATGCTTTGAATCAAAGGCGTTTTCAAGGTTGATAGAACTGCCCGCTAAGGCCACAGAATCGCGCCAAGACGAGCTGTCGGCGCTTTGCTGATAGTTCCCTGCGGATTCGACCGTAAAGAGGCTGTGGCGGCGCACTACCGTGTTGTTGGCATTGCCTAAATCCCTAGGCGTTACGCTGTAGCGTTACCATGTCGCATCCGATTAATGGCGGACAGTTCGCGCAGCACATCGCGGCAGTCGTGCGCCACGAAATCCACGCCACCGAACCTGCCTACCAGAAAAAGGATCTCGGCTTGCTCTGCTCGTAAGCGCTCTCAGATAAGTTGTCCGATCTTCAGAGCCTTCTCGCCTTGCAAAAACCGGCCTTGAAACACGAAAGACTTCCTGTTAACCGCTTATATGCCCTTGGTCGCTTTGCACTGCACCGCCAGCTAGCGGCCATCCCGAATCATTCCGAGAAGGTCCGAGCAGCCTTTCCAGCCGAAGCGGACAAATTGCCCACCAATTTTCGCCATCCCGGAATTCTGGCGCTCAATCCACGCGAAAGCTGACTGATGCCGCAGCGCCTTGAGAGCTTCCGCCAAGGCAACGGCTTCGGGACAATCGTTGGTGTGATAGGTCGTTGGCGACTCGAACACTAATAGATCGGCACTCATGGTCGTGCCTTTCGCCAAGTCGAGAAGCAGACCAGGGCGGATAGGGCGGCAAAACGCTCATTTCCAAAGCTTTTTCTAGTAACGGCTGCATGGGGGAGTTTACCGAAAATGCCGTTTATCCGCCCCATCCGCCCTGTCGGTCGTTGATTGACGTTTATCTGCGTCATCGATAGCCCTCTTTCCGTTGCGCATAACCCTGGTGACAAGAATTTTTCAAGGTCAAACCGCACCAGAGACGGCTGCCGTTTGATTTTCGTGAAACGTATCCCCGCTCACCCAGCCGGCGACCAAGTACGGCGTTGCTCGCTGGCTTATGACCGTTGTCGAGGCTCCACGCTTTATAGCTATCGTAGAGGTCTCGACTAGCGGTCTCGCACCGCGTATCGCGCTCAGTGCATTCGCTGAGCCAGGCGCCCGTCAAGTCCTGATCGCTTTGGTAGGCGTCTGTAGCTTCGCGGATTCTCTTCGGCGTGTCGGTAAGCCCTTTACATTGCCACGCGACGCAACCTTGAATCATCCATGCAAGGATGTGGGGCCCTTCAGCCTTCAACTTGGCGAGCAGCTTCGGATCGCGCTCGTCCGCCGTGAAGGTCCGATCGAAGGGCACCAGTCGAACCCGTCGCCATATTCCGTGATCGTTGCCACGCACAATCGGCTTATGGTTACCGGCCATGATTAGTTTCAAGTTGGGCGTGAACTGGATAGGATCGCAGTAGAGTCTCCGCGCGGTCATGCTATCCCCGGACACCATGCCCTTGACCAAAGATTCCGCGAGGGCGGTGTTGTCTTCGGTTTCAGCGCACAGAACTAACCGCGCGCCTACGAGGTCGGCGAGGTCTGGCGAAGCGCCTCCTGCATTGCGCTTGGCCTCGCTGAGCGTTTCCGAGGCGATGGCGCGGGCATAGTCGCCCATGATGTGCTTCAGCAACTCTATGAAGACAGATTTGCCGTTGGCACCGTGCCCGTAGAGAAAAAGGAACAAATGCTCCTGCGTTGAACCCGTTAAAAGGTAGCCGCAAAAGCGCTGCAGCCAATCGACAATCTCTTGGTCGCCGTTGAACACTTCATGCAAGAACTGGCGCCATCGCACAGCCCTTGACTCGCTGCCAACCGAGTCTGGCGACAAGCTCTTGGTTACGCAATCACCACGTGTGGCGGCGCGCGCCGTGCCCGTGCAAAGATCGACAACCTGTCGTGCGTGATCAAACCCGACGACAAGCTTGTCCGCGTCAATGTGCGTCATCGGCAAGCGCAGCTGGTCGAAATCTGATAGCAGCTTGACTGCAGCGGCGATTGTCTTTTGCTCTGAGCTTTTGCGCGCAAACCTTGCGAAGTGCTCAACGTCGTTGGGGTGTCCCAAGCCCTCAGCGTAAATCGTTCTATGCAGTTGAGCGGCCATTGATCGGACGGCGGCGCCATCGGCATCCCATTGCCAGGACTTTTCGCGCCAGATCATCCACATCTTCACATCGCGTACGAACCTGAGATTCTCGCCATTGTCATCGTGCAGGCGCAGGGCATTTCCGTACTCCGTCAGCGGGCGCGTGTCTCGCGTGCCGTCTCGCGCGTCGCACTTCGCCAATGGGGGCGCTAGGAAGGGCACTGTTTCGTGGGCGGATGTCCTTGGCATCGAGTGTAGTTGTTGCCGAACTGCGTCGAGCCCTTCGGTCTGATGCAGATCGTTGAAGTCGCCTTTGATGCGACTATCGCTAAACTTCGGCAGGACGATGACGGCAGGCGCTCCGGTATCAGCGGCGGCCTGAGCGTAATCAAGCCCCTTGCCATGGTTATCAAGGTCGCCAGCGATGCGTAGAGACGAGCCCGGATACTTTCGACGCAGATCGCCAGCAACGACAGCCAGATTGGCCCCGGAGAATCCGACGACAACCACTTCGCCGGTCGCCTCGTGAATGCTGCAAGCAGTCGCCCAACCTTCGACAAGATTAATCGGGTCCCCGTTTTCAGGCTGGCCAACGAACATTCGGCCACCTTTCATCCTGGCGAACTTCAGAAACTTCTTGACGCCATCACACCGGATGAACTGGACGCTTTGAACTGCGCCATCTGGCCCTTGCACCGGAAGAACAATCGAGCCGTCAAGGTCTTGTCGTGCACCGTAGGGGATGACACCTTTGCGCACGACGTAAGCATTTCCCGGATCAAGATCGACGGTCTGGCTCATGATGCGGCCGGCTGCCGCTGCAGCTTTCTCGTGCTGTGTGGCGAGGTCTTCTGCCGCCTGCTTGTTCGCCAGTATTGATTTGGCCTTAGCCGCCTGCAGTTGAGCTCCGGTGGGCTTCGGCGAGTCGCTGTCGCGTAGTTGCCAGGTAAACTTGGTGCCTTCCCGGTTGCATCCAAACGATGCGCCGACACCATCGGGAAACAGCTTGCAGAACCCAGCCTGGTCGCCGGCCTTCTCGCTGGTCGGGAATCGGGCAAATTTTCCAGGCTCAATATCCTTTTCTGGGTATTTCATCCCGGCTGTGGCGAAGGCTTCCGGCAGCGACGGACAGAAGATCACGTTCTCCCTTATCATGCTGCGAGCCCCCCAACCAAGAGAAAAACGCCTACGAAGACCAGCAGAGCCGGATCGATAGATCCTCTTTGACGATGGAAAATCCGGAACACCTTCTGCCGCGTGCGTATGCCGCTGACGTGTTGTTCAGCGCTGGTGCGCCGAATAGGCTTCAGGCATGGCATGCCGCCGCGACCACGCGCGAATGCGCCCCAGAACAATGGCCTTTCGCCTTCGGGGTACTCGGTGGCGATAACTTTCGCCTTGATCGAATCCGTCAATGAGGCGATAATGTTGCTGTCGTTGTTGTTTTCCTGAGCCCCGCTGCGCACCATCGCTGCCGGGGCTTCTCGTTTCTTGGGCTGGCTCATTTTTTGCCCTCCAGCATGGCCGAAATCCTGCCCGGTACTGACTGCCCGATCAGCGCAGCAAATTGGCGGACGCGCTCAGCGGTCGTGCGGTAGGCGTCCTTGTAGAAGGTCTTTTCCGCCATCGATTCCAGCAGCGAGCGTTCAACGATGTGCTCAGCCATCGCCACCGATGCCAACTGCTGCGCGGAAAGTTTTTGCCTGAGGTTCTTGCCGACAGCGGACGTGACCATGAACAAAGCGCGATTCGTTTCTTTCGTCAGGCTGATGTAATACCGGCGTGCGTTCCTGCTGCCCTGATTGGTCGCGTACTCCACGAATGCGGCTATCACGGTCTCATTGCGCCTCGCTGTCTTGCCTTCGATGCGGGCTTGGTGCCAGTCTGCCGATGCGTGCATCTGGTGCAAGCGACTGATTTCGTCGCGGGCGGCGAAGAATGCGTCGACCAGGCGGCGTTGGCCTTCCCGTGACCTATTGCCGCCAATGAACGGCATGGAAATCAGTGCGCCGCGCTCGCTTAACTGATACGCGCGCTGTTCGCGGTTCATCTCGTCGGTGTAGAAGATCGGCTTGAACTCTAGCCGATCTATCCTGTCGTCTTGGATCAGACGATCTAGCGACTGCAGGACGTTCTTGTGTGATCTGTCGAACGCCTCGGCGATTAGAAGAGATGTAGTGCTTGGCCGGCCACCGGCAACGCTTACGATGTGAGTGGTGGCATTCATATGCTCACCCCGATCAGCTTGCGCAACTCGCCGACACGAACCCGTGTCGAATTGCCGACCTTGATCTTCGTAAGTTCCCCGGCTTCGAAGTGGCGATAAATGCTGGCTCGGCTTCGGCCAGACACAGCGCTGGCGTCTGGAATGTCGATCGCTGCAGAGTTGGGAAGGCTATCAAACTGCTGAACTGTCACTGATGCTTCTTTGATTTCGTTTTGCATTTCTTTTCCGTTTCGAAGAATGCCGGCCGTAAACGCAAGAAGCCCGCACAGGGCGGGCTTCTCAAATTGTCGACTGGCTGTCACAAATGAAAAACCCGCTCAAGGCGGGCCGTAAACGACTAAAGGCCGGATCTCCATTGCTGGAAACTCCGGCCTTTAGTCGAAAAAAAACCCGCTTGCGGCGGGCGTGCTACGCTACTACTGCTTTTCGTACATTACCTTTGGGCGCAACTTCCCCGACGGCCCAAATCATTTCATACTTTGGTGACCGTGTCAACCCGTTTCAGCACGACGCTTTCGCGGCCGTCATCGACAGCACCTTGCCGGTAGTCGCCACTACCATCCGGCAGTAGCTTGCCCATTCATCCATCATCCTGGTGCGCTTCGCGATCAGGTCGTCACGCTGATAGGCGGCTTTCACTTTGTCGGCGATGGTATGCGCCAGCGCCATTTCAATTACGTCAGATGGGTATGCGGTTTGACTGTGCGCCCAACTGCTGAATGTCGCGCGGAAGCCATGTGCGGTTAGATGGCCGCAGCCCATGCGCCGCAGAACTGCGGTCAGGGTCATGTCGGATAGTGGGCGACCGGTCTTCGCGCCAGGAAAGACCAAATCACCCTCGCGCGGCATGGCGCGCAGCAGCGCCAGCGCACTGTCTGAAAGCGGTACGGTGTGCTCATTCCCGACCTTCATGCGCGCGCCCGGAACAGTCCACAGCGCGGCATCCATGTCGATTTCCGCCCACGTCGCGCCGCGGACCTCGCCGGACCTTGCAGCCGTCAAGATAGCGAATTCAAGCGCACGGGCGCCGATGCCTTCACGATGCGACAGGTCAGCCATGAAAGCGCCAAGCTCGCGGTAGTCAAGGGCAGCATGGTGCTCGACCTTGGCAATCTTCGTTGGCTTGGCGAGCAAGTTCTGCAAGTGGTCTTTCCAGCGTGCCGGATTCTCTCCGGTCCGGTGCTTTGCCGTCGTCGCCCAAGACAGCACTTTTTCAATTCGGCCGCGCAATCGGCTTGCTGTCTCGGTCTTCGTTTTCCAGATCGGTTCGAGCACCTTGAACACATGTCCGGTTTCGATCAGTGCCACATCCATATCGCCAATGACAGGCCCGGCGTAGCTAGCAAGCGTGCTGCGCCACTGTTGCCGATGCTTTGAATTGCTCCACTCGTCCGCATAGGCGGCGAGATATCCGTCGACGCACTGGTTGAACGTCATCGCCTTTGCATTCTTCGCGGCCAGCGCAGCGCGCGTTTCTCGGCGTTGCCCGATCGGGTCAATACCCCCGTCTATCTGTTCGCGCAGTTCCCGCGCCCGCCTGCGCGCATCCGCCAGTGTCACGTCAGGGAATCCGCCCAAGCCCATGTCGCGCCGCTTGCCGGCAATCATGGTGCGCAGTATCCAAGAACGCGCGCCGGTGTCGGAGACCAGCAGCGCCAGCCCCGCGACCTCGCCCACGAAGTTCATGCCCGGCTTGACCAGCCTCTTCACCTCGATAGCCGTCAATGGCTCAATCTTTCGCCCCATCATCTACCCCTTCTTCGTTGATGGGGTAGGATGCTACGCCTTGATACGTCGCGAGTCAATGTACCACGTACACAAAGGCTGTATGCCTTGCTGCGTATGCTTCCATGACAAACGGTGATGCCGTATGAGACAGCACTATGGCGGACTTCGTCTCCGCCAGGAACGTCGCAGCAAAGCTCTGCGACAAAAAACGAACACCCCGCTGAACGCCATGTTCCGCGGGGTTTTTCGTTTATACCTGTTGACCTCGCGTACCCCCCGGCACGGCGCCTGAGTTCGCGCCTCCAATGAATGACCTGCTGTTGGTCGGCGGGGCCCACGACGCCAGCCCGTTCCCGGTCGAGCGCCAGGGCAGCGATCGCGACCAAATCGGGGGGTGTCGACCGAGGCGTAACGGGGACCTCGCACGGGCTGCCGGGCCGAGCCGATGGCGAGCAGCCATCGGTGCAGCTTGACCTCACGGAGAAAACCCGCATACTTTTATCGTGCGGTTGAGTTCTATGCTCGTTTTCAACAGAGGGGACGTTTCGATGCCTGACAGGGCCGTGACAATCCGGTGGTGGGCGCCCCATTTGGCGTGCCTGGCCCTTCTTGGCGCCTGGTCCGCAACCACGCAAGCGGGAGACAAAACCATGGGCATGAGCATTTCTTCAAGTGCGTTTGCGCACAACGGCTCGATCCCCAAGCTGTACACTTGCGAGGGCAAGGACATTTCCCCGCCACTGACCTGGAGTGGCGTGCCTGCGGGGGCAAGGAGCCTGGTCATGATCGTCGACGATCCCGATGCACCAGATCCCGCAGCGCCCCGCATGACCTGGGTCCATTGGGTGCTGTACAACCTGCCTGCCAACAGCACTGGGCTGCCCGAGGCACTGCCGTCGCGTCCGGCCAACGCGCTGGACGGACTCAACGATTGGCAGCGCACCGGCTACCGTGGCCCCTGCCCGCCCGTCGGCCGGCACCGTTACTTCCATAAGCTCTACGCGCTGGACGTCGTCTTGCCCGACTTGAAAGAGCCGAACAAGAAGACCTTGGAGCAGGCCATGCAGGGGCACATCGTTGCCGAAACGCAATTGGTCGGCACCTATCAAAAGGCACGCTGATCTCCCTTCGCCCCGACGACCTTGCTCTGTCGCTTCCCCTGTTTTTGCCGTGGCTTCTTCTGCGCGACTCCTCGATTCTGGATTTTTGGAGGAACTCCCGAAACCAAGCGCGGCAGGCTGACCAGGGTGTCCGGTCCTTCGCGACCTGATTCCCGGTTCGCGCCACTTGATCGAAACAAATAAATCGCGGTCGTTGTCTATCCTGCATCGGCACCCCCTGGGTTTCCTATCCTTCCACACGTTGGCAGGAGGTTGCGATGAACCGACGATCATCAGGTTACCAAAGCACGCTGTCCCGCCTCTACGACATCGGCGGGGCCGACCTCGCACTGCGCTATCACGAATTGTCCGAAGGCACGTGCGCCAACTCTGCCGCTGCTCAGGCGCCAGCGCGTGCCATCTACATCAACGGTGCGCGCATCAGCGATGACGATGTCGGGGCAATGGAGCGGGCATGGAATATCGCACTACTCGATGGCCGCTACTGGTACGACCGGGCAAACGGCGCCTGTGGCGTCGAAGGAGGCCCATGTACCGGCTTCATCCCGGCCGGCCTGCCGCTTGGCGGGCCACTGATGGCGAATGCCTCAGGTGGCGGGACCGGCGTATTCGTCAATGGACGCGAGCTTCATCCACAGGACGTCTTCGCGCTGACCCGCGTGATGCAGGTTTGGCCAGGTCGCTATTGGGTGGACGCGGTCGGTAATTTCGGATGCGAAGGCGGTCCGGCGGTTGGCAACCTGGCGGCGTCCATGCACATGCCGGGTGCGCAGAGTGGACCCTGGACGGCCTCGAGCCGGGCCGGCACGGTCGGCGGCGACGGCGAGGGTTTCCTCTTCTTCGACGACGGCAAGACTTCCTGGTCGACCTAGGTCGCAGCCATGACTCCCGACCAACTTAGGCATCGCGAGGCGCTGATCGCCCGTAGCGACGCGGCACTCGAACGCTGGCCGGATCGCACCGGGGCGGGCTTCACAAGCGAAATGGAGGCGGTCGCAGACGGGCTCGAAGTACTTGCGCAAGCGACGCCGCTCAGTGAGCGCGATGCCGTCGAAGGTGCGCGCACTTGGCGCTGGGCGGGCAACGCCTATTACGATCTCGGCGCAGGCAAGGAGCGCCGCGCGCTCGAACATGCGGCAAGGGCCTACCGCAAGGCCGAGAACGCTCTGGAGGTAGCCGCCGAGGCTGCGGACGCGGTCGATTGGGTCAAGCTCAACTACTGCTTCGGGAAAGTGCTCCTGCAGTTGAGCGAAGGAAAAGACCCCGGGCTCGCCACTGAAGCGTGCACTCGCCTGCGCGCGGCTCTCACGCTGGCGCGCCTACACATGCCGGACGGAGTCGAAAGCGTCCGGGAGGAACTCGCAACCGCGCAGCAGATCGTCACCTTGCTGGGCGAAGCCGGCCAGCTCGATCAGCGGATGGCTCAATTGAAGGACGGGCTCGGGCTTGCCGACGCTGGCGAGCCGATGCACGTACTGCGAAAACCAGAGCGCGCTGCCGAAGTGAAACACATCAGCTCGATGTTCGATCTCCTCAATCAACAGTTCGAGAAAGAGAAACCCTCGCTCGATCCGACCCGCCAGGCGGGACTTTCGAGTCTCATGCAACGGCTGCAAGGAGTGGTCGGATCGACAACATCAGAGGGCTTGTCGCTCGAAGCGATGATGGCCAATCGCGGAAAAATTGATGCGCTCAAACGCGAGCTCAGCCCTCAGGCCCGCAACCCGAGTCTCAAGGGGCCGGGTGCGGCGCAAGGCTCGCGCGGCGGACGGCTACTGGCCGCGCTGCAGGAGCTGAAAATGTTCGTCGGCGCGGCCGGCATGGCGCCCAACAGCTCGGCCGAAATGCGTGAAGCCGCGATGGAACTGTTCGCGCGGCTCGGACGGCTGACCACCTGGGTCAGCCAGGCCGGCGACGACACGGCAACGCTGGACAAGCTCGAGCGCGATCAGGCGCGTGCGCTGGCACACGAGGTTCGCCTGTATGCCGCACGCCGGCACCCGCTATTGGCGCAGCCAGTGTGGCCGCGTGGCGAAGCAACGATTGATCCCAATCGCATTTTCTTCGCAGGCGGCTTGCGCATGCGCAAGGAGCTGGCGGGGGCACTGATGTTCTCGGGCCTGGAACTCGCCGTGGACGCCCCCGCAGGGGCTGATGTCGCAACCCATCGATGGCAGGAGCTGCAATCCTCGAACGTCGCGGTGTTCGACCTTTCCGAGGCGCAGGCGCAGGTTTACTACGAACTGGGGATCGCACTGACAATCGGCACTCAGATTCTTTTGATTGCCGCCGACGAGACCGAGATCCCGTTCGACATCGCGCAAAACGTCAGTCGTTACAGCCCGGGCGATACGCTGCGCCCATGGCTGGCCAACGAAGTGCACACGGCGATCTACGGCTTGCAGGTCAGGGGCGGCAAGGAATCAAGTCTGGCGGCGACACTCGACTACGCCCAACGGGTGGCCACCGGCGAGCCAGACAACCCACTGTTCGCGGTTGCACTGAAGGTGATGCGTGCCGCGGGCGATGATCCGATCAAGTTCCGCAATGCGCTGACGACTTTCAATGCCTATCTCGGCACAGGTCAGCACGAGCTGCTGCAAACGCGCTGGCCCGGCCTCTACCCGGACCCGCGTGCGCGGCGAACCTTCGCCGTCATGCCGTTCCGCCGCGAGCGTGAGGCGGCCTATGCGGTGATCGAAGCCAGCGCGCGGCAGGCGGGCGTAGAGCCGGTGCGTGGCGACCAGGCCGATGGACAGGAGATCATCGAATCAATCTGGCACGAGATCTGCCGCGCGACACACGTCACGGTCGACATCAGCGGCTTCAACCCTAACGTATGCCTCGAACTGGGGATGGCCGACGCGCTCGGCCGCCCGACGCTTCTGATCGGCGAGCAGGGCACCGAACGCCTAGTGAAAGCCGCTTTGCCTGCAGTGGCCAAGCGCCGCTGCCAGCCTTACGAGGCCGATCCGCGCCACGCGCCGCAATTTGCGGCGGCGCTGAAGAAGTTCTTTGCAGCGCCCTGAGCGGTATCACGCTCACGGCGGCCGCAAGAGCGCATGGACAGGGGAATCGCCCCGACCGCGAAACTCCCGTTCTGAACAGGGAACATTTCACAGGGTACCGGTTGCGCCCCCTCGGCCGGTTCGGGCCATTAGGTGCGCTGCACTGTGGTTCCAAGCCTCACAAGAAGGCTATGGCAAGGTTCGAACGCCGGGGCGAAGCCAGTACGGCGTTCGCTAATCCTGGCGATTGCCGCCGTGGTTACCCTTGTTGCCGTGGCCCTTGTCTTTCTTCTGCTTGCCACGATCGTCATCCCAGCGCTGATCATCGTGGTCATGACGGTAGTCGCGGCGGTAATCCTCGCGGTATTCCTCACGTCGATAGCGCTGCTGACCCTGATAGTACGGAACGTATTCGCGGTTGTACCAGTTGTTCTGCACAAAATAGACCCGCTCCCCGCAGGCGCGGTACTTGTGGCAGTTCTTGCTCCAGTGCTTTGCATGACCAGGAGGCACGTTCAGGTAGATCGGCGGGCGCATGACCGGCACCCGCTCAATGATGATCGGCTGTGGGTAGATCAGTTGCGGCGGCGGATAGCCGCCAATGTCGATGCGCCCGTAGAAACCGGGTTGGCCGATGCTTACCGATACGCCAAGGTCGGCGGAAAGCACAGGCGATGTCGAGACGATCAGTGCGGCGGCGAGGAAAAGACGTTTCATGCTGGCCCTGTAGGTGTAGATGTCGTCTACTAACGCGCGCACCCCAAGCACCGTTGACTGCGCGCCTGCTTGGCAACCCGACGAACCGCGCAGGAGCCGCCTCTCATCAAGGCCCGGGCCTGCCAGAAGCAAGCGACCCGGCGGAGCGGAAGCTGCCCGGGAAAGCCCGGCAAGCGATCTGGTCGTCGGTAGCCGCTCACCCCGGACATCCGGAAACCGGCGATTTCTGGGCACTTCGCATAGACTGAATTTTTGTCTGCCGAGCCGCCGCCGATGCAACGTTGTCCTTGGTGCGAAGGCTTCGACCTTTACCGTGAATACCATGATTCGGGAATGGGGCGTGCCGCTCTACGATGATCGATCCCTGTTTGAACGGCTGCTTCTGGAAGGCGCGCAGGCGGGTTTGTTTTGGGCGACCATCCTCAAGAAGCGAGAAAACTACCGACGTGCCTTCGATGCCTTCGATCCGGCCCGGATTGCCTGCTATGACGACGAAAAAGTTGCAGCCCTGTTGACGGATCCGGGGATCGTCCGAAATCGAGCCAAGGTCGCCGCCGCCATCAACAACGCCAAAGCGTACCTGGCGCTCACCGCAGGTGGACAGTCGTTCAGCGATTTTCTATGGCACTTCGTCGATGATCTGCCGACCCAGAATCAATGGACGGCAAGCTTATGAAAGCAAGAGCCGCCGGGAGGTTTCACCCTGCCGAAGACAACACCATCTTGATGCGTTTGAGGCCACTACCCACCGTTTCCGCCAGCTTGACCACGTTCGGATCGTCAGACGGTCGTTCCACCGTCCATTCGCAGAACGAGGCCATGATTGAAGCACGCTCGATGGAGAGCTTTGAGGCCAACAAGCCGGACTCAATGATCGGGATCAGGGCTGCGGCAGCCCTGAGACGGTTGATTTCCGGAGTTGGAGGCGGAATCTGCTTCGACATGCCTTGAGTCTAGCGAATGCCGCACCACGACGCCGAGGACATATTTCACACGACGTCCAACCCAGCAGCAATGAGGCGAGCGCGGCCGCCTCGTTTGCCGATCGCCGCGGGGCCGAGCGAGCGATGCGGCGGCCGACCTGATCGCCAGGCGCAAGTCGCTCAAGCAGGGTGATTCAGGAGGCGCCTTTCGGGCGCTTCGCGACGACCAGGCACTGCATCAACTGCTGCTCCGCCTCGGTCGCTTCTCCTTCTCGATCAACGCCAAGGAAATGCCGCCGAAACGCCGCCAGGGCGGCGGCCGGGTCCGAAGTGTCGTAGCCGATGTCCTCGAGCGCAAGTTGAGGATCGAAAGGCTCCGCAACCGGCATCGCCGCTGGTTCGCGGCACCACAAACCAAATCCTTTCGCCGCCAGACGCTCCCAGGGGAAGAGCCGACTCGGATCGATCTTTCGGCGTGGAGCGACATCTCCGTGCCCGAGGAAATTGTTCGTCGGAATCCGGTAGCGCTGCTGCAAGTCCTTCAAAAGATCGAGGAGAACCATGATCTGTGCTTCCGAATACGGTTCGGCACCCGTGTTGTCGAGCTCAATGCCAATCGACGCCGAGTTGAGATCAGTGTTGCCTGCCCAGTAAGAGATCCCCGCGTGCCAGGCGCGCCTTTCTTCATCGACCAGTTGGTAGAGGGTGCCATCGCGTCCGATCAGGTAATGCGAGCTGACTTCGCGGACCGGGTTGGTCAGCGTTCTGAGGGCATGCTCGACGTTGCTGCTCGTGGTGTCGTGGAGGATCACGAAATTTGGCCGCCGGGCGTTGTGGTTTGGCGAGGGCACCACGATGGCCCGTTCAGAACCCGCCGGAAATCTGACGCATCCAACCATCAAGACGCAGGCAAGACCAAGCCAAGCGACCCGCAGAAGCTGACGAATCACGTCAGCCCTCCGCTTTCTCGCCCGATTCCGCAAGCCCGAAAATTCGTCCAGGCGAATACGGGCCGGCCGGTCACTTCCCTGATCGGAGAG
Organism: Candidatus Accumulibacter sp. ACC005; assembly: GCF_907163215.1. Classification (NCBI taxonomy): domain Bacteria; kingdom Pseudomonadati; phylum Pseudomonadota; class Betaproteobacteria; genus Candidatus Accumulibacter; species Candidatus Accumulibacter sp. ACC005. The sequence goes on along the minus strand of NZ_CAJQUB010000012.1, from coordinate 44,420 downwards.
CTTCTTGTCGCCGTAAGGAGCTGGATCATTTGATCCAGCCGTTCCACAACATGCGGGCGATCGCCGCGTTCGCCGCCGGTCGATCGAAACGGGCGGGATCAAAGTCCAGCCCCGCCCAGGTGCGTACCGCCTCGGTCTCCTCGCCGTACGGGTCGTTCTCGAAGCTGGCCACGAACTCCTGGTATTGACCAACGCCACCGGCATCCTCGGGCGGACACGCACGCTCGCCCCCTTCGACGCCGCCAGCGAGTCCGTCGTCGTGATCGCCCCGGTTGCGCACCTGCTCGACGCTGATGCGATGCAGCCAGCTGTCGCCGAAGTCGTAGAGATACGTGAAGGTGGCGCCCGTCGCGAGCAGCCTGTCCAGTCGAACGCGCTTTTCGAACGCGGTCGGGTGGTCGGGCTCGTCGAACTCTGCGTCCGGAACGCCGATTCTCATGTCGCCGACGCGAAACTCGTGCAGATGAGCGTCGTGCCAACCCATCGCGGCCTGAATGACGTGGTGCAGCGTGGCGAAGCTCGCCTGCCCACCAATTACCAGCCGGCGCCAGATGAGTGGCGTCGTGTCGACGAGTTCGATCTTCAAGGTGAGCAGCGTCGAAGACGCTTTCTTGCGAGCAGTGGCCACGGCAGTTCCCAGAGCAAATATTTGCTGATTCTACGGAAGCTTTGCCCCGGCCCCAATCGATCCGAGAAGAGGCCCTGCAAATCCTGATCGCCACCCGGTTCTTTGCGGCGCCGCTTTTCGGTGACCGCTGGCGTCGACACGGGTAGGGGGCCACTTGGCAAGCAGAACAGCCGCCTTGCGGCGGCCGTCTGAGCTTTCCTGAAACGCCCCTTCAGCGCTACTTGACGACCAGCAGGCTGTCGTCCCACTTGACGTGCTTCTCGAAGCCGAGCAGGTTGGCGATCGTCGCTGCAATGTTTGACAGGCCCGCGGTCTCACTCGCCTGAAGAGCAAGCTTGCCGCCGGAAACATTGTCGTAGAGGATGAGGGGCACCGGATTGAGAGTGTGCGCCGTCTTCGCCTTGAACGAGCCGTCGGCATTTTTCGCCGGTTGCTTGCTCTTCTTGTCGATTTCGTACATCTCGTCGGCGTTACCGTGGTCGGCAGTGATCAAGGCAACGCCGCCAAGCGCGTCGATGACGGGCAGGATGCGCGCCAGTTCCAGGTCAACCGCTTCGATGGCCATCGTCGCAGCGCGGAAACTGCCGGTGTGGCCGACCATGTCGCCATTCGCGAAATTGCAGCGCAGCGTCTTGTACTTGCCACTTTTCAGCGCGTCGATCATGGCGTCGGCGATTTCGGCAGCTTTCATCCACGGACGCTGCTCGAAGGGCACCACGTCGCTGGGCACCTCCTGGTAGGTTTCACCGTCGAACTTGTTCGATCGGTTGCCATTCCAGAAATAGGTCACATGACCGAATTTCTGGGTTTCCGAGCAGGCAAACTGGGTGATCCCGGCTTTGGCGAACCACTCGCCCATGGTGTCGAGAATCGCTGGCGGATCGACCAGGAAGCGCTTCGGCAGCTTGAGGTCGCCATCGTACTGCAGCATGCCGGCATAGGTCACGCTGGGCACGCGCAGGCGATCGAACTTGTCGAATTCGGCGTCTTCGAAAGCACGCGTGATCTCGATCGAACGATCGCCGCGAAAGTTGAAGAACACCACCGCGTCGCCGTCATTGATCGTCCCGACGGGAACCCCGGCGCGCCCGATGACGAATGCCGGCAGGTCCTGGTCGATCGTTCCCGGGAACTCGGCGCGCAGCGCCTCGATCGCGGCGGCAGCACTGTCATACTGCGGACCTTCCCCGAGGACGTGCGTGCGCCAGCCCTTGTCGACCATGTTCCAGTTCGCCTCGTAGCGGTCCATCGTGATGTTCATGCGCCCACCACCCGAGGCGATGCGGGCATCGAAGCTGTCGTCGCTGGTCTCGGCCAGGAAGGCCTCGAAGGGCAGTACATAGTCGAGGGCGCTGGTCTCGGGAACGTCACGACCGTCAAGCAGGATGTGCACCCGTACGGTCTTGACGCCCTCTTCCTTGGCGCGCACGATCATCGCCCGCAGGTGGTCGACGTGGCTGTGCACGTTCCCGTCGGAAAAGAGGCCCAGGAAGTGCAGCACGCCGCGACCGCCCTTGACAGCGGCGACGACTTCCCGCCACGCCGCTCCCTGCCAGATCGAGCCGGCGGCGATGGCGTCGGCGACCAGCGACGCGCCCTGGCTGTAGACCTGGCCGGCGCCGATGGCGTTGTGACCAACTTCGGAGTTGCCCATGTCGTCGTCGGAAGGCATGCCGACAGCGACGCCGTGCGCGCGCAGGGTGATGTTCGGATAATTGGCAAAGAGACGATCCAGAGTCGGCTTCGTGGCGGCAGCGATGGCACTGCCGACGTCGGACTTGGCAATCCCGTAGCCGTCCATGACGATGGTGACGATCGGGCCCCGAATACCGGGGAAAGACGCAGATTTCTGCAACATGATGGATTCCTGGGGAGTGGAGAGGTCAGAAGGTAGGCCGCAGGAACCGGAACAAGCGAGAAGCCCGCGACGTCAGCTCCAGTATACCCCCAAGCCCGTCTGGCCGGGATCGGCGAGGACTCGGGTCCGCGCCGACGGGCAGCCGCCGACCCAGGCAGGCGCGAACAGAGTGTCCTCCCGTGGGCGGGCAAAGCCGGGCGCCAAGGCCCCGCGGCGGCAACGCTGCCGGCACAGCTACGAAGGCTGCTGCAGCCTGATTCGGGTACGTACCCGCTTGAGCCTGATACGGGTGCGAGTGCGTTTGACCTTCGGCTGCTCGCCGCCAGAACTCGGCCGACGCGAGTGCCGGCGGCCGTGCGAGCGGGCAATCACCAGCGCCAGCTTACCGATCAGCGCCAGAACGACCAGCACCCAGAACAGAGGATACTGGACCATGCGGGAGCCCAGCTCGGCCAGTTCACGTACCGGATTGAAAGTGCTGCGCGGCGCCTGCTGCGCGGCTTCGCGGGCAGCATCGAGCGCGGCAATCCGCCGCTCAAGCTGAGCCCCCGCTGCCTGGTTGAAGGCCACCGCAGTATCGCCATGGCCCAACGAGACCTCACCGTCGCCAGCGGTCACGTGAAAACCTTGCACGCCAAGCAGGGAAAAAGTGACCCGACCTTCGCCGTCGACGCGCGCGTCAAGGGCTTCGGTAATCACTTGAGCAAGCCCTTCCTCCATTCTGACAACCGCCGCCGCGATGTCCTCGACCAGGATTGGGCTAACCTGGTCGAGCTGTTCCGCGGGCAAAGTCACACGCGGCACAGACGATCCCGGCTGCCGCCTGGCAGTCACGTTGACCACCGATCGCAGCGCCCGTCCGAGCGGGTCGGCCTGCGCCGGGCTGGCAAAATCCACGTCCTGGTGTACGACAGCCGGTGGATCAACGAACAAGGGGACGGGCATCTCGCGGTCGATGCCGAGCAAGGAGCCGGTCGACCAGGGGTCGCCATTGGCGTTCGTGGCCGCCGGCAACTCGACGAACGCGTCGCGACCGACACCGGCTTTCGGTGCCAGGTCATAGTCGTCAAGAGGGTGTGCTGCCGCCTGAGCTGCAAGAAGGGCCCCGACCAGAAGTCCGGGGAACCCGTGCGGTCGCTTGAAACGTGCCATCATGCCAAGGATCCGAAAGATTCCGAAACATAGAAGCAAAAATCACGCCCATTTGCAAGAGCGCCTTAAATCAAGCGCATTGTCCGCAACCGGGCGCCAGCGATCTGGCCATTGTCAAGTTTCCCGACACCATCGACCGGCGCTGGCGCGGCTGCCTGGCTACCGTGACGGAGGGGGCGCGTGCGCGGGGGTGAGTCCAAGACTGCCCTATAATTCAGAAGAATGCACTGAAACCGTCGATCTTCCAAGGCCAGCGGCCGGCCTTGGCCAGAGGGAAGAATGAACGCGAACACCCCGGAACGAGTCGCCTGGCATTTCATCGCCGCCGATGAAGCGGCAACACGCCTGCAGGCCAGCTGCGACGAGGGATTGGCCGAAAGTGAAGTCCTCAGCCGTCGCGCCTTGCACGGCGAGAACCGGATCACCCCGAAAGCGGGCAAGGGACCGCTGCTGCGCTTTGCGCTGCAGTTCGTCCAGCCGCTGGTGCTGGTGCTGCTGGTGGCCGGAGCGGTCACGGCCTTCCTCGGTGAATGGGTCGACTCGGGCGTGATCTTTGGCGTCACCCTGATCAACGCGGCGATTGGTTTCATCCAGGAGGGCCGTGCCGAGGATGCCCTTGCGGCGCTGGCACGTTCGGTCAGCAGCGAAGTCACCGTCCTGCGCGAAGGCTGCAAGCAACGCCTGCCCTCGACCGAACTGGTTCCCGGCGACGTTGTTCTGCTGGCGGCCGGCGACAAGGTGCCGGCCGACCTGCGCCTGTTCCGCGCCAAGGACTTGCAGGCCATAGAATCGGCATTGACTGGCGAATCGACGGCGGTGGCCAAACACGGCGACGTGCTGCCCGAAGCAACCGTCCTTGCCGACCGCTGCAACATGGCTTACGCCGGCACGGTGATGATCACCGGCCGCGGCGCGGGGGTAGTGGTGGCGACCGGCGACCATACCGAAACCGGCCGCATTTCGCAATTGATCGCCGAAGCCCCCGATCTGACCACACCCCTGACGCGCAAGATGGCGGTTTTCAGCAACTGGCTGCTGATCGCCATTGGCCTGCTGGCGGTGCTCACCTTCGTTGTCGGAATGTGGCGGGGTTCTTCGGCTTTCGAAATGTTCATGGCTGCCGTCGCGCTCGCCGTTGGTGCGATCCCCGAGGGGCTGCCGGCGGCAATGACCATCACGCTGGCCATCGGCGTCGCGCGGATGGCCAAACGACGAGCAATCATCCGCAAGCTGACGGCGGTCGAAACGCTGGGCAGCACAACGATCATCTGTTCCGACAAGACCGGCACGCTGACCGAGAACCAGATGACCGTCCGCGAACTCTACGCGGGCGGCGTGCCGACGACGGTCAGCGGCAACGGGTACTCGCCGGAGGGCAAGGTCGGCGACGGCGCGGCGATCGGTGCTGCCTTGCGCGAGTGCCTTCTCGCCGGCGTGCTGTGCAACGACGCCGCGCTGAGCAAGGAAGACGCGGACGGCGAACACGGCGAGCAATGGGTCGTCGTCGGCGACCCGACAGAGGGCGCGCTGCTCGTCGTCGCCCGCAAGGCCGGCCTCGACGAAACAAGCCTGCACAAGAGCTTCCCCCGCCTCGACGAAATTCCCTTCGATTCCGCGCGTCAGTACATGGCCACGGCGCACGAAATCGACGGCCAGCGCGTGGCGTATTTCAAGGGCGCTCTAGAACAGTTGCTGCCGCGCTCGCCACAGATGCTCGACGCGTCCGGCCAGCCGGTTGCGCTGCGCCACGACGAAATCGAAAATGCGGCCCGCGCCATGGCCAGGGAGGGCTTGCGCGTACTGGCGATCGCCCGGCTGGCGAGCGGCAGCGATGGCACGGCGACGGCGCTCGACGAGGCCAGCGCCGACGCCGGCCTGGTATTCATCGGTCTGATCGGCATGATCGACCCACCGCGTCCGAAAGCGATTGCCGCGGTGGACACCTGTCACGCCGCCGGCATCACGGTCAAGATGATCACCGGCGATCACGCCGTCACCGCGCTGTCGATCGCCCGCCAGCTCGATATCGCCAAGGAGGGAGAGACAGCACTCACCGGTGTCGAACTGGCGGCACTCGATGACCAGGCGCTGCTCCGGGTGGCCCAGGAAGTCAACGTCTTCGCCCGCGTCGAGCCGGAGCAGAAACTGCGTCTGGTACGGGCGCTGCAGGCCAACGGCGAGGTGGTAGCGATGACCGGCGACGGCGTCAACGACGCGCCGGCGCTGAAGCAGGCCGACATCGGCATCGCCATGGGCCTGGCCGGCACCGAGGTGGCCAAGGACGCCGCCGACATGGTCCTCACCGACGACGATTTTGCGGCCATCGAAGCGGCCGTCGAGGAGGGACGCGGCGTCTACGACAATCTGGTCAAGTTCATCACCTGGACGCTACCCACCAACTTCGGCGAAGGCCTGGTCATCCTGGCGGCAGTTCTTGCCGGTGCCACCCTGCCGATCACGCCGCTGCAGATTCTCTGGATCAACATGACCACAGCCGTTTTCCTCGGACTGATGCTGGCCTTCGAGCCGATCGAGGAGAACGTCATGCAGCGCCGCCCGCGCCGGCCGGGAACGCCGATTCTCGACGCCAAGCTGGTCTGGCGGATCGTGCTGGTCAGCCTGCTGCTGCTCGCCGGCTCGTTCGGGCTTTTCCTGCGCGAACTGTCGCTGGGAAATCCGCTGGCTGAAGCACGCACCGTCGCACTCAACGTCTTCGTCGTCGTCGAAGCGATGTACCTCTTCAACTGCCGCTCGCTGACCCGCTCGGCGCTGCACGTCGGCCTGTTCTCCAACCCCGCGGTCTGGTACGGTGTGCTGACCATGGCCGTGCTACAGGCGCTGCTCACCTACCTGCCGCTGCTCAACCGCCTGTTCGCCACGGCGCCGATCGGCCTGCGCCAGTGGCTGGAGATCGTTGCTGTCGGCTTGTTCGCCTATCTTGTCGTCGGCGTCGAAAAGCGGCTGCGCGAGAGTCGCCAACCACGCTGATCCCAGCCACTCACTTGAAAACCTCCCACCCGATGAAACAGATTCTCGCCATGCTCGCCCTGATCTCGCTGGCCGCAATGAGCTGCGGCAGCGCCGCAGCAATGTCGACCGACACCGTCGCTCAGGAGATGGCCTCGCTGTCGCTCGGCCACCCAGTCGCCGCCGGCGATCCGGCCGTGATCAGAACGCGAACAATGCTCGAGCAGGTCAGCAAGCGCAGCGGTGATGACGCAACCGCGATCTTCGCTGCCTGCCGGCGCTACGCGGGCCATTTGCGCGATGCCGCGCAGATCAAGGCCAGCCAGCTTGAGCTGCTCGCCGCCCTCGATACCCATGGCAAGGCCGGTGAATCGATCAACGACACCCTCCAGGCCTATGTCGCCGCGCGCAAGGCGGCAGCGGACAAGACACACGCCACAGCGATGGCGGCGTTGGCCAGGCAGAAATAGCCGCAGTCCTGGGTGTGCGGCAGGCGAAGCGCCGCCTTCGCGACCCGTAGCGACCTTCATGAAAATGGCAAAAAATGCAAATCTGGGTTGACGCCGACGCCTGCCCCGGCGTGATCAAGGAAATCCTCTTTCGCGCCGCACAGCGGACACGCATCATGACCACGCTGGTCGCCAACCAGATGCTGCGCGTACCGCCCTCGCCGTACATCCGCGCACGGCAGGTGCCATCCGGTTTCGACGTCGCCGACCAGCGCATCGTCCAGGACGTGCAGGCGGGCGACCTGGTGATCACCGCCGACATCCCGCTCGCCGCGCTGGTCGTCGAACGCCAGGCGCACGCCCTGAATCCACGCGGCGAGTTCTACACCCCGGAAAACATCAGCGAACGCCTGAGCATGCGCAACTTCATGGAAGAACTGCGCGGCAGCGGCGTCGACATTTCCGGACCGGCGGCTTTCGGCGCCAGCGACCGGCAGGCTTTTGCCGCGCAGCTCGATCGCTTTCTGGCCAGGCAAAGCGCGCCGAAGTAGTCACCCAGGCGGCCAGCGCCGCCGCGCGCGTCAGCCCGCCGCACGCTTGGTGAGTTCGTCCTCGATCATTGCCGCCCAGGCGACTTCGTCGCCGCGCGTCGCACGGGCGGCGCGGATCAACGCCAGGTTGCGCGCCGTCGTTTCCGGCTCCCAGGTTTCGCGAACCGCGGCCAGGGCATTGCCCGCGGCCTCCATTGCCGCAGCTTCGTCTTTCTGCAGGACGGCCAATTCGAGCAGCGTCGCATGGTCCCAGTAATCGGGTGTTCCCTTGGCCAGGCGCCGCTTGACCGCGTAGCTGACGACCGGCAGCAGTTCCAGCCGGCGCGGGTCGGGCGTCTTTTCCAGCTCCATCAGCGTCACCGCGTTGACGCCGGGATAGGCGTCGCGCCAGTCGGCTTCGAAACCCTGCAAATAGGTGTCAATCGCCTTGCGCAGCCAGCCCGCAGCCTTAAGCAGGTCATTCGCGTTGCGGGCCTCGTCCCAGCGATCCTTGTACACGCGTCCGAGCAGCCCATTGGTTTCGCTGCTCGGGCCGCGCTCCTTGATCAGTTCGGCGAACCACTGTTCGGCTTCGTCGCGGCGCTTGAGCCGATTGAGGGCAAAGCCCAGCTGTTCGCGCACCAGCACGCTGCGCGCAAGCGGCGCCGGCATCTGCGCCGCCAGCTCGACCATCGCCTGCCAGTCACTGAGCGCGCGATACGAGAGAAAGAGGTCGAGGACCACCCCCGATTCGAGATTCTGCACCTCGCCAAGTTCGCCAGCAGCTTTTTTGAGGGCGTCCGTTCCGGCTCGGCGAGCGTCGGCGAGCCGCTTGCGCGCCTCGACCGCATAGTGTGCCCGATCACGGAAGACATCGGTCTTCAGGCGCGCGATATCGGGAGCGGTGTAGCCATCGACCAACTGGAATACCGGGCTGTCGGTGTTCTCGTCACCACGCGCGGCCTTGGCGGTTTCGAGCAGCTTGCGCAAAGCCTGGCCTGCGCCCTCGACATCGCTCGGCTTGCCGTCCGCCGCCAGCTTGTAGGGCAAGGCGCGCAGAGGCGCCACGTCAAAAGGCATGCGCTCGCTCCCGGCGTAGAGCAGCACCGTGGTCGAAGGGCGAACACCGTGGCGCAGACCGAGCTCGTAGAAGACGTTGGCGTTGGCGCCGGTGAGGTCGGCAACGGCGAAGTCACAGAGAATCAGCCGCTCGTACATCGGTTTGTGAATCACCCCGCCGCTGACCTCCTGGTCGGCACGCAGCGCCTCCAACCCCGCGGCCTCGATGGCCGGCGCGATCAGGTCGTGGTAAACAGCATCGAAATCGGCAGTGACTCCGGACGGCATGGGTTTCTTGCCGAAGGGCATGAGTACGAAACATAGCGGCAGCATCGTTGTTCTCCTGGGAAGAAATGGCGATTGACCTTGCCTTGACCCTCATCACCGGCGCTGCCGGCGACACAGCGCCATCGCCCGGCAGAGTGCCTGCAACTGGCGCGCTCCGCCGTCCTCTCCATTCTGAACCCGGTCGCCACCGTGGCCAAGCACCATTGCCTGCGGCGCGCCGTAGCCGAAGCAGGAAGCGAGCGCGCGAGTGCCGCAATCGCCAAAGCAGCTTTCCCGGATTAACATTCGCACCCACACCCAACTTGAAGGAACAGGAAATGGACGCTGAATGGGTTCTCACCACCCTCACCGACGCCATGGAAGCGCTCGAAGAAGCGATCGGCGAACTGGAATCGGATCCAGACGCGGTCGACGAGTTGCTGCCACAGTTGCTGCCAACGGTCTACGCCAAGCTCAACTACGCGTGGAATAGCCGCGAGTTGGGGCCGGAGGCGATCGAAAAGATCGACCACGACGAACTGGTCGGCTTTCCGAAGGATTTGCCGATGTGAGCGGCGCGATGGCGCGCCTTGGCCGCGGAGGAAAAACCGGCCATCGCGCCAGAGGAGAGTCATTCTGTAGATCGTGCGTCAGCCAGCCTGCGCGGAGATCCGGCAGCGTCGATCGCTTGCCGGCTGCGCATGCGCGACGGCCTTTTTTCGTGCTGCAGCAACAAAGCGTGTATAGTGCCGGGCAGAACTGAGCCGCGTTTCATCCGGTCGGCAGCTCGGTCCTCTCGCGGTTGATCCCCCATCGGCACCTGCCGATCGCCCCGCAGCACACCCCTCCCCCAAAGTTCCAAACGCCTGAACCGGCTCTGTTGGCATCGTGCCGCAGCAGGTCGTTCACCGGAGATTCACCTTGACTCAATCGTTTTCCGTTCTCGGCCTGTCGGCCGAGCTCACCCGCGTTGTCGCCGAACAAGGCTACACCGACCCGACGCCGGTACAGGCGCAGGCCATTCCACTCATTCTCGAGGGCCGCGACGTCCTTGCGGGCGCGCAAACCGGCACCGGCAAGACCGCCGGTTTCACGCTGCCCCTGCTGCAACGCCTGGCCACCATGCCCGCCCGTGCGGACGCCAGTGCCCAGCCACGCCAGCGTGTGCGGGCGCTAATCCTGACCCCGACCCGCGAACTCGCGGCGCAGATCGAGGAAAGCGTACGCACCTACGGCAAGTACATGAAACTGAAGTCGACGCTGATCTATGGCGGCGTGAACATCAACCCGCAGATCGACGCCCTGCGCCGTGGCGTCGACATCCTGGTCGCCACACCCGGGCGGCTGCTCGATCACCTGCAGCAGAAGACGCTCGAACTGTCGAACGTCGAGATCCTGGTGCTCGACGAAGCCGACCGCATGCTGGACATGGGTTTCATCCGCGACATCCGCCGCGTCCTCGCGCTGCTGCCGGCGAAACGCCAGAACCTGCTCTTCTCGGCGACCTTCTCGGAAGAGATCCGCAAGCTCGCCGACGGCCTGCTGCACAACCCGGCGATGGTCGAAGTCGCACGCCGCAACGCCGAGTCCGAGCTCGTCGCGCAGCGCGTACACCCGGTCGATAGCTGGTGCAAGCGCGACCTGCTGGTGCACCTGGTGTCGTCGGGCGACTGGAAACAGGTACTGGTGTTCACGCGCATGAAGAGCGGCGCCAACCGCCTCTCCGAATATCTGTGCAAGGCCGGCATCGAGGCCACCGCCATCCACGGCAACAAGAGCCAGCCGGCGCGCACGCGTGCCCTGGCCGGTTTCAAGAACGGCACGGTGCGCGTGCTGGTGGCCACCGACATCGCCGCGCGCGGTCTGGACATCGAGGAGCTGCCGCACGTGGTGAACTTCGAGCTGCCGAACGTCCCCGAGGACTACGTCCATCGCATCGGCCGCACCGGCCGCGCGGGTAGCTCGGGTGAAGCGCTGTCGCTGGTTTCGGCCGAAGAGCGCCCGCTGCTGGCGGCGATCGAAAAGCTGCTCACCCGACGCATTGAAAAACAGGTCGTCGAAGGCTTCGAGCCCGGCAAGACCGCGGCGCCAGCGGTGGCAGCGCCTGCACCACGCGGCAGCCACGACGGCAGTCGCCGCGGTGCCGGCCCCGCTCGTGACGGACGCGCACGCACGCCGGCCAAGGCGGCGACGCCACCGCCGCGACCGGGAGCGACGCCGTCCCCCGCCCGCGCCAATCCGACCACGCCGCACAACCCGCCGCGCGGACCGCAACGTCCACGCGCGGACAGCGGCGTCGCCACGGCGGCGCTGTTTCGCAGCCCGGCGCGGCGCGGCGGCTGAGGCCCCGCGGCTGCAGACGACGCCGGTGCCAAGGTCAGCCCGGCTTGACCGATGTCAAGGTCCGCTCGGGAGTCGGCATTGACCGGAAATTCAAGGAGCGCTTGCCCCTGCGGCAGTCGACTCGCGTACGCCGAATGCTGCGGCCCTCTGCACGACGGGGCTGCGGCGCCTGACGCGGCAGCGCTGATGCGCTCGCGCTACAGCGCCTACGTCCTGGCCATAGAAGCCTACCTCCTGGCGACCTGGCATCCGTCGACCCGTCCGGCACGGATCGACCCTGATGGCGCACTGGCGCCGCAGTGGCTCGGGCTGCAGGTGCGCCGCCACGTGACCACCGGACCGGCAGCGGCGATCGTCGAGTTCGTCGCCCGCTACCGCGTCGGCGGCCGCGCCCAGCGCCTGCACGAAGTCAGCCACTTCGTGCAGCAAGCCGGCCGCTGGTACTACGTCGACGGCGAGTTCCCGGCGGCAACCGGCAGGTCGTCGGCAGGGAAATCACCGGCAGCCACCATACACGCGGGCCGAAAAGGCAACGCGTCGGCGAAGAGCGCAGGTGGGCGGCAATGACTGAGACTGACGGCGCCACGCTGCCGATCCTGTATCAGGACCAGCATCTGGTCGCTATCCACAAGCCGGCGGGCTTGCTGGTCCATCGCAGCGCCATCGACCGCCGTGAGCGCCGCTTTGCGCTGCAGATGCTGCGCGAGCAGCTCGGCCAGCGCGTCTACGCGGTACACCGCCTCGACAAGGGAAGCTCCGGGGTCCTACTGTTCGCGCTCAGCAGCGCGATCGGGCGGTCGTTGAGCAGCTGCTTCGAACAGCGCCAGGTGGGCAAGAACTACCTGGCGGTAGTACGCGGCCATCCGCCGCTCGCCGGCGAAATCGACCATCCCTTGCGTCGTCACATCGACACGTCCGAAGGCGCTCGCGCCGCCGACGCCCCGGCGCAGGACGCGTTCACCCGCTACAGGACGCTGGCCACGATCGAGCTGCCGTACCGCGTCGACCGCTATCCGTCGAGCCGCTACGCCCTAGTCGAGCTCGAGCCGCTGAGCGGACGCCGCCATCAGCTGCGCCGGCATCTCAAGCACATCGCTCACCCGATCATTGGCGACGCCACTCATGGCAAGGGACGCCACAACCGCCTTTTTCAGACGCTGTTCGCTTGCCACCGGCTGCTCCTGGCATGCACCGAGCTGCGCCTGGCGCATCCGGTCAGCGGCGCACCGCTTACCCTGCGCGCGCCGCTGGCGAATGACTTCTACCGCCTGCTGGCGCGCCTGGAATGGACCAGCGCCGTACCGCCGCAATGGCGACCTGACGCCGAGAAGCAAGCCTGACGGGCACCCCGGACGACCTTCAGGGATAGCTCACGCACTCTCCGACGATGCTCTCCGCGTCGCGACCGCAGGGAGTCGCGACGCCGGCAATCGGCTGCGGGCTGCCGTCATCGTCCATGTGCGCGGCCAGCGTCTCCCAGGCAACCAGCCCGCTCCTGTCGAGGGTCAGGCGCAGCAGCCAGCCGGTACGCGTGGCGGCGTCGTTGAAGCCATCGAAGACAAAATTCCCCAGGCTGTAGACGATCAGCTTGCCGCGATAGTACTCGGCGCCCTGGGTGACGTGCGGATGGCCGCCAACGACGACGTCGGCGCCGGCGTCGATCATCGTCCGCGCCAGCTGCCGCTGCCGCTCGCTCGGCTCTTCCTCGCGCTCCCAGCCCCAGTGCATGAACGGGATCACGAGGTCAGCACCGGCCGCACGAGCGGCACGGATGTCGGCGACGACATGGCTGTCCTCGCTCCAGGCGATCCCCGGCCAGTCAGCCCCGGCCTCGAAAGAACGCGGCTTGAATTCGTTGTACGCCAGTACGGCGATGCGCAGACCGCCACGCGCTATCCACAGCGGTCGGTGCGCTTCTTCGAGATTGCGCCCCCCCCCAAATGCGGCGATCCCCTGCCCTGCGACATGGTCCAGCGTTTCCAGAAAAGCCTGTTGCCCATAGTCGCCGGAATGATTGTTGGCCACCGCCAGGGCATCGAAGCGACCCTTGAGAACGGCCGCCACGCGCGGCGCGGCGCGAAAGCTGTAGATCTTGGCGTCCAGTGCCTGGCCCTGGGTGGCGATCGGGCATTCGAGGTTACCGATACGGTAGTCGGCATCTTGCAGCTGCGACGCGAACGCGGCCAGCGGATCACCACCACGACGGATCAGATTGCCCGGCCCATCGTCGAGCATGATGTCGCCAACGAAGATCAGGCGTACGTTCTGTGCACTGACCGGTTGGACCAGCGTCAGGCCGAGCAGGAGAGCAAGCAGGAAAAGGAGGGGGCGTCTCTCGCTCACGATTGCCGCCCCGCGCCGGACCACTCGCACCAGTAGCGCAATTCACCGTCCCTGAGCGGCTCATAGACGTGATTGACGCCGGTGAAGCCCCAAGGCGCGGCCTTCATCGTCAGCGGCGGATAGGCATGGGTGGCCTGGTGGATCGGCGTCGGGCCGATGTCTCTGGCGGCCAGCACATAGACCTTGATCGCCGCCAGGTCGGCGGGCTCCTTCTGGAAGACGACGCGAAAAAGGAAATACGAGCCGACCTTCTCCACCGGGACGGCGTAGGGCGAGGCGACCGGCTGCGCCTGCACCAGCCGCGTTTCGCCGCCGTAGGTGACGTGGCAGGAAACGCTTTCCGCCAGTGCAGCCGACACGGGCAGGCCGAGAAGCTGAGAGCCGAGCAGGGCAAGAGCGAAGCGGCGAGGGCAAGAAGGTGGCATGGGAACACGAAGTGGCTGAGAACCCCGTAGTATCGGGAGCAGCCAGGGGCCGGTCAAGCGGTGCCTGTACGACGACCCTCCAGGCGACGGCAAGAGCGGTCACGGCACCGCCTTTTCGTCAGCGCCCCTATCGCACGCGAATCATTGCTAAACTAGCCGGCTCCCGACTTGGGAGTTGTGTCTCGACCTGCCGGTGCATCGCCAATGCCTTCATACCTTCGTCTTCGCCTTCTCTGCCTGGCTGGTGCCGTGTTGCTGAGCGCCTGCGGCACCCTCGACCAACCAGCGGCGGACCCGTCCGCGCGGGCAGCCAAGGCTGCGCGAGAGCCGACGCCGCCCACGCCGGCGCTGCCAAACACCCCCTTTGCCGACGACCCGGCCAAGAGGACGATCTATTTCGCCCTCGGCGAAGCGACGATCAGCCGCGAGGGCATCGAGGTCCTGCGCGAGAACGCCATGCACCTGAAGAATGACCCGCAACTGGTCGTGACGCTGGTCGGCTATACGGACAATCTCGGCAGCGCGGCCTACAATCTGGCGGTCGCCGACAAACGCGCCGAAGCGGCGAGCGACAAACTGCGCTCGCTTGGCGTGCCACGTAACCAACTGCGGCGCCTGCCGCGCGCCAGCGAACAGAGCGGCAAGGAGGCCTGCGACAGCGAAACCTGTCGTCAGAGCATGCGCAAGGTCGAACTGGTGTACGAAAGACGCTGAGTCGCGGATTCGGCGGCAGCCTTGATGTGTGGCTGCCGCAGGACGGCGTGCTGGGCAGACTTGCCGGCGTTACCCGTTGCCGGCGCTAGAGCAATTTCAATTTGCGCGCCGCTTCGCTCAGTTCGCCGCGGAAATCAGGGTGAGCAATACCGATCAGCGCCTGCGCCCTCTGCTTGGCGCTCTTGCCGCGCAACTGCGCAAGACCGTATTCGGTGACCACGTAGTTGACGTCATTCTTGCTCGTCGTGACGTGCGCCCCGGTGGTCAGCGTCGGTACGATTCGGGAAATGGTGTCGCCCTTGGCCGTAGCCGGCAGGACGATGAACGACTTGCCGTCTCGTGAGCGGTTGGCTGCGCGCACGAAGTCGACCTGCCCACCGGTACCGGAGTACGACTGCGGACCGAAACTCTCCGAACAGCACTGGCCAATCAGATCGACCTGCAGCGTGGCGTTGATGGTCACCAGCTTGTCGTTGCGCGCCGCCAGAAACGGATCGTTGGTGTAGTCGACCGGATGCATTTCGAGCATCGGGTTGCGATTCATGAAGCGATAGAGCTTCTGCGAACCGAGCGCAAAAGTGGCGACCATCTTGCCGGGCAGGTAGGTCTTCTTGCGATTGGTTACCGCACCGCACTCGAGCAGCTTGAGGATGCCGTCCCCGATCATCTCGGTGTGGATTCCCAGATCGTGCTTGTTGACGAGTTGCATGACCACCGCGTCGGGAATGGCTCCGTAACCGATCTGCAGCGTCGACCCGTCCTCGATGATATCGGTAACGTATTCGCCGATCGCCTCCTGCACCTTGCCGATTTGCGGCAGACCCACTTCGAGTACCGGATCCTCGCTCTCGACGAGACCCGCAATCTGCGAGACATGCACGTGGCAGCTGCCGTTGGTAAACGGAACGTTGGGATTGACCTCGAGGATCACCACCCGGGCGGTACTGATCGCCGCCATCGTGTAGTCGGTGGCCAGGCTGATCGAGAAATAGCCGTGCTCGTCCATTGGCGAGGCCATGGTGACAACGACGTCGACACGAATCTGTCGATTCTTGATCAGCGACGGCATTTCGGAGAAATAGCTAGGCAGGTAGTCGATCCAGCCTTCCTGACCACCCGCCCGGCTGGCGCCGCCATAGAAAAAAGCGAGATGGCGGACGTTGTCGACCGTCTCGGGGTCGAAATAGGCGAATTTGCGAAGCGGCAGAATCTGCGCCACGGTCACCCCGTGAAAACGCTGCCGCTGCTCGGACAGCGCCGTCAGCAGGGTCGGTGGCTCGCCGACGCCGGTTGGCACGCTGATCAGATCGCCGTTCTCGACCAGACCCATGGCGTCCGCTGCCGTCATTTTCTTGCTCTGGTAGATACGCTGGTAAATCTCCGACATGTTTCATCCCCTCCGTCCTATTGGCCAACAAACCGTATTCCGGCACTAGACGCTACCTGGCTACGCTCATTTTTCTTGCTCCCTTGCCTGCCTGCACCAGAGCAGCAGGCGGGGCACGCATAGCGCGCATCCCGCCGACCAGTCCTGCATGCTACATGCTACGACGATATTGGCCACCAACGTCGTAAAGTGCATTGGTGATCTGCCCGAGCGAGCAAACGCGAACGGCGTCGATCAGCACCGCGAAAACGTTGCCGTCTTCGATGACCGTCTGCTGCAGGCGTTCGAGTAGCGCCGCAGACGCCGCGGCGTTGCGCCCCTGGAAATCACGCAGGCGATTGAGCTGCGACTGCTTCTCTTCTTCGGTCGACCGCGCCAGCTCGATTTCGATCTGCGCGTCACCCTTCGGGTTGCGGAAAGTATTGACGCCGACGATGGGGAACGAACCGTCGTGCTTCTTGTGCTCGTAATGTAGCGACTCTTCCTGGATTTTGCCACGCTGATAGCCGGTTTCCATGGCCCCGAGAACGCCACCGCGCGAGGCGATGGCTTCGAACTCCTTGAGCACCGCCTCTTCGACCAGATCGGTCAGTTCGTCGATGATGAACGAGCCCTGATTGGGGTTCTCGTTCATCGCCAGACCCCACTCGCGGTTGATCACCAACTGGATGGCCATGGCGCGGCGAACGGACTCTTCGGTCGGTGTGGTGATCGCTTCGTCGTAGGCGTTGGTGTGCAGCGAGTTGCAGTTGTCGTAGACGGCGATCAGCGCCTGCAGCGTCGTGCGGATGTCGTTGAATGACATTTCCTGCGCGTGCAGCGAACGCCCCGAAGTCTGGATGTGGTACTTGAGCTTCTGGCTGCGCTCGCTGGCGCCGTACTTGTTCTTCATCGCCACGGCCCAGATACGACGGGCAACGCGGCCGATCACTGAATACTCCGGGTCCATGCCGTTGCTGAAGAAGAACGACAGGTTCGGCGCGAAGTCGTCGATGTGCATGCCGCGCGCCAGATAGGCCTCGGCGTAGGTGAAACCGTTGGCCAGGGTAAAGGCCAACTGCGAAATCGGGTTGGCGCCGGCTTCGGCAATGTGATAACCGGAGATCGATACCGAGTAGAAATTGCGGATGTTGTTATGGACGAAGAACTCCTGGATGTCACCCATCATCTTGAGCGCGAATTCGGTCGAGAAGATGCAGGTATTCTGTCCCTGGTCTTCCTTGAGAATGTCCGCCTGGACGGTGCCGCGAACATTGGCCAGCACCCACTCGCGGATTTTGTCGATCTCGTCTTCGGTCGGCTGGCGAGCGTTTTCGCTCTGGAATTTCTCGATCTGCTGATCGATCGCCGCGTTGAAGAACATCGACAGGATGATCGGCGCCGGACCGTTGATGGTCAGCGACACCGAAGTCGTCGGCGCGCACAGGTCGAAACCGTCGAAGAGCACTTTCATGTCGTCGAGCGTGGCGATCGAGACACCGGAATTCCCGACCTTGCCGTAGATGTCCGGCCGGGCGTCGGGGTCGCAGCCGTAGAGCGTGACCGAGTCGAAGGCGGTCGACAGACGCTTCGCGGGCATTCCCTCGGAGACGCGCTTGAAGCGACGATTGGTGCGGAAAGCGTCGCCTTCGCCGGCGAACATGCGCGTCGGATCCTCGTTCTCGCGCTTGAAGGCGAAGACGCCGGCGGTGAATGGGAACGAGCCGGGAACGTTCTCGCGCATCAGGAATCGCAGCACTTCACCGTCGTCCTTGTAGGTCGGCAGAGAAACCTTGCGGATGCGCGACCCCGACAGCGAGGTGCTGGTCAGTCGGGTGCGCTTCTCCTTGTCGCGGATCTTGACGACGTATTCGTCCTGCGCGTATAGCTCGACGGTTTTTGGCCACATGTCGAGAAGCTTCCTGGCGCGCGCGTCGAGCTGCCCGTCCTTCCATTCGATCAGCTCGTCGAAATCGCCACCCGCTGGTTTGCCGCGAGCCTGAAAGAGCTCCTTGGCGGTGCGCAGCGACTGCCGCTCGCGGGCCAGTTCGGCCTGTTCTGCGGTATGCGCGTGGTAGGAACGAACGGTGTCGGCAATCTCGGCCAGGTAGCGCACGCGTTGCGCCGGCACGATCGCGCGCTGATTCGACGATTGCCGGACTTCGACCAGCGGCAGCTTGCCCTTCTTGAGCGGCAGACCGAGATCGCGCAGGCGCGGCAACATGGCCTGATAAAGCGCGGTAACACCGTCGTCGTTGAAGCGCGCGGCCATGGTGCCGAAGACCGGCATTTCCTCGCTACGCTGACCGAAGGCCTCGTGGTTGCGCTGATACTGCTTGCGCACGTCGCGCAGCGCGTCGTCGGCGCCCTTGCGGTCGAACTTGTTGATGGCCACGAAATCGGCGAAATCGAGCATGTCGATCTTCTCCAGCTGCGACGCGGCACCGAACTCCGGCGTCATCACGTACAGCGAGGCGTCGACCAGCGGCACGATCGCCGCATTGCCCTGACCGATCCCCGAGGTTTCGACGATCACCAGATCGAAGCCAGCCAGCTTGCACGCGGCCAGAACCTCGGGCAGGGCGGCGGAAAGCTCGGAGCCCGTCTCGCGCGTCGCCAGCGAGCGCATGTAGATGTTCGCATGTTCGATGGCGTTCATCCGGATACGGTCGCCGAGCAAGGCACCACCGGTGCGTTTGCGCGAGGGGTCGATGGAGATGATCGCCAGCTTGATGCGGTCGCTCTGGTCGAGCCGGAAGCGGCGCACCAGTTCGTCGGTCAGCGATGACTTGCCGGCGCCGCCGGTACCGGTGATGCCCAGCGTCGGGACTTTCAGTCCGGCGGCCGCGTCGACGATCGTCTTGCGCAGCGCTGCGGAATAGACACCGTTCTCCAGCGCCGTGATCACCTGCGCCAGATGACGGCGATCGCCTGCTTTCAGCGTCGCGAGCACCACTTCAGGATCCAGCGGCGCGAGGGCTGCGAGGTCGAAGTCGGAGTTTTCCGCGACGTCATTGATCATTCCCTGCAGGCCCATCGACTGGCCGTCTTCCGGCGAATAGATGCGCGCCACGCCGTAGGCATGCAGCTCGTCGATTTCGCTGGGCACGATCACCCCACCGCCGCCGCCGAAGACCCTGATCTTCTCGCCGCCGCCCGCTTTCAGCAGGTCGATCATGTACTTGAAGAACTCGACGTGGCCGCCCTGGTACGAGGTGATGGCAATTCCCTGCACATCCTCCTGCAAGGCCGCGTTCACGATTTCCTGCACCGAACGATTGTGGCCAAGATGGATCACTTCCGCACCGGTCGCCTGCAGAATGCGACGCATGATGTTGATCGACGCATCGTGGCCGTCAAACAAGGAAGCTGCGGTAACGAAGCGCAGTTTGTGCTTGGGTTTGTACGGTGCAAGCTTCTTGGCAAGCGAAAGGTCGGTCATGACGTTTGTGCTCCACGAAAATTGAAGATGTCTCGGTGATCGGGAATTTCACGGGAACATCCATGGTAGAAACTTGATCCCGATAAAGCCATTACCCGACACGCCTTGAACAGTGTAAATTTCGCCAACTTGAAATATGCTGTCAATTCACAGCCTTGCAAGACGACCATGCGCCACGCTGAGAAGACCGCCAGACACCTGCCAATAAGCGCCGCCACGACCCGCGTGTCCGCCGCCGGCCGCGCGACGGTGGCAATTGCCTTCGTCCGGGGAATGCTGGCCGGTCTGCGGCATGCGGGCTGCCCGACGGCGCCGCTGCTCGAACGTGCCCATATTGCGCCGGTACTGCTCGACGAGCCGAGCGCGCGCATTCCTGTCGACCGCTATGCCGCACTCTACAACCTGATCAACGAGCAACTCGACGACGAAGGCTTCGGGCTTTTCTCGCAGCCCATGCGCTGCGGCGCCTTCGAGTTCCTCTGCCGCAGCACGATCACCGCGCCGACACTGTCCGAGGCCATCGAACGCAGTGTCCGCTTTCTCCGCCTGGTGCTTCCCGACCTCAGCGTCCGTTTGGAAAGAACCCACGAGCAGGCCCGCCTGTGTATCGCCGAAACTCGCCCCCTGTTGATCGGACGGGTATTCGCCTTCGAATGGCTGCTGCGCCTGCTGCACGGGCTGCTATCCTGGTTGATCGGCCGCGGCATCGTCCTTGACTCGGTGGCCTTTCCCTACCCGCGCCCGCAACACGCCGACGATTACGCACTGATCTTCACTGCCGACTCGACTTTCGATGCTGCGACGCTGACCGCCAGCTTCGCCGCCAATCTGCTCGACTGGCCGATCCGCCGCGACGAAGCGACCCTGCAGGCCTTCCTCGACGGCGCGCCGGGCAAGCTGACGACCCTCTACCGCCGCGACCGCGAAATGGCGCTACGCGTGCGCAACGCGCTGCGCGATGCACTGCCCGCTTCACCGTCGCTGGCGGCCATCGCGCATCAACTGCATCTATCGCCACGCACCCTGCATCGTCGGCTCGAAGACGAGGGGTCCAGCTTTCAGGCCACCAAGGACGCCTTGCGGCGAGACCTGGCCATCGACCGTCTGGCCAAAAGCAAGCAGGCGCTGGCCCAGATCGCCGCTGAACTGGGCTTCGCCGACGCCGCGGCTTTTTACCGCGCCTTCGTGCGCTGGACCGGCATGGCGCCAGCGTACTATCGACGGCGGCTGCACGCGGCAACCGGGAATGGGGCAAGAAAGCGCCGCCAGGGCTCGGCAGCGTCGCCGGCGACATCGGACGGGGCAGCCGAATAATCGCCCGCCAGCAGATGACCGGGCGCGTCGGCCGCAAGCAGCGGGTGACGCGCATACAGAAGGGGCAATGCCGAACGGCGGGGAACGGGGAACGGCGCAGCGTCAACGATCGGTCATGAAACGCGTCGCGTTTTCGAGGTCCGCGTGGGTACTGCCGCTGTACAGGGCATTGACAAATTTTCGCCAGATCAAATCCGGTTCGCCGAGGAAAAAATCGTAGACACCGCTGTCCGACACCCTGGTGGCCGCGACCTTGATTTGCGAGGTTTCGGCAGGGCCGAGTTGAATCGTGACTTCACCCCAGACGTCAAGCGGAACCGGGACCCGCGCGAGTGCCTGGAAGTCAGAGAGCGAAAGCTGGGTGATTTCCAGGCCGATCTTGCTCTCGGCACCGTCTGGCGACGTAATGGTGAACTTCGCCGGGCAGCGTACCGAAAAGCGCCGATGGCGCTGGCGCTCCCTCTCGTCCTCGCTGCGTTCCTTGACAGCGGGCAGCACGGCCTTGTAGGCGGGAAGATCGTAGATCGTGTGCAACAGGCATTTCTTTCGATCGCTGAGCTCAGCGAAGACGTTGGTCCGCACGTTGAAGAAGTGGTCGAGCAATTCCGGCGTCAGCACGGGGTCGTTGGTGGTGTAGAAACGACGTTGTGGAAGGCGGATATTGGGCAGATTGACCTGCGTAAAGAATGCGTGCAGATTCCGCCTCGGCGGCTTGCTCCCGTAGTACTTCCTGAAGATCTCCTGCGCCGCACGAAGGTCCAGCGTCGCGCCGACCGCGGGAGCGCCATTGACGAAATCGTAATTCTCGACGACGTTCTGCGTCAGGCGGCGGAAGAACAACAGTGATTCGTACATCTCGATATGGCGGGGATTGACGGCGATGACGAGATGACGGGTATCGAAAAAGGTCGTGCAATACTCGTACATGAACTTCATCAGCGGAAACAGGATACTGCCACCCGTGCGGCGGAATTTCCGGTGCACGGCCAGCGCCGAAACTTCGGCAATGTTCCCGGTCTTCTCGCGCACTGCGGTCAGGTCGAAGATCCTCTGCAGCGGAAAACCCAGCACGCTCTCCCGGATCAGGGACAGCGTGCCAACCACCTGTCCATCATACTTCGCGCACAAAGTCGTCGTCGTCGGCAGGGCATGATAGAGGGTGACGCGCATTCCGGAGGGATCCGGGGTCATGAAGCCACTGCCGACATAGGCATCGTGCAGCAGGGTAAAGCAGGCTTCGAGTTCCTCCTGAGTGTCGGCGATCTTCAACACCAGCCGCTCACTTGGCGCGGGATCGCAATCGACGAAGTTGCGATAGACAGCGAAACGCCTCTTCTTGGGGAGGACGTTGAACAGCTTTCTCAAGGTCCCGTGCAGTAGTTTCCGTACCGGCAAGACTAGTTTTCTGAACATCACCACCCCCTGTGCAACCACGACGACCGGAAGCACCCGCGACCCGTCTGCGGGTAGACACGCGCTCGCCGCTGCATCGACAAGGCGACAGCATGGCACTGCGCTGACAACATTGTCGCCGTGCATCTTATCAAAGGCGGCTCCGTCTTTGCCGCTTGTTCGATGGCCTGTGCACAAGGCATCGCAGCAGCAGTTCACCGGCGTATTACTGCCGAAAAGCATTCCCACCGAACCATGGTCGAGCAAACGGCAAGATGACGCAACGTCAGACTACCGTAGCTGAAGCCTTGCGGCCAGCAATTCCGGCAGCGCAAAGCCGGCGTGTCCCGCGGCGACGCAGCTTCCGGCTGACGGCAAGCGCCTGCGGAGGGCGGCAGTGCGCTCCTGGCATGCGCCGCACACGCCATTCGTGAAGTGGCCACTCGCGGCGCTTCAGTGCCGGATGCAGACCTTTCCGAAGTGCGCGCCGCTCTTGAGGTAGGCCATCGCCTCCTTGAGTTCGTCGAAAGCAAAGACGCGATCGACCACCGGCTGCAGCCGATGCTGGTCGATCGCGCGCAGCATCGCCTCGAAAGCATCGCGGGAACCCACCGTGATGCCTTGCAAACGTACCAAGCGGGTGACCACCAGTCCCAGCGGCGCGGCCAGAGTCGAACCGGACAACACACCAATCATCGACAGGGTCCCGCCCGGACGGATGCAGCGTAGCGACTGCGGCAGGGTTTTTTCGCCGCCGAGCTCGACGATGTGGTCGAAACCGCGGCCAGCAGTGAGGGCGCGCGCCGGCTTTGCCCATTCGGGGGTCGTCGTATAGTTGATGCCGGCGTCGGCGCCGAGCGCCTTAGCGCGTTCTAGCTTGGCGTCGCTCGACGAGATCACCGTCACGTGGGCGCCGAGCAATTTCGCGAACTGCAGGGCGAAAATCGCCACCCCGCCGGTCCCCTGCACGAGTACCCGCGACCCCGGACCAAGGGCGTCGTGGCTGACGATTGCGCTCCAGGCGGTGAGCGCCGCGCAGGGCAGTGTCGCCGCCTCTTCGTCGCTGAGATGCCCCGGCACCTTGACCATTCCCTCTTCAGGCAGGCAGACCATATCGGCCATCATCCCGTCGACCGGGCCGCCAAGCGTCCGCGTCAGCCGCTCAAGGTCAGGCGCGCCGGCGATCCAGCCTTGATGAAAGCACGGGCAGACGCGATCGCCAACCGCCACACGACTCACCCCGGGACCAAGCTCGAGCACTTCTCCAACACCGTCGGAAACAGGAATCAGCGGCAGCACGCCGGTGAAAGCGCCGTAGCCGCGATTCGGAACGACTAGGTCGCGGTAGTTCAACGACGCCGCTTTGGTGCGCAGCAGGACCTGTCCCGGACCAGGCCGTGGATCAGGACGGGTAGACATCTGCAAGTGCTCCATGCCCCAGTCGTCCTGGATCTGAAAGACTCTCATGCGGTTGATCCTCCTGCTATGGTCGTTGCCCAGGTGCGCGCACGGGGGCACCGAAAGAGTAGCCTGGCAAGCGCGAAAGTATATTTGGCCCAATCAATCCCGGTCAATTGCTATTGCAGAGGCACGAAATACTTGGCGCTTGCCGATAGGCGAGCATTCGTCGGCACGGTGAGCGTTTCTGGTCCGGCCTGCGACAGCGGCAGGCGGCAGCTACCGATGGCTGCGCTATCATCGGCGTCGACGAGGATTTCCGGGGATGTCGCGTTGAAAAGAATCCTGCTCATCTTCCTGGCCGTA
Organism: Candidatus Accumulibacter sp. ACC005; assembly: GCF_907163215.1. NCBI lineage: Bacteria > Pseudomonadati > Pseudomonadota > Betaproteobacteria > Candidatus Accumulibacter > Candidatus Accumulibacter sp. ACC005. Next base: position 20,407 of record NZ_CAJQUB010000012.1, on the reverse strand, counting down.
TTCTGCAGCCGGCACCCGATCTCCGCTCAGGAGAACTACCCCCTTGCCCTCGAGACGAGGAAGGAAGGCAATGGCCACCGTATCGTCGCCCGCAACAACGGCCCGGCAGCTGTCTCGCTCAAGGTTTCTCTCGCCAATTCGCGCCATGCCGCCACCGATCGCCCATTCCCGCTTTTCGTAGTGCTTCCCCCGGAGAGTGGAAGCGTCTCCCTGGCGCGCATTCGACCAGCGGTGAGCGGGGAGGGTTACAGTTTTCGCACGGAAAGTTCGTGGCTGCTCGGCGATTACCATGCCCGGCAGAGCGCCGGCGCGATCTATCGCCTGCCCTACCCGAACGGACTCGCCTTCCACATTGGCCAGGCGCCCGGCGGCCCGCTGAGCACGCACGGCACACCCGACAGCGAGTACGCGGTCGATATCGGCATGCCCGAGCGCACGCCCGTGCTCGCTGCGCGCGATGGGATAGTGGTCTACACCGAGGCCAGGCAGAGCTATGGTGGACGGCACCCTGACCTGATCAGCAGGGCCAACGCAGTGCGCATACAGCACAGCGACGGGACCATCGCCCTCTACGCGCACCTGGCCCATGGTGGGGTAAGCGTTTACCCGGGACAGCGGGTCAAGGCCGGAATGCAGATCGGCCTGTCCGGCTCTACGGGCTATTCATCCGGACCACATCTTCATTTCGCTGTACAAACGGTGTTGCGCGCGGGTGATCGCTTGACGGCGATCTCGCTGCCCTTCAACTTCTACGTCGGCGATCCGCCGGCGGTATTCGCGCCTCGGTTTGGCATGTTCGCCGCAGCGCAGTACTCTTCCCCGGGCCGGGTGCCGATCACCGTTCCAGGGAGTTACGGGAGCCGCTTACGCCGCCAGGAAGCTGCCGGGCGCCAACAACAGAAATTGCCATGAGGACGAAACATGAGTCGAGGGAAGCCGAAGCACTATCTGTTTTCCGCACTTGCCCTGCTCCTCGTCTTCGTCGGCTGGCAGTTGTTCCGCGGCGGCAAGCAGGACTTCGCGAACGAGCTCGATCGCTTCAAATACGGCTCACTGGGCGCTGAACTGGTCGCCGGCATTCCCTATCCGATCTTTCGCGCCTTGCCGCAGGTCTTCCCCGATCTGCTCGAACGCCACGCCAGCCTGGGACCGGGCGCCGACCAATCCGGGGGCGCGGCTTACGAAGCCTTCGGACTCGCCGCAGAAGCCGACCACCCCCTGCCGATCGGCTTCTCCATCAAGCGCCTGGGCGTAGAGCGCGTCACCATCAACTGCGCGCTATGCCACACGACGACCTATCGCCTCACCCCGGATGAGGCGCCGCGCCACGCTCACGGCGGCCCCGGACACACGGTCAACGTTCAGGGTTTGCTGCGCTTCCTGTTTGCCGCTGCGCACGACCCGCGCTTCACTGCCTCCGGAATGTTGCCGATTATTGAACGGCAATCGACGCTGGACTGGAGCGAAAGGGCAATCTACGCAGCGCTGTGGATCCCGCTGACGCGCCTGGCGCTGCGCATCGCCGGCGATCAGCTCGCCTGGACGGAAGAAAAACCTGCCTGGGGACCGGGACGCGACGACGCTTTCAACCTGCCGAAATTCGTCCTCACCCAAGCCCCCTGGGACGACACCGTCGGCAATACCGATTTCCCCGCTCTGTGGCGGCTCGGCGAACGCAGCGGACATCTCCTTCACTCCGGCGGCGAGGCGCGTAGCGTCGCCGCCGTGATCGCCAGTTCCACGCTCGGCACCGGTGCCCTGCCCTGGGGAGGATTTGACGCCCGCAATCGCTGGCTCGAAAGCTTTCTGAGCGCTCTCGCGCCACCACCGTTCCCGGCCCCGACCGACCCCGCGTTGACCGCACGCGGCGGCGAGCTGTTCGCCAGCCAGTGCGCCGGCTGTCACGGCAGCGACGGCGAACGCACCGGACAGGCAATCCCGGTCGCGGAAGTCGGCACCGATCCCGAACACGTGCTGACTTTCCAGGCCGGGGACGCCCGGCGCATGAATCGTGTGACCGCGACGCTTGGCATGGGCAACGCCGAACTGCAAGGTGCACAAGGCTATGTGGCGCGCCCGCTGGTGGGAATATGGTTGCTTGCGCCCTACCTGCACAACGGTTCGGTGCCCACGCTGCACGATCTCTTGGCGCCGCCGGCGCAGCGCCCGAGCGTATTCTATCGGGGCTACGACGTGCTCGACACGGTGAAGGTGGGATTCGTCGCCAGTGGTGACGCGGCGCAAGCGAACGGCTTTCGTTTCGACACCCGCCTGCGCGGCAACGCCAACGGCGGCCACCGCTACGGCACCGAACTGGCCGCGCCGGACAAGCAAGCCCTGCTAGAATTTCTCAAGACCCTCTAGCGCAAGCGACGGTGGTGGTGAGGCGCGCCGCTGGCCGTCGCCGCAGAACCGCGTGGCAAAGGCCGCGGCATGTCGAGTAACGGTGGCGAACCCTGTAGCGCCGCCGGCTCGCTGATTCACCACCCGCTGAAAAGGATCAAATGGCCAATTCCTTTTTCTACCCCCTGCGTCTTTCAGGCTTGCTCGCGCTTGCGCTGCCGCTGCTTTCTGCCTGCGTGTCGTACGGCAAGATCAGCAACGAACCCATCGCCGAGGTCGGGCCGTCTGCAAGATACTCGATGACGCAAGCGGTGCATTCCGCTCGTTCCGACGACGCGACAATGATCCTGGCGTTCTCAGGCGGCGGCACGCGCGCTGCCGCGCTGGCGTATGGCGTTCTGCAAGCGCTACGCGATACCCGCGTCACGCTCGACGGCCGCTCCCAACGACTGCTGGACAAGATCGACATCATCAGCTCGGTCTCGGGTGGCAGTTTCACGGCCGCCTATCTAGGCTTGTACGGTGACCGGATTTTCACGGACTTCGAGCACGACTTCCTGCGCCGCAACATCTCCATTGAACTGATGCAAGGACTCCTGGATCCAGCGCTGCTGCTCTCCCAACGTGGGCGTACCGAAATGGCAGCCAATTATTACGATGGCAACGTCTTCAAGGGCGCAACCTTTGCTGATCTGCAGAGCCGGGGCGGACCGCTGATCGTGATCAATGCCACCGACCTCGGTCGCGGAGTGCGCTTTTCCTTCCTGCAGGATTACTTCGACCTGCTGTGCTCGGACCTTTCGTCGTTCCCGATTGCCAGTGCGGTCACCGCGTCATCGGCGGTGCCGGTTCTCTTCCATCCGCTCGTGCTCGAGAATCGCCAAGGCTGTACCGATCGCGCGCAGAGCGTTCTCAGCGGCTTGCAACACCGGGCAAGCAGCTCGGCGCAGCTGTCGCAGGTGGTCGACGGACTGAACAGCTACACGCTCAAGGACCAGCGCCGCTATATTCACCTGGTCGACGGCGGCATTACCGACAACCTGGGGCTGCTGGCCATCTACGAGATGATCGAGTTGGCTGGCGGCGCAACCAATTTGCTCGACTCGCTTGGTGGCGCTCCGCCACGCCGTTTCGTTGTCATTTCGGTGAACGCCTCCACCTCCCCGCAATACGGAATGGAACTGAGCAGCGCAGCTCCGTCGATGGCCGACACGGTCAATCTGGTGACTGACATCCAGCTTCATCGCACCAACGCCGCAACGATGGCACTGCTGCGCAGCAGCATCGAGCGTTGGGCGGCAGACCTATCAACGCCGGAGCAAACGGTCGAATCGTATTTCGTCGAAATTGATTTCAAGAGCATTAAACAAGCGGAGCGAAGACGCTTTCTGAACCAGATCCCAACGAGCTTTGCTTTGAAGGGAGAGCAGGTCGATGAACTCATCGCGGCGGGTCGCGAGTTGCTGCTCAGCAACGCAGAATTTCAACGCCTGATCAGCGACCTGGGGAGGCAGTGAGCCAGCCAGCTCGTGCGCACGATGGCCACGCGGCCGGGCGCAGCGTCAGGCGACATCTGCGGGGGGCCGGCGAGGGCTTTCTGGCCGGAACTGCGGTACACTTGCTGGCCAAGACCGTCGTCCGGCCAAGTCGTCTGATTGCCGATCGCCACGCCAGGGGCGGAAAATGTTCCAAGTGAGCGCAGGTGAAGGTGCCGAGGCCGTGGGCCTTGGCAAGCATCAACCGAGAGCGTGACCACGGTCCCGTCTTCCACCTGCACGTCGTGATGTCGAGTATCTGAAGGGGAATTGAGTGATGAGCAGCGAACATAGGGCGACTTTGACCATTACCGGAGAAGCTCCGGTGCACTTTCCGATTCTGACGCCAACGCACGGCAACGAGTGTGTAGATATTCGTGCACTCGGCGGCAAAACCGATCGTTTCGGGTACGACTCCGGCTTCGAGTCGACGGCCAGCTGCAAGTCGAGTATTACCTACGTTGACGGCGCGAAGGGTGAGCTGCTTTATCGCGGCTACCCGATCGAGCAACTCACCGAGCACTGCGACTTCCTTGAAGTTGCTTATCTGCTGAAGAACGGCGAACTGCCGAATGCCGAGCAGAAAGCAGGCTTTGCGGCGACGATCACGAAGCACACTCCCGTACATAACCAGATGGTGAACTTCTACCATGGCTTTCGCCGCGACGCGCATACCATGCCGGTGATGGTTGGGGTGGTCGGCGCGCTGTCAGCCTTTCATCGCGAAGCTGCCGACTTTTCCGATGTCGAGCAGCGCAGTCTTACCATTCATCGGATCATTGCCAAGATGCCGACGTTGGCGGCCATGGCCTACAAGTACACCATGGGTCACCCGCCGATGAGCCCACGCGCCGACCTCGATTACGCGGCCAACTTCGTGTACATGATGTTTGCCAATCCGGCCGAGAAGTTCAAACTCAACCCGGTTCTGATGCGGGCATTCGACCGACTTCTGATCCTGCACGCCGACCACGCTCAGGACGCTTCAACCTCGACGGTACGCATGGCGGGCTCGTCCGGGGCCAATCCCTTCGCCTGTATTTCTGCCGCAATTGCTTGCCTGTCGGGTCGCGAGCACGGCGGCGCCAGCGAAGCCTGTCTGGCAATGCTCGAGGAAGTCGGCGATGTGCGGAAAGTCGCGGCGATGATCAGCCGCTCGAGAATCGAGAGCGACCGTTCCAAGGTCACCGGCTTTGGTCTCTACGTTTACCGAAATTTCGACCCGCGTGCAAAGCTGATGCGCAGACTGTGCACCGAAGTGCTGACAGAACTCGGTCTCGAAAACGATCCCCTGTTCAAGTTGGCCATAGAACTCGACAGGATAGCCCTCGAAGACCCTTACTTCGTCGAGAACAAGCTCTATCCGAACGTCGATTTCTACTCGGGGATCCTGCAGAAGGCGCTTGGTCTGCCCGCTTCGATGTTTGCCTGCATCGTTGCCGTGGCGCGCACCGCCGGCTGGATGGCGCAGTGGGAAGAGATGCGCGCCGATCCGGAATACAAGATCGCCCGTCCGCGCCAGCTCTACGTCGGCCCGACACGGCGCGACGTGCCTGCCGCATCGGCGCGGGTCTGAGCGCGACGGTAGACAGCGCGCCCCCGGACGGCTGGCTGAGCTTGCGTGTACGAGACCTGCGCTGGCCGCCGTCCGCTGCGACGACCGTACCGACGCCCAACCAACCGCTGCTGCTGCGTTGCCGGCACGGTCGATTGACCCGTCTATCGACTTGTGATCTAATCCCGCCTGCTGTCGGCTTGGCGCCTGAACGCGGCGGCGTCGGACAGGGTGAATGGCCAGGTTATGGTAGGCAAGTGCGTTCCTCCCGGCGCAAATCGGACGAGGTTCATGCGCAGCGGCTCGCGGCTGAGCCGGCCTCCGTGCCGCGGACCATCCACGAATCAACACGCTGGGCGATTAACTCAGGGGTAGAGTGCCACCTTCACACGGTGGAAGTCAGTGGTTCGATCCCACTATCGCCCACCATCTGCATGCGACGCTCCTCGGCCAAGCGGACCTCTCGCGGCAACAACAGGCCTGGGCCGGGCGCCCGAGATTTCCAGTGCAAGCCGTATTTTCCCTCCGCGGAGTATCGCGGCGCCTGCCGCGAGCGGCAAGCGCCGCCTTGCAGACGCCTTTCTGGTAGAATCGTGCCGTCGCTGCCCTTTCCAGCCGTTCAACGACGATCCGCGCATGATTCGCGGCTACTCTTGTTACGATCTCACCCAGATATGACCACTTCGTCGCACGCCTCGTTCACCATCGTCGGGCTGACTACCGCCGGCAAGAAGTTCCGTCCAAGCGATTGGGCAGAGAGACTCTGCGGAGTTCTGTCGGCTTTCGGCGCCGAGAAGCGAATGAAGTATTCGCCGTACGTCGGGCCGCGGAGCTACAAAGGTGAAAAGGCTGTTTTCGTCGACGGTCGCCTGTACGAAGTGGAACCCATGGCCTATCGCTTCGTCCTGAATTTCGCTCAGGACAACGACCTGCAGCTGATTGAAGGCCCGTCACCCGCTCGCTGAAGGCCTGGGTAGTTGGTGATAGTGGCCAGCGCCCCTGGCCGCTTTGGCGCAACGCGTTCCCCTGCCTTGCTGCTGGCTTTTTCAGCTGATCCGTCGCACGCGCGCGCCAAGCTGACCGAGTTTCTCCTCGATGCGTTCGTAGCCGCGGTCAAGATGGTAGATACGTTCGATCTGCGTCTCGCCTTGCGCGACCAGGCCGGCGATGACCAGACTGGCCGAGGCGCGCAGATCGGTGGCCATGACGGTCGCCCCGTCGAGATGGTCGACGCCGGTAACCATGGCGTTGCTGGCATCGATCTTGATGTCCGCACCCAGGCGAATCAACTCCACGGCGTGCATGAATCGGTTCTCGAAGATCGTCTCCCGGATCACCGACGACCCTTCGGCGACACAGTTGATGGCCATGAACTGGGCCTGCATGTCCGTCGGAAAAGCCGGGTAAGGCGAGGTGCGGATGCTCACGGCCTTGAGTCGCGGCGGCGCCTGCAGGGTGATCGCTGTGCGTTCGCTGAGCACATCGCAGCCGGCGTCGAACAGCTTGTCGACCACCGCATCGAGATAAGCCGCCGAGGTATTGGTCAGACGGACGTGGCCGCCGGTCGCTGCGGCAGCACACAGATAGGTTCCAGTCTCGATACGGTCGGCCATGATGGCGTGTGTCGCACCGTGCAGACGTTCGACGCCCTGAATGCGAATCTTGTCGGTGCCGGCTCCGGCAATCCGCGCGCCCATCGAGACCAGGCAATTGGCCAGATCGACGACCTCGGGTTCGCGTGCCGCATTCTCGATGACCGTTTCACCCTTGGCCAATACCGCGGCCATCATCAGATTCTCGGTCCCGGTGACGGTGACCATGTCGGTGAAAATCCGTGCGCCGGCCAGACCGCGCTGCCCGGCTTTTGCGCCGGCCGTGGCATGGATGTAACCATGCTCGACGCGCAGCTGCGCGCCCATTGCCTGTAACCCCTTGATGTGCTGCTCGACCGGTCGCGCGCCTATTGCGCAGCCACCGGGCAAGGAGACCCGCGCCTCGCCATGGCGCGCGACCAGCGGGCCGAGGACCAGGATCGCCGCACGCATGGTCTTGACCATGTCGTAAGGGGCAAGCGGGTTGTCGAGCCCGCAACTATTCAGGACCAGCCCATCGTCACCCAGGTCTTCAACGTCCACGCCCATCTGTACAAGCAGGCGCAACATCGTCGCGATGTCTTTCAGCCGGGGAACATTGGTCAGATGCAGCGGTTCGGAAGAAAGCAGGCTGGCGCAGAGAATCGGCAGGGCGGCGTTCTTGGCGCCGGAGATGGCGATTTCGCCGGAAAGCGGGATGCCACCCTCTATCAGCAGCTTATCCACGCGTTGCACCCCACTCTTCGGGCGTTTGCGTTTTCATCGACAGGGCGTGCAGTTGGCCGCTGTCGAAGTGCTGACGCAGTACTTCATTCACCGCTTGCTGTCGTTGCACACGGTTCTTGCCGATGAACTCGGCGCTGACGATCAGTGCTTCGAAATGGTGGCCATCGCCAGCAACTTCCAGATGTGCGCAGGCAATGCCTTCGGCGATGATGGCTTGGACTTGTTCAGGGTGCATCATGAGTCAGGACCTCAGTTTGTAGCCGCTCCTGAGCAGCGCCAGCGTCGCGGCCGAGACCAGCAGGAGACTTGCGGTGACCACTACCAGGCTGTTTTCCGGAGCCACGTCGGAGACGCCGAAAAAGCCGAAGCGAAAGCCGTCGATCATATAGAACACGGGATTGAAACGAGAAACCAGCTGCCAGAACTCGGGCAGTGAATGAATCGAGTAGAAGACACCGGAGAGCATGGTCAGCGGCATGATCAGAAAGTTCTGAAAACCCGCCAGCTGGTCGAACTTGTCGGCCCAGATGCCGGCGATCATCCCCAGCGTTCCCATGATCCCGCCACCGAGGACGATGAACACGAGAATCCAGTGCGGGGCAACGAAAGTCAGCGGTGCCAGCCACATGGTCACCAGCAGCACCCCGACCCCGACCATCACGCCGCGCAGCATCGCCGCAACGACATAGGCGAGGAAAAACTCGACGTAGGAGATCGGCGGCAGAAGGACGAAAACGACGCTGCCGGTGACTTTCGACTGGATCAGGCTTGACGAGCTGTTGGCAAAGGCGTTCTGCAGGGCCGACATGATCACCAGCCCGGGAATCAGAAAGGCTCCGTACGGCACGCCATGGACCTGCACATGCGACTCCAGTACGTGCGAGAAGATGAGCAGGTAGAGCAATGCCGTCAGTACCGGTGCGCCGACGGTCTGAAAGCTGACTTTCCAGAAACGCAGCAGTTCCTTGTAGAGCAGGGTCCGAAAACCGCTCAACACGGCGCCGCGTCCTTGCCGGCAGAGCCTTGCATGACGCCAAGAAAGACGTCCTCGAGGTCGGGTTGCGTCAAGCGCATTTCTTCGATCACGCAGCCGCCGACACGCAAGCCTGCGAGTAACGGTTCCAGCTCGTCGAGACCGGCGAGCTGGAATGTCCAGGTGCCGCCGCTTTCGCTCGCGCGCATGCGCAGCACGGGCGGCAGCTGCACGGGCCCCGCCAGGCGGAGGTTAAGCGTCTGGCCTGAGAAGCGCGCGAGCAGGTTGCGCGTCGTGTCCAGGGCCACCACCCGTCCCGCTTTGAGCATCGCGATCCGGGCGCACAGGGCTTCGGCTTCCTCGAGATAGTGCGTGGTCAGGATGACCGTGTGGCCGTCTTGATTGAGGCGCCGGATGAATTGCCACAAACCCTGACGCAACTCGACGTCGACGCCGGCGGTAGGTTCGTCAAGGACGATCACCGGCGGCCTGTGCACCAGCGCCTGCGCCACGAGAACGCGCCGCTTCATGCCGCCGGACAAGCGGCGCATATTGGTGTCCGCCTTGGCGGTCAGATCAAGGTTGGCGAGAATCTCGTCGATCCAGTCGTCATTGCGACGAATGCCGAAGTAGCCGGACTGAATGCGCAAGGTTTCACGGACCGAAAAGAAAGGGTCAAAAACCAGCTCCTGCGGCACCACCCCAAGCCGGCGTCTGGCTTCGCGATAATCGCTGACCACGTCGTGGCCCATCACCGTCAGCTGGCCGGCGTCGGGGCGGACGAGACCGGCGAGGCACGAGATCAGTGTCGTCTTGCCAGCACCGTTCGGGCCGAGCAGACCGAAGAATTCACCTTCGGCGATCTGCAGCGAAACACCGGCAAGCGCCCGCAGCGAACCAAAGCGCTTTTCCACCCGAGAAATGGCGACAGCGACGCTCATGGCATCGGGAACGGCGTCGAAGCCAACTCGCCCGTTCAGGCGAGGGGAAGCAGTTCGGAGACGCCGTACAGCGCTGCCAGGCTGATCAAGCTTGCTGGCGGATTGGCGACGCGCAACTGCACGGCACTCTCCGCTGCCTTGCGCTGCCAGGCAAAAAGAGTCGCCAGAGCTGACGAATCGACCTCGGCAACCCCGGCCAGATCAAGCAGCACGCTCGCCGAGCGCTGGGCAGAGCTCAAGGCGCGACGCCCGGCCTCATGCAGCGCGCGCGCGTTGGCGATGACCATCGGCGCAGTGACGCGCAGCCCGCCTTCCGCTTGCTCGATCACGGGTTGCTGGTTTCCAGCTGCGTGTTGCGCTCGCTGAGCATCTGGATCAGGCCATCGATTCCCTTGTTGCGCACTTCCTGGGCAAAGGAGCCCCGGTAGTTGGTGACCAGGCTGACACCGGCGACGATGACATCGTAAACCTTCCACCCGTCGCCCTGTTTCTCAAGCGCGTAACTGAGCTGCACCGGCTTGCTACCTGGCTGGACGATCTCGGTCTTGACCACCACGTCGGTCTCGGCAGCGTCGATCTTGCTCGGGCTATAGGTGATGGTCTGGTCCTTGTACGAGGTCAGCGCGTTCGAGTAGGTGCGTACCAGCAGCTTCTTGAACTCTTCCGCCAAGCGCTTTTTCTGCTCGGGCGTCGCCTTGCTCCAGTTGCGTCCGACGGCGAGTGCAGTCATGCGGTGGAAATCGAAATACGGCAGAACCTTGGTCTCGACCAGTTTGATCGCTTTTCTGGTGTCACCGCTTTGAATGTCCTTGTCCTGGCGAACGATGGTCAGGACGTCATCGGTGACCTTCTGGACCAGTGCGTCAGGCGACCCTTGCTGCGCCCACGCGCTGCCGGACAGGACAGTCAAAGCGAAAAACAACGAAAGCAGATATTTCATGGCATCTTTCCGTGCAATAGAGGATTCGACCCCGCGAGGCGGGTTGGCATCAGCCTGCGCGGTCGATTAGTAGTCAAGTGGAATGCGTGGCGGGTCGCCGTCGAAGATCTCGTTGCGCCGGTGCTGCAGGTAGGCATCCCTGATGTACGAGTACTTGTCGAACGCCGCCTCCTCGATCACCTTGTCGGTGGGCAGGACGCTGGCGCGCAAATCAACGTAACGGACGGCAACCAGGCTGTTGCGCAGGGGTATGTTGTCCACGCGCCAGACCGGATCGTAATAGGTGTCGACCATCCAGCCGAAGGTATCGCGAGTGGTGCGCGGGCCGATGAGCGGCCAGTAGAAGTAAGGCCCGTCCGGGACCCCCCACTTGCCGAGCGTCTGGCCGAACTCCTCCGAGTGCTTGGTTAGACCCATTTCGCTGGCCACGTCGAAGACGCCACCAATGCCGATGGTGCTGTTGATCAGCACCCGGCCGACGTCCGAAAGAGCGTCGCCTCCCTTGCCCTGCAGAAGATTATTGATCGCTGTCCACGAGTCCCAGATGTTACCGAAAAAGTTGCCCACGCCGACTTTCACCGGCAGCGGAGTCACCGCGTCGTAACCTTGCGCAACCGGTTTGATGGCCACCGTGTCGAGGCCTTCGTTGACGGCGAACATGGCGCGGTTGAAGCCCTCGAAGGGGTCTGCCGGATCATTGTTCGTACTTGCGCAGCCACTGGCGACGGTGATGGCCGTTGCACAGACGTACGCCGATAGACGCCTTGAAAGCTGTGGTTTCACGATCTTCCTTTCTATCTGCTATTCGCTCGGAGCTTCTGAAGCCTTGCTGAACATGAACTGACTGATCAGGCTTTCCAGAACTACCGCCGACTGTGTTTTCGAGATGACATCGTTCGCGGCGAGCATTTTTTCGTCACCGCCCGGGTCAAGCCCGACGTACTGCTCACCGAGCAGGCCCGCGGTCAGGATCAAGGCAAACGTATCTTTCGGAAAGCGATAACGCTCGTCAATATTGAACGTCACCACCGCTTCGTACTCACTGGGATCGAAATGGATGTCGACCACCCGCCCAACGACGACACCGGCGCTCTTGACCGGCGCCCTGACTTTCAGGCCGCCGATGTTAGCAAACTTGGCCGTCACCGGGTACGTTTCGGCGAAATTTCCGGCCGACAGATTGCCGACCTTGAGCGCCAGAAAGAGCATGCCAGCCAGCCCCACGGCAACAAAAATTCCGACCCACAGGTCGAGCAACTTGCGACTCATCAAGCCTCCCGGAACATGAACGAGGTTAGTACGAAGTCGAGGGCCAGGATTGCCAGTGCCGACTGGACGACGGTGCTCTTGATCGAACTGGAAACACCTTCTGCGGTCGGTACGGCATCGTAGCCCTCGAAGACTGCGATCAACGAAACGGCGACACCGAAGACGAAGCTCTTGATGATGCCGCTCCAGATGTCATAGCGGAAATCGACCGAAGCCTGCATCTGCGACCAGAAGGCACCTTCATCGACGCCAATGAAGACGACCCCGATCAGGTAGCCACCAAAGACACCGGCCGTCGAGAACAGGGCGGCCAGCAAGGGCATCGAGATGACCCCGCCCCAGAAACGCGGCGCCACGACGCGGGCAATCGGATTCACGGCCATCATGTCCATCGCGGTCAGCTGCTCGGTGGCCTTCATCAGGCCGATCTCGGCGGTGATCGAAGAACCGGCGCGCGAAGCGAAAAGCAGGGCGGCGACGACCGGGCCAAGTTCGCGCACCAGCGACAGCGCCACGAGGACCCCGAGCGCCTCGGCCGAACCGTAGCGTTGCAGGGTCTCGTAGCCCTGCATGCCCAGCACCATGCCGATGAACAGCCCCGAAACCATGATGATCAGCAGCGACTGGAAGCCGGAAAAGTAGAGTTCCCGGATGGTCAGGTGCAGGCGCCGGAATGATTGCCCGGAGAGCAGCAGGAGCATGACAAAAAAGCGCGCAGCGAAGCCGAGTCGCTGCAGCGCGTCGTTGACGCGGTGTCCCAGGCGGGTGACTCCCGAGAGCACCGAAGCGCGACTGTTCTGCCTAGGATTGCTCATACGCGTCTTTCGCCAGCAGTTCGCGATCGAGCGGCTCTGCCGGATAGTGGAAGGGAACCGGTCCGTCCGCCTGCGCGAAAACGAACTGGTGAACAAAGGGGTGTTGCGAAGCGCGGATTTCGTCGGGCGTACCCAGGGCGACCACTTTTCCGTCCGACATGAAGTAGATGTAATCGACGATCTGCAGGGATTCCTGAATGTCGTGGGTGACCATGATCGATGTCGCGCCAAGCGCATCGTTGAGCTTGCGAATCAGTTGTCCGATGACTCCGAGCGAGATCGGATCGAGACCGGCAAAGGGTTCATCGTACATGATCAGCATCGGATCAAGGGCAATCGCCCGTGCCAGCGCCACCCGCCTGGCCATGCCGCCAGAGAGTTCAGCGGGCATCAGCCGGCTGGCGCCGCGCAAGCCGACGGCATTGAGCTTGAGCAGCACCATGTCGCGAATCAGATCTTCGGGCAGGTCGGTGTGCTCGCGCATCTGATAGGCGACGTTGTCGAACACCGAGATATCGGTGAATAGGGCACCGAACTGAAACAGCATCCCCATGCGCCGGCGCAGGGCGTAGAGTTCATCGGCGCGCAACTCGGGTACCGACCGACCGTCGACAAGGACGTCGCCGCGACTGGGCTTGAGCTGGCCGCCGATCAGCCGGAGCAGGGTCGTCTTGCCGCAACCCGAACCACCCATGATGGCGACGACCTTCCCGCGCGGGATCTGCATGCTGATGCCCTTGAGGATCGGTCGATCGTCGTAGGCGAAATCAAGATCCTTGATCTCGACAAGATTATCGTCAGACACTTCTGCATCCTGAGACGAAAAAAAGCCGATTATAACGGATAGCCAGAGGAGGCCGCGTGAATTGCTTGGCGCCCGGTGCAATGGTGGAACAATGACGTGTTAGGCTATCCCGAAACGACCGCCCGCTCTTTCACTTTCCCATGACGGAAATCTTCCTGCCCGAAAAACCCCTACTGCTGATCGTTGACGACGACCCGCTGATCTGCGACACCTTGAGTTTTTCGCTGAGTTCGCTCTTCGCAGTGGTCACCAGCCATTCTCGTCCGCATTGCCTGCAGCTGCTTCGCCAGTTGCGCAGACCGCCGGAGCTGGCCCTGGTCGATCTCGGCCTGCCGCCGGTGCCGCATCGTCCGGACGAGGGCTTTGCGCTGATAACGGACCTGCTCAAGATCGCTCCCGAGATCCGCATCGTCGTTCTCTCCGGGCAAAGCGAGGACGGCAATGCTCGCCACGCACGTACGCTCGGCGCTGCTGATTTCGTGGCCAAGCCGTGCAACCCCGGCGACCTGCAGCAGGTTCTCCAGGGCGCCCTGGCCTTTCGCGCCCTCGACGCAAGACGCCAGGGCGAGGACGCCTCCCCGCTGATCGGGCACAGCCCGGCCATCGAGAAGCTGCGCGTGCAGCTGCGCCAGTATGCCGACCTGCCTTTCGCGGTGCTGATCGAAGGCGAGTCGGGCAGCGGCAAGGAGATAATCGCCTCTGCCTGTCTGCACTACGATACTCACCGCCGCGAGAAACCGTTTCTGGCGCTGAATTGCGCTGCCATCTCGCCAAACCTGGTTGAAGCGACGCTCTTTGGCTACGCTCGCGGCGCGTTTACCGGCGCAGTCGCCACCAAGGCGGGCTACTTTGAAGACGCGACCGACGGCACGCTGTTCCTTGACGAGATCGGCGAACTGGCCCTCGAACTCCAGGCCAAGCTGCTGCGGGTACTCGAAAACGGCGAGTATCAGCGGGTCGGCGAAACCCAGCAGCGCTTCAGCCAGGCACGTATCATTGCCGCCACCAACCGCGACCTGCGCAAGGAGGTGCGCGCCGGCAATTTTCGGGCCGATCTTTATCACCGCCTGTCGGTGTGCGCGATCGTTGCTCCGCCCTTACGCGAGATGGGCGACGACAAGCTGCTCCTGCTCGAGCACTTCCGGCAACTGTACGCGGCACAGACGCGGCAGCTGCCATTCACGCTCTCTGCCGAGGCAAGACTTCTTTGGCTCGACTACGCTTTTCCAGGCAACGTCCGCGAATTGCGCAATATCGTCATTCGTTTGGTCAGCAAGCAGTCGGGGCAGATCGTCGACGTCGCCGCGCTGGAAGCCGAGCTTGACGTCCCCGACGAGCCGCTGGCCGCTTCGGCCAACATCGCTCCGGGCAGCGATGAGGCCGCTGGCGAGGCCATCGTCGCGGCGGCAACACAGCGTTTGCGGCAACGCGAACCGTTCAGCCTCGATGGGCTGCTCAACGCCACCGAGCGCGGCTATATCGAGGCCGCGCTGAAGCTCGCGCATGGCAATGTCAGCCAGGCCGCGCGCCTGCTCGGCATCCATCGCACGACACTCTACAACCGCATGGAATCGTCGGCGCGGGAACTCTGATGTATCTTGAGCATTTCGGTCTGCATCAACCCCCCTTTCGCATCACGCCACATACCGAGTTCTTTTTCTCTGGCGGCAAGCGCGGCGCGACGCTCGAGGCGCTGATCTACGCGATTACGCACGATGAGGGGATCGTCAAGGTCAGCGGCGAGGTCGGTAGCGGCAAGACCATGCTCTGTCGGATGTTGCTCGAGAAGCTGCCGGACAACGTCGAGACGATCTATCTGGCCAATCCGATGCTCTCGCGCGAAGAAATCCTCTTCGCCATCGCCGACGAGCTTGGCATCCCGCCAGCGGAAGGGCGCAGCCATCTGCTCCTTCGCTCACTGCAGGAACGTCTCCTGGAAATCTATGGCAGCGGGCGCCAGGTGGTGGCCCTGATCGACGAGGCCCATGCCATGCCTCCAGAGGCTCTGGAAGAAATCCGCCTGCTTTCCAACCTCGAGTCCAATCGTCACAAACTCCTGCAAATTGCCCTCTTTGGTCAACCCGAGCTCGATTTCCGCCTGCAGCAGGCAGACATGCGCCAGCTCAATGACCGCATCACGCAAAACTTCAGGCTGGAACCGCTGCGCCAAAGTGATGTATCCGTCTACCTGCTCTTCCGCCTGCGCGCTGCCGGTTATCGGGGTCCGGATCCGTTCACCAAAGGGGCCATAGAGCTGATCAGCAAGGCCTCCGAAGGGCTCAGTCGACGCATCAACATTCTTGCCGACAAGGCGCTGCTCGCGGCCTTTTCCGAAGGCGTGCATCAGGTCGATCGACGACAGGTGCGCAGCGCGATTGGCGATGCCGGATTCAGGCGCCTCGGTCGCCGTTTCAACGTCGGCTGGGCCTGGGCAGGGGCCGCAGCAGGCGTCTGTGCCATCGCCTTCCTGGCCTACTCTGCCGGAAAGCAGAGCCTTGGCAGCATTCCTCTCGCGCCAGCGATCGTTACCACTCCGCCGCTCGCCGTGCCGGCGGAGCAGGCCGTAGAGCCGACAGCTGTCGCGCCGACTTCGCCACCGGAGGCGCCTTCCGGCGCAGCGCTCGCGGCGGCGCCTGTCGGAGTTGCCGAGGCGCCGCACGCGCAACCGCCACTGACGCTGGCCGAGCGAAGCGCGGCAAGCAAGGCCTGGCTGGCAAAGACTCCGGATAGCCATTTCTTCATTCAGTTGCTCGTTGTCGATGCCAGCAGCGAGAAAGAAGTACTTGATTTCATTGACAAGCATGCAACGATGCTGGATCTTCGACAGCTTCGGATCTATCGCTCGAATCTGAGCGGCAAAGACCGGCTCGGCGTCATTTACGGCGACTACCCGTCGCGCGAGCTGGCCAACGCGGCGCTGGCCAAGCTTGCCGAGGTCAGCCCGGCGAGCAAGCCCTACGTTCGATCGGTCAGCAGACTACGCTGACCAGCCCCTCGGACGAAGCGACAAACATAGTCACAACACAATAAAAATCATGCACTTGCATCGAAGTTCTGTCGTGGTATCATCAACTCCACTGTTAACCGGAGCAAGCTCGAGCGTGCCTCTGCCAATTCTCGGCGCCATCCTTCTGGCCCTTCTCCTCGGCGCGTGTACGCCAACGACGCTGAGCAGCGGGCCGGCAGCCGCTCACCTGCAGAAAGACAGCGCGCCCAGCACGCCGGGCGCCATTCCCGCCCCGGTGCAACAGAGCCTCTCGCTACCGAGGCCACGGCCGGCTGCCAAGACCGAAACCTACAGCGTGGTGGTCAACAACGTGCAGGTTCATGACCTGCTCTTTGCCCTGGCCCGCGATGCCAAACTCAACGTCGACATCCATCCCGGCATTGTCGGAGAAGTGACCCTCAACGCCATCGATCAGACCCTTCCGCAGTTGCTCACGCGCATTTCCAAGCAGGTCGATATGCGCTTCGAACTCGATGGCCCGAACCTGGCGGTGATGCCCGACACTCCCTATCTCAAGAACTACAAGGTCGACTACGTCAACATCTCTCGCGATGTGACCGGCACCGTGTCGACCAATACGCAGATCTCGACCAGCGCGCTGGCCACCGGCAGTGGCGGCGCTGCGGGAACGGGCAACACCTCGCGAATTCAGATCGAGAACAAATCGAACAACCGTTTCTGGTCTTCTCTCGAGAAGAACCTGAAAGACCTGCTACATGAGACCGACAAGATTTTCCCGGAAGGAACGACCGAGACGGTGACCGAGCAAAGTGCATCGCAAAGCACAACCGGCACCGGCGGAACAGCGACGGCAACGGGTACTACGGCTCGCCTGACGCAACTCGCACAGAACCTGGCCGGCAGCCCGAACCCGGCGACCTTGCAGAATGCCGGCGCCACGGTCGTCAAGCGCATGACTTTCCGCGAGGCGGCGTCGGTGATCGCCAATCCGGAAACCGGGGTGATCAACGTCAGAGCGACGTCTCGACAACACGAAAGGGTCCAGGAGTTCCTCGATCGGGTGATGGGCAGCGCCCGGCGCCAGGTGCTGATCGAGGCGACGATCATCGAGGTTGGCCTCAGCGATGGCTACCAGCAAGGTATCGAGTGGAGTCGTTTTACCAGTGGTAGCGACTACAGCGTGACCAAACCCGCCTTGACGACCAACGTCGGTAGTGTGGTCACCCCCTACGTCCTCAAGTACCGCAACCTCGACCCCTTGAATCTCCTGTCGACCGTGGAGCTGCTGCGCGCCTTCGGCACCGTCAAGGTACTCTCCAGCCCGAAACTGACCGTGCTCAACAACCAGACCGCAACGCTCAAGGTATCGGAGGATTTCGTCTACTTCAATGTCAAGCAGGACGTCGTTCCGGGCAACACCAACACTAACGCCACGGTGACCACGACGACCACGCCACAGTCGGTGTCGATCGGTTTCTTCATGAGCCTGACGCCACAAATCAGCGACAACGGCACGGTCACCTTGAACGTTCGCCCGTCGATTTCCAGCATTGCCGAGCTGAAGCAGGATCCCAACCCGAGCCTGGCTGCCAACAACATCAAGAACCTCGTGCCGCAGATTCGCATGCGCGAAATCGAGTCGATCATGCGTGTCGAAAGCGGCGACATTGCTGTCCTTGGCGGGCTGATGGAAGACCGCCTGGATAACCGCGCCGGGCGCCTGCCAGGCCTCGGCGACATTCCGTTTATCGGGGAAGTGTTCAATACTCGCAACAACTCGTCTGCCAAGACGGAACTGGTCGTCCTGATCCGCCCGACGGTGATCAAGGATGCCTCGATCGATGGCGACTTCAGCAGCTTCAGAGACGTCCTGCCGGGCAAGGATTTCTTCAAGACCGACCAGGTCTATCGGCCGTTCTCGCTCCCCGAACGCCCTCCGGAGCCACTGCAGTGAGTCTGCTGATGGACGCGCTGCGGCGCGCCGAGGAAGCCAAACGCAAGGCCAGCGCCAACGCTCGGCCAACGGCCACGGTGGCGGGGGAACTGCGCCTCGACCCCCTGCCGCTGGAAACGCCAGCGCCATCCGACGAACAGACGTTCTCGTCGCTTGCCGATGACCTCGATGCAGTCGAAGCCGATCTGGCTTCGCGACGCCCGTCGGCAGCAGCGACAGGACGTGCACCCACGGCGGCACGCTCGGCAGCCGCCTTCGACAGTCAGCAGGCGGACGAGCGGACAGCCGCGAGAAACCTGTTTGCCGTCAAGCAGACACCCAGGTCACGCACCTCGTTATGGCTCTTTCTCGGCCTGCTCGGCGTGGCGACGATCGCCATCGGCGGCTATTTCTGGTGGCAATTGCAGTCCATTTCCGGCGCAGCGCTAGTCGCACCTACGTCCGCCGCGCGACCGCCGGCGTATCCACCAACCCCGGCAATGCAGCAGCAAGCAACACCGCTCGCGCACTCACCGGCCAGCACACTGCAGACGGCTGCAGAAGGGCACGGCGAACAGCCGCCCGCGGCAACGCCCGCCGGCGAAGCGCCCGAGCGATCAACGCCGGCGCAGCGAAAACCGGACGCCTCCTCATCCTCGTCCACAGGGCGCGCACCGAGAGACGGCGGCATGGCTCCGCGCGCAGCGGCGGCGGAGGTTTTCCAACGCAGTTCCGGCCGCAAACAAGCGACGCAGACCCTTGAAAAAGCCTACGACGCCTGGCTTGCGGACCGTCTGGACGACGCGCGCCGGGGCTACGAACAGGTCCTGCGTGGCGACCCCAGAAATGCCGATGCCCTGCTCGGCCTGGCAGCTATTGCCAACCGGCAGGGCCAGCTTGAGCGGGCGCAGGGACTGTTTCTGCAAGTTCTCGAATCCGATCCCGGCAACATGACTGCGCAGGCGGCGCTGATCAACATGCGCGGGCAGAGTGGCGCCAGTCAATCCGAGAGTCGTCTGAAGACCTTGATCGCCCGCCAGCCCGACTCGTCGGCCTTGTTCTTCGCCCTCGGCAACCTCTACGCCGGGCAGAGCCGCTGGAGCGATGCCCAACAGGCCTATTTCCAGGCTTATTCGCTGGAGCCGGGCAATGCCGACCATCTCTTCAACGTCGCCGTCAGTCTCGACCACCTGCGCCAGAAGAAGCTCGCAGCGCAGTACTATCAGATGGCCTTGAGCGCTGCCGAAACCTCACCCAGCGCCTTTGACAAGAATGCCGCAGAGCAGCGCATCCTTGAACTGCAACGATGAACGTGATCGTCTGCGACCATCGCTGCTGCTGAAGTGCCGGTCCAAGCCCTCATGAACGCTGCAGCCACTCCCGTCCATTCCCGGCCGCTAGGCCAGATCCTGCTCGGCAAGGGCATTCTCAGCGAGGACCAGCTGCGTATCGCCCTGCTCGAGCAGATGAAGTCCAACCGGCCGATCGGCAAGCTCCTGGTATCACTCGGCTTCGTCTCCGAGGCGACGCTACGCGACGCGCTTTCGGAAAGTCTGGGCAAGCAGAGCGTCGATCTCTCGAATGCGATCATCGACCCATCGGCGCTGAAATTCGTTCCGCGCGATCTTGCCAAACGCCACCACCTGCTGCCGCTCGACTACGACGCTGAAAACCTGCGGTTGACGGTCGCCATTGCCGACAGCAACGACATCGTCGCGCTGGACAGAATACGTGCGCTGGCCAGCGACGACATCGAAATCGAAACCCTGCTCGCCGGCGAAACCGAAATCGACCGCGCCATCGACCAGTACTACGGTCACGAGTTGTCGATCGACGGCATCCTGCACGAGATCGAGACCGGCGAGATCGACTTCCGTGGACTGCAATCATCGGCCGATGAGTACAGCCAGCCGGTTGTTCGGCTGATCGACTCGATCCTCACCGACGCCGTCAAGCGCGAGTCCTCGGATATCCACTTCGAGCCGGAAGCCAGCTTCCTGCGCATTCGTACC